>NZ_JARAZV010000010.1:0-397187 GCF_033795085.1 Streptomyces sp. AK08-02
CGACAACGCGTCAACGTGCTGTTCGCGATGCTCCGCGACGGCACGTTCTACGAACCCAGAACCCCACGCCTCGCTTGACCAAAGACATAGAGGCACCCCTCCCGGCAGGAGCCGCGCGATGCACCAGCTCACGTACGGCGACATCGAGTCCGCCACCGACCGCATCGCGGGCCGCGTCCGTCCTGTGACGCTCGCTCCGACCGACCCCGGAAGCGCGCCGGGTCCGTGCGAGCTGTGGCTGGCCCTGGAGTACATGCAGCACACCGGCTCCTTCAAGGCCCGCGGCGCGCAGAACTTCCTCCAGTCCCACCGCGACGCCGGCACCCTCCCCGACGCCGGGGTGACCATAGCCTCCGGCGGCAACGCGGGCCTGGCCTGCGCGTGGGCCGCACAACAACAGGGCATCCGCGCCACGGTCTTCCTCCCGGCCACAGCCCCCGAGGTGAAGGTGACCAGACTGCGCTCGTACGGCGCCGACGTCCGCCTGGTCGGCGCGGAGTACACCGAGGCACTGGCCGCCTGCGAGCACTTCGCCGCCGCCACCGGGGCGCTCCCCTCCCACGCGTACGACCACCCGCTGATCGCCGCCGGCGCGGGCACCCTCCTGGAGGAGATCCACGCCCGGCTTCCCGGCCTGGACACGGTCGTCGTCGCGGTAGGTGGCGGCGGCCTGTTCACCGGCGTGGCCACCGCCGCGCGGCACCGCGGCATCCGCACGGTAGCGGTCGAACCGGCCAACTGCCGCGCCCTGAACGCCGCGATCGAGGCGGGCCGGCCGGTCGACGTCCCCGTGGACTCGGTCGCCGCCGACTCCCTGGGCGCCCGCCGCACGTCGGCGATGGCCCTGGATGCCGCCCGGCAGGGCGACGTGCACTCGGTCCTGGTCCCGGACGACGAGATCATCCGCGCCCGCCAGTCCCTGTGGGACCACCGCAGGGTTGCGGTGGAACACGGGGCGGCCACGGCGTTGGCGGCGCTTACGGCACGCGAGTCGAGCTCCGAGTCCGGCTATCGGCCTGCCGCCGGCGAGAGGGTCGCCGTGGTCCTTTGCGGGGGCAACACGGACCCGAGGGACCTGGTCCGCTGATTTTGGAAGAGTGCCGATATCCCACAGCACTCCCCCTGCCACGGCGCTGGAACTGGAAGCCGTCGCCCGCGACCGTGCGGGCCGGACAGGGATCACGATGCCCCTGGAGAAGTTCCAGGAACTGACCGGTGAGGCGTGAGGGACGTCAACTTCGACCCAGCCGCCGAGGAAGACCCGTCGGAGTCCGGCGCGGATTCCGACCCGGTCCTGATCGGCGTCCACCGCAAGCCCCACGGCGTCCTCTTCTCCGTCGGAGCCTCCGGGGCGCTGCGCGTCCAAGCGGCACGACACGCGGCCGTTGCCTCGGCCACCGGCTCCATCGACGCCGAGGGGCTCCACGCTTCCGAGATCTCCGATCGAGCCACCGAGGCATACGCAAGGGGCAACCTCGAAGCGGACACTCGTATCGCCCGCGTGATGGCCCGCCACCGCCGGCCTTAGGAGCGGCGGGCAGGGCGAACACTCCCTACGTCCTGTCTTGCCGCCGAGGCCACGTCAGGTCTGCGACTCGTTGCTCACGTCGTCGGGGGTGACCGTGATGATCGCGACCGCCGGCGGATGCGGCTGTGGCGCGTAGGCGTACACGATGGTCAGGCCCGGCAGATCCTCACGTGGTTCGAGCCGGGTCCGGTAGACGACCGTGGCGCCGTCGCCGTGCACCGACCCACGCCGAATTCCGAGTCTGGGACTGTCCTCCAGCTCCCGCCGCAGTTCTTCGACAGCCTGCTGGGCGACCGGACCGAGCGTCTGGAGGCGTTTCGCCGCCGAGGACGTGATCACGGCGATGGCTCGACTCACTCCTGCTTGCCTTTCTTGACCTCGGCAATGAGGTCGAGCCCCTCCTGAAGCGCATCGTCGAACTCGGGATCACTGAACGCACGGATGCTGCCGGCATACGTCTTGATGACGTCGGCAACCTGGTGGAGGTCGGTGGCCGTGGCAGTGTCCAGGGCGCGATCAAGATCGGCCTCAAAGCTCTCGGCGTCCCCCGGGAACCCCCGCCCGTCCCTCAGGGCGGCGCGGATGTCGGCCACGGTCCTGAGCGGAGACGGTGATGTGTGCGTGATCCCGGCGTGCTGCGCACTCATGAATCCTCCTCGGGCCTGGCCTGCGCTTACGACCATAGTCGCGCTCACAGGTCGATCACGAGCCGGATGACCCCACTCATACATCCCCCCACTGCCGCACGACCAGCGGCTCGACCGCCTGGACCCGCAACGCCGGGCCCTCGTCCAGCTCCAACACGACGGCGGACTCACCGGCGTCGGCCCGCTCACTCCGTACGCCGACGACCACACGCCACTCACCCCACACCCTCACCCGCTGCCCACACCGCACCAGCACCGCCGCGACCTCCCTCCCGACGGGCTCGGCCACGAGATCCGGCGCCTTCAACTCGGCCCACACCATTTTTCCAATCCCACCCACGCGCTCCTCAACTCCCCACCGGTGCGCCAACGCCTCGACGAGCAACAACCCACGCCCACAGGTCTCCTCGTCACCGGGCGCCCGAACTTCCGGCCGACCCGAGCCCGCGTCACTGACCTCCAGCCGCAGCAACCCCTCCGCCAGCGATCGCGCGATCCGAACGCCCACCAACCGGTCGCTCGGCACGGGCACGCGCAGCGCGTTGGTCACCAGCTCCGAGAGCACCAACTCGGCTGATTCCAGGACGTCTTGGCTGACGCCCCATTCACCGAGTACGGCGTGCGCCAGCGCCCGGGTTCTGGGCACGCTGCGACGGCAACGGGTTAGCCGAAAGGTGACTTCGTTCTGTGCAGCCATGGCAGCCCCTAGAGGGTCGACGCGCGGCCGGAGCCCCACAGAGATGGCCAGTTGGGCCGCGGGACACCGATGTCATGCCCAGCAGGATGTACGCGGATCACTCGAATCTGCAACGTTGCCGATTAAGATGGCATCAATATTCCACCTTCCGAGTTAATCCCGCCCTGTAGCCTCCGCCGCTCTGCTAAACGTGTTGGCATGCTTGCCAAGAGCACCACCCCGAACCCCTCGACCGTGCTCGGCCGCCAACTCGGCGACGAACTACGTCGGTTGCGAGAGGCCGCAAAGCTGACCACCACGCAGGCAGCGGACGCTCTCGACTGCACCAAGGGCAAGATCAGCCGGATCGAGAACGGCAGAGTGGCGGTCCGGCTCCCGGACCTGACCGCGATGCTGCACGCCTACGCGGCTGCGGACCCCGAACTCCGTGACCGGCTGAGTGCACTGGCTCGCAAGGCCAACCGCCGCCGCAGGCAGGGATGGTGGAACCAGTACGGGTCGGTTCTCGCCGACACATACCGCGACTACATCGCGCTGGAAGCCATGGCCGGGGAGATCCGCACGTTCCAGGCGCAGCTCGTTCCGGGCCTGCTCCAGACCCCGGAGTACATCCGTGCCGTGACGGTGGCCTCGCAGCAGTGGCAGACGGCGGACGAGATCGAGAAGTTCGTGCAGGTCCGCCTGGCCCGACAGGAACGACTCACCGGCGACTCTCCTCTGCACCTCTGGGCGGTCCTGTCGGAGGCCGTTCTCCTGCAGCAGGTCGGCGGACCGCAGGTAATGCAGTCCCAGTTGGAGCACCTCATGTCTACTTCCGAGCACCCCAACGTGACCATCCAGGTCCTGCCGTTCTCGCGCGGCGCGCACGCGAGTATGTTCGGCCCGTACGTAGTACTGGGTTTCCCGGAGGAGGCAGCACTCGACGTGGTGCTGGCGGACAACCCGACAGGCTCCATCTGGCTGGAACGGGAGGCGGAAGTCGCCCGCTACCAAGACCTGTTCGACGCCGCTCGCACGTCCGCGCTCTCTCCAATGGAATCCCGCACCGTCATCCAACGCAGGGCCAAGGAGCACAGAGCATGAATCGCGCACGCCACAGCACGCCGGACCTGTCGGGCGCGAAGTGGCGCAGCAGCACGTACAGCGGGGGCAACAACGAGTGCGTTGAGATCGCTGACAACATTCCCGCTGGCATACCGGTCCGCGACAGCAAGAGCCCCACCGGCCCAGTGATCGGCTTCGCTCCTCCCGCGTGGCGCACATTCATCGCCCACTTGGGCTGAATGCCAGCTACGGAAGACCCTCGGCAAGAGGCAGCCGCGCCCCTGCTGCCACCTACCAGCCGCATTCCGTCTGTGCCGTCCCCTCCTGGTGATCCGCGCACTGACCTAGGATGACGAGAACCATCTCAGCGGCCCGACGGGCTTCCTGATCCGCCTCGCGAAAGCGCACGGCGGACATCGGAGGACATGCCCCCACCCGCACGAGTCTTCTTCGTGCTGCCTGGGGGCATTTCCTTGCTGTTCCGTGAGTCTGCGGCGTCCGTGGCCACCCGCATCCTCGAAGGGTCGTTGGGGCTGCATCTGACCGAGAACTTCCGTCACCAGCACGGCCGGAACGCCGGACAGGCGGAGATCCGGTCCTGGGAACGCAGCCTCCCGGCACTGGTCAACGCTCTCATGGAGGCTGGACTCGACAACGTCGAGGTACTCATCGAGTACAGCCTGCCCCTCACAAGCAAGCGCGCGGACGCCGTACTCGCCGGCGTACACCCGACCACGGGCGAACCGTCGTACGTCGTGGTCGAGCTCAAGCAGTGGAGCGCGGCCTACCCGGAAGAGGACGAGCCGCTGCTGTGCCGGATCGACGCGTACCCGCAACCCGTGCTCAACCCGATCGAGCAGGTCCGGGGCTACTGCGAGTACCTGTTGTCGTTCAACGGCGCGCTGGAGCGAATGCCGAAGTCTCTGGCAGGGGTGGCGTTCCTGCACAACGCGACCGAGTTCGGCGTCGCAGGGCTGCGCAGCGTCAAGGAGGACCAGCGCGGCCGGATGTACACCGGCGAACAGCGCGGCGCCTTCCTGGACTTCCTGCGCTCGCGGCTCGCCGCGAAGCCCGGCGCCGAGGCGGCAGACGTACTGCTCAGCGGCAAGGTCCGGCCGTCCAAGCAGCTGATGGCCGTCGCGGCGGCCGAGATCCGCGACCGCGAGCAGTTCGTGCTCATCGCCGAGCAGCGGGTCGCCTACGAGCAGGTCATGTCCGCCGTGCGCAAGGCCAAGCGGTCCAACCACAAGCAGGTCATCGTGGTGACGGGCGGTCCCGGCTCCGGCAAGAGCGTGGTCGCGCTGTCGTTGCTGGGTGAGCTGTACCGACGCGGGGTGACCGCTCTGCACGCGACCGGGTCAGCGTCGTTCACCAAGACCATGCGCAAGGTCGCCGGCGCGCGAAAACCCGCCGTGCAGCAGTTGTTCAAGTACTTCAACAGCTTCATGGACGCCGAGCCGAACGACCTCGACGTACTGATCTGCGACGAGGCCCATCGCCTCCGCAAGACCTCCGCCAACCGCTACACCAAGGCCGAACTGCGCACGGGCCGCCCCCAGGTGGCGGAGCTGATCAACGCCGCCCGGGTACCGGTGTTCCTGCTCGACCAGCACCAGGTGGTGCGGCCCGGCGAGATGGGGACGAAGGAGGAGATCAAGCGGGCCGCCGCAGCGCAGGGCCTCGAGTGCACGGTTGTCGAGTTGGACGGCCAGTTCCGGTGCGGCGGCAGCGACGCGTACGAGAAGTGGGTCGTCGACCTGCTCGGGCTGGAGGGCGGCTCGCCCAGCCAGTGGGAGCCCGACGGCAAACTGGAACTGCGGACCGCCGAAAGCCCCCAGGAACTGGAGGACTTCCTCGTCGCGCGTCGCAAGGAGGACTACAGCGCCCGCATGTCAGCCGGTTACTGCTGGAAGTGGACCACCAAGGTCACCCCGGACATGACGGCACTTCCCGTCGATGTCGTCATCGGGGACTGGGCACGGCCATGGAATGTGTACGGAGAACGGTCCGTCCTCGGCGCACCGCCCTCGCCCCTGTGGGCCACCGATCCTGCCGGCTTCGGCCAGGTCGGCTGCGTCTATACCGCTCAGGGTTTCGAGTACGACTGGTCGGGCGTGATCATCGGGCCCGATCTGGTGTGGCGTACGGACCACTGGGTCGTGGACCGCTCGGCATCGAAGGATCCGTCCTTCACGAAGGCGACCTCGGACGCGGATATCGGCCGCCTCATCCGCAACACCTACAAGGTGCTGCTGACCAGGGGCATGATCGGCACGATCGTCTACTCGACGGACCCGGAAACCCGCGAGAAATTGCGGTCGCTCACTCAACCAACGTCTGGAGTGAAGGTGCCCGCGCCCGTGTAGTACCGCGTGCGCAACAAACTCGACCTCAGTCTTGGGTCAAGTGGCCATGGGAAGAGGCCCCGGCAAGGTCATACGACCTGGTCAGGGCCCAGCCGACAGGCAATTCGGGCTGAATGTTCGCGTACGTATCAAAATCAGGGCGTGCCAACCATCATCTCGAAGCCGATCTACTCCCAGCCGTCGAGAGACACCTGTGGTCCACCAATGAGGTAGCAGTTCAGGGCGCTGGCTGTGGTGTCGACGAAGTCCTCAGGGACTGCGTCGGCGTGAACCCATCGGACCTGGGCGTGCTTGTGTGGTTCGCGGTTTTCGGGTTCGCCTGTCCACTCGTGGGCGACGAAGACGACAGTGAGGAACCCGTTGGGCGCTTCAACGCCCCAAGCGCCGTGGATGACGTGAGCGACCTTGAGAGCCTCGGGCTTCACCGTCAAGCCGGTCTCCTCGTAGAGCTCCCGCGCCGCAGTCTCGGTGATGGGTTCGCCGGGCTCGCTCTTGCCGACCGGCAGGGTCATGGATTCGAGGGCGGGCGGTAGGGCTTTGGGCTGGTCGTCGGTTGTCCGCTGAGCCACGGTTGCGTCCTTCATCGGCCGGTTGATTGTCAGCCTAAGCCAGCGCTTCCCGTGCGCGGCGGGCGAGTTCGGTGGCTCCCGGCACTTTGCGGCGCTGGTAGACGGCGACGGTTGATCGGAGCGAGGTGATGGCCCTGCGGGTGCGGTCGGAGGTCATGCCCTCCATGAGGGTCAGGGCCTGGGACCAGGCGGCTACGGCCTCGTCGGCGCGGGCCTGGGCGGCGAGAATGCTTCTCGGTCGTCACCCAGTCACGCTTCCATCCGACGCCCCTCGCCCTCTGGGGCACTCTCACCGGCGACGACCGGACAGCAATCGACCCGGGGTCCTCTGGTTGGAGCGCTGCGGCTGGCCTGCTGCCCGTCGTCCTGACCCCGCCCGCGTAAGATCAACTCCCGCACCCCTGGCAAGTTTCGGCAAGTTCCTCGCCCCGCAGCGCAGTCCCGGGCAGGCTCGGGCACAGAGATCGTTACCGGCGTCCGAGGAGGACATCATGGCCCTGCGTAAGCTCGGCAAGGACCCGGAGAGTCCCAGTGGCGGTTCCCCCACCATCTACCTCGACGAGGAGAAGGACAGCTACCTCGTGCAGGGGCTGAAGGTGGAGGACAGCGAGCGCCTCGGGCAGATGGACATCCCCGGCCATGAGTCGGTGGTGGAGATCCCCCGGCGCATGGTGCAGTTCTTCCTGGAGGTGAAGAAGGTTGACGAGGACCCCGACGTTTGAGGAGCTGTTCCGCGACTGCCAGCGGACGGCCGTTCATCTGGAGATGCGTGACGCCTACATGAAGTCGGACCCGGCCTTCATCGACTGGAAGGCCGGTGAAACGCTCGACCCCGCCGAGCGGTGGGCCGACTGGCTCAGCCTGGTCACGGCCGCGACCTCCCGAGGCGTCGAAGTGCGGCGGGCGCGGATCGTTTCGACGCCCGTCAGCGAGTACATCCGCTTCGAGTACGACGTCACGGACAGGCTCAACATCGCTGCCGGCGAAGACGTGCGCTGGCTCTCCCGGCGAAACTCAACGGCCCTCGCCCTTCCGGGCAACGACTTCTGGCTTTTCGACTCCAGCCTCGTCCTCGTCAACCACTTCGATGGCAACGGCGAGAACATGGAGGCGGAACTCACCGAAGCCCCTGAGGTCGCGAAGCTCTGCGAGGCGGCCTTCGAGGCTGTGTGGGCACGGGCGACACCCCACGCTGAGTTCCAGTCGGCCTGACAGCTCGAACAGCATCCTCGCAGCGAAATGACATCGCCATCTTCGAGCGTTCAAGAAGCCCGCAGGGCCCTCGGTAGGCGCCTGCGTGAAATCCGGCTCGAAGCCGGGCTCACCAAGCGGGCGTTGGCCACCAGTCTCGGCTGGCACGAGTCGAAGTGCTCGCGCTTCGAGAGCGGCACGCGTCCGCCCTCCGAGCGCGACCTTCGTAAGTGGGCCGCTGCTTGCGGCGCAGAGAGCACCACCGAGGATCTCGTCTCGACAGCCCGCGGCATCGAGGGCATGTATGTCGAGTGGCGCCGGATGGAGCGCACCGGCCTGAAACAGGCTCAGGAGTCGGTTCTCCCTCTGTGGGAGCGAACTCAGCGCTTCCGAGGTCGACTCGCAGGTGGCGGCACGCGCCGATGCCGCCCTGGAAACCGTCGGCTACTCGACGTGGACGGTGACGGGCGACGGACTCCTCGGCCATCCGCACCGGGCGCCGTACGACAGGGTCATCGCCACCTGCGCGGTCCGCCGCATCCCGTACACGTGGGTCCGGCAGACGAAGCCCGGTGGCATCATCCTCAGCACGGTCGGCTCCTGGCCTTGGGGAACCGGCCTGGCGAAGGTTACCGTCGGCGATGACGGTACCGCCGAGGGCGCGGTCATCGGACGCTCCTCCTTCATGCAGGCGCGGGCCCAGGCGGTGACTCCACTGGCCGGCGACCTCTCCGCCCGCACCGCCTACGCGGACAGTGACCGGCCCGTGCTGCTGTCTCCTCTGCTCTTGGAGGAGTGGATGCCCGCCTTCCTCGTACAACTCGCCGCACCGGGGGCGCAGTTCGTTCGCGCCACCCGCAGCGACGGCGCACCGTTGCGGTACCTGTTCAACCCTGAGCGGGAGTCGTTCGCCGAGTTCATCGCCGACGGCGAGAGCTGGACCGTCCGCCAGGGCGGCCCTGTTGCGCTCTGGGACGACATCGAGCGCGCCCTCGTCGCCTGGCAGGACAACGGCAGTCCAGGTATCGAGGCTGTGCGGCTCCGCGTCACCGACAGATCGCACCTGTACTGGATCGACAGCAGCCCGCTGTTGCGCTGGGAGCATCGGCTCGCCTGAACCGCTACCCTCCGGGGAAGCCTCACCCCAGCTCGTAGGAAGCACGATGGACGACGAACCGCTGTCGCAGTGGGCCGAGCGCCGCGACACCAAGATCGGACGGCTCCGCGCCGTGCCTCTCTTCGTCACGAGTGACAGTCCGCAAGGGTCACATCTGCACCCTGCCACGCCACGGGCGATCCAGCGTTGGAACGGACACTTGTGGGAGCCCTACGGCTTCGCGGTGAATCTCGCGGAGACGAGACGCATCTTGTTCCCCGACACCGAGGTCACCCCTGCCTCCGGGCCGGCGCCACAGCTCGGCCATGGGACCGGCAGACACCGGAAACCTCAGGCGCCGCAATAGCTCTGGCGAGGGCCCAATGACAACTCACAGGGCCCCTGGACCAGCCAGACACCCGCCAAAATGGCGACCATGAAGCACGAGTACGAGGCCAAGTTCCTCAACATCGACGTCGACGCGCTCCAAGCCAAGCTCGCCGACCTGGGCGCCACGCAGACCTTCCCCCGTACCCGCCTCACCCGGAAGATCTTCGAGAACGACGCCCTCGACGCCGGTCAGTGGATCCGGCTGCGCGACGAGGGCACCCGCTACACGCTGACGCTCAAGCACGTCACCGACGCCACGCGTATCGACGGCACCACCGAGATCGAGACCGAGGTCTCCGATCTGGACGCCATGGCCGGCATCCTGCGTGGCCTCGGTCTGCGAGAGGTCCGCTACCAGGAGCGTGGTGCGAAAACGTGAGCGATGTGGGGGGCCATGAGAGCGGACACCGTCGATCTGCGGCGTATTTTCGGCAGGGACATCCGGTACACGGTGCCGTTGTTCCAGCGGCTGTATGTATGGACCAGGGACGACAACTGGGCAGCCTTGTGGGAGGACATTCGCCGTACCGTCGAGCGGGCCGAACGGGCCACGCAAGGCGTGAGCCCCCGGCGCCGCGCAGCGACACCGAGGGCTCACCCCCTACCGGACCCGAAGGGAAGTCACCTCACCCGAAGGCCAACTTGTCGTTCCACCCCGACCCGATGACCGTCTTCACCGGAGCGTTCGTGTTGGTGGTGGACGGGTGATAGATCGACATGTGCCCGTCCGAAGTGAACCGAGCCCAGATATCCGGGATGCCGTCCCCGCTGATGTCCGGAATCCCGATCGCCGAGTTGACGTTGGCCTCCGTCCAGCTACCGCCGAAGGTCTCGTCCCCGTTGACGGCGTTGCCGCCCAGCATCAGCGAGTTGAGGTCCACGCTGCCCGTCACCGCACCCGGCTTCCCGCGCCGCAGGTACATGGCGCCGTTGTCCACGTTGCGCCAGAGCAGGTCGGCCACGCCGTCCTTGTTCATGTCGGCCAGGTTGACGATGTCACGGCGGGACCAGGCGTCCGGGTTCATCATGGTGGCCGTCTGGATGCTGCCGCCTGTGTATCCGGACAGGACCCAGAACCCCGCAGCCGTCCTCAGCACCAGGTCCGGCAGCTTGTCGCCCGTGATGTCACCCAGAGCCTTCAACTGGGTCCAGGTGGACGGCGCCGGCGCGTTCGACGGCAGGCGGATCTTCATCCGCTGGGCGACGTCGAACGAGCCGTAGCCGTCGCCCGGGTAGAGCCAGAAGCCGCCGTCCGGGGTACGGGCGAACAGGTCCGTGGTGCCGTCGCCGGGGTAGGTGTCCTGGTAGTGCGCGATCAGCGCGGCCTTGTTGCCGAGCGTCGAGGCGGCGTCGTACCAGTGGCCCGCCGGGTTGAGGGTCACCTTGCCGTCCGTGGCTCTGGCGTACGACGAGGTCAGCTGGCCGTACAGTTCGCCGTCCGGCTGGCCCGGGTACGTCCGCAGGACGCCTCCCGCGTCGATGAGGAGCAGGTCGGGGGTGCCGTCGCCGCCCGTGTCGCCGGGGGTGTCCGCGTTCTCCTTCGGTGGGACGTACGTCGTGTGGTCGGTTCGCGCGCTCGGGTTGCCGAGGCTGTCGTAGGCGTAGACCTGGAGGGTGTTGGGGCCGGCGTTCGGCGGCTGCAGGTCGGGGACGGTGGCGTTGCCGTTGGCGTCGGCGTTCACGGAGATCGGGGCGACGCCGCCCCAGGCCCAGGTGAACCTCTTCGCGCCCGGTGACGCGAAGGTGATCGGGCCGGTCTGGCCGAAGTGCACCGTCGCCCAGGTGGCGCCGTCGTTGGTGGCCCGCAGCCATACGTCGCTGGTGACGACCGGCGGTGGCGGGCCGGAGCCGTCGATGGTCACGGCGCAGGGCGTGGTGCCGGGCGGGAAGTAGGTGGAGAGCGCCGACGTGGGGGTGTCGGAGTCCTCCGCGCGTACGTCCCAGTAGTAGGTGGCCTTGTCGTCGAGGTTGGCCGCGAGGATGGTCGTCGAGGCCCAGCCGCTGCTGAGGTTGGTGGCCAGGACGCCGGTCGGGGCGCTCGCGCCGGACTTCCAGAAGCGGAAGCGCAGGCCCTTCAGGTTGCCGTCGGGGTCGGTGGCCTTCGCTTTCAGGATCAGGTTGCCCTTGCCGACCGTACGGCCCGGCGAGCCGATGACGCAGTCGCCGCCGGGGACGGTCTCACCGTCGGTGGGCTCGTTCGGCGCGCGGTTGTAGACGGCCTCGACGGTCGCGGACGTCGCCCTGAACTTGCGCCAGGTCTGGGTGTCCGACTCGCTGGTGGCACGCATACCGAGGGTGAGGGTGGAGTAGCCCTTGTCCGTGGAGTACTGGGCGGCGTCCTTCACGTTGAACGACTCGTAGTCGTCGGCGCAGGAACTCGACCAGCCGTGCGCGAAGGACTTGCGCTGGAGTTCGTCGGACCAGCTCGGCTGCGCGTTCCACGTCGTACCGGACGAGATCGAGCCGGTGCGCCAGATCTGGAACTCACGGGTCGTGCAGGACCAGGAGTGGTTGTTGAGCACCTTGAACGTCGCGGACTTGATGTCCGCGCCCTTGATCTTGCTCGACCAGTCCATGCGCCAGAACGAGCGGGCGGTGCCGCCGGTGTCGCTCTCGTGGCCGACGCGCGCGTCGGAGGTGCCGGAGGAGAAGTTGGTGCCGTTGAAGAAGCTCGTGCTCGGGTACGGCTTGTAGGCCACGGTCCAGGCGTCCCAGCCGGGGTTCAGCGGTGGGTCGACGAACAGGGGGTACGTGACGTCCGCGCGGTCGGCGAGGCCGGTGGCGGCGAAGCCGAGCTCCAGGCGGGCGGTGCCGGTGTTCGCGCCGTCCAGGCCGATCGGCAGGGGCGCGGACTCGGCGCCGGGCTCGACGCCTGTGAGGCCCGACAGCTTCAGCACGTCGGCCGGGGTGTCGACGGCCGTACGGTTCGGGGTGCCCGGGGGCAGTTCGGGGTCACGGCCGCTGGAGTCCCAGGCGAACGGGGTCGGGATCGAGCCGACCTCCTTGCCGCCCTTGTCCAGGATCTGGACCCGGCTGGCCCTGGTGTCCTTGCGGAACACGGCGGTGTCGGAGCGCAGCCCGTACGAGACGGTGGCGAGCGCCTTGTTCCGCGCGGCCTCCGGGGTCTTGACGATCAGGACCTGCGCCATGCCGCCCTCTTCGCGGGCGACGAGCAGCAGGTCGACGCCGGGCAGCACTTCCGAGTACAGGGCACGCGGTCCGTCCAGCACCGGCTCGGGCAGTTCGCCCGGCCAGGTGTACGCGACGGTGTGGCCGCCCAGGTCGACCTCGGCCAGCACGGTCTCGCCAGGGGTCCCGGTGCGGGTGTAGGAGCGGTCGGCGCGGGCCTGGCGGGCGGTGCCACTGGCGAAGCGCACCGCGACGGCCGGGTTCCCGGGGGCGATGCCAAGTCCCTCGGGGGCCTTGGCCGTTCGCTTGAGGGTGTTGTCGATCGGCGCCCACTCGCCCTTGGCGTTCTTGGCCCGGGTCGGGGTGGCTGTGATGCGGCTCTTGAGGTGACCGTCGGGCAGCGCCCAGGTCAGCGTGGTCGCGGTGGTGGCCGTGTCGACGAGCACCTGCTTGCCGGTGCGCCGGGCCTGGGCCGTCGCGGCGGTCTCGTCGCGCGGGCCGGTGGAGGCGGGGGTGGCGTCGGTGGAACTGGTGGTGCCGTCGGCCTTGGCCGGGGCGGAATCGCCCGGGTGCCACCACGGCAGCAGGGCGGCGGTCAGGGCGACCAGCACGAGGCCGAGGGTGCCGAGGGTCAGGGACAGCCGGGTGCGGGTGCGCACCAACGGGCTGAGACAGCTGGGATATCGAGGCGGCGCGGACACAGCGGTCTACTCCCGTGGGAACCAAGCGGATTGGGGACAGCACAAACAGCCCCGTTCGGCGGGCCGCGGGGTAGAAGGCGCGGATACCGTCACACATTCGCCGTATCAGGTCCATGTATGAAGAAGTTAAGAGTTTGTTATGAACAAGCGAAACCGATGCGGCGATGCGTTAGGTAAGTCCGGTTCAGGCCTTTTACGGAGCCTCATTGGCCGACCTTGGGCGATTCGCGAGATTCGCCTGATCAATCGTCGGTATACCGCTTCAATCACTTTCGCCCCGTGGCACAGATCACTTTTCAGGGCGGTCCCACTCCCGGCCGATCTTGAAATGTGCCCGGACATGTCACAGAGTGCGCACGCACGCGTCTGAGTCAGACGTGTGCTTTTTGATGAAATGCCAGGTGGGGGTCTACGCGTATGCGTGCTTCAGGTCCGCTGTCATGGCTGAGGCATGGACGCCCAGCTCTGACAGAGTCCCAACGACGGCGTCGGCGGCTGAGCCGCACGGCGACCGTTCTTCTGCTGTCCTCAACGCTGACCGTGACCAGCCTCGCCGGGCAGGCCATGGCCATCCCCGACCCCGGCATGAGCCGCGAGAAGGCGATCGCCAAGGTCGACCTCCCGGACCTGCCGGACGCCACGGAGGTCGAGGGCGACGAGGCCGCCGACAAGACCCTGACCCTGGCTCCGGAGAACCCGGTCGACCCGTACGCCCCCGCCGCGATCGCGCCGTGGACGTCCGGAACCGGCAGCGCCACCCTCTCCACGGGCGACGCGCCCGGCACCACCAAGCCGGTCAGCAACAACTTGCCGGTCGCCATCGGCGTTCCGGCCGGAGGTGACCCCGCCGCCCTCGCCGGCAACTGGACGGTGGGCGTGGCCCCGCAGACGACCTCGCAGGACGCGGGCGTCTCCGGCATCGTCATGAAGCTCACCCCGCCGGCCACCGTCGACCCGGCCGCCGAAGTGGCGATCACCATCGACACCACGGGCTTCGCCGACCTCTACGGGCCGCAGGCCGCCGACCGCTTCGGTCTGATGGTGCTGCCCGAGTGCGTCTACTCCGCCCCGACCGAGGGCGACTGCGCCGACGGCGGCGGTATGACCACGATGTCCGTCTCCCAGGGGGACAAGGACGTCAAGAACGGCAAGCAGAACTTCCAGCGGCTGCGCAGCACGGTCAGGACCGTGGCGGCCAAGGACGCGCCCACCGACTCCACCGCGGCCAGGAACGCGAAGACCCGCAAGATCCTCGGCGGCAGCATCCCGGTCTCCAGCCTCGTCGGCGAGGGCTTCGTCCCCGCGAAGGCGACCCAGGCCTCCTTCCGCGACGGTGTCCAGCCCGCGGTCGCCGCGAACGGCGGCGCCGCCGTCGGCGGTCTCGACACCGGCTCGTCGGTGTCCGGCGACTTCACGGCCTCGCCGCTGCTGTCCTCCGGTTCCTGGGCGTCGGGCTCGTCCTCGGGCGCCTTCACCTACTCGTACCAGGTGCAGACCCCGGAAACCGCCGGCGGTCTGATGCCGAAGGTCGGCCTGTCGTACTCCTCGCAGTCCGTCGACGGCCACACCTCGTCCACGAACAACCAGGCCTCCTGGATCGGCGACGGCTGGGACTACAACGCGGGCGCCATCACCCGTACGTACGCCAACTGCCGCCAGGACTCCAAGAAGGCGGGCTCCAACAACTCCACCCACCGCACCGCGGACCTGTGCTGGGGCTCCCAGAACGCCACCCTCTCGCTCGGCGGCCTGACCACCGAGCTGGTCTGGGACGCGACCAGGGGCAAGTGGTTCACGGCCAACGGAGACGGCTCCACCGTCCAACGGATCAAGGGCGAGGCCACCGGCAACGGCGCCAAGGACGGTGAGTACTGGGTCGTCACCACCAAGGACGGCACGAAATACCACTTCGGCAAGAACAAGCTCCCGGGCTGGGACGACCACGGCACCGCCGCCGACGACCCGACCACCAACTCGGTGCTCACCGTCCCGGTCTACGGCAACCACTCCGACGAGGACTGCTACAAGGGCCCGACGACCACCGACTGGACCAACTCCTACTGCACGCAGGGCTGGCGCTGGGCTCTCGACTACGTCGAGGACGTCCACGGCAACGCCATGTCGCTGTGGTGGCAGAAGGACCAGAACTACTACGCCCGCAACTTCAACTTCAAGTCCCCGGTCGCCTACGACCGCGACGGCTGGCTCGACCACATCGACTACGGCCAGCGCAGCAACAGCATCTTCACGACGGCCGCCCCGGCCCGGGTCGGCTTCGCCGTCAAGGAGCGCTGCTACACCGTCGACGACGTCACCTGCTCCGAGGACAACTTCAAGTCCAAGGACCCGCGAAACTACCGGCCCTGGTTCGACACTCCGGCCGACCTGCGCTGCGAGTCCGGCAAGAAGTGCTGGAACGCCGGGCCGTCCTTCTGGACCCGTAAGCGCCTCGACAAGATCACGACCTCGGCCCAGCGGCGCACCGACACCGCGGCCCGCCAGGTCGTCGACGAGTACCAGCTGAAGCAGAGCTTCGCGAAGCTGCTGACCGGCCCGAACACCGCCCTGTGGCTGGAGTCCGTCCAGCGCACCGGCTACGCCCGCAACGGCTCCACCGACGCGAGCGTGACGCTCAACACCGTACGGTTCGAGCCCAACGCCGAGGACATGCCGAACCGCGTCAAGGCGGTCCACGCCTCGCGCCCCGGGTTCTCCCGGCTGCGTATCGGCCGTGTCGTCAACGAGTACGGCGGTGAGACCGTCGTCAACTACAAGAAGATCGACGGCGACTGCCTCACCGGTGATCTGCCCCTGCTCGACCAGCGGTCCGACGAGACCCCGGCCCAGGCCATGGCCCGTCTGCAGTCGCAGCTGAAGACGAACAACCGGCTCTGCTACCCCTCCTTCTGGAACCCCGACCCCGAGGTCGAGGACATCGACTGGTTTCACAAGTACGTCGTGGACACCGTCGAGGAACTGCCGAACATCGACGGCAACTTCA
Organism: Streptomyces sp. AK08-02; assembly: GCF_033795085.1. NCBI lineage: Bacteria > Bacillati > Actinomycetota > Actinomycetes > Kitasatosporales > Streptomycetaceae > Streptomyces > Streptomyces sp. AK08-02. The sequence goes on from NZ_JARAZV010000010.1 coordinate 16,360, forward strand.
CCACCAGGACCGAGTACGCGTACAAGAACCCGGCCTGGAAGCTCGCCGAGGCCGAGTTCACCAAGAAGTCCCAGCGCACCTACTCGCAGTTCGCGGGCGTCGAGCAGACCACGGTCCTGACGGGCCCGGTCAGCGACGAAGGTGCCGCGGACACCGCGAACCAGCGCTCCAAGTCCGTCACCCGCTTCTTCCGGGGCCTCGGCGACAGCGTGTCCGTGAAGGACATCACGGGTGCCGAGATCGCCAAGGACGAGGAGCCGTTCGCCGGCCGCATCGCCGAGGAGCTCAGCTACACCGACTCCACCAGGGCCGACTCCGACTGGCTGACCCGCTCCGTCACCAAACCCGAGGCGACGGAACTCGCCAAGCGTGACCGCGACGACGGCCTGACCCCGCTGCGGGCCTGGCGGGTCACGGAGCCCGAGGAGACCGCGTACACCAGGTCGTCCGGCACCAACTCCGACGACACGCGCACGGTGCGCTCGGTGCGGACGACGACGACGTACGACCCGACGTACGGTCTGCCGACCCTGGTGGAGTCCCTGGGTGACACCGCGGCGAACAAGACCGGTGACGAGTCGTGCACCAAGGCCGAGTACGTGCACCAGACCGACAAGAACCTGATCGGTCTGACCAAGCAGGTCCTCGTCTCGCCCACCACCTGCGCCAACGCGAACTGGAGCGATCTCACCACGCTGACCGGTGCCACCCGCACCGCGTACGACGGCGGAACCTACGGCGCCGCGCTCGCCGCCGGCACCCGTGGTCTGGCGACGGAGACCTGGTCCCTCAACGGCACCGGCACCGGCTTCCAGACCAACGGGACGAGGGGCTTCGACGAGGTCGGCCGTGTCGTCCGGCAGACGGACCCCGACCAGCTGGCCCAGCCGTCCCCGAAGTCCTCCACGATCAGCTACGTCTCCGAAGGGCCGGCCACCGGACAGGTCTTCAAGGTCGTCACGACCAACCTGCTGGGTCACAGCCAGACCCAGGACCTGGAGCCCGGTCGCTCGACCACGCTGAAGACCAAGGACGCCAACGACCATGTGAGCGAGGCGAAGTACGACCCGCTGGGCCGGCTCGCCGAGGCCTGGGCCCCGGGCCGAACCCCCGGCAACGGCGTACCGGACTTCCGCGCGGTCTACACGATCCCGGCGGAGGAGACCGACCCCGACGACGCGAACACCAAGATCCGCAAGCCTCCGTACGTCACCACCTACACGCGTGGCTACCAGGACCGGGTCGAGACCTCCGTCACCCTCTACGACGGCCTCGGCCGCGAGCGGCAGAGCCAGGAGGAGGCCGACAACGACTCCGGCTGGCTGATCACGGACACGCTGTACAACAACTCCGGTGACGTCTACCAGACCAACAACGCCTATCTGACCGACGAGGCCAAGCCGGGCGAGCTGTTCACCCCGGTCTCGGACACGGCCGTCCCCAACATCACGCGCTACACCTACGACGGCCTCGGTCGCGTGCTCCAGGAGACCCCGTACATGAAGTACGTGGACCCGATCTCCAAGGAGAGCACGTCGAAGGCGTACCCGGAACGGGCCGTCCGCTACGAGTACGGCGAGGACTGGTCGAAGGTCATCCAGCCCACGGGCGACTCGTCCTACCGCGTCTACACCGACGCGACGGGCCGGACCATCCGCACGGACACCTTCAATCCGGCGGCTCCCGGCGGCTTCACGTCGACGCGCTACGTGTACGACGCGCACGGCCAGATCGCGCAGGCCACTCCCTCGGCGGACACGACGCACCCGTGGACGTGGACGTACGACCACAACGGCCGGATGGAGACGTCGACCGACCCCGACGCGGGCACGACCCGTACGGCGTACGACGCCCGCGGCCGCGTCCTCACGACGACCAACGCCCGTGGCGTCAAGGTCTGGAACAGCTACGACGAACTGTCACGGCCGAAGCAGCAACGACTGACCGGCTCGACCGGTGCCCTGCTCGCCGACTTCACGTACGACACCGCCCCGGGCGGCAAGGGCATGCCCGCCAACGCCACGCGCTACACGGACACGCTGGCGTACACACAGTCGATCGGCGGGTACACGAAGGACTACCAACCGACCTCGACCACCGTGTCGCTGCCGCAGTCGATCGTCGACACGTGGGGCTTCGCCAAGGATTACAAGTACGACTACTCGTGGTCCGACAACGGCATGCTGGACGAGCAGACCGTGCCGGCGGTGGGCAGGTTCTCCTCGGAGAAGCTCGTCGTCCGCTACAACAAGGACGGCAACCCGCTCTCCATCTCCGGCAAGGACTGGTACGGCTCACAGACGGCCTACGACGCGTACGGTCAGGTCCTCCAGTCGACCCTGGGCGCCCAGCCCTACCGGGTCTGGACGCAGGCGTCGTACGACGAGGGCACCGGCGAGCTCAAGGAGCAGTCGGTCTACCGGGAGAAGTCCGGCACGGGCGCGGACAACTCGGTCGTCGGCGGCAACCTGGTCTCCAACCGGGCGTACACCTACGACCCGGCGGGCAACGTCACCTCGATCCAGGAGAAGTCCGTCGGGATCGATGAGCGGCAGTGCTTCGTCTACGACCCGATGGGCCAGCTGAAGACGGCATGGACCTCCGGCGACCAGGCGAAGTGCACCACCCCGAAGAACGCCGACGGCACGCTCAACGTCGCCGCGGGCAAGGACAACTCCGGCTACTGGCAGGAGTACGAGTACGACCTCCTCGGCAACCGCAAGCAGCTGACCGAGAAGGACCTCACGGGTGCCACCGCGAAGGACGCCACCAGCACCTACGCGTACGGCAAGGCCGACGGCAGCCAGCCGCACACGCTCACCAAGGTCACGAAGACCTACACGACCCCGGCGGGCGCGCAGGTCAAGGCCGAGGCCACACGCCTGTACGAGCTGACCGGCGAGACCAAGTCGATCACCTCGATCCAGAACGGTGACAAGCAGGACCTCACCTGGACGCCGGACGGCAAGGTCGACCGGATCACCGGTGCGGGCAGCGGCGGCAGGACCCCGTACGTGGGCCTCGCCGACAAGTGCCTCGACCTGAAGTCCGGGGTGGCGGCCGCCAACCAGCCGATCCAGCTCTACGCCTGCAACTCCACGGTGGCGCAGAACTTCAGGTTCACGCCGACACCGGCTCCCGTCGGGGGGACGCAGTCCGACTCCAACCGCGGGACCCTGTCGGTCTACGACAACTGGTGCCTCCAGCCCACCGCGAACACGGCCGGGTCGGCGGTCCAGATCCAGAAGTGCGGCACCACCTCCGCGCAGGTGACCGCACAGGAGCTGAGGCGCGGCGCGACCGGGCAGCTCACCCACATCGCGTCGGGTCTGTGCCTGGCCGTACAGGGCGCCGACTCGGCCAACTCCACACCGATCGTCCTGGCGACCTGTGACAGCTCGTCCGCGCAGCTCTGGCAGCCGCAGAACGACACCCGTCACATCTACGGCGCCGACGGCAATCGTCTGCTCACCATCAAGGGCAAGCAGGCCACACTGCACCTGGACGAGGCCGAGGTCACCGTCCAGCAGGGCGGTGTCCTGGTCAACACACAGCGCACCTACACCGCTCCCGGCGGCGCGGTCATGCGCTACGCCTCTGGCACCGGTGCGGAGACCCTGGTCGCCCAGACCTCGGACCACCAGGGCAGTGCGTACACGGAGGTCGCCCTCAACGGGACGATGCCGGTGCGCATCCGCAAGCAGGACCCCTTCGGCAACGAGCGCGGCACCGCCGGTGCCAACCTGCAGAGCCACAAGGGGTTCCTCGGCAAGACCAGGGACGACGCCTCCGGCTACCAGCCGCTCGGCGCGCGCCTGTACGACCCGGTGGTCGGACGTTTCCTGTCCGCCGACCAAATGCTCGACCTGAACGACCCGCTGCAGTCCAACGGTTACGCCTACGCGCAGAACAACCCGGTCACGTACTCCGATCCGACCGGTCTGGCGATCAGCCTGACCGCCTCGGAGAAGTCCGCGGCCCTGGCCGGCGCGGGACTGTCACCCGCGCAGGTCGCGCAGGCGCAGTCGATGATGGGCAAGTCCCTGACCTCGGTGATCCTGGCCGTGGCCTGGGAGACGTTGAAGGACTTCATCGGCATCAACGACGCCATGGCCTGCTTCGGCGGTGACATGTGGTCGTGCGGCAGCATCATCCTGGACGCCATTCCGTGGACGAAGCTGGGCAAGATCCCGTCGGTCCTGAAGGCGATCAACCGCACCATCGACGCCATCCAGGCGTTCAAGGCCGCCAAGAGGGCCGCGGAGGCCGTGCTGAAGGCGGCCAAGGCCGCGGAGGCGGCAGCGCTCCGAGCCAAGAAGATGGCCATCGAGAAAGCGAAGAGAGAGGCAGCGCAGAGAGCCAAGAAGAAGGCTGCCGAGGCCGCCAAGAGAAGGGCCGACGCGGCGGCGGCCGCCAAGCGGAAGACGGGTAACCCGGCGCAGAAGCAGGCCCAGGCCAAGGCCGCTCCGAAGTCCTCCTCCCACTCCGGTGGAGGCGGCAGAGGCTCCGGCGGCGGCAAAAGCTCCGGCGGCGGTGGCAGCGGCAAGTCCGGCGGTTCCTCCCGCAGCAACGGCGGCACCAGCGGCAGCGGCGGATCGGGCAAGGCCGCGGACTCACCGGGCTGCAACAGCTTCGTGCCCGGCACGAAGGTACTGATGGCCGACGGCTCCACCAAGGCCATCGAGAAGGTCAGGACCGGCGACAGGGTCATCGCGACGGACCCGACGACCGGGCAGACCCGTGTCGAGACGGTCACCGCCGAGATCAGGGGCCAGGGTCTCAAGCGTCTGGTCAGGCTCACCGTCGACACCGACGGAAAGGCCGGTACGAGGTCGGACCGGATCACGGCGACCGCCGAGCACCCGTTCTGGGTTCCGGAGCTGGGCCGGTGGCTCGACGCCACCGACCTCAGGCCCGGTCAGTGGCTCAGGACCAGCGCCGGTACGCATGTCCAGATCACCGGAGTCCAGCGCTGGACGGCGCTGGACACCACGGTCCACAATTTGACCGTCGGTGACCTGCACACGTACTTCGCGCTGGCGGGCGCGGCACCTGTCCTGGTTCACAACGACAGCTGCCCGACCGGCACCGGCGCCGGCAACACCCCGAGCTATGTGGGCACGCCCAAGGACCCCGGAGTTCCCCGGCTCGTCGACGAGATCGAGGCCCGTTACCCTGGCCACGTGGTGGCGGTCGAGATGAAGATCGTCGGCGCGGACGGCAAGGACATCACCGACTTCGACATCGTGACCCGCAACGCGGTGATCCAGGTGAAGACCGGCGGTGGATCGGGCTCCAGGAAGGACCACTCGCGATACGAGTCGGCGACGGACTACCCGGTCATCAGTTTCATCTGGCCGAGCAAGAAGTTGAAGCCGTCGGTCGTCCGAGGTCAGGAACAGGCGGGCCAGATGGTCACGACCGATCTCGACGAACTCCTGGCGGTGATCGCTCCATGAGAGGTGCTCACCGAATGAGTGACGATCACCGCTTGAGAGGCGATCACTGCAAGAAGAGAGGGAGGTAGCCATGTCCTGGCCTTCCGTGGTCCTGCTGGCGAGCGCATCCGAGTGCGCGGCCATCGAGGCCAGGGTGCGGTCCCTCGGAGTTGAGAAGGACCCGCTCAGTGACGGAGACTTCCTGCACTGGAACGGGAACTCGTTCGCTCTGGACTTCTCGGGCGACGTCCTCTCGGACTTCGAGCCCGAGGAGGTCGAGGACATGGGGCGGCGGATCGGGGAGGACCCCCGTGCGATCTACGTTTCCTGTCAGTCCATGGAGGCGGCGCGCCTGTTCCTGTCCTCCGCCCTCCGAGGCTTCTCGGGCCTGATCGACACGAACCACGGCGACGTCGTCGAGTTCGCCGAGTTCGTGGACCTGATCGAGAAGCACCCTCAGTGGGACTGGCGCCGAACGGAGTTGGCCGAGCTTCTCGGGCGGCCGGGCGAAGCCTAGACCCGCCCGAGGCTTCCGTGAGGGCGCCCGTGCCACGAGGAAGGCCCCGTCGAATGGAGACATTCGGCGGGGTCTTCCGGCATGAGGTACGGAAAGGATCCCTGTCAGTGGGCCATGCCACGATGCCCGCATGACTGAAGCAATCGTTCACGCGGACCTCGCCCCGTTGGAACTCTTCGACACATCACCCGGCAACTACAGCCTGATCCTCGGCGACCACCACTTCGCCGAGGCGGCCGGCCTCTTCGAGGCCGTCGGCCAGGAGGTCAGCGGCTACAGCTGGGACGCGGTCGCGCGTACGGCGGTGCGCGTCCACGCGCCGGAACTGGCCGACCGGATAGGCGGCTTCGATCCCGAGGCCGGGATGATGTGTGTCTACGGCGAGGACGAGGCGGCTCTGCGGGAGCTCGGGCTGATCCTCAGCAGTGCCTTCCACGACCGCGTGAAGCTGGCCGCGCTGATCGAGGCCACCGACCCCGGCGACTGGGACTGAACCCGAACCCAGCGCCTCCGAAACCGGGATCGCGGCACCGCAGTCGCCGCGGTCGCCGCGGTCGCCGCAATCCGTACGGCCAAGCGAGGTGATCACTCGATCGTGACTTTCCCCCCTCCCCCACCCCCCGTGTCGTGATGCTGGAGGCAACGGCGTATGACCGGCGCCGCCCGGACGCGATGTGGACAGAGGGACGGGGACCGGCATGACACACGAAGCAGGACCACGCGAAGGCCTGGGTCTGGACGGGCGGGCGGTGCTTCTTGTCGCCGGGCTGGCCGATCTCACGGTGAGCGCCCTGGGCTCGGCCCTGGGGACGTTCCGGGGACTGTTACGCCGGTCGGACACACCGGAGTTGGCCGCGGAGGCCGAGCGGGACCTGCTGGCGCGCGGGCGCCTGGTGCTGGACCGGTACGCGGCCGCACCCCCGGCCCACCTGGAGATCCTCGCCCGGCACGCGCTGGCTCGGCGGGCCGCCGATGACGTGTGACCGCTGGGAACCGACCGCTTTCAAGGCCCGCGTCGACGAGGTGTTGCAGCCGTTCGTCGCCCAGGAGGCAGATCGGTTCGCGGCGATCGATCCGCTACTGGGCCCGGTGGCCGAGCAGTTGGAGGCCGTGGTCGCGGACGGAAAACGGCTGCGGGCGGCGTTCTGCTACTGGGGCTGGCGCGCGGTGGGACAGCCGGACAGTGACGCGCTGGTTCGGGCGGCGGCCTCCATGGAGCTGGTGCATGCCGCGGCTGTCGTGCACGACGACCTCATCGACGACAGCGCGTTACGGCACGGCCGGCCCACCCCCCATGTCGCTCTGCGCGGTGCCGTACGCCGCCGCCCTCGGGCCGTCGCCGCCGCGAGGTCGCTGGCGATGCTGGTCGGGGATCTACTGATGGGCCTGGCCGGGCAGTTGTTCGCCGGCAGTGGTCTGCCCGCGGCGTATCTGGCCCGGGCCCGCCCCTTGTGGTCGGTGCTGACCCGGGAGCTGATCGCGGGCGAGTGTCTGGAGATCCTGCGTACCGGCGCCGAGCCGGACGTCGCGGCGTCGCTGAAGGTGATCCGCTACAAGACGGCCAAGTACACCGTCGAGCACCCCCTGTTGATCGGCGGCGCCCTCGCCGGGGCGGGTGAGCGGCTGCGTGAGGGCTACTCCGCCTACGGTCTGCCGCTGGGCGAGGCGTTCCAGCTGCGGGACGACCTGATCGGCCTGTTCGGCGACCCGGAACTCACCGGAAAGGCCAACGCCGATGACGTACGGGGCCATCGACCCACCGCCCTGCTGGCGGAGACCTGGCGTATCGCCGGTGACGGCGACCGGGAGCACCTCCGCGCCCTCCTGGGCCGGCGCGACCCGGACGGGGAGGGTCTCGACGCCGTACGCGAGGTGATGGGCCGGCTGAAGACGCCCGACCGCGTCGAGGACATGATCACCGCGCGCGTCGAGGAAGCCCTCGGCGCTCTCCACGAGCTGGACGTACCTCCCCAAGCCGCCGCTGCCCTGACCGCGTTGGCACACTCGGCGACCGTCCGTCTGTCCTGATCCCCGCCCAGATACCGGGGGCCCGCGCCCGTGTCTCCCGGCCCCGACCGGCCCCGACAGCTCCCGGCCATCCGTACGTACGTCTGTCCGTCCGTCCCTCCACCCACCCGTCGTGGACGCCCCGTCGAAGACAAGGACCCTGCCGTGACCTGCACCGACGCATCGATGGACACCCTGCGCCAGGCCGGTGACGAACTCGCCGACGCCACCGTGGCCGCGCTCTTCGCACGCGGGGAGGTGGGCAAGTTCAACACCCTCATGCGCTATGTCTCCACCGCCGGTGCTCCCCTCCCGGACGGGCTGCCCGATGTCGCCCGGGAGTACCTCCGGGCCACGAGCGTCCCGCCGGCCTGGGTCGACTGGGCGGAGATGGAGCGGGCCCGGCTGTTCTTCATCGACAACAACGTGCACATCTCCACCGCCCTCTCCTTCGCCTCGATGCCCGCCTGCTACGTCGTCCCGCACGTGGCGAAGCTCCTGTCGGCCACCCATGGGCTGGAGTACCCCTCCAAACGGATGGCGGAGACCGGCCAGTTCACCGTGTACCTGATGCGGCCCGACGCCTTCGAGGCCGGCGGCCGCTTCGTCCCCGCCGCCCAGAAGGTCCGCCTCCTGCACGCCGCCATCCGCCACCACCTCGTACGCGAGAACCGCTGGGACACCGGAACGCTGGGAACGCCGATCTGTCAGGAGGACATGATCGGCGGGCAGATGTTCTTCTCCATGCTCGTGCTGGACTCCCTGCACCGCCTCGGCATCCACATGTCCACCGAGGGCGCCGACGCGTACTTCTATGCCTGGCGGGTCGTCGGAGCGATGCTCGGCGTCGACCAGGACGCCGTCCCCAAGTCCCTCGACGAGGCACGCCAGTTCCTCGACCTGTACATGATTCGGCACATGGGCCCTTCCGAGGAGGGCACGCACCTGACCCGACAGCTCATCGACCTCTACGAGGAAGTCGTACCCGGCACCTTCTTCGACCCGATCGTCTCCGCGCTCATCCGCCACCTCGTCGGCGACACCTGCGCCGACTGGCTCCAGGTGCCCCGCACCACCTGGGACACCGTCGTCAAGGCGGTCCCCCACCTGCTGGGCGTACTGGAGACCGTCGAGGACCGCTCCCCCCTCGGCGCCTGGGCCCTGGACCGCCTCGGCCACCTCACCACCGTCCTCCAGCTGTCCTCCCTCACCCGCGGACGCGTCATGCACTACGCCATCCCCGAACACCTCAAGAAGGACTTCGGCGTCTCCGACACGGTGCCCCGCACCCGCCGATGGACCCCGCCCGGCGCGACGGTCTCCCACTGATCCCGCCCCGCGACCGGCCTCGGCGGGATTCCCGACCGGACCCCGTACCCCGTACCCCGTGCCGCGTACCGGCAAAGCAACGATCGAGAAGGCCGGAGTCCTCGGGCCGGGGAGCAGGGGCGCGAGGTCATGGGCGCCGCTCCGGCTGCCGGAGTCGGGCGTCAACCCGCAAGAGCGCTTCGGTCGCCGGTCCGCTCGAAGGCGGGGCGGACGAGGGCATGCCTGCCGCATCGAGCAGGGTGATCACTGTGGGCGTGACGAGCCCGGTCAGACTGTCGGCGCCGATGCCGGCGCGGGCGCTGGCGCCGTCGAAGACCAGGATGAGCTGCCGGGCCAGCAGGTCAGGGTTGCCCACCCCGGCCCGTTCGGCCTCGGAACGGAAGAAGGCCGTCAGGTTCGCCTTGATCCGGTGGGCCACCCGGCTCGCGGGGTGCGCCTGGTCCTTGAGCTCGATCTGCACAGCCAGATACCGGCAGCCCTGGAAGTCGGGCGCGCCCGCCTGCGACTCCACCCGCTCGAAGACGTACAGGATCCGCTCGCGTGGGGATCGGCCGTCATCCGCCGGCGGCAGGGCCCTCGCCGCGAAGACGGCGGCACGCTCCTTCAGGCTCGCGGCCAGCAGTTCGTCCTTGCTCTCGAACAACTGGTACATGGAGCGCTTGGACACCCCCGCCGCCTTGCACAGCGCCTCGACGCCGATGCCGACGCCGTCTCGGTACGTGAGCGTGGCCGCCGCCTCCAGCAGCCGCTCCCTGGGACTTGGCTTCACGTTGGTGGTCATACCGTGAGGCTAACTCGAATCCGACCAGATGGAAACCGATCGGTTTCTGCGGGCGCCGGGGAGGCACTGGGCGCCGCGCGGACACCTGAAGGCCGCCCAGAGACTCGGCGACGTCCCTGGAGGGAGAGACCGTCGCCGAGCCCTGATCGGTGCGCGCCCCTCTCGCCCTCACGGGGGGCGACGCGCACCAGGGCCACTCCGAGCGTCCGAGCAGTGGCCCCGTTCTTGGTGTGCCGCCTTCCGCTACGCCGGGGCAGCGGCCTTCGCGGGCTCCGACCCGGCGGGGACAGGGATACGGTGCAACCCTTTGCGGTCGTACCAGCCCGTCACGCCGAAGCCGAAGAGGGCGGCTGCCACGAGGCCGACGGCCATCATGAGCCAGCCCCGGGTCAGGCCTGCGTCGGCCTGGGCGTCGTAGTAGAGGATCGAGCGAATGCCGCCGGTGATCTGCCGCAGCGGCTCGAACTCCGCCAGGAAGCGGTAGAAGCCGGGCAGCGCCTGCAGCGGCGTGGTGGCGTTGGCCGTCGGCACCGCCATCCCGATGAAGACCAGCGTGACCACCAGCATGCCGGGCGTACCGAAGACCGCGAGGAGGCTGAGCGCCCCGATCCCGGCGACGGCGACGGAGCACACCGAGTACAGCCACAGCAGGGGCAGATGGGCGGCATGCATCCCCATGAGGCCGACCGCGCCCACCATGACCAGACTCCCCATCAGCAGGGACAGGCCGACCATGAGAGTGCCGCTGATGGCGAGGGTCTGCACGCGGGTTGCCCGGATCAGGGGGCGGTGCAGGCGCAGTGGGCCCATGTCGTTGTGGGTGTAGCCGAGGGCGTGGTCCACCTGGCCACTGATGACGTTGGCGGAGAGCATGCCGCAGACCACGAGGACGAGCGCGTAGTAGAACGCGGTCAGGCCCAGGCCGCTGTGCGAGTCGAGGGGATGGCCGTCCTCGACGACGACGGCAGCCGGGTCGGCCAGCAGAACGCGTGCGGCGGTCGGCAGCTTCGCCTGCTCGGACCCGCCCCGAGAAGTGAGTTCTCTGCCCACCTGGAGCGAGGCGCTCTCGGCCGCCTGCGTCGTCGCGGTCCGGGCGAGACCGGAGCCGATACTGCCGGCGGACTGGTTGGTCAGCACCGTCAGCGTCGGGCGGGTCGGGGCCCCCACGGTCGCGGCTCCGGCGGCCGGGGTTCCGGTGAGTGCGGTGGTGGCCGAGGTGAAGTCGGCGGGGACGACGAGCGCGCCGTACAGCTTGCCCTTGCCGAGTTCCTCCTTCATCTCCTTCTCGTCCATCACCTTCCAGTCGACCTTGTCCCCGCCCGCGGTGGACTTCTTGATCGACTCGGTGATCCGAGCCCCCAGGTTGACCTGCTCACCGCCGACGGCGGCCCCCTTGTCGGCGTTGACCAGGCCGACGGGCAGATTCTTCATGTGATCGACGGGATCGATGTTGGCGCCGACGTAGAACACGGTGAACAGCAGCGCGAGGACGCCCGTGATGACGCCGTTCGCGATCCACAGGGGTTTGGCACGCAGGACACGGAACGGGTGAATCCCACTCATGACTTACTCCGGTCTCGGACAGGACGCTCGCATCCGGAGAAGGCCGGACACCTTCCGTCGCGGGCCGGCGATCCCCGGAACGTTCGACATCGGTACACACGGCCGTCGACGCGGGAGCCTGGGACACAGCACCCGCGCCGGCACTCCGACTGATGAAACCGGTCGGTTTCGAGACCATCGTAAACCGATCGGTTTACGAATTCCAAGTCGCGGCGCCGGCCCATGTCCCAGCGGTAGCAGGAAGCCGCTCGACTCCTGCGGGTCGGCCTCCCCGCCGCTTCCGCGCGCAGGGTGATGCCATGGAACGCTTGCCCGACGGGTGTCCTGGTCCGTCGTCGGCTAGCTTCCGGACCCGCGCTCCAAGTCCCGAACCAGGTCGATGGCCCGGCCGAGGGTGGTCAGCTTCGCGTCCAGCGTCTCACCGGCGGGGTAGAAGCGGACGATGTCGACCCCGGCGTCGTGCCACACCCGCAGCCGCTCGCGCACCATCTCCTCCGTGCCGATCAGCGTGGTGGCCAGCACCATGTCGTCGGTGACGAGGTCGGCGGCGCCGTCGCGGTCTCCGGCCTGCCAGCGCTCTCGGACCTCGGCGGCGACCTCAGCCCATCCCTGGCGGCTGTAGGCGTTGTTGTAGAAGTTCGTCTTCTCGGAGCCCATGCCGCCGAGGCTGAAGGCCAGTTCCTTCTTTCGGCCGGCCACCATCGCGCGCAGCGCGTCCTCGTCCTCGGCGAAGGCCACCTCGGCCCCCTGGCAGATGTCGAAGTCGGCACGCTTACGGCCGGCCGCGGCGAGGCCCGCGTCCAGATGGTCGAAGTACGCCTCCTTGGCACCCTCGGGAACGAAGCTGGTGCCCAGCCAGCCATCGGCGATCTCCCCGGTCAGTTGCAGCATCTTCGGCGACAGCGTCGCCAGGTAGACGGGGATGTCGTGCTCGGCGGGCATCGCCAGCCGCATGGGCCTGGCCTCCCCGCCCGGCAGCGGGATCTGGAACTCCCGCCCGGAGTAGGAGATCTTCTCGCCCGAGGTGGCCCCCCGCACGATCTCGACCGTCTCCCGCATACGCGACAGGGGCCGGGCGAACGGCACGCCGTGCAGGCCCTCGATCACCTGGGGTCCGGACGGGCCAAGTCCCAACAGGAAGCGGCCTTCGGAGATGTTCGAGAGGGTGATCGCGGCGCGGGCGATGGCCATAGGCGTGCGGGTGGCGAGCTGGATGATCGCGGAGCCGAGAAGCATGCGCTCGGTGCGCGCGGCGAGGTATCCCAGCGGCGACACCGCCTCGGCGCCCCAGGCCTCCGCCACCCAGCAGATGTCCATGCCCAGCTTCTCCGCCTCCAGGACGAGGTCGACCGTCTCCGGCCAGCCCGTGGAGGCCTCGATCGTGGTCGCCGTCCGCATCACGCACTCGCCTTTCCGGGCTCTTCGGCCAGCTTCTTGATCGCCTCAAGCGTGACGCCGATGTTGTTCTCGAACTCGCGCATACGCACGAAGACGATCTTCTGTTCCTTCTCCGGCATGCGGTCGATGGCGAAGGAGAGGCCCGAGCGGCCCGGTCCCATCTGCATCCACTCCCGCAGCAGCGTCCCGTCGTCCTGCGGTTCGAGCGTGAAACGCCAGATCGCCGAGGGATTCTCGAGATCCTCGACCGCCCAGGCGAACGCCTTCAGCGGCTCGAACTCGACGACGTGGGACGTGGTGGCCCACTCCCCGAACGCCTCATGCCTGCTTTTTCCCACCCAGCGGGCCCCCACCACAGGTTCTGACGCCGCGTCCAGCCACTCCACCGACTCCAGCTCGTCGCTCAAGCGCGGCATCAGTTCGATGTCGGACACCAGCTCCCACACCCGCTGCGGCGGAGCGGCGATCCAGATCGGCACCTCGACCGTCGGCTGGTCCGCATAGCGCGCGCCGGTCCATTCCATCGCCTGGCCTCCTCGCAGTGGGGCAGACCCTCCAGGAAGTGGGCCTGACAACGAAAGTTGCGTATTAAGACTCACTTGTCAAGCATGAAGAAGGGGGCCAGGGAGCTCGTGAGAGGCCAAACGTCAGCCGGCGAACCGCTCCCGCACATCCGGCCGTTCGGCCAGACGCGGCGGATAGCCGGGGCCCATCCTCGGGTGGGTGTTCTCAGGGGTCATCGGCTCGCCGCAGGCAGCGCACACCACTTCGGCGTGGCTTTCCTGGCCGCAGACATCGTGGTGATGCGTCACCGGAGGGCCCGCCTCGCCGGCCAGCCAGCGGTCACCCCATCGGTTCATGGCCAACAGCACGGCGTGGAAGTCGCGCCCCTTCTCCGTGAGGACATAGTCGTACCGCACTGGATCGTTCTGGTAGGGCCGCTTCTCCATCAGCCCCTCGTCCACGAGCCGCCGCAAACGGTCGGTCAGCGTGTTGCGCGCGATCCCGAGCGACTCCTGGAACGCGTCGAACCGCTTGATCCCGTAGAAGGCCTCCCGCAGTACCAGCGGCGTCCACAAGTCACCCAGAAGGTCCATGGTGCGGGCGATCGAGCAGGGCCAGTGCGCGAAGGATGTGCGTCTCATGAAGCCAGAATACGGTTGGTCTCAATAAGAAACCCAGCAGGCGGTGACGGACTGGACGCGACCGCCGAGCCCGCGTCAAGATGTCCGGATCGGCCCCGGGACATGGTCGGCGACCGCATCGGGCCGACGCGCCGGCCGCCCGAGCGGGGAGCGGCCCGCCCGGGTGCTCCGGCGAAGGACGCGGGGGTCACACCAGCCTGACCGGCCCGGCGTCGATGGACAGGCGGACCAGGAGACAGGGCTTGCGGCGCAGGTCCTGGCCCTCGTGGAAGGGCGAGGGTCCGGTAGGTGCCGTTCGGGCTCCTGCGCCAGATGGTGTTGTGTTCGAGGTCGCCGCCGTAGAGCCGCCCCTTGTCGTCGCTCTCCAGGCCGTCTCCATGGACATCAGCAACACCCGTCGCCCAGGCGCCCAGGCGCCCACCGGCCACCCGAGAGCCGGGAACTGGTGGTCGCCGCCAGGCATCAGGAGGCCGAGGATGTCGTCTCCCTGTGCCTGACAGCACCCGGCGGGGGCGCACTCTCGCCCTAGGCAGCCCGGCGCCCACATCGAACTGCGCCTGCCGTCCGGTCGCAGGCGGCAGTACTCCCTGTGACCCCGAGGTCAGACCGGCAAATGGAACTGCTGGTTGGTGGTGCCGGTGCAGGACCAGATCTGCAGCCGGGCGTTGTTGGCGGTGGACATCTCGGTGACGTCCAGGCACTTGCCCGAGGCCGGGTTCACCAGGGTGTCCCCGGTGCCGCGCTGCCAGACCTGAGCGCCGCCGCCCTTGCAGTCGTACAACTGCACCTTGGTACCGTCCGCCGTGCCTGCGGCGGTGACGTCCATGCACTTGCCGAGCGCTCGGAGGGTACCGTCGCCGCCCACGGTCCACTGCTGCGCGTCAGTGCCGTTGCAGTCGTACATCTGGACGGCGGTGCTGTTGGCGCTGTTGGACGCGGCGATGTCCACACACTTGCCGCCGAGGCCGGTGATCGGCCCGGTGGGCAGCTGGGTGTTGGGCATCACCGGGTTGTTCGCGTTGGTCAGCGTCTCCCAGGCCACGAACAGGTAGTTCGTTCCCCAGGGGCGACCGCCTTCGGTCAGGGCCTGGGTGTTCGCCATGGCGATTCCCTGCCTCGTGTGCAGGGCGTTGAACCCGGTCTCGGTGACCGGGCCGAGGCCACGCACGAGGGGTCCTCTACCGCACAGGTTCGCCGGCTCCGGGGCCGCGCGCAGTTCCTGGGTGGACTGCCATCCCAGAGCTTGCCGCAGGCGTTCTCCCACCTGGGGGTAGAGATCCACGTTCTGCATGAGAGCCGTTTCGGCGATGTGGGACATCGAGGCGATGCTGTAGCCGGTGTGCACGAAATCCCGGCACGTCTCCTGGGTCATTCCGGTGATGTACCGGTTCGCGGTCTCCCAGTTGAAACCGCCGTCCGGGCTCCGACGGGGTGTGGGCCCGTCCGATTCGAGATAGACGAACGCGGGAACGCGTGCGAGGTACTGGGCGACGGCCTTGTCGAAGGTGACCCCGTCATTGGTGAAGACGGAGATCCCCATCGAGGCCTCGGCCTCGATGAGGTCCCAGTTGCTGGTTCTGTCATCGCCGTTCACCACGACAGGAAGGTAGACGGAACGCAGCATGCTCGCGAATCGGTCGGCATTCGGCCAATTGTGATACTGGTACTTCATGAGTTCGGCGGCCTTCACCCACGACGCGGCCGACCATGCCGTCTGAATTCCCGTGTTCAGACCCGTGTGGCCCGTGATCGTGGACGACCAGGCGTCCATGATCTGGATCGACTTCCTGGCGTACCGCTCGTCACCGTTGATGGCCCACGCGAGTGCGTCGGTGTAGGCGGCGATCGCGTCCTGTCGTTCGTTCGTGCATCCGTTGTCCGGATTGCTGCTCTGGCCGCAGTCGACGACCGGGCGAGGGGTGGGGACGCGCGAGAGCGAGGCCAGCGGATCGCTGATCATGTCGTCGTACGCCCCCTTCCAGGGGGCCGCGCTCTGCTGGACCTTGGTCCGCACGAACTCGAGTTGCGTCGAGGTTATGTTGACTCCCGGGTGCGCGAAGGTCTGCGGAGCCAGAGCTCGGGTTGAAGCCTGAGCCGATATCCGAGTCGATGTCTGAGTCGACTGCGGCGCGGCGGCTGCCGCGACGGTATTCACTGACGCCCCCGAGAGCATCAGAAATCCAAACGCTGTCGCGGACGCGAAGCGCTTCTGCATCGAATTCATGAGAGTTTCCCGTTCCTTGGCAAGATCGACGGGGTGACTGTGCGGTGCCTCCGGGCACCGCACAGTCACCGTCACATGAGGGGCTCAGGTGGGGTTCAGCAGTAGAGATTGCCGCCCGGGACGACCCCGAGGATCCCGGTGAACCTCTGGTAGGCGCTCACCCTGCTCTGCACCTGACCGGGGTTCTTCCCGTCGCACTCGAGAGAGCCGTTGATGGCACGGACGGTCTGGCCGAAGCCCGCCTGGTTCACCATCGCGTTGTGCGGGGTCATCGTGCCGGCGCCGGTCGACGTGTTCCAGAACCACAGGCCTGTGCGCCAGGCCACGGCGGCGTCGGTCTCGACCAGCCAGGGGTTGTGGAGCAGGTCGATCCCGAGCGCGTCGCCCGCCGCCTTGTAGTTGAAGTTCCAGCTGAGCTGGATGGGGCCACGCCCGTAGTAGGCGGACTTACCGGCCGGGCAGCCGTACGACTGGCTGAGGTCGCAGTAGTGGGGGTAGTTGGCGGTGTTCTGCTCCACCACATAGACCAGGCCACCGGTCTCGTGATTGACGTTGGCGAGGAAGGCCGCGGCCTCCTGCTTCCTGACCGTGTCACTGCCGGTCTTCGCGAACCCCGGGTAGGAGCTCAGCGCCTGCACCAGCCCGCTGTACGTGTAGAAGCCGTTCCGGTTCGGGAACATCTGGTTGAACTGGGCCTCGCTGACCACGAAGCCGGAAGGGGTCGTACCGCCCCCGCCCGCAGGCGCCGTCCACTTCTGGTTCGACGTGCCGGTGCACGTCCAGATCTGCAGCCGGGTGCCGTTGGCGGAGTCGTTCTCGCGGACGTCCAGACACTTGTCGGCGGCGGGGTTGACGATGTCACGAGCCGCGGTGACCACCCACTGCTGATTGGCGCCGCCCGTGCAGTCCCACAGCTGGACGGACGCGCCGTCCGCCGTGCTGTGCTCGACGACGTCGAGGCACTTGCCGAGCGCACGCAGGGTGCCGTCCCCTGGATTGGACCAGATCTGAGCGTTGGTCCCGTTGCAGTCATAAAGCTGTACGGCCGCCCCGTTCGCACTGCTCGCCGACGCGACGTCGACGCACTTGCCGGCCAGCCCCTTGATCTGGCCGTCCGCTGCCGTGGCGGTCGGCACGGCCACGAACAGGGCGGCGATCAGTGCGACCAGCATCGTGAGTGCGGTAAGCACCGGGGAGGTGCCGGAGGAAGCGCGTCTTCCGGGTAACCGATGGACGAGAGATGCGGACATACGAATACCACTCCTTGGTCGGCTCAAGGCCGCGATCTGTGAGACGGGGATCTCCCCCGTAGGCGTCGGTGCTCACTGGCGTGAGTAGGTGCCACTCCTGGGCGAGACGGCGCGAAACGCCGCCCGACCAAGACAACCGCCAGGGTGTCTACAGCTTGTTGACGTTCGCTTCACAGACCGTTGACCTCCGCTCGCCGGGTCTCGCGAGCCACGTGGAGGACGGCGAGACGGTCACACGCTCACCTCGGCGTCGTACCAGAGGGGCCGTCGGACCGCGCCGTTCGCGCCGCCACCCCCGGGGTCTGGAACACGAAGGTCCCGGACAGAGCCGCAGTTAGACTCCGGGAGTGATCCGCGCGGTTGCCCGGGAAGCCCGGCCTCGGACGCCGGCCTCGGGCGTGCATCCCTGAAGGAGGGCGCTGGTTGAAAGAGCGATTACGGTTCTCGCTGCTAGGACCGGTCAGGGCATGGCGAGGCAAGGACGAGATCGCGCTCGGCCCGCCTCAGCAACGGGCGCTGCTGGCCGTGTTGTTACTGGCCGAAGGCTCACAGGTGTCGGTGGACAGGCTCGTCGACGCGGTGTGGGGGACCGAGGCGCCGGCCTCCGCGCGTGGCATTCTGCGTACGTACATTCATCGGCTTCGTAAGGTGTTGGAGCCCGCCGGGGACCCCGCGTCGTCCGTGATCCGTGCCGCGGGGGACGGCTATCAACTCACCGCACCGGGCGAGCTGGATCTGAGCGTCTTCCGGGAACTGCTGGCCCAGGCCGAGCGGTTGCGAGGTGCGGGTGACGCCCGAGGCGCGGCGAAGTGCCTGGGTGACGCGCTCGCTCTGTGGCGGGGAACGGCGTTGGCCGGTGTCCGAGGCGAGTACGCGGACAGTCAGCGGCAGCGGCTGGACGAACTGCGTCTGTCGGCGGAGGCGGCCCGGCGGGCGGTCGAACTCGAACTGGGGGGCCATGAGCAGGCGGTCTCGGAGCTGACCGGTCTGGTCGCCGAACATCCGCTGGACGAGCGCTTCCGGGAGCTGCTGATGCTCGCCCTGTACCGCTCGGGGCGGCAGGCGGCGGCCCTCGCCACCTACCGCGAGGTGCAGACGCTGCTCGCGAGCGAGCTGGGCGTCGATCCCGGGCCGACGCTTCAGGCGACGTACCGGCGGGTTCTGCAGGCCGACGTCGGGCTCCTCGCTCCGCCGGTCCAGGCCGAGCCCGCCTCGGATCCGGCCGTTCCGGCTCAGCTGCCCGCCTCGGTCCCGGTCAAGCCCGCCCCCGAGCCCGCCCCCGTGCCCGCCTCGGTCCCGGTCGTGCCGGTTCAACTGCCCTCCGGTCCGGTGGTGTTGGTCGGCCGGGACGCTTCAGGAGAGGGGACCGGCGGTCCGGACACCCGTACCCGTCGGCTCCGCTGGATGGTGCTGGCCGGCTCCGGCCTGGCGATAGCCCTGCTCGCGTCCAGCCCCATCCTCGTAGCGGGCTCGGACTCCGACAAGGACGGTTCGGCAGCAGGCTCTTCGACAGAGAGGCCTTCGACAGCGGGCCCTTCCGCCTCCAAGCCTGGCTCAGGCGTGGCGATACAAAGTCACGCCTCCGACAGGTGCGTTGACGGCGGCACCTTCGGGGACACGGCGTTGCGGATCCAGGACTGCTCGAGCAGCGACAGGCAGTACTGGCAGATCGTGTCGGAGGACAGGCTCGTCCGGATCTCGGGCAAGTGCCTGGACATCGCGGGCGGTTCGACGGACAACGGCGCGGCCGTCCGATTGGCCGACTGCGACGGCGGTGGCTCCCAGAGGTTCCGCCTCAACCCCGCCCACGACCTGGTCAACCTCCAGGCTCACAAATGCGTGGAGGCAACGGACCCACGCGGGAGCAACGGCACACCGCTCCGGCTCTGGTCCTGCACAGGCGCCCAGAACCAGAAGTGGACCGCGGTCAGCTGATCCATCGGCCGTTCGGACCACTCGTACCGGGGCGTGTACGGATTCGCGTGTCGCTGGGGCTGTCGGGGCCGGTCCCGGTCCCGACAGCCCCTCGCGGCTGCTGCCTACCTCTGCTCGACCCGGCCCCATCGCTCCTCGACCGCGTCCACTCCTTGCGCGGCACCCTTCTGAGCCAACCGCGTCACGGCGTGGCGTGCCGCGTCGAGCAGTTGCAACAGCTCACCGAGATCATTCGTGGAGGTGATGGGGGCGATGGAAGTAATGGGGGTGACGGGTGCGACGGGTGTGATGGGTGTGGCGAGGGTGGTCGCGTCGACGGGAGGGGGCTCCGCCGGCGGCTTCGGCACGTCCAGTGCGGGATCGTTGCGCAGGATCGCGGTGTACAGCCGGTCCAGATCCGCGGTCGGGTCGATTCCCAGCTCCGAGCGCAGCCACTCGCGGGTCCGCAGATGGACCTGGAGCGCCTCGGACGAGCGTCCCGACCGGTACAGGGCCGTCATCAGCTGCGCCGCGACCCGCGTGTGGGTGGGGTGCCGGGCGTGCAGATCGGTGAGCTCGTCGAGAAGCGCCACATGCTGCCCGAGCCGCAGCCGGGCATCGAGCCGGTCCTCGACCGCCGTCGCTCGCGCCTCCTCAAGGCCGCCGCACAGTTCACGGCGCAGTTGGTCGTCGGCGGCGTCGGCCAGTGCGGGGCCACGCCAAAGGGACACCGCTTCGTGCAGAATCGCGGCCTTCGCATGGTCGTCCTCGATCCGGCGGGCCTCGTCGAGCAGGGTGCGGAAGCGGAACACGTCGACCTGGTGGGGCTCGCATTCCAGCATGTAACAGCTGCCGTAACGGATCACCCGGCTCCGCTCCCGGTCCAGCCTCTCCACCATGGTGCGCAGACGGCTGAGATACGCCTGGACGATCCGGCGCGCGCTGTTCGGCGGATCGTGCTGCCACAGCAGATCCACCAGCCGGTCGATCGGCACCAGTTGGTTCGACTCCAGCAGCAACAGCGCGAGAACGAGACGCTGCTTGCGCTCTTTGAGCGGCACGGGACGGCCGTCGGACAGTGCTACCACCGGCCCCAGGACACGGAACTCCACTGGCTCTCCCTCGAACGCGGGCAGGACGCCCATGCTCGCGTCTCGGCCCGCCCCGTAGCATCCGGGAAACCCCTTGTCGCTCCCTCAGCCCACAGCGGGATAGCGGTATCGCTCCCACAGCTCCCGGAGCGGGATGGGGGTGCCCTCGCGGCGGCTCCTCTCCCACTCGCCTGCCCAGTGCACCATCATCGTCGGCGGACGGGGCGTGTCGCGGTCGGGCCCCGGGCCGGGCTCAGGGTCGAGGCCGGCCCCGGCCCACCGCTCCTGCGGGATGGACGAGTCGCCGGTCCGCTGGGCGATCACGAAGAGGCTGGTGTAGGGCCGCCCGGACGTGACGATCAGGTAGTTGAGCAGCGGTTGCTCGAAGCACATGAGTTCCATGTGGTCGGCGAGGGCCACCGCCCCGTCCAGTCGCGCCTCGACCTCGTGCAGGTTCTGGGCGCCGAGGTGGGAGACGACGAAACCGGTGTTCGCCGAGAAGCGGATCTGCTGCCGGGTCAGCGCGTCGGTGTCATAAATGGAGTCGCGCCACACGAACTTACGGATGCTGTGGATATCCGAATGCGAGGTGAGAAAGTCGTATTCGTCGAGATAGCCGAACACGAAGTCCACCGGTTCGAGCACGACGGTGTCGCAGTCGATGTAGACGAAGCGGTCGAACTCCCCGTGCCAGGCCGCGAGTTTCCGGTAATGCCCGGCCGGCCGGCCGTGGAAGCGGGCGCCGATCTCGTCACAACGGCGCAGCACGTCCTCGTCGTCGAAGACGGTGAAGTCGTACCGTGAGGCCAGCTCCATGGTCCGCTCGATGTCGTCCGCGAAGGGAATCAGGCACAGGTCGATCGTCGGATTGCTCGCGCGGAAGCTGTTGAGGAACGCGACCACGTTGTCGTACACACGATCATTGGCCAGGAAATACACGCCGTGACCCACGATGGACTCCAAAGGGGCTCCAAAAGGACGAGCACAGGGACCTGGGCCACGCTATCGGCGCGACACCGAATTGTCAGTAAGCATCGATCACAGCATTGCCTGAGCAAAAACGCTGCGGGCCGCGGCTAGGTTGCCGAGGTCCTGAATGTCGTCGACGTGCGCCGGGAGAGCGATCGATGCGGCTGATCGAGGCTGCGGATGCCGAACTGTTCGAGGCGATGAGTCTGGCCGACCGGATGGGTCGGGCCGCACGCATGCTGGAACGCCTGGAAGAGCAGTACTACAAGAACCCCGACGATCCGGACGCCGCGCTCCGCTACGCGCTGGGCCTGCTGGCGACTCTGCCGACGGCCGGTTCGGAGATCGAGACCTGGGGCCGGATCGGCGGGGTGACCGAGGCGTTGGACCAGGTGGTGGCCGCTGTGCCCGACCACTGGTTGGCACGCTATCTGCGGGCCCGGCTGCGGTGTCTGGCGTTGGCCGGCAAGGACCCCTCCGAGGACGAACTGGGCGGTGTGGCCGCCGCGGTCGACGAACTGATCGAACTGCAGTCGCGGACCGGGGGACAGCCGTACTTCGTCGCCGCGTTCGTCCTCGCGTCGCGGCTCGCCGAGTGGCCGGGACGGTCGCGGGATCCGGATCGCGTCGCCCGGCTGCGGGCCGAGGTGCGGCGCGGCGGCGGGCGGCCGATGCCCTTCCGTAGCCTGGCCACGGTGCTGAACGATCCCTTCGCTGCCGGATACGCGCCGGTCGCGGCGCCCGAGCGGCACGGCTCGCCGACCGTGCGGCCCTCGGCGGCCGGGTTGGATGGCCGGACGCTGTTGCGGGAGACCGCGGCCGGTCTGAGCCGGCTGATCGACTATCTGCGTGCTCACCGCGGGTCGTTCTCCGGCCCTTCCGGACCCGGGATGTACCCCGAGGCGGACCGGGACACCGGCCTCGACGGCGTCCTGGGTGCCGCGCGCGAGGTGCGGGGCGGGCTGCGCGGCTGGGCCGCGGGTGACGCCGGGGCCGAGGCGGCCACGCGCCCGGCGCTGCCCGGGCTGCGCTACGCGCTGGAGGACTTTCTGACCTACTGCGAGACGGCGGGGATGAGCATCGCCGGCCGACCGGACCTGGTGAGCGGCGACGCCGGCTGGCTGCACCGCGAGTTGAAGGCCGTACAGACCGATGTCGAACGGCTGATCGATCTGCTGCGTCGCTGCCAGGGCCTCGCCACCCGGCCGCTGTGAGCGGCAGAACAGCCCTCCGGGGCTGATGAACCGTCAGGAAGGACGTGTGTCATGAGGCGACGTGCTCTGGTGGCCGGCGGCAGCGGGTTCCTCGGCTCCCATCTGTGCGAGGCGCTTCTCGGCGACGGCTACGACGTGATCTGCGTGGACGACCTGAGCACGGGCGACCCTCGGAACATCGAACAGCTGGCCGCGGGCGGTGACATCGAACTCGTCCGCGAGGACATCGCCGAGCTGGGCGCGGTCCCCGGTCACCTCGACGCGGTGCTGCACCTCGCCTCGCCCGCGAGTCCGGCGGACTATCTCAGGCTCCCGGTGCACACCCTCAGGGCCGGCTCGCTCGGCACCCTGCGCACGCTGGAGCTGGCCCGGGAGAAGGGCGCGCGCTATCTGCTGACCTCCACCAGCGAGGTCTACGGCGACCCGCTGGTGCACCCGCAGCCGGAGTCGTACTGGGGGCACGTCAATCCGATCGGACCGCGCTCCGTCTACGACGAGTCGAAGCGGTTCGCCGAGGCGCTGACCGTGACGTACCGCGGGGTGTACGGCGTGGAGACGTCGATCGCGCGGATCTTCAACACGTACGGGCCGAGGATGCGGCCGGACGACGGCAGGATGGTCCCGACGTTCCTCGACCAGGCGCTGCGCTCCGAGCCGATCACGGTCAGCGGCAGCGGCTCGCAGACGCGGTCCCTGTGTTACGTGTCCGACCTGGTCAGGGGCCTGATGATGCTGCTGCACTCGGACGTGCCCGGGCCGGTGAATCTCGGCAACCCGGAGGAGTACACGGTGCTTCGGGTCGCTGAGGCGGTACGGGAGGTGTGCGGCTCGGCCTCGCCCGTGGAGTTCGTGCCCCGGCCGGTGGACGATCCCGAGCGGCGGCGCCCCGACATCAGCCTGGCGAAGACGCTGCTCGGCTGGTCCCCGGAGGTCCCGCTCGACGAGGGACTCAAGAGGACGGCGGCCTGGTTCACCGACCTCGGCGCGGGTCAGGGCCGCGAACGGCGGTGAGGAATCCGCCGGGGGACGACGCGGCGTCGAGTGGACGGCCGAGGCGGGCGGCGAGCGGTACGAGGGCGTGCCGTGCGCAGCGCCAGCCGTCGGCCGCCAGCCGGGCGGGTGCGTCGGGGAGTCCGCCCTGCCAGAGCCTGGCGTGCTCGGCCACGGCGGGCAGCCGTGCCGCCCGGTCGCGCAGGACCTCGGGGTGCGTGTCGTCGTACTCGAACGCGATGTGGCTGCCGGGGGCGGACAGTTCACCGATCGTCGTGAGCAGCCGGGTGACCTCGTTGGCGGACAGGTAGATCAGCAGGCCTTCGAGCAGCCAGGCGGTCGGCTCTTCGGCGCGGAATCCCGCCTCGGCCAGCGGCGTCGGCCAGTCCTCACGGAGGTCTGCCGGGATCGCGCGCAGGTCCCCGCGCGGCTCGGCCGCGCGGGGGGCGAGGACGCGCCGCTTGAAGTCGAGCACGCCGGGCAGGTCGAGTTCGAAGACACTGACGCCGTCGGGCCAGGCCAGGCGGTAGGCCCGGGTGTCCAGGCCGGCCGCGAGCAGCACGACCTGGCGTACACCGTGCGTGCTGGCGGCCAGCAGGTGGTCGTCGAAGAAGCGGGTGCGCAGGACGACCTGTGCCCAGAATCCGGCCGCCGCGCCGGACAGGCCACCGAGTCCTGCGACGGCGCCGCGCGGCCCACCACGTCCGCCCGCCGGGCCCTGTCCCGGGGTGCGGAACACCTCCGGTGCGGCGGTGAGGAAGTGGGCGGCGTAAGGATCGTGGAAGAGCCGGTCGGGGCGGCGGCTCTCCACCGCGCGGATCATCGCCGCGCCGAGCGCCGTACGGCCGACGCCGGCCGGTCCGCCGCTCACCAGGTGACCGGCAGGGCGGCCAGCCCGCCGGTGATCTGGTCGTCGTGTGCCCGCAGTTCGTGCAGACCCACGGCGGGACGCAACTGGGGGAAGCGCGGCAGCAGTTGGGCGAACAGTGCCGACATCTCGACCCGGGCCAGGCCGGCTCCGGGACAGTAGTGACGGCCGTACCCGAAGGTGAGGTGCTGGTTGGCCGGACGGTCCACGACGAACCGGTGGGCGTCGTCGAACACCGTCTCGTCGTGGTTGGCCGAGCCGGTGTCCAGCAGAACCAGGTCCCCGGCCCGGACGCACACGTCCGCGAGTTCGAAGTCCTCCCGCGCGTAGGTGGGGATGCCGTTGCCGCCGCCGACGTTCACACCGGCGTTCCCGATCCGCAGGCACTCCTCGACGGCGGCCGGCAGCTTGTCCGGATCGGCCAGCACCGCCGCGCGCTGCTCCGGGTTGGTCATCAGCAGCAGCGTGCCGTAGCCGATCGCGACGACCGTGGTGTGGTGGCCCGTGAACATCATGGCGGCGCCGATGTCGGCGACGACGCCGGGCGGGAGCCGGTACGGGGCCGCGCGCAGCCTGCCGAGCAGCCCGTCGGCCGTGACGCGTCCCGCGGCCACCAACTCGCGCAGTCCGTCGGTCAGTTCTGCCAGCCCCTGCCCGGAAAGCTGTTCGTCACCGGCCGAGGCGATCGCGTCGGCGAGTTCGCGGTACCGGGCCAGGTCCTTCGCTGGAACGCCGAGCAGTCTGCAGATCACCAGCGTCGGCAGCGGTACGGCGATCAGGTCGACGAGGTCGGCGGGCCGCGGCGCGGCCTCGAACCGGTCGAGCAGTTCGGTGACCGTGGCGTCCAGCCACGGGCGCAGCTCGCGCAGCCGGGCGGGCGACATGACGGTGTGCAGCACCTGCCTCATCCACTGCCGGTCGGCGTCCTCGGTGCCGTAGTGCTCGCGCGGCCGGCCGCCGAACAGCGCGGAGGCGGTCAGCCTGGCCGCGCGTTCCGGTCGCGGGTGCGAGCGGCCGAGCCGGTCACCGGCGTAGAGCGACCGCACTTCGTCGTGTCCGGTCACGAGCCACGCCTCGTCGCCCGTGCGGGTGCGGACCCGGTGCACGGGACAGCGCTGCTGGAGGTCGCGCAGTTCCGGCGAGGGCAGGAGGGGCTGGGGCTGCCGGAACGGCATCACGGGCCGTGGCGTCGGCTCTGTCACGGGGTTTCCCTTCACCAGCCGGGGAGTTCGGCGCCGCTGAGCGCCTCGCCCGCGGAGGGGAGTTGGTCGAGTCGGTGGACCAGGTCGGCCTGGCGGTCGGCGAGTTGTGCACGGGTCGCCGCGTCGTCCAGCAGTGTGCTCATCGCCCGCAGTACCTTGCGGCGCTCGAAGACGCCCGCGGTCAGGAAGCAGTCCGTGTACGGGTTGTCGGTGAGCACCGGGGTCAGGAAGTCGTGCCAGCCCCACGGGAAGACCCGGTACGGGTAGGCGACCTCCAGGCCGGGAGCGGCCTCCGTCAGCCATCCCGGCGCCGACCCGGCCCGCACGAGCCTGCCGACGTCGAGCACCTTGCGGTTGTCGAGCAGCAGGGACGGCACCCCGGCCAGCACTGCCTGGGTGAGCGTCACCGAGACGGCGTTGCCGGTGAGGTAGAGGTCCGCCGCCGCCAGCTGCACATGGAAGTCCTCCGGGGCGAGGTGGGGCACGTACTGGTAGTCGATGGCCGGTGCCGGGCTGAAGTCCCATGCGGTCGGGCCGACATGCACGACACGCAGCGGCCGGTCCAGGGCGGCGAGGTGGCTGTGGATGAGGCGTGGCATCGAGCGCATCAGCTGCGTCATGACCGGGGATCTCACGACGTTGACGTACTCCCACCGGGAGTTGGTCAAGAAGACCGTCGGCACCCGCGTGGGGTGCCGGGAGACGGGCCGCGTCGCGGGTCCGCCGCACACCATCCGGGTCACGGCCACCCGCCGGTCCCCGGGCACCGGACGGTTGAGCGGGCTGTTGCGGATCAGCAGGTCGCAGCTGTCGAGCAGCCTCGGGAACCGGGTCCGGTGGCCGCCGTAGAAGTCGACGACGTAGTCCGCGGCCGGGTAGTCGTACTGGTCGAAGCTGGCCAGCGCGATGTCGTAGCGCTCGCGCAGCAGGCTCATGCTCAGGCCGGACCACGCGGTCGAGTAGTCCAGGGTGAACGCGTCGGCCGCGACGAGCAGTCCGGGGCGGAACTCGGCGACGAGCCGGTCGAAGGCCTCCAGGTTGCGCCGAGGATCCTCGCTCTCCAGCGGATACGTCTTCAGGCCGAGCCCGCGCACGTACCCGGCGACGGCCGCGGAGGTCACGAACCCCACCTCGAACTCGTCCGGCGGGAGTTGCCGGGCGAAGTCCGCCGCGATGCTGATGTCCCCGTTGGACAGGTGGCCAAGGCCCAGGAACAGCACTCTGCGTCCGGTCACGGCCCTCACCTCCCCGCCGGTTGGCGGCGCACGCCGTCCACCGTGACCTGATGGCCGTAGACCGTACGGAGAACCTCGCCGAGCAGCTCTCGCTCGGCCCCGTCCGCTTCGGCGTGCAGCGTGGCCAGCGGTTCGCACAGGACCGCGCCGAGCGCCCTGAACCGGACGGGGACCCGGGGGCAGGCGGCGAGTGCGTCGGACAACGGGGGCCGGCCCGCCGAGGGGGCGGTCCCGGCCAGCCTGTCGATCACCGCGGCGAGGGCGTGGGCGCTCACGAAGTACGGCTCGGGGGCGCACCCGGACTGCGCGGCGATCAGGTGGTCGAGATCCTCGGCGGCCTGCGCGAGTTCGCCGGTGAGCTGCACCGCGTAGGCGCCGTAGCTGCTCGGGATGAGGGCCCGCAGGCGGGCCCGGCCGTACCGGGCGAGCCAGTTGTCCGGGTCGAGGGACAGGGCGTCCCCGAGGGCAGCGACGGTGTCGGTGAAGCGGGCGTGCGCGGCGAACTCGACGCCGATGCTGGGAAGGACGGCCATCTGTGCGAGCCCGTACCTGAGTGCCGCGTCGCCGTCCGGCGGATCGGCCGAGCGGGAGACGTCGAGGCGGGCCAGCAGCTTGTCGGCGCGACCGAACTTGCCCGCCGTGCTGGCCAGCCCGTACAGCTCGTCGTCGGCGGTGGAGATGAGGCGCACGGGGTCACGCCGTCGCGGTCGAGTCGGCGGGCGCGAACGGCTGGAACTCGTTCCAGCCGACGAACTCCGCGTATTCCTTGTACACACCGCCGCAGACGTCGTTCTGCGCGCAGCCGCCGCAACGCGCCTCCTTCACACGGGCGTTGGCGTCCATGTAGTTCTCGTAGTCCTCGAACACGTAGGCCCGGTAGAGCATCTTGAACCGGTTCTCCCGCCAGTTGATCATGTGATGCTCGTAGCCGGGGATGGCGCAGTGCGGGAAGCCCTCCAGGGTGATGACCCGGTCGCGGGCGACGGCCCGGTCCACCGCCTCGAAGACGTACGGCCGGATCTCGTCATAGGTCGGGGTGACCTCGGCGAAGTTGCGCAGGGCGGTGCCGGAGGTGTGCAGGGCCGAGATGTTCACGTGGTCGGCCCCGAGGTCCATGCACAGGTCCGCGATCTCCGGGATCTCGGTGAAGTTGTCCTTGCAGACCACCGAGTTGGTGCGGACCTTGGCGCCGAGTTCCTTGACGTTCGTGATGCCGTCGACGGCCTGCCGGAACGAGCCGAGCGACTTGCTGATCCGGTCCTGGGTGAGCGAGTTGGCGCCGTGCATGGAGACGACGAAGAGGCTCACGCCCAGTTCCATCACGGTCTCGGCGTACTGTCTGCGCGCCAGTTTGCGGCCGTTGGTCTGGAGCAGGACCGTGGGGTATCCCAGGTCCTTGATCTCCTTGAGGATGTCCAGGAAGTCGCGGCGGATGGTGGGCTCGCCGCCGTGGATGTTGACCGCCTCGAAGCCGCTGTCGGCGTTCTCGCGCAGGAACCGGGAGACGCGCTTGCGGGAGATCGAGTCGTCCTTCACGAACGGCGAGTCGACGATGCAGAAGTTGCACTTGCTGTTGCAGATATCGGTCAGGTGCACGCTCAGGGCCTTCATGACTCCTCCTTCAGGATTCGTGGGCATCGGCCGGGGCGGTGGCCGGGCCGGCTCGCTCCAGCAGGTCGAGCAGTACCAGCAGCTCGCCGAGGTCGGTGCCCACGGCGTCGAGCTGGTGACGGGTGTGCGCGCGGCCGGAGTCGTCGAGCGCCGCGTGCCGGATCGCCCCGTCCACCGCGAGCCGGCCGAAGGCGAGCAGCCCTTCAAGGGGCCTGCGGTAGGCCGGCAGCGCCGCGCGCAGGGCGACGATCCCGCCGGGCGCTCCGTCGGCCGCCGCGCGCAGGTCCGCCATCAGGGGCTGGACCGCCCGGTGCACGTCGACGGGATCCATGCCGACCACACTGCGGAAGCCCATCAGGGCCAGCTCGGCCATCCCCTCCGTGAGGGTCTGCAGTACGGAGATCTGCCAGACCAGGTAGTCCGTGGCGCGTTCGACGAGCCGGATCGCCTCGGCGAGGGTCTCCGGGTCGACCCGTACGGCGACCTCGGTCGGGTACTCCCCCGGTGCCGCGGCGGGGAAATCGGCCTCGGGGGCGTCCGAGTGGACGGCCAGCCGCACCAGACGTCGCTTCTGCACGGGGACGCGCCGGCCGTCCGGGCCGGTGAGCGTGGCGATGATCATCTCGGTCATGTCCGCGGAGAGCAGATCTCCCGTCTCCAGGTCGATCTGGGCCTTCGCCCAGTAGGAGGAGCGCCCGCGCTGCGCCACCGTGCCGGCCCGTACGTCGAGGGGGCAGTCCAGGCAGCTGAGGGCGTAGACGGCGGAGGGCCGGCCGGCGTACCTGCCGTAGCCCAGGTGCTCGGCGGCGACCGGCGTGACGTGGTGGAACTCGGCGACCGTGCCGGGATCGGAGAAGCGGAACCGGGCCCGGCTTCCGGTGATCCCGCCGAGCTCCGTGCGGCCGCCGACCTCCCGCAGCTCCGGTGCCGCGGTCAGGTGGGTGCAGAACAGTTCGAAGGCGACGACGTCCCAGCTGAGCATGAGCAGCAGGTCCACGGCGGGCGACTTGGGCAGCCGCGGGTAGCCGATGTCCATGTGCGGCGGCGGGTCGACGGCGTCGTCGAGCGGCGGGACGGCGCCGTCCGTGTCCGTGTGCAGCAACGTCGAGCCGAAGCTCTGGCCACGGGCGAACGTCCACTCCCGCCAGTTCTCGGTGCCCTTCGGGGTGCCGGTACGCGCCCGCACGTGCTGCCACTCGTATCGGACCGGGACCACCGTGGGCACCCCGCCGCCGACGACCACGCGATCGAGGCTCGCGTCCAGTTCCTGCCACTTGTACGGGGCACCGGTGGGGGTCAGGAAGTCGTTGCGCATCGTCATGTCGAAGCGCCGCCCGGCCGAGGGGTCTATCCGGCGCCGGCCGATCGTCCGACGCCCGGTCAGGGCGCTGACGTCGTCGTGCAGCAGACGGACGGTCATCGGGTCACCGCCGTGCTCAGCGCCGTACCGAGTTCGGGCAGTGCGGCCAGGCGCTCCCGGTAACCGGCCTGTCGTTCCCGCAGGCCCGCACGCGCCGGCCCCTCGTCCAGCAGGTCGGTCAGTGTGCCCAGCACGGCCTGCCGGTCGAGGATTCCGGCGGCGGCGAAGCAGTCCCGGTACGGGTTGCCGGCGAGCAGCGGTTCCAGCATGTCGTGCCAGCCGAGCGGCGCCACCCGGTAGGGGTGGAGGGTGTGCAGCAGCGGCGCGGTGTCCCTGACCCAGTCGGGGAACGCGGGCTGCTCCAGCTTGTCGTGGTTGTCGAGCAGCAGGGCCGGGACTCCGGCCGCGACCGCCCGGGCGAGGGTCGCGGACAGCACGTTGGTGGTCAGGAACAGGTCCGCCGAGGTCAGCCGCTCGTGGTACATCTGGTAGGGCAGCTTGCCGAAGTGCCGGTACTCGATCTGTTCGGCGGGGGCGAAGCGCCAGGGGCGTTCGCCGACGTGCACCACCTCCAGCGGACGGCCGAGTGCGGCCAGATGGCTGTGCACCAACCTCGGTAGCGCGTCGACGAGTTCGGCCGCCGGGATCGAGCGCGCCGCGCTCCGGTGCTCCCAAGGTGAGGTGACGAGGAAGACCGTCGGCCGCCGGGGCGCGCCGGCGGGGTCGTCGGTCGGCGGGGTCGCGCCGCGCAGGCCTCCCTCGTGCAGGCCGCTAGGCTGCGATCCGACCGTCACGACGCCTTCGGGGCCGTGCTCGGGCGGATACGGCGCGCAGGTCCGGATCACCAGGTCGCAGGCGTCGAACACCCTGGGGAGCCGGGTGCGGACCCCGCCGTAGAAGTCGGCCGTGTAGTCGGCGCCCGGCAGGCCGAGCCGGTCGATTCCGGCGACCGGCACACCGTAGCGCTCGCGCAGTGTCGTGAGCGGCTGCCCGGTCCAGTCGCGGGCCCGGTGCACGGCGAACGGGTCAGCCGCTACGAGCAGGTCCGGGCGGAAGCCCCGGACGACACGGTCGAGCAGCTCACGGTTGTCGGCGGGGGTGGCGCCGTCCAGCGGGAGCGCCGGGATCCCGAGGTCGTGCAGGTGGGGGACGGTCTCGGGCGCGGCCGCGAATCCGGTGTGGAACCGGGACCGCGGCAACGTGCGAGCCATTCCGGCCGCCACCACGGCCTCCCCCCGGGACATTCTGCTCGGGGCGATGAACAACGCTCTCATCACGCGGCGTCACCTTTTTCGTGGCTGGTTCGCTGTCCGCATCAGGCGGTCAGCTCGTGCAGGACGGTGTCGACGCCGGGCAGTTTGCGCAGCGCTTCGAGGTACGTCTCGCGGGCCCGGGCGATCCGGTCGCGCTCCGGTCCCGCGCCGAGCAGCGGCAGGATCTCGGCGAGGGTGGCCTCCTCCGTGAAGGTCTCCAGCCGGGGCACCAGGTCGGCGAACGGGTTGTCGGCCAGCAGCGGGGTCAGGAAGTGGTGCCAGCCGACCGGGAACATCAGGCACCGGTAGAGGTAGTCGACCCGGTCCACCACGGACTGCGCGAACTCGGTCATCGGTGGCGCGGAGGGCAGGTCCCAGGTCAGCCGCCCGGCCTTCTTGTGGAGGGAGTTGCCGAGCACGACGGACGGAATTCCGCGCAGCGCGGTCCGGTGCAGGCTGACCGAGACGATGTTGTTGGAGATGTGCAGGTCGACGGCTTGCAGCAGCCTCCCGAGTCGTTCCGGCGGCACCGGACCGAGCGCGTGGAAGCCCTCCGGGTCACGGTCGTGGAAGACCAGCCGGGAACCCATCGAGACGACGTCGGCGTGTTCGAGCAGCCGCGTCAGCAGCCGTTCCATCATGGTGCGGCTGGCGTCGACGAACCCGGTGACCAGGGGGTAGGTCTTCGGTGTGTGCTGCCAGGTGGCGCCGGCCACCAGGACGACCGGACGGTCCCCGGACAGGCCGAGTTCGCGGCGCACCTCGGCCCGTTCCGCGGTCCCGATGTCGGTGACGCTCTCCAGCATCGGATACGCGTACACGTCCGGGCCGGCGTCCAGGTCGAGCGGGTTGTTGAGCGGGCACGGCCGCAGCCGGAACGCCAGCCCCTCGACCGTGATCTCGCCCTCCTGCTTGGCCCGGAAGCCGTAGGTGTCCAGCCAGGTGTCCTCGCGTCCCCAGGAGAAGTCGTCGAAGGTGCCGATCGGGCAGTCGAACACCGCGAGATCGGCGCGGGTCAGTCCGTAGTGGCGGTCGCAGAAGTCGTAGTTCATGAAGTCGGCCAGCACGACCAGGGCGGGCCGGTCGGTGTGCTCGATGTCGCTCAGCTGGATCCGGTTGATCTTCCCTCCGCCGGGGATCAGCAGCCGGTGGTCGAGGCCCGCGGCGGTGGCGTAGCCGCGGTGCGTGGGCGGGACGAGGAACAGCGGCCGGAATCCGCTGCCGGTCATCCGGGCGGCGAACTCGGCGGCGATCGCGTACTCGCCGTACGCCCAGAAGCTCGTCACGACGAACAGGACGGTCCTGCGCCGGGCGCTCAACCGGACACCTCCGCCCGCAGGTTGCGCACGGACGGCTGGTCGGGGAAGAGCGTCGTCGCCATCGCGGCGACGGTGTCCCGGGCCGGCAGTCCGCTCTCCCGGTAGTACCAGAGGAACGGGTCGCACATGACGCTCCCGAGCGACCGGAAGGGAACGGGCTCCGTGGTGCGGGCCGCGGCCGCCGAGACGGTCGCCGCGAGCCGGTCGGTGTCGGCGGGGTCGGTCTCCCAGGCCAGCCGGGCGGCGAGCAGGTGGGTGCACGCGAACCACGGCTGCCAGCGCGCGCGGCCCTGACGCTCCAGCAGGTCCTCCGTGTCCTCGGCGGCCTTGGCGCGCTCGGACGCGATGTAGTTGCGGTGCTCGGTGGCGTCGGTCGGCAGCAGCATGCGGGCGTGGATGCGCAGGAACCGGCCGAGCCAGTGGTCCGGTGTGGTGTAGAGCAGGTCGCCGAGGGTCTCCACGATCTCGGCGTAGTCGAGCTGTTCGAGGGCGTCCTCGGCGCCGGACTGCAGGACGGCGAGCATGGAGAGCGCGTAAGGGAATCCGGCGAGCGGATCCGCCCACTCCTTCTCGTACCGCTCGGTCATGCGCCGCACGATCGCCTTGGCACGGCCGAGCCGGGAGGCGACGATCACGGCGCTGTACAGCTCCTCGTCGGCGGCGGATATCGGGATCACGGTCGGCTCACCGCCACGTCTGTCGTCGGGGTCCCGGTGACGGGCTGGAACTCGTCCCAGCCGATGAACTCGGCGTACTCCTTGTAGACCCCGCCGCACACCCGGTCGAAGGCACAGCCGTTGCACCGCTCGTCCTTGACCCGGGTGAAGTCGTCCATGTGGCCCTCGTAGTCGTCCATCACGAAGGAGCGGTAGAGGACCTTGTACCTGTTCTGCTCCCAGTCGACGAGGTGCCGTTCGTAGCCGGGCACCGTGCACTGCGGGAAGCCCTCCAGCAGCAGCCGGGTGTCGCGGCGGAGCGCGCGGTCGCAGGCTTCGAGCACGTAGGGGCGGATCTCCGAGTAACGCGGGGTGACGTCCCAGAAGTTGCGCAGCGCGGTGCCCGAGGTGTGCAGAGCGGAGAGGTTGATCTGGTCCGCGCCGAGATCGAGGCACAGGTCGACGATCTCGGGCAGTTCGGTGAAGTTGTCCTTGCAGGCGACGGTGTTGGTGCGCACCTCGGCGCCCAGCTCCTTGAGGTTGCGGATGCCCTGGACCGCCTGGTCGAAGGAGCCCAGGGACTGACTGATCCGGTCCTGGGTCAACGCGTTCGCGCCGTGCATCGAGACGACGAACAGACTCACGCCCAGGTCCACGACCGTGCGCGCGTAGTCCATCCGGGCGAACTTGCGGGCGTTGGTCATGAGGAACACCGTCGGATAGCCCAACTCGCGGATCTCGTCGAGGATCTCCAGGAAGTCCCGGCGGATCGTGGCCTCACCGCCGTGCAGGCTCACCGCTTCGTAGTCCTGGCCCGCGTGCTCACGGAGGAACCTGGAGACACGGCGCCGCATGATCGTGTCCTGTTTCATGTGCGGTGAGTCCACGATGCAGAACGAACACTTGCTGTTGCAGATGTCCGTGAGATGGATGCTGAGCGCCTTCATCGCCTCGACCTCAGCCTTCGAGTTCTTCCTCGTCGTACACCTCATAGCCCTGCTGGACCATGGCCGCGTCCTCGGGGGTGTAGACGGCCGAGTCCACGGCGAAGTACTCGTCGAGGTTCTCCGGTGTCAGCTTCTCCAGGTCCGCCTCGTCGAGGCTGCGCAGCAGCAGCAACTGCACCTCGCTCAGCTCGTATCCGGCGAGCGCCTCGTCCGGGTCGTCCAGCAGCCGGCGGGCGAAGTCGGCGTCGGCCGTCACACGCTCCAGTACCTCTCTGAGCCGGTTCGGCTCGGTCTGCTCGGCGGCCTCTTCCGTCTCCGGTTCCGTCTCCGGGGTGCTCTCGTCGATGCTCATGGCTTTTCCTCCGGGCTTTCCGCGGGGGTGGGTGACAGGGGTGATGGGTGGCAGGAGTGGTGGGTGACAGGGATGGTGGGGGCCGAGAGCGACGCCTGCGTGATGTACCGGACGGGCCGGACGAACCGGCCTAGGTGAGCGCCATGGTCTCGTTGCTCATCCGGGCCGGCAGCTGCCCAGGCCGGTTCCGGCGCAGGTTCAACATGCGCCAGGAGTCGCTGAAGTCGGTGCTCTGGATCGCGTTGAGCTTGGCGATCTTCGGCACGATGTCGGCCGCGAGCTGCTCAGCGGTGCGGCCGTCGATCTCGTCGAACTCGTAGACCCGGAAGTTCTGCGGCTTGTACGAGAACTCCAGGTCGTCCGCCAGCCAGCGGTAGTTGGCGTCCAGCAGCCGCTGATAGGCGTCCGGGGCCTTGCGCAGTCGCATCCCGTACTCCCCCGGCTTGGCGCCCATCAGCGACTTCGGGGCGACGAAGTACCGGTTGACGTTGAAGTAGTTGATGCGGTCGGCGTTGCGCTCCAGGAAGTCCGTTGTCTCCGCGAAGGTGTCCGCGTCCTCGTGCGGGAGCCCGGTGATGATCTCCAGATCCGCCCAGATGCCGAGTTCCTTGCACCAGCGCAGTACCCGCTCGGCCTCGGCCAGTTTCACCCGCTTGTCGATGATCTTGAGCATCTTCGTGCTCGCGGTCTCCAGCCCGAAGGTCAGTTTCCGGCAGCCGGAGGCGGCCAGCAGTTCCAGGCGCTCGTACGTCAGGCTGTTGAACCGCGCGCAGTCCGACCAGTTGAGCTCGATCCCGTGCAGCACCACCCGGCTGGCGAAGTCCTCCAGGAAGCCGTTGACCAGGTTGAAGTAGTTGTTGAACAGGTAGAAGTAGGGGGTCTCGTACTTCTCGGAGAGCCCGGCCATGTCGGCGACGATGTCGTCGACCGTGGCGTGCACCAGCTTCGTCCGCTCCAGGCTCTCGGTGCAGAACGCGCAGTTGTAGGGGCAGTTGTAGTTGAAGACGTAGGGCATCACGAGCTTGCCCGCCACCCCGTCGCCCGCCTTGGCGGCGTTGGTCTCGTTCGCCAGCCAGCTCAGGTACGGCGGGTACTGGTACAACTGCATCCGGTTCCACTGCTCGTCGGTCTCCCGTTTGCGCGCGCTCGCCTCCGGCCGGTGCAGCACGAAGTTGTGGTAGTCCTCCATCCGCAGCCCGTCGAAGTCGGGTGCGAGAATCCGGTGCGCCGCGTCGGGCGACCGCAGCACCGTGGTGCCGGACATCCGAGCCAGGCCCGGCCGGGCCATCGGCAGCTGCGGCCGGCGATCGCCGAGCGAGGCGACCAGGTCCACGAACACGTCCTCGCCCGGACCGGTGACGGCCGCGTCGAAGTACGTGAGCGCCGCTTCCCACCAGCTGTGGAACGCGTCCTTGAACTGCATCAGGTAGTCGAGGTTGTTGCCGCCCAGCACCACCGGCTTGCCGAAGTGACGCTTGATGTACGCGCCGACGACCAGCGCCGACTGGATCTCCAGGAAGGAGAAGTCGCCGCCCGCCGAGACGCCGACGACATCGGCGGCGGCGATGTCCTTGCCGGCCAGCAGTCTGTCGGCGAAGTCCTCCAGGTGGTCGTCGCGGCCGCCGGCGACGTACTCCAGGACGGCGCGCTCGTCGAAGAAGGGGGCCAGGTCCGTCTTGGCGAACTCCCCCGCGAGCCACATCCGGCGCAGATCCGAGTTGAGGTCGTGCAGATCCACGTCGTACCCGGCGGCGCGCAGGCTCGCGGTGACGATGCCGGTGCCGAAGGGCGGGAGGTTCATCGGGGTGAACATCGGCTGCTCGCCCGGGGAGACGACGATCATCACCCTGGTGGGGCGGGTCTGTGCAGTGGGCATGGCGGTCAGCCTTCCGTGACGCGGAACGAGGAGATCATCGAGCCGGCCGTGGCCAGTGGCGCCGCCGCCCGCAGTTCGGCGGCCAACTCCGCGGCCGCCAGGCGGTACCGGGGTTCCTCGGTCACCGCGCGGACGGCCGACCGGAGCTTCTCGGCGGTCACGGTCTCCGCCTCCAGCGCGACACCGAGACCGAGTTCGGCACAGCGCGCCGCGATGTACGGCTGGTCGCCGCTGATCGGTACGAGTACGAGCGGCAGTCCGCGCACCAGAGCCCGGGACACGGTCCCCCACCCGGCGTGCGTGACCACCGCGTCCGCCGTGTCGAAGAGCCCTTCGTGCGGGGTCGGGCCCAGCACCCGGACGTTGGCCGGCACACGGACGTGGGCCGGCACGCTGCCGTCGACGGCGTGTGTCACCAGGCCGGTCACCTCCAGGCCCCCCAGCGCCTCGACAGCGGCGCCCAGGAAACGGTCCTGGAGGAACATCCGGCCGCCGAGCGAGTCCAGGGTGTGGGTGCTCCCGCTGATGACGACCGTGGGCCGCCCGACGCCGCCGGGGCGGCCCACCTCGGGCGGGACCCGGGTGAGCGGTCCGACGAGCGCGACTTCGGGCGCGAGCGCGGGGTATCCGGCGAACCGGGGTGTGCTGGGGATCAGATGCAGCCGGTCGGACGTACGGCCGAGCAGGCTGCGTTCGTCGTCCAGGGGCAGCCCGAGTTCCTCACGCGTGGAGTTCGGGTCGAACGCCGCCGTGACGTGCTCGGGGAGGAAGGTGCGATGGTGGTCGAGGACCGGGAGCGGGCTGCAGGAGAGTGACGCCCACGGCAGTCGGGCCAGCTCGGCCGCGAGGCCCCCGCCCGGCATCATGACGTCCGACACGATCACCTCGGCGTCGCACGCGTCGGCCAGTTCGACGATGTCCAGCGTCATGTCCACGACGTCACCGAGGAACAGCCTCCGGAACAGGGCGCCGGCGTCACCATGGGCGTACAGCTCCGCCGGGACGGGCCGGTCCCGGCCCCAGCGGGTGTGCGGGGACTCGGTGAAGAGGGTGACGTCGTGCCCGTCCTCGCGCAGCCGGGACGCGAGCGCGTCCATCGGCTCGGTGTGTCCGGCCGGCGGGAACGGCACCAGCAGCGCTCGGGTCACAGAGCGCTCCTGGCCGGGACGTCCGCGGTGAGGTCGAATCTCGTGCGGATGTGCAGCAGCCCCTCCGGGGTGCCGACGTCATGGAACTCGCCGGACTCGAAGTCCAGGGCGTGCACCCGCAGTCCGGTGTCGACCGCCGTCATGAACACATCGCTCATCAGCAGTTCGCGGCCCGGTTCCCGGCGTACGGTGGCGACGTAGTCGTGCAGCAGTTCGGTGAACGCCGGTGACCAGGCGGCGATACCCCACGTGTTGCGAACCGGTGATTCGGTCCTCGGCTTGTCCACGATGGCCCGGACCCGGTGCGTGCCCACGTCGATCACGACCGGGGCGAGGCGCTCCGGGTGGTCGGTGGGGAACACGCCGAGGGTGACATCGGCGCCGTGCGACGTGTGGAAGTCGACGAGCCGGGAGAAGCAGTCGGCGGGGGCGATGACGGTGTCGGGCATCCCCATGCACACCATCCGGTCGGCCAGGAACGGCGTGGCCAGGTCGATGGCGGCCGGCATCCCGAGCGGCGTGTCCTGGCACAGGTAGGCCAGGTCCATGTCGAGTTGCCCGCCCGAGCCCAGATAGCGGAACACGTCCGCCTTGGCCGGGGAGAGCGGCACGAAGGCCCGGCGTATCCCTCCGGCGCGCATGGAGGTCAGCAGGTACTCGATCACGGTTTTCGGCAGCAGCCGCCCCTCGGCCTTGCGGTAACCGATCTGAATCAGCTCTTTGGGCGCTCGGTAGGGCGCCAGACGTGTGCCGGCACCAGCGGCGGGCACGATTCCGAACCACTCAGCCATGGACCTCTCCAACGTCGTTCGAAGCGGCACCGTACAGGCCGGGATCACGGCATTTGCTGTGGTCGCGCAGGGTTCGCGTCAGGTCTTCGCTGGGGTCGTGCTGGGGCTTCTCCGTGACCGTGCTGTGGTCGGCGCATTGATCGTCCGGACACGTTCCCCGCAGGTCAGCGGCGTGCTTATGCTCGGCCGCATGTCCGAACCGCAGGTATCCGTCATCGTGCCCCTGTTCGGCGAGCACCACGGGGTGCGCGCTCTTGCGGCCGTCTGCCGCAACTGGCTGAGGCAGTCCGTACCGTGCGAGGTGGTGGTCGCGGTGGCGGAGGGCACGCGGTTGCCCGATCTCGGCGACGGCCTGCGGGACGGGCGGATCCGGGTGGTGCCCGCACCACACGATTCGATCTCGCCGGGACCGCTGCGCAACCTCGCGGTCACGGCCTCCCGCGCACCTGTGCTGTACCTCGGCGACGCCGACATCGCCCCGCTCGGCGAGGAATTCCTCGCGGGCGCACTCGCTCTGGAGCGGGAGCGAGCGGTGATCCAGCCGTGGATGTACCGCCTTGTCGATCCGGACCCCGGGCTCGACGCGCCGTACCTGGAGCCGCCCGCCGCAGGCCGCGCCTGCCACGTGACCATGGGCCGGGACGGTGTGCTCAGGGCGGTCGGCAACGAGCGGTTCAGCCGGCTCGGCGACTCGCTGATGGTGGTCGATCCGAAGTCCGGGGACGGCTGGACCGGCGAAGACGGCAAGCCGTGGCGGCCCAGCCCGTTCCACTGGGGCGGAATCATGCTGTCCCGTACGGCCTTCGACGCCGTCGGCCGGTACAGCGAGCGGTATGTCGGCTGGGGCTGTGAGGACGACGACCTGATCGCGAAGCTCGACGGCACCGTCGGAGCAGTGCGCGCCTGGCGGGTGGCCCGGCAGCTGACCTGCCTGCACTTCGAGCATCCGCGCACGCACACCTACGCCTGGCTCGCGGACAACCAGCGGATCCTGGCGGAGCGTCTGGCGGCCGGGGTCGACGCGATGATCAAGGAGGACCGCTGAATGCCCAGTCCGACGCCCGCCATCACAGCCCGGGACATCCACAAGCGCTACGGCAGCACGGTCGCCGTGGACGGTATCTCCTTCGAGGTCGAGGTCGGGGAGTTCTTCGGGATCCTCGGGCCCAACGGCGCGGGGAAGACCACGACGTTGGAGATCGTCGAGGGGCTGCGGAAACCGGATTCCGGCGAGGCCCGGGTGCTCGGCCTGCCGTCCTGGCCGCGCAATCCCGAACTGCTGCCCCTGATCGGCGTGCAGATGCAGACCTCGGCGTTCTTCGAACGGCTCACCGCGACCGAGCAGATCCACACACTGGCCCGGCTCTACGGCGTGCCTCCCCGGCATGGTGACGAGCTGCTGGAGCAGTTCGGTCTGGGGCACCGGGCCCGTACCCGCGTCGATCACCTCTCCGGCGGCGAGGCCCAACGGCTGTCCATCGCCTGCGCGCTGGTGCACGACCCGCGGGTGCTGTTCCTCGACGAGCCGACGGCCGGCCTCGATCCGCAGGCCCGCCGCAATCTGTGGGATCTGGTGCGAGAGATCAACGCGGCGGGACGGACCGTCGTCCTGACCACCCATTACATAGAGGAGGCCGAGGTGCTCTGCGATCGGGTGGCGATCGTCGACCGCGGCCGCATCCTCGAATGCGACCGGCCGGAGGCCCTCATCCGCAAGGTCGACGCCGTGTCCCGGATCACCGTCCAGACCGGCCGGATCGACGTCGAGGACCTGCGCAAACGGCTGCCCGAGGTGAGTGTCCAGGAGGACGAGGACTCGCTGGTCATCGCCACCCGGGAGCCCGGGTCCGTACTCGGCGTCCTCGCCGAGCTGGGGGCGCTGCGTGATCTGACGGTGCGCGGGGCCACCCTGGAGGACGCGTTCCTCACACTCACCGGACGGGAGTACCGCTCATGAGGGGCGTCGTACCGCTCTCCCGCGCACTGGTGCGCGGCTATCAGCGCGACCGCGGAGCGCTGTTCTTCACGATCCTGTTTCCGCTGGTCTTCCTCTTCCTGCTGGGTGGGCTGCTCGGCAATCAGAACACTCCGAAGGTCAAGGTGGTGCTGGTCGGCACGGTCGGCGTGTACGACGAGCTGTCCACCGCGCAGCAGGCCCAGTTGCGGGAGGCGCTCACGGTGAGCCGCGCGTCGACCCTGGAGGACGCGCTGGCGCAGGTCCGCGACGGCGACGTAGAGGCCGCGATCATCCAGTCGGGCACCGATGTGCGGGTGCGCTACTCGGCGGCCGACGCGTCGGCCGCGGCGCAGGTGCAGACAGTGGTGCGCTCGCTGGTGGACGCGTTCAACATCTCGGCGACCGGCCAGACGCCGAAATACGCGATGACCGCGAGCCAGACCGAGGACAAGTCCCTCAAGGAGATCCAGTACCTGACACCGGGAATCCTCGGCTGGGCGATAGCGACCGGCGCCACCTTCACCGCGGCCTCCACGCTGGTCGTCTGGCGCCAGCGCGGTCTGATGCGCCGGCTGACGCTCGCCCCCATCGGCGTTTCGTCCGTCATCGGTGCGCGAATCCTGGTGAGCCTCGCGATCGCCCTGGCCCAGACGGTGCTGTTCATCGCGGTCGCGGTGCTGGTCTTCGATCTCCGGCTGGCCGACACGGGCTGGCTGGCGATCCCACTGGTGCTGGCCGGCACCCTGGCATTCCTCTCGATCGGTCTACTCATCGGCGCGACCACGAAATCGGTCGAGTCCGCCAGTGCGATCTCCAACCTCGTCGTCATCCCGATGGCGTTCCTGTCGGGCTCGTTCATCCAGCTCAGCATCGCGCCCAAGTGGGTGCAGCAGTTCTCCGAGGTACTGCCGCTGCGCCATCTCAACGACGGCATGGTGGCCGCCCTGGCCCGGGGCGCCGATCTGTCGGTCGTGCTGCCCGAGATGGGTCTGCTGCTCGGCTTCGCCCTCGTGGTCGCCGTCATCGCGGCACGTCTGTTCCGCTGGGACGACGCGTGAGGCGACGGGAGCCGGCGCTCGGCCACGGACCGAGCAACTCGGCGGCGAGATCGGCCGATTCTCCGCTCCGTAACCCAATGGCCCGCACAACCACAGGAGTTGGTATATGAGGCTCCGTAGGTAGCCATCGGCTCCGTGTAGGTGTTTCTACTGATGTGTTGGTCATGCGAGGTGCTGCAAGGTTGCCCTGAAGCCACCGTTCAGCCCCTCGGAGGCGGTGTGGTCCACCTGTGCCAGGCCTCAGGACATGCCCTCCGCAGACCGAGCGGCACTCTCCGCCGGAGCATTTCTCATGACTTTCGTCGAGAACCCCCTCGCTCTGCGAACCGTGCAGACCCCCATGCCGAGCACATCGGAATCCGCAGGCGGCGCAAGGCGTTTCGACGCCGGTGCCCTGCGCGACCGGGGCAGAAGATGACCGGTGCGCGGCAGGCCGACCTGGTCGGGCGGGAGCCGGAGATGAGCCGGCTGCGTGCCGTGCTCGGGGACCGGAACCCCCGGTGTGCCCATCTGCTGGAGATCAGCGGAGACCCGGGGATCGGGAAGACCCACCTGCTCGCCGCGTTCCGCGCCCATGCGCGGCGGTCGGGATGGACCGTGCTGACCGGCGGTGCGTCCGGGCTGGGAGACACCCGGCCCTTCGCCCTGTTCTCGGAAGCGGTCCGTACGGCCCTGACGCTGACGAGGGGGCCGGACCCCGCCGATCCGGCCGCCGACGGAAGAGCGTCAGCATGTCCTGGGCGACTCGCCGAGATCCCGGACGGGGACGACCACCGACTGGTGGAGGCCATGTCCGACCTGCTCTGGAACACCGCGCGCCGACAGCCCCTGGTTCTGGCCCTGGAGGATCTGCACTGGGCCGACGACACCTCGGTCCGCCTCCTGCACCACCTGCTCCGCAGTCCCCGGCCCGGCGTGCCGCTCGTGATCGCGTACACCCTGCGACCCCGGCAGTGCTCCGACCGGCTGGCCGCCTGTCTGGCAGATGCCCGGGACTCCTTCCGCGGTGAGCGGTTCGCCCTGGCACCGCTGACCCGCCGGGCCGCCGACGTACTGGTGCGCGAGGTGGCCACCGCACGGCACGGAGACCTGTACGAGGCGGCCGAGGGCAACCCGTTCTACCTGAAGGTTCTGGCACGGGCGTCGCGGCCCGGGCCCACCGACGGCCCGGCCGTCCCTCTCCCGCTCACCGACTCGGCTCTCGCCCTGGCACTGCCCGCCCTCGCGCGGGAGACGGCTTCGCTGAACGCCGACCACATGGCCGTGGCACAGGCGGCGAGC
The DNA here is from genome assembly GCF_033795085.1 of Streptomyces sp. AK08-02. Classification (NCBI taxonomy): domain Bacteria; kingdom Bacillati; phylum Actinomycetota; class Actinomycetes; order Kitasatosporales; family Streptomycetaceae; genus Streptomyces; species Streptomyces sp. AK08-02. The sequence continues at coordinate 59,104 of NZ_JARAZV010000010.1, forward strand.
GTGCTCGGCGACGACTTCGACCCCTCGGATCTCGGCGCGTTGACCGACCGCGATCCGGGCACGGTCGCGGAGGCGCTCGACGCGCTGGTCGCTCGGGACCTGATCCGCGCCGACCCCGCCCACGGGAGACGCTTCCGCTTCCGGCATCCCGTCGTCCGTGCCCTGCACTACATGGGAACCCCGCCCGGCAGCCGACAGCGCATCCACGCGCGGGCCGAGCAGGTGCTCCGGCAGGCGGGCACACCGGCCGTGGAACGTGCCCCGCACGCGGCCAGATCGGCCCAGCCCGGCGACCTCGAAACGATCCGCCTGCTTCGGGACGCCGCCGAGCAGATCCTGGGTACCGACCCGGAGACGGCGGCGTCGTGGTTGGGCACGGCACTGCGGCTGCTGCCGGAGAACAGCGACCCAGGTCTCCGTACCCGGTTGATGTCCTCGCGGGCACGGGCTCTCGGTGTCAGCGGGCAGTTGCAGGCGTCTCAGGAGCTGCTGACGGAGATCTCGCGCCGCCGGGAGGGCGAACCGACACGGCACGACACGGAACTGGTCGCCTTCCAGGCCATGATCGAGCGGTATCTGGGCAACTGCGGCCACGCGGAAGCCCTGTTGACGGCAGAACTCGCCTCGCTCCCGGACCATGCCGCCGCCCTCGGTGATCCGCTCCGCCTGGAGTTGGCGACCATCAGCGCGCTGCACCAGGCCTTCACCCGCTCACAGGCCCTCTCCCAGGGTGTACTGGGACGCGCGATCGTGGCGCGGGACCCGGCCCTGCACATGGCGGCCACGATCGGCCTGGCGCACAACAGCGCCTTCGCCGGCGACATCCCCGCCCTGTTGCACTGGGTGAACGAGGCTTCCCACCTGGTGGACTCCGCCACCGATGCCGAACTCGCCCCGCACCTGGACGCTCTCAGCCGGCTGTCCTGGGCCGAGACCGTGGCCGAACGGCACGGCAACGCCCTGCGGCACACGGCTCGCGGCAGCCGGCTCGCCGAGGCCTCCGGGCAGCTGTTCGTCCTGCCGTATCTCCAGCTCACGCACGCCTACGCCAGTATCAGCGTGGGGCGGCTCGACGACACCCTCCGGTCGGCGGAGTACGCGCGCGACCTCACCCGGCGAACCGAGCGGCCCGCCGTGTTCGGCCTCGCGTCGGCTCTGCAGGCCTGGGCGCTGTTGTTCCTCGACGGCCCGGACGCCGCCGCGTCGACCGCCGAGCAGGCCCTTCAGGAGATCGGCGCGGGCGGCTGGCTCTGGGGTGTCACGGCGGGCGTGCTCGCCACCATCCGGCTCGCCCAGGGCCGTTCGGAGGAGTGTCTGGATCTGACCTGGTCGGCGACCGAGCACGACAGTCACCCCGGAGCCACGCGTACGGTCAGAACGACCTGGTACGCCCTCAGAGCACAAGCGACGGCGGCCTTGGGCCACACCGACGCGGCCGGCGAATGGGCGCTCAGAGCCCTGGAGGGCGCGGAGTTGCTAGGTCTGCCCGGGCAGCGCGGACACGCGGCTCTCGCTCAGGCGACCAGTGCCGCGGACCCGGTCCCCTGGCTGCGCAGGGCGATCGGCGAGTTCCACTCCGGGGGCTTCGTCCTCAGGGAGTGCCAGGCACGCCTCATGCTGGCCCGGGAACTCGTCGCACGCGAGTCACCCGGCGAGGCCTTGGCCGAGGCCCACCGGGCGAAGGCCCTCAGCGAGGCTTCCGGGGCACGCCATCTGCACCAACAGGCCGTCAACATCCAGCGGTTGCTGGGGGCCCGTGCGCCGCGTCCGGAAAGGACGGCGTCCACGTCCTCGTCCACGACGGCGTCCGTGTCACTGCCGGACATGTCGTGTCGCGAGCGAGAGATCACCCGACTGGTGTCCCTCGGGATGTCCAACAACGAGATAGCCGGCGCGCTGTTCCTGTCGCCGAAGACGGTGGAAGGGCACCTCACGCGCATCTTCCGGAAGACCGGCGTGCGTTCACGCGGGGCACTCGTCGCGACGCTCGCACAGGCCACCCGATAGGCGTTCCGACAGGCATTCGGCCGACTGTTCACGCGCCGCGGCGCAGGAGGAGGTGCGTGAGTGCCAGACGGGAGGTGACGCCCAACTTGCGGTAGACGCTGGCCAGATGGGCGTCCACGGTACGAGGGCTGAGGAAGAGCCGTTCGGCGATCTGCCGGTTGCGCAGACCTGTCGCGGCGAGTCCGGCGATCTCGCGTTCCCGGTCGGTGAGATGTCCGAGGAATGCGTACTGTCCGGTCGGCTGCACCAACTCCGCCCGCACTTGCGCCACTTGTTCGTGCACCAGTCGCGCACCGAAGGTCCGGGCAATCGCCTCGGCGGTCTCCAGTTGGCCGGCGGCGGCCTCCGGCCCACGCACGGCGTGCGTCGAGCGGGCTCCGATCGCCAGGGTCCAGGCGTGATGGACCGGCATTCCGGCGGTGCGGAACCCGTCGGCGGACAGCGCGAACAGCTTTGCCGCCGCGTCCTGTTCACCGTCGGCCCGGTGAAGCTCGGCACGGGCCCGAAACACCCACGCCTCCTGTCCGCGAAGCCCCAGCCGGTCGGCCTCCCGATCCGCGATCCGGATGGTCCGGTGGGCGAGGTCCCGGTCCCCGCAGCGCAGTGCGGCCATGCTCAACAGGGAGAGCAGCGAGGGCCGGCACGTCGGCAGACTCAGCGACAGCATCTCGCCGCCCCACCCGCCATGTCCGCCATGTCCGCCCTCTCCGCCCTGTCCGCCCTGTCCGTCCATCAGGGTCCGTACGCATCCGGCGGCGTCCCCCGCGAGGAGTCGCGCCTGGGCCAACAGGCCGGTCGCCGAACTCGTCCACCAACTGCGGTTCAGAGAGGAGTTGCTCAGCACCTCCTCGGCCCGCACGACGGTCTCGGCGGCGTAGCGGCTGCCACGGTGCCATATGCCGCTGAGCACCCGTATCGCCGTAGCCAGCCCGACCGCGTCCGGGGCGCCGACGGACCGGGCAAGATGTTCTGCCTCCAGGGCCCGGTTGCGCGAGGCGTCTAGACGGCCGGTCCACTGGTCGACCATTGACAGACCGAGGAGCTGACGCATGAAGACGTGCCGCTGGGGCGCGACACGGGCAGGTCCCAGTCCGCGACCGAGATGGCGGTACGCGTCCGCGTACCGCTCCAGATACAGCTCGGCGGTACCGAGGAGCGCGAAGGTCTCCGATGTGTGGGCGGCCTCGTCGGGCAGCGCGTCCACGAGCCGCGCGCATCGGGAGACCTCGGGGCCGGTTTCCTTCACCAGGCCCCTGCAGGTGTCCGACAGCGCCGTGAGGACCCGGAGTTCGATACGGGCACCCGCGTCCGCCGCGCTCCGCACGCCCGAGGCCTCGTGGAGCAGTGGGCTCGCCCGGTCATGTGTCCCGCGTAACGCGTGCACCAGGCCGTACTCGGTGATCAGCTCGAGCGCCGCGGCGGGCAGGGGATCGGCCAGCGGCCGGGGCAGCAGACCCAGCCCTGCCGAGGCGAGGGCCTCCGCCTCCTCGTACCGGCCGAGGAGCCGCTCGGCACCGGCGCAGATGGCGTGAGCCTGCCAGCGCTGCTCGTCGGTGAGGGAGTCGAGACCGTTCCCGAGCAGTTCGTGAGCGAGAGCCCGGGCCTCCTCGGACAGTCCGGCGGCGATCAGCGCACGGCAGAGGGCGAGTCGCACCGCGCCACGCGGGCCGGACGCCTCGGCTCCGTCCGGGTACGCCTCGATCGCCAGACGCAGCCACCGCGCCGCGGTACGCGGTGCCCGTACGACGATTTCGGCGGCGCCCGCCAGCAGGATGCCGGAGGCCGCCGCGTCGGTGCCCAGCAGGTGCTCCGCGTGTCTCGCCCGTTCGCAGGCCCGGTCGCCGCGCGCGGTGACCAGGTGCAGCGCCCGCCGGTGGGCCCGTATACGGAGGGACAACTCGGCGGTCTCGTGAGCGACATGGCCGACCAGGGGATGGCGGAAGTCCAGCCGGCCGCCCCAGCCCGCCGACCTCACCAGGTCGGCCCGGACCAGGTCGCCGAGCGCGTCCAGGGTTCGTTCGAGGCCGAGCCCGGAGACCTGGGCGACATCCCGCAGCCGGATGGGCGAGCCGAGCACCGCCGCCGCTACGGCCGTGTCAGCGGCGTCCGACGACAGTGATCCGAGTTCCGCCACAAGAGGGGCAGCCTCCCGCAGGAGTCCGTCGACATCGTTTCCCGGGCGATGGGGCCAGTCGTCCGGATGCCAGCCCGCGGCGACGAGCAGCCGCAGATAGCGCGGATTGCCCTGGGCCGCCGTACACAGCCTGTCGACGAACTCGGCGGACGGGGCTCCCCGTTCCACCCCGGAGATGTCATCGGCCCATGGTCCGGCAAGTAACGCGGCGGTGGCGTCGTTGTCCAGAGGACCGAGTTCGAGGCGGGTCACACCGCCCGTGTGCACACCGTCCTGGAGTGCCGCCAGCAACGCCGGGGGCGTCTGACGTGAGCGGTGCACCAGAACGAGAAGAAAGGCCCTGGGGGCGGTCGACCGGATCAGCCCTACGAGCAGTTCCACCGAGGCCGGGTCACACCAGTGCACGTCGTCCAGTACGACCACACTGCCGCGGGCCCACTCCCCGAACCCCTCAAGCGCTTCGGGGAGGGCTTCCGCGGCGCGGTTCGTGAAGCTGCCGACACCGGGCCGCACACTCCAGGCATCACGGAACACCTGACAGGGCCGTGCGTTCCCACGCGAGGCCCGGGCTCGGACCGTCAGCAGTCCCTGCTGTGCGGCCAGTTCGACAAGGCCGGTCGCCAGGCGGGTCTTCCCACTGCCGGGATCGCCCGCGATCTCCACGACAGAGCCCCGGCCGCCGGCCAGCTCCTGAACCAGATCGGCCAGCAACGCACTCTCGGACTCCCGTCCGATCACAGGACCCCGGGAGGAAGGCACGGTTACGGCGACCATCCGAACCTCCGTGGCGGGGCTCAAGCCCGGCGCACGCCTTCCCGGCGCGCACTCGTGACTCCCCCGAGCCCTCCGGGGAAAGTGCGAAGTCGATCATACTTCAGTTTCCTAACCAAAGCACCCTATGGAGTGCAGAATCCAAGGTTTCGCTTTAGTCAAGCCAACCGCCGTTCAGTCGGGAATGTCCCAGGTGAACCGGTGCACATGAATCCCGAAATACGGGAACGACTGCACTTCGCGCACCCCGGGAACGACCCGGATGTCCTCGTTGATCAGCGCGGACAGATCGGGCATCGTCCGGCACACGACTTCCACGAAGAGATCGAACGCGCCCGCGGTGGTCACCAGGTAGATCACGCTGTCGATGGTCTCCAGCCTGTCGATGATCCCCTGGAGTTCGCCGTCCACCTTGACGCCCAGAAGCGCCATGACGGGCAACCCCAGTCTCATCGGATCCGTGACCGCCGCGAACTGCAGGAGCCCGCTCTCGGTCAGCCGCTGAACCCGGGCCCGCACCGCGGGACCGGACAACCCCACCTCCTTGCCGAGGTCGGTGTACGACGCCCGACCGTCCTGCTGCAGATGGCGGATCAAAGCCCTGTCCACCGCGTCCAACTCGATGCGGGCCGCCATGTGATCGCCTTTCCTGCCGTGCCGAGAAGGGCGACCGTATCAACTGGCGGAAGGAACCCCCGGGCATGGCATGGCCGTCCGCGACCGGAACGCCCTGCGGAAACTGTGCGGGTACGGCCTGGAGGATCCTGCTCAGCAGCAGCGCGGGGTGGGCCACCACGGCCTGCCGGTCCCGCAGCCGGATCAGGTTCCCTCGTACCAGCGGATCGGGTTCGGTCTCGGGTCCCTGTCGTCGCCGTCGAGCACCAACACCGCGGGTTCAGCACGCTCCTGAGCCGCCGCCTTCGAGGCGCCGGCTCAGGATCCGACAGAAACCGTCGAGGCTGGAACGGTGGCCTTCGCTTGCCGCGAGGCCGTTTCGGCGGCTGGAGTTTCGATGAGCGTAACCTGTCAATGAGCTCAGCTTATTTCTCGCATATAGGGTGCCAGTCGCCCATTTGGGGCAGGCGCGCAGGCTCGGGCATTGAGGTGTCAACAATTTTGCTGATAGTTCTCTCGTCCAGCGCGCGCTGTTCCGGACGCCCCCGCACTCAGAGGTGGGGCACCGTCCTCCACCCTTGTTTGCAGGGAGTGTTCGTGAGTAAGCAGAGAACAAGTCGGGCTCGTAACCGACGGACCTGGCGAGGCATAGCCGGCGTGGCCGCCGGTGCGGTTCTCGTCGGAGGCGGATTCGTGGCGGCCAACGCCGCGACGACCACGGGTGGCGCGCAGAAGTCGGCCGCGGGTGTGCACTACCCGGTCGACAGGAAGGCCGCGGGCACCAAGGCCGTGGTCAGCGCGGCCAACGCGTTCCTGAACACGCTGGACGCCGACCAGCAGGCGGAGGTCCTCCTGGACCTCACCGAGGCGAACGCGACGGCCTGGTCGAACCTGCCGTGCGGCTCGTCCTGCCGTCCCGGCATCGAGCTCGGCTCCCTGACCGACACCCAACTGGCCGCCGCGCAGCAGTTGTTGAAGCTGGCCACGGGAACCGGCAAGGGCTCCGGGTACGACCAGATCACCCAGATCATCAAGGCCGATGACGTGCTCGCCTCGGTGCAGGCCACCAGCTCGGCGGGGACGGGCCCGGCGCCCTCGGACACCGCGTCGAGCACGGCCTCCGCGGATCCGTCCGCCTCCGACTCGGCCTCGGCCGACCCGAGTTCGTCGACAAGCGGCGCTCCGACAGGCGCCCCGCCCTCCGGCGGCACCGGCGGGGGCGGCTCCTTCGGCTACGGCAGCGGCCTCTACTACATGGCGTTCCTCGGCACCCCCTCCGCGGACGGCACGTGGCAGCTGCACTTCGGCGGTCACCACCTCGCCGTGGACCTCACCTACAAGAAGGGCAAGGTGGCGGGTGCCAGCCCCTTCTTCGTCGGAGTCGAGCCCACCAGCTGGACCGCCGACGACGGCACCACGTACTCGCCGTTGGAGGAACAGCGCAACGGCATGCTCGCGCTGACCGGCAGCCTGACCACGGAGCAGCTGGCCGCCGCCAAGCTGTCCGCGACGTACAACGACGTGCTCCTCGGCCCGGGCGAGGACGGCCAGTTCCCGGAGACCAAGGAAGGCATCAAGGTCAGCGAGCTGTCGCCCAAGCAGCAGAAGCTGGTCCTGAAGGCCATCCACCCCTGGGTCGCCAACGTGGACGACGCCACCGCGAAGCAGCTCATGAAGACGTACGAGCGTGAGCTGAACGAGACCTACGTGGCCTACTCCGGCGGCACCGCCCTCGACACCCAGGGCGACTACGTGCGCATCGACGGCCCCGGCGTATGGGTCGAGTTCGTCTGCCAGAACGGCCTCGTCATCCAGGGCAAGGTCCACTACCACACCGTGTACCGCGACCACACCCGCGACTACGGCAGCGAGTTCTCCTTCTCATGACCCGGCCGCGAAACTGGCTGACCACAGCGCTCCGCCTGGTGGCCGGGATCGCGATCGCGGTACCGGCGGCGCTCCTCCTCGGGGCGTCGCCGGCCGCCGCACATCCGATGCCCCACTCCGTGGTCCAGCTCGACGTGTACGAGGACTCGGTCACCGCACGCCTCGAACTGCCGGCCGGCGACCTCGCCACGGCCAGCGGCATCGACCTGACCACCATCGAATCGTCCGCCCTGCCTACCAAGGCAATGACCCTCCGTACCTACCTCGCCCAGCACATCCGCCCGACCACACTGGGGGGTGAGGCCTGGCAGGTCGACATCGGCGCACTGGATCTCGGCCGCACCCAGCAGACGTCCACCGGCCCCTACCGCGAGCTGATCGCCGAGGCCGTGCTCACCCCGCCGGCCGGCGCCGACGTACGGCACTTCACCTTCGACTACGACGTCATCGTCCATCAAGTCATCACGCACACAGCTCTGGTGACGGTACGTCAGGACTGGGCCACCGGGCAGGTCGGCGACACGGGCGCCACCCAGGTCGGCACCATCAGGGTCGACACCCGGACCATGAAGGTCCCCGCCCTGACCGTCGACCTCGGCGAAGGCAGCGCCTGGCGCGGCTTCCTCGCCATGGTGAAGCTGGGCGGCGACCACATCCTCACCGGTACCGACCACCTGCTCTTCCTGCTGATCCTGCTCCTGCCCGCGCCGCTCGCGGCCACCGCGGGACGGTGGAGCGGGCTGGTCGGCGCGCGGTCCGCGCTCGGGCGGACAGGCCGCATCACGCTCGCCTTCACCGTCGGGCACTCCATCGCGCTGGCCGCCACCGCGCTCGGCCGCCTGGACATCCCGGACCGGCCGGTCGAGTCGTTCATCGCGCTGAGCATCCTCATCGGTGCCGTCCACGCGATCCGCCCGCTGTTCCCGGGCCGGGAAGCAGTCGTGGCCGGGGTCTTCGGGCTCGGTCACGGCATGGCGTTCTCCTTCGTCCTGGCCGAGATGCACCTGTCCACCGGCCAGCTCGTGACCAGCCTCCTCGGCTTCAACCTCGGCATCGAACTGGTCCAGCTCCTCCTGGTCTGCCTGGCACTGCCCTCGTTGCTGCTCCTCGCCCGCCTGCGCGTCCAGCCCGTGCTGCGGCTCGCCGGCGCTCTGCTCACCGGCACGGCGGCGCTGGGCTGGCTGGCCGACCGCCTCGGTCTGCCCAACCCCGTCGCCCGGGCCGCCGACAGCGCCGGATCCCACACCACTCCGATGCTGGCCGCCCTCACGGTGACCGCACTCGCCACCACCGCCTGGACCCTGGCCACTCGCCGGCGCGCACGGCCCGGACCGGCCGAGCGACCGGCCGTGACCTCCCCCGAGCGCGAAGGACGACACACGGCGCCGACACGCGACCCGCACGATCGGGACCAGTCGGTGGACACCGCCGACTCGGCGACGACGCTGAGGGGGTGAGGACCCCGGCCAGTGATCACGAGGCGGCGCCGCAGAACGAGGGTGTCGCCGACTACGTCCGCGTGGGCGACGTGCCGGGTCATCACCCTGCTCGGCGCCCGCCGCTGAGTCACCGAGTGCGGCACCCCCGGACACGGCGACAGCCCGGGCACGGCACGGGAGCGGGGCATCGCCCCGGACCGATGTAACCGGTCCGGGGCGATGCCCCGCTCCCGCATCCGCAGGTCAGCGGTGCCGTCGACCTACGGGCTAAGCGGAGCCCCCCACCCGGGCCGTCTCGGCTGAAGCCTCCGGGCCGCCGTGCTGTGCCGCGCCCGCGGCCTTCGCCGCACCCACCGCCGTCTGCTGTGGACGGCGCAGGAGGGTGACCGCGCACACGGCCGCGATCAGCACCAGCACCGCCGCCAGGACAAGGCACAGCCGCATGCCGTCGACGAGGGAGTCACCCAGGGCGCCGTAGACCTGACCGGCGGTGGAGCCGAGGTCCATCCCGGCGACCGCGCCCAGGCCACCGTCCTTGGCGGTGGCGACGATGGTGTGGGCCTGACTGCCGCTCACACCGGCGTCGGCGAGGTGACCGGGCAGGGTGTGCACGGCGCGGGTGGACAGCAGGGCGCCCAGGACGGCCGGGCCGAGTGCGCCGCCGACCTGGCGGAAGGCGTTGTTGGCGGCCGAGGCCATGCCCGCCAGGTGGTGCGGCACGGCGGCGACGGCGGTGGCCGTCATCGGGGTGGTGACCAGGCCGAGACCGACACCCAGCACGATCAGGCGCCAGGCGATGGAGCCGTAGGAGGTGTCGGCATCGAGGTTGGTCATGGCCAACAGGGACCCGGCGATCAGCACCAGCCCGCCGGTGATCATCCAGCGGGCCTGGACCCGGTGCATGAGGCGGCCGGCCGGGGCGCCGGCCACGATCGCGGCGACCGGGACCAACAGCAGGCGGGCGCCTGCCTCCAGGGTGCCGAGCTGCTGGACCATGCCGAAGTACAGGCTGAGGACGAAGAAGAAGCCGATCAGCCCCAGGAAGGTGATCAGGGCGATGAGGGCGGTGGCGGTGAACGCCGCGCTGCGGAAGACGGCGAGGTCCAGCATGGGGCCGGCACTGCGCTTCTCCGCGACGACGAACGCGATCAGCGCGACGACGCCCAGGGCGAGGGCGGCAACCACCTTCGGCGTGGCGAAGGAGTCGGCGCCGCCCTCGATCACGCCGTAGACCAGGGCTGTGACACCGATGGCCGCGGTGATCTGGCCGGGCCAGTCGAGCTTGCGTCCGTGCGGGGCGCGCGAGTCGGTCAGCAGCGGGGCGGCGACGGCCATCACGACCAGCGAGAGGGGGATGGACAGCAGGTAGATCCAACGCCACGAGTAGTGGTCGAGGATCACACCGGCGATGACCGGGCCGACTGCCAGGGCCGCGAGCAGGGCCATGGCCCACATGCCGATGAACTTGCCGCGCTCGCGGAAGTCGGGCACCGCGTGGCTGATCAGAGCCAGCGTGGTGGGCAGCAGCGCCGCCGAGCCGAGACCCGCCAGTGCCTGGCCCGCCCACAGGGTCTCGATGTTGTGCGCGCAAAGGGCGAGGGCCGCGCCGGCCGCGCTGAAGAACAGGCCGGCCTGGAAGACCTTCTTACGGCCGTGGACGTCGCCGAAGACGCCTGCGGTCAGGATGAAGGCGGCCATGGGAAGGACGAACGCGTCCTGGACCCAGGACAGTTGCGCGGTCGAGGTGTTCAGCGCCCGCTGGATGGCGGGCAGGCTCACGGCGACCGTGGTGATCGGCAGATAGGCGACGAACACGCCGAGGCAGGCCATGACGATGGTGGCCGCCCGCCGGTCCGTCGACCCGCTCGGCGGTGTGGTGACGTTCACGGAAATTCTCCGTTTTCTCCCGTACGGCATGGTGAGCCGCAATCGGTTGGATGGGGAGGGGTGGGTGGTACTCAGAGGCCGCCATACGGAAGCGGGCAGCCCCTGCCTGGCGGACGCGGCCGACGGCGCCCCCGGACGTCGCTGGGCGACAGCGGCACCCATCCGCCTGGCCGGGGGGATGCCGAGCGGAAGCTGTCGGCGGCGAGGTCCATGGGGACGGATACCTCTCCCCCGGGGGTCCCGGAGGCCCGGAGCGCCCGCGGGGGATGCGAGGACGGCGCTCCGGGCCGGTCAGGTGGTGACGACAACACCCGGGTCGGCACTTGGCCCGTGGGCTCCCAGCCGCGTGTTCATGAGAGCCACGCCCTTTCTTGAGAACACGACCAGCATCCATCTCGCATCCCAAAACCATGAACTCCATCGCCTGAAACCAATAGAAAATCCCAAGCGATCACAGGTATATGCCAAACTCCTCCAGTGATCGATGAAACGGACAGGAAAATCCTCCACGCACTCCAGTGCGCACCCCGCCTACCGTTCCGGCACATCGCGGAGGTGACCGGCGTCTCGGAGCAGACGGCCGCCCGCCGCTACCACGCCCTGCGCCGCAGCGGGGTGATGCGCGTGGTCGGCCTGGTCAACCCGGCCGTCCACGGCAAGGCCCAGTGGGTGACCCGCATCCGCTCCCGCCCCGACCGGGTCGGGCCCCTGGCGGACTCCCTGGCCAAGCGGCCGGACGTCGCCTACGCCAACCTCGCCTCGGGCGGCTCGGAGATCATCTGCATGATCCACTCCCCCGTAGAGGCCGAACGCGACGACATCATCCTGCGCCAGCTGCCCCGTTCCGCCTCCGTCCTGGACGTCAGCATCGACCTCCTGCTGCACCCCTTCGGCGAGACGGGCACCAGTGAATGGACCGGCTACGGCGACGGCCTCACACCCGACCAGGTGCGGCAGCTCACCGCCGACCGGCCGCCCACCCCCACCGGCCCCCTGCGGCCCCCGGCGGAGGAGGACGCCCCCCTGCTGGATGCCCTCGCCGAGGACGGCCGCACCACCCACACCCGCCTCGCCGAGCTCACCGGCTGGTCCAACACCCGCGTCGCCCGCCGCATGGAAGCCCTGGAAACGTCCGGCACGCTCTTCTACGACGTGGAACTCCTGCCCGAGCGTCTCGGCCACACCCTCAACGCCACCCTCTGGCTCCGCGTCACCCCCGCCCGGCTGCAACAGGCCGGGGAACAACTCGCCCAGCACGCCGAAGTCGCCTTCGCCGGCGCCATCAGCGGCCATCACAATCTGATGGTCAGTGTCATCTGCCGTGACGCCGAGGACTTCTACCGCTACCTCACCACCAGCGTCGCCGCCGTCGAAGGCATCGACGCCTACGAGGTCAGCATCCGCGTCCGCCGTCTCAAACAGGCCGCCTCGCTCATCTTCCGCGGCCGCCTGGTTCATACGACACCCGCGTGACGGTCGAGCCCGCTACCGCGACCGATCCGGGCGGGCGTTCTGGAACGACCTCAAGGCCTGACGCCCGCCACTCCGGCTGGCAAGGATCCTCAGAATGGGGCGCATCTGCCCCAAGCCCCCGGATCTACGAGAAAGGGCCTCTGACCATTGCTTTCGCAGGTCCGAGGCTCTAGCGGCAGACGAGTCGGGCTGTACGCCGGGTATTCCTGGAGCACCTTTCTGACCTGCACCTTTGCGAGCCGGATCGGCTGTGACCTGCTAGGTCGGGTTGCAGAGGCGACCGGAGGCAGTCAGAGGAAACCGCTCTGATTCGACCCCGATTCGAACCGAGCTGCTCGGAGCCAACCAGAGGCAATCGCCCTCTGTTTGGGTCCGAGTCGGCCCAGGTCAGACGGCGTTGATCAGGCTGTGAACCCGCTGACAGCACTCGGAGTCGACCTCGGTCGAGCCGCGATGGGGACGCCTGCCTCCAGCATCGGAGCCAGGCATACGAATGCCTCCAGGATGGCCATCCTGGAGGCTTCGCTGGCACCGATTGGAGGTCGGTACCGGACACCACCCGTGGTTTTAGCGGGCCTGGGTGGCGTCTCTGTCCTTGCGGGACGGCTCCACAGTGCCACACAGCACCCACCAGACAAGTTCTCTCCGACGGCCATTTCACCCAGGCGAGCGACTGGGCCTTCACCAGCTGCCAACGGCTGCAGCCGATCTCATTCTTCTCGGAGACCTCACCGGCCGCTACGCGGCGGGCAGTTACAGCAAGCTCACCACCGACGGCCGGACCGTGGTCCTGCGCGCGGATCGTACGGGCGCGGCCGAGCACGGGCACCGGATCACGGCGGCCATCGCCTGCCACGTTGCCCGCGCCGGCGGCACCGTTGACGAGCTGGCCCGACTACTGCTTCACCCCGATCACGAGGGCGGTCGGCACGCCCGGAACATCGCGCTGCGCTCCGGGCAGGCGCGCGCCCTGGACTACATCCGACGGGTATGGTCCAGCGCCTCGGCCGCGGTCAGCAGCACGAGGGTCCTGGAGTCGCGCCAGCACGCGTACGAGGTTCTCGCCGCACTGCGGGACCAGATCGAGACCACTCCCTGGCGCGGGGAGCGTGGCCGGACCGCCTTGCGGGTACTGCGGGCGCATCTAAACTTCGCGGAGATCGCGGGCGGCCTACTGCATCACGCCAGCGAGCGGCAAACGGCGGAGGAAGCGGGCATCTCCCGCACGACGCTCCGGGTCGTCTACGAGACCGTCCTCAAGCCGCGTGGCTGGCTGCGCCGGCTGCGGGTCGGCCATGGCCGGGAGGGCTCGACCTGGTACCTCGCCGACGGCAGCGCCGGCGATCGCACCGCCCCCGCTCTACGGTCTCGTTTCCGGACCACTCAGTACCCCCCCCGACCCGGTACTTGAGGAGTGGCCCACGCCTGAGACGGGTGCGGCGGCCGACGTCGACTCGACCGTCATCGGTCGGCTGATGGGCCACGACGCCTTCGCCCACCACGGTCTGGGCAGCGCCGCGCTCGTGATCATCGGTGCACTGCACGCCCGCCCGGCGCAGACGGTCGGCGAACTTGTCGGCTCGTCATCGGTGTCCCGCGCCACCGTCTACCGCACCCTGCGACGCCTGGCCGACCACGGCCTCGTGTACCACAGCGGTGAGACCTGGACCCTCGCACCTCGCGCCCTGGAGGGCTTCGGCAGCACCTCTCCGGAGGCTGTGCCTGAAGAGATCACAAAGCCGGCGCAGGGCTGGGACTCCGTCGCGAAGCGGCATGGAACCACGGGCGTCGCGGCCCAGCGCAAGGCGCTGCACGCTGCCGAGCGCGCGGCGTACCGGGATGTGCTGGAGCGGCTGTCGGAGCACCGCAGCAGGGCCGTGGTGATCGTCCGCGATGGGCGCCGGGTCCTGGTCCCCGCACCCCGGCCCGACGAGATTCCCTCCGCGTGGCAGGCCTCGAACGGATGCGTCCTCGATCCGGTCACCGGCCGTGCCGCTCCCGACTGGCGGATCGCCACCGACGGACGGCTGATCCTCATCACCCCTGCCGACCAGCGCAGTTACGACGAGCTGGCCGCCGCCCATGCCGAAGCCCTCAGCGAATGGGAGTCCGCAGCGTGAACCCACCCCCTCCAACCCCGCCCAGTCACAGCGATGAGGTCACCGCCCAAGCGTTTCGCGAGCAGTACGAGTCCGGTGCCACGGTCGACGAACTCGTTGCGAGCAGTGGTCTGTCGTACGGCACGGTCCTCAACCGGCTCCACGACGCCGGGACCGCGATGCGTACGTCGTGGCAGACCCGTCGGATGCGTCAGGACCCGCAGGCACGCAAACGCCTCGCGGCCCATCTGCGCACGTTGTATGAGCAGCACGGCGCGACCCTCAACGAGCTCTCCGCGGTTGCGGGAGAGACGAGGCGTGCTGCCCGACGACTGTTGATCGAGTCCGGCGGCAGCGTTCGCACCACGCAGCAGACGCTGCGGATGCGTTCCGCAGCGCGGGCCGCCGAGCGGCAGAAGCTCGCGATGTCCCTGCGGACGCGCTACGAAGCCGGAGCCACGGTGCCGGAACTCGCCAAAGAGTGCAGTTACTCAGTCGCCACTGTCTACCGGCTCCTGCACCAGGCAGGCACGCGCATGCGTCCCCAGCACAACCACGGCCCGGCCCGCACCCCGAGGAAGCGGTCATGAGCGCCCTCGCAGGTGTCACCGGCGGGGCCTGGCACATCCCGAGACCGACGGTGCGCCGCCCCGGATCCAGCACTGCAGCACGGGCCCCTCCTCCGTCGGCAATCAGCCGCAACCGAACGTCGGCGTTCGCCGACGCACCCAAGTCAACACACCTCTTTAGATTCAGGAGATCAAGCACTCGTGAGTGAGAACACCCGTCACAAGACCCTGGCCGCGGCCACGGCCAGCGCCTGGGACGCTTTTGTCATCGTCGTCGGCATGCTCAAGGGCGGCACCGGCAAGACGACCTCCGCCTGGTTCATCGCCCTCTACTACGCCGTCGTTCTGGGCCTGCCGACGCTGCTCCTGGACGCGGATGCAACCAGCCAGTCCGCCTATGACTGGTTCAAGGTCGCCCAGGCCGAGGGCTTCGAGATCCCAGAGCACCTGGTGGTCGAGCGGTACCCGTTCGATGACATCGCCGAGTACATCCGTGAGAAGCGTGCCGAGTTCGGCGCGATCGTGGTCGACGCCGGCGGCGGGAGCGCGAAGCTGTTCCACGAGGCTGTTACCGAGGCGAACCTGCTGCTCGTGCCGGTCGCCCCCACCAAGATCGAGCGCCGCAAGCTCGTGGCCACCTTCGACGAGGCCGAGCGCGCCGCGGCCCGCAACGACCGCGGCGTCACCGCCCACGTCGTGCTGGTCAAGGCCGACGACCGCACCAGCCTGCCCCGCAACGCGAAGAACAGGCTCCTGGAGCCTGCCGAGGGTGAGGGCATCGGCCCGGACCGCGACGAGCCGTTCCCGCTCGCCGAGACCGTCATCCATTCCTGGGTGCACTACATGGAGGCCTTCGGCGAGATCCCCACCGAGCTGAGCGAGTACGCCAACCTGATGAAGGAGCTGACCGAGGCATGAGCGACAAGAACGAGAGGCCGAAGCCTCCAGCCCGCCGCGCCGGTCGCACGCTGGGCGGGGCCAGGAAGGCGGCCCCGCCTCCTCCCCCGGCCGCTGAGCTCACCCCCGAGCAGTTCGCTGCTGAAGAGGCCGCCGCCCTGGGCGACAGCCTTCTCCCTGCCGGCGAGCCGCAGGTTCAGCCCGCTCCTTCGACGGTTCCCATCGGGCAGTCGGCACGGGGCCGGACCGAGACGGCCCCGGAAGTGGCGGAGCCCTCTGCCCAGCCGACGGTTGAGGTCACGCGGAGCGGCCCCGTGCCGGAGCCGGCCGCGAGTCAGCCGGTTCGCCCGGCCGTCGTCGCCCCAGAAGCGGGGGCCGGGGCCGCTGGCGAGCCGGTGGAGCAGCAGGCCCCGCCTGTGGTCCCGGCTGCCGAGGTGGCCATTCGCCCGGCAGCTCCTCCAACAGCAGGCGGCACGACGTTCCCTGTGAGGACCGAGGGCCCGGGATACCAGGAACAGAACGCTCGACCGCAGGAGGCGCCCAGCGAGGGTACGCCGTATGCGCACGGGCCCGGTCGCCCCTCGGACGTTCCCGACGCCGCCGTCGTTCTCAACCAGCGCATCATCGCGCGCGAGAGCCTCGACTCGTCGGTCCCCGCTGCACTGAAGCTGAAGAAGCGGATCAAGCGCTTCGCGCTGGACAACGAACTCGACCACCTGCCCATCGGCGACATCGTCTCGGTCGCGCTGGATGAGTGGCTCACCGCCCGCGGCTTCTGAACACGACCGCAGCGCGCAAGGTGGCCGCATCCACGCCAGGGCGCGGCCACCTTCCCTGCCGACTATTCCAATAGCCCAATAGGCGGATAGCTATCCGCCTAGGAAGATCAACCGGAGCAGCTCTCGTGCCCAATCACTCCCGTCACGCACGCCTACTACGTGAAATCGCCGACGCTCTCGACACCGAGTTCCAGCCAGCCGACGACGCTCTCACACCCCACCCGGACACGCTCGACATCATCAGCAACCGGCACACCAAACGCGGACAACTCAACTACGCCGTCCCCGATGTCCTCCAGCTCCAGCGACGCATACGCCTCTACAACGCCGAGACCGACATCGCCCACGGAGACATCGTCGCCCTGGCCCTCGACACCTGGCTCCGGGCAAAAGGCTACCCACCCGATCCCGATCTCTCTTGCCCATGACGGGCGTCCTGCAAGTCGGCGCCTACCATGCGCCCTTTGCGCCATTCATTCAGGACCGCATGCACCCATGTTGCCCCTGTTCCCATTCTCGAAGTGCACCCACCGGGCGTGCCGTCGTCGGGGAGTTTCAACCTCAGGTGACTCAGTACTTGACTCCCGCCACAAATCGGGAACACCCGTGCGAATTTAATGCCGCCTCCGAGGGCACGAATTCGCCTGACCGAATATGGCAGCTGCATGTTTGGCGGGAATACGCCTTTGTCTCCGCCTCCTGGACGCTCGTAGCCTTGGGGGATCTTGCGGCCTTGCCGTGACCTAAGTTCACCGTTCGGGGGATTCAATGGGAGATCAGCTGTCGCTCGCGACAGTGACCACGTCAGCCATGCCTCAGGTATTCGCGTTTCTCTTTGGCCGCCTCGGTGCTGTACTCGACCGCCGTAGCGGAAATGACACCGTGGCCTCGACCGAGCCGGCGACCTGCCCAGTCCTGGTTGAACCGGAAGCTCCCCTGCTCATCCACGACGAGGAGCTGACCGAGCAGCGGATTCGCCGACTGGAAGCTGTGGCCCGGGAATTGGCCGTCTACCACCGCAACCCCGCTCTGATTCGACACGATGACGAGCACCTGCTGCAAGCGATGAGTGAACTGCGCGACGACCTGGAGGCGATTTACGGGCAGCCTCTGTCCTTCACGGGCGAACGGCGTTCTGCACCGGGCGTGAGGGTCAGGCAGTTCCTTGACGAAGTCGAGGCAGACGGGGTGGCCCGGGCAGTCAGGGTTGGACGGGTGACCGCCGAAGCGTCAGCCGACATCGAACAGCGGACCAGAGTTGTGCGCCAGGGCGGCGAGGTCACTGCACTCGAAATCGACGGCACGCTCGGATAGCTCTCGCAGTCCGAGTGGGATTCCGGGCGGCACACCACGGGGGTACGGGTGAGTGATCAGCAGGACTACGGACTGGGGCTCCCTCACGAGAACGGCCAGCAGTCTGAAGGCCCATTCTGGGGAGATTCCGGTGCACTAACATCCACGGACGCGCCGCATACACCGGACACGGAATCTCCGGACGCGAGCGTGCACCTGGATGACGAACTGCAGGAGCGCCTCAAGTTCCTGTTGGACACGGAGGCGGTTAAGCGTCTTCGACAGATGGCTCTGCTCAACCTGGGTGAAATGAATGCTCTCAAAGTCAACGCGAGTTTCGAGAACCCGCTTGACCATAACGAGTTTTCAGACACCTACCTTGATGCGCTCCGCACCGTTTATGTGCGCCCGGAGGGAGGCGACTCTTTCGACGATATCTATCAGTGGTGGCGGAACCCCGGCTCTGTTGTGGTGCTGGCTCAGAAGCCGGGCACAGGTCGCACGGCCACCGCGTGCGCGCTCCTCGCGGAGTTGCGTCATGAGTTCCCGGCCGTGCGTGTAGGTCCGCTCGGCTTCGGCGGTGGTCTGGAGTTCCCCGTGCGTCGCCTGCCTCAGGTGGAGAACCGCGGCTACCTGCTCGAACTCCCGCCCGATGAGGACGGTTTCAAGGTGGCCAGCACGTTCGGTGCAACGATCGAGCGTTTGCAGTACACGCTGAAACGTCGCAGTGCCCGGCTCGTGGTGCTGACCACACCCGAGCAGTGGCGCCGGGTAGGCAGCAGTGCACCTGACGGGATCAAGCCCTCTTTTGGGGCGCCATCGCCGTTGGAGATCGCCCGCAAGTGGCTGAGCGCGGAGGGGCCCCCTGACCTTCCGGTCGAACAATGGTTGACCGATGACGACATCGTCGCCTTGCTGAACGGGCAGCCTCCGGTGGAGGCCCTAGAGATCGTCAGCCTCATTCTGGACGCGCACCATGCCCGCGACAGCAGCCTGCCCAACCTGGAGACCCTGGCACGTAAACGGAAGAACGGCGCCAACACGCCTTTCGACCGACAGGTCCTCAGCGTCATCGCGGCCCGTAACAACTGGCGTCCCCAACTCCTTTCTTGGCACAAGGAGTCCGGCCGTACGAGCTTCCAGCGCAACTTCCTACTGGCCTGCGCCACTCTGCGTGGAGCGTCCGTGGCACACGTCTACGCCAGCACTGCCACCTTGGCATCCGTCTTCGGGGACAGTGACCCCTCCCTGGAGGGACAGCAGGATCCCGGCGTCATTGAAATGGTCGACTCGATCGGGGCCGAACTGCAGGCCGACGACACCATCACCTTCAACCGCCCCGAATGGGACGACGCGGCACTGGAGTACTTCTGGGTGGACCGGCCCCTGTCACGGGTGAAATTCCTGGAGTGGCTGGCCGACGCCCCCTTGAAGAAGCCCAAAGCAGCGCTCGAAACACTCACCGACGCAGAACGGCAGGCGATGGCCGAGCGCATCGGGAGATTCGCCTTACGGTGGGCTGTACGTCATCGCCGACAAGAACCCCTGCGCCAGTTGGTCTGGCGCTGGCACAACACACCGCTCTGGACAACGGCGGTTGAACTCCTCACATCAGCCTGCTTGCAGACCGCCAGCGGCTCCTACATCCACGAAATGCTGCTGCAGTGGGCCAGGACCGACAACGCCGCGCAGCAGTTGGCCACAGTGGAGGTGTGTGCCGGCGAGTTCGGCGTCCTCTACACCGGCAAAGCGCTGCGGCGGTTGCGCCATGCGGCCGGCTCGGGAGATGAGGAAGTGCGTCAAGCGCTCCAAAAAGCCGTGCACGGCCTGTGGAGTGATCCAAGCGCCCGCCGGACCCTCTTCGGCTACGTCATCGACTGGTGCAGAGACGGCGGGACCAAACTGGAAGCTGGGCAGGCAGCCTTCAGGGCTCTGGCCGAGTCAACACACCCCGATGCTCCTACGCTCCCTGCCCTCCTCCCCCACAGCGACGAAGCGGAATTCACTGCTCCCGTTACCGATCTCATCGTCGGCTGGCGAGCCCTCTTTCAGGGCACGCGAGGATTCGAAAGGGATGGCCAGGCATCAGCGGTCGTGCGACTATGGCTGGACGCGGCGCTCAGCCACCCACACGTCCACGCTGACGTACTGAAGATCTTCAGCACAGCGGTGAAGCTCTCTGACCCGACGGGAACATCGGGCGAGAACGCCCGCGACCGGCTGCGGGCGACCGCACGGGAATGGGCCAAGGCCGCCGCGCTCGAACAATCGGCAGGCCGTATCGAGCTCCCATCCGCCGGGCAGGCCCACCGCGCCGTGTACACCGAGCTCGCGCAGCTGCTCGACGACGGCATCATCGAGACTTTCCAGCAGACTCTGGCTCAAGCCGACAGCGAAAAAGAATCCGCATGATGCGACGCCGCACGCGCCGCAACCACCCTTCCGAGTCCACCAGCCAGACATGGACATCCGTCTTTCATGATCGGCCGGGAAGCCGTGATGCGGGCCTGTCATTCGACGCGGTCATCCGCGTCGAATGGCATCACTCTCCACAGGGTCCGACCAACCCGGACGCCCGGCATGCAGCGAGCCGCGCTGCCCGCCACCTGGTGGAAAAGCAGCTGAGCAGCGAATCAGTACTCCGCGTCGCTGCGGCGGAACAGGAACTCGCAGCGGCGCTACGCGACCAACTGCCCTTCACGCGCGACGGTGTTGAACTACTCAACATCAGCGCGACCCTGCGCGTCGACGACGACGCAGCGGAGGGCGCCCGTCTTATGGAACGAGCCCGTCACGAGTTCGAGCTCGACGAAATGGACCGCCGCCAAGCGCGCGCCCGCGTGGAGTTCCTCCGCAACGAGCTCCTCGCGAACCCGTCCGCTGCACGCCTGTACGCGCTCATCCAGAGTTCCCCTCGTCTGGGCGGCCCACCTGAGGGAAGCGATCCCGAAGATCTCGTACGACAGATCCATGAGTGGCACCCAGATTCCCGCTGGGTTCTCGTCGCCCGCACACTGCACACGTTCGTCAACAAGCTCTCCGAAGACAATGCACGTGACTTCCTGAAAATCCTGGGCAGCGCAATGACCACTCTCGGCCACCGACGTCTCGCCGAGGAGATATCCGCCGCCGAGGAAGCAGAGTGAGCCTGAACCT
The DNA here is from genome assembly GCF_033795085.1 of Streptomyces sp. AK08-02. Lineage (NCBI taxonomy): Bacteria > Bacillati > Actinomycetota > Actinomycetes > Kitasatosporales > Streptomycetaceae > Streptomyces > Streptomyces sp. AK08-02. The sequence goes on from NZ_JARAZV010000010.1 coordinate 80,110, forward strand.
GCTGCGCTGGGTACTGGACCCGCGCACGAGCCTGCTCGCGCGCCGCATCCGCAAGAACAGAGGTCACGAAATGTCCCCGGACACAGCCTGGCGGCTGGCCCGGTTACAGCTGCACCCCGACGAGGTGCCCTACCGCAACCATGGCCACGGCCCGCCGTCTTGACCATCGCCGGTTGACCGAGCTCAGCTCCTTCGCGCCAGTTCCCTCCCTGCCTGGCGCCGTTCCAACAGCGACACCACCCGGCCGCCGGTTGGTTGCGTGTCGGTTCGTGCCGCAGCCGACGTAGCCGAGTCGTGGTGTGGCGTACGCGAAGTGACAGTACGGAACAGGTCTGGCGGCACACGGCACTGCTCGATCAGCTGCGCCTCGTCGATGCCCTCTTGAGTCAGCAGCTCCACTGCTCTCGACAGGAGCGACGGTTGCTCGATGACACTGACCAGACCTGGTTCGTTGCGACGCCAGCCACGGGTCGAGATGGTCGTCATGGCATTGCGATATGAGACGTCACTGAGTTGTCCAAGCCAGCGAGCGCGATACAGCAGTGCCTGAATACTCACTCCCCACTGTTCCTTGAGACGAGCAAGCGTTCGCCAAGCGTTGGCGCCCATGCTGGAGGGCAGCAGATCTCGGATCTGCTCAGCAGGCATCAGCAACTCGGCGGCGAAGCGGTGAGCCTGGTCCTCCACGGTCCTGCCGCCCGGCTCGGCATCGCTGTGCATGACCAGGTGGCCCAGCTCATGGGCCACATCGAAACGCTGCCGGTAGTAGTCCCGCTTGATCGGGTTAAGCACGACGACAGGCCTCAACCGGCTGTCGAAGGAGTAGGCGTCCACCGAGGACGCCTGCGGCGGGCTGAAGACCACCAGCACGCCGTGGTTCTCCAGCAGCCGCACAAGATGACCGGCTGGTCCGTCTGCAATCCCCCACTCTCCGCGCACCTGCTGCGCGGCTCGCTCCGGGCCGTCCCCGTCGCGATCATCGACCGCGACCGGGAAGCTCGGCACCTCCGCCTCCGGAAACTCAACGTGCCGTTCCAAACTGCTCGCGATATCCACGGCCAACTGGCCATACGCGAAAGCCTGATCGCGGGCGAGCTGGCTCGTGGAACGCAGGGACCGGAAGTGCGGGGTCGTGCTGAGCGCAGCAACATCATCCGGCCGGACCGCGAAGAACCCGGGGTCTACCGACAAGCTGACTGCCAGCTGCGCCACAGTGGCAGCGGTGGGTCGTTTGGCGCCGGACTCCCAGCCCGCCACGGCGGTGGGACTCTTGTCGACCAACGCCGCAAGGTCGCTCTTGCGCAGCCCTGCCAAGTGCCGGGCCAGCGTGAGGCGGGCCCCGTCGAAGAAGGCAGCAACGTCGGCCGTTCGGTTGTTCGTAGACGTGCGAGGGTTCACCACTCACCACTAGCACGGATATCACGCTGTTCGCTCGCGGGGCGACGCAGACGCACGGGGGCGTCCGGGACAGAGTTCGGGCCAGTGGGCAGTGGCGCGCCATCAGTACGGCGGGTTCCTCCGGCCGGCGGGGTGCCGAGGAGGTCCTGGCGCCAGTGCCAGGCCTGTCCGCCGCCGGAATTCAGCCTGGGGCGGCCGAAAACGAGCTCGACCTGTCCGCTGAGCGAGTCAAGACTGTGGCCGATCACGAACGTCGCGAGGTCAAGGTCCTCCTCGGCTTCGATCGCCTCCAGGCCGGCGATTTCCTCCAGCGCGAGACCGTCGAACAACGAGGGCTGGGAGGGGGACGAGTTGTGCTGGCGCGCGACACGCTGCTTCGTGGGGCTCTTCTGAGGCCATGGAAGTTCGTCGAGCTTGCCGAACTCGCTCGAAGCAAGTAGAAACCGCCGCTGCCCGTATGCCCAGCCGGGGCTGCCGTTGAGGTTGGAACGGCGGACGAGGCCAGGATCCAGGCGCGGCATGCTGTCGATGTCCTGATCCGACAGTTCGGCATACAGCAGGTCGAGATCAGCATCGGCGTCGCCGGAGCTCACCGCGTAGCGCTCGCAGGCGAAGACACGGTCAAGCCGGTTGCGGAACAGCGTGAACCTAGTGTTGCCGAGCCAGGCCGCGTCGTGGCCGTCATCCTCGGAGTAGGTTTCCAACGCGCGAGCGGTAGCCGACACGTACGCCCAGCGCGCGCCACCCAGAACCCCAGCACCGCCGAACTCCGCGATAACATCCTGCTGTTCAGTCACAGCAGCCAACCTACACCGCATCCAGCAGTTCACGCATCAAAATGAACCACCCAGCTCAATTGCTGACTTTGACCACACCACTCAGCCTCCCCCCGGCAGCAGGCGGGCCGTGCCTAGGACGCGCCGAGGCAGGCCGGAGCCTGTCGGCTATGCAACTTCTAAAACCGGAACCAGGGCAGCGGGCTTCGGGGCAGGTGCTTGAGCTCCGAATCACACGGCGGGGATCGCCTTGCGCGCGTGGATCTCATGGACCGACCAGCCGCGAGCCGTCATCGCCTCGACGTACGGTTCAGCTCGTGTGCGGTGCGCGGCGAAGGCGAGCAGGTGAGTGGGTCGGGTGGCGCCCACGAAGACGAGTTGTGCCGCGCGCTGGATCGTGACCAGGGCCTTGGAGGCATCCTGCTGTCGGCTCAGGAGTCCGAGGACCTCATGTACGTCGTACTTCTTGCCGCTGCGTTCCAGGCATTCGAGGATGAGCGTGGCCGCGTGGGTTTCGCCCTTGGCGCTCTGGATCGATCCCGCGATCGACAGCACCACCCCTTGCTCCGTATCAGTCGGCGCCTTCAGCGCGGCGGCTGGCTGAGCAACGTACGGGATGTGAGCAAGGGGATCCGCGAGGCGTGCGACCCCCTTCAGGGGAGTCTGGGTCAGGTCGGGCAGCAACCGCACAAGCCGGGCGGTGAAAACGGCCCATTCGACATGACTGTCGAGTGGTCTGGTCAGCATGTCGTGCAGGAGCAGCCGTGCCCGGCCTCCGGCGGTGGCCGGGTCTCGGTCCAGTCGCCTCAGCGGGGGCAGGCCGCCCGAGCTGGCCAGTCGGGCCAGGTCACGGATTGCCTTCCACAAGAGAGTCACGGCTGCATGGTTGTCGCCGGATTGCCGCTGGGCCTGGGCGGCTCGTGCCGTCATGATCAGGCTGCCAGTTGCCTGGCTGGGCACCGTGGTGAATCCGGGCACGTAGCAGGAAACGGATTGAGGGAAGGCCCTGGCGCCTCCGCGGATGAGGCGGGCGCCCAGCACCCGGGGCGGGCTGTCCAGCAGCAGCTGGCGGGGGACCGTGGCCGCTGCCATCCGTTCGAAGGCCGGCACGACGTCCGCGACGGAGTCGTCGTCGAAGAGCAGGAGGGCGATGGTCCCCTCGTGGCCGGCTCCGTCGATGCGCTGGCGGCGGTGGATCGTGAGGTCGCTGGCGAGTGCTGCGACCTTGCTGCCGAAGCGGCGGCTGACGGGGAGTTGGGCGGCGCGCGGCAGCGGGAACGACGAGGGCTGTGCGGTGTTCGGTCCGTCGGTGAAGATGCGCTGGTTGATGTCACCCACGCGCTGCACGACCGTGCTCGGGGAGCCGAAGACCTTGTCGAGCAGGCGTTGCTGGAGGTCACTGGTGTCCTGCATTTCGTCCAGGAGGACGAAGGGGAAGCGGTGGGCTGTGGCTTGGGCCAGCTGTGGGTGGTGGAAGAGGTGGTGCTCGGCGAGGGCGAACATGTCGTGGTAGCGGAATATGCCCTGCTCGGTGAGCTTTTCCTTGAGAGCCGCGAATTGCCGGCCGCTGGGGCTGTCCGACGTGAACGGCTGGGTGCCGTCCGGTGCCGTCGTGGTGAGTTCTCCGGCGTCGCACACGTAGCGGGCCTCGGCCACGAGTGTGGGGCCGTTGCGGCGGTGGCCGAGTGAGGTGTTCAGCGTACGGAAGGCGGGATGGCGCTCCAGCATGCGCAGGGCGGCGTCCGCGTAGGTGTCGTCGTCGACAATCTGGACTTCAATGCCCCGGGATCGTAGGGCCGGCAGGGCGAGAAAGGTGTTGGTGAAGGCCTGGATCGTGCCGATGAAGTGCGGGTACTGCAACAGGCGGCGTCCCGCCGGTGTGGCAGCGAGACGGTGGGTGATCTCGTCTTTGGCCGTGTTGGTGTGGGACAGGACGCAGATGCCACGCGTGGGCGAGGTCCATCCCTGGCCCAGGAGGGCGAGCTTGAGCCCGATCAGGCTGGTCTTGCCCGAGCCGGGAGCTGCCTGGAGGTCCAGGGACTCTGCGCTTTGGATGAAGTCCCACTGTTCCTGGTGCGGCAGTTCGAGGCCAAGCTGCTGAGCGAGGGATTCGACTTTGTCCTTGATGAAGACGTCGGGCGCGTAGAGGCTCGTCATCGCTCAGACCTCGCTGCACAGGTAGGTAAAGGCAGCCACGAGGTAGGGCGGCAGATCGTCCTCGGTCACGGAGGTGATCTGCAGGAGGCGGGCCGCGTGTTGGGCGGCGATCGGCTTGTTGCCCCTGCCCAAGCGCAGCGGCTCATAAATGTCCAAGGCCGCCTTTTCCAGGGGAACGTTGCTCTCCCGCCACTTCTTGACCTCCTCCTGCGCCAGTCGGTCCAGGTCGGCGAGTCTGTCCGCGGTGGGCCAGGTCGTCTTGGAGGCGACGGCGGCACGGACGGCCTGGTGCATGAGGGTCGCCATGGTCCAGGACGCGGCGGCCAGGTCGTACTCCAACGTCCAATGGTCGGAGACGAAGGTACGCACGTGGCCGCTGTCCTTTATTTGCAGCGTGGCGACATGTTCGCTGATCTGCTGCGAGGTCATCTCCGCCGAGCATTTGAGCTGCTTGCGCATCTCGTCCGAGGTGCCGGCGGGAACCAAGTCCCGGTCCCGGATGCAGGCCACGGCGACCGGTATCTGCTCGCCGTCGCGCTGGAAGATCCGGCTGTAGCGGAAGAGGCCGACGCCGCCGACATTGACGACGCTGACGCCGCATTCGCTGAAGGACCGGCCGACCGCCTGGGCGAGGGCGGGCAGGACGATGGCTTCGGCGTCGCCTTCGACGATGGCGACGCTGCGGGCGAAGAACAGGTTGGCCTTGGTCACGTCGAGGAAGCGGGTGAGGAAGGCGTAGTCGCCCTCATCGAGCTTGGTCAGTCCCGGGGCCAGGCGAAAGGTGGATCCGCGGGCGACGAGGGTGAGGTGTTCGACCGGGATGGCCGAGGCCAGGTTCGGGCTGTGGGTAGTGAGGATGACCTGGACCGGCGGCGTCTCCGCTGTGTTCGCGGTCTCGGCGCGATCCCGCAGGAGGTCCATGATGCGGGTCTGGAGCTGCGGGTGGAGGTGGGCTTCGGGTTCCTCGATCAGCAGCAGGGGCGCGATGACGCTGTTGCCGAGCAGGAGCAGTTCGGCCGCCATGAACAGGGCGTTGTTGTAACCCAGACCGTGTCTGGTCCACTCCCCCGTGCCAGCGAACAGCGTGAGCTCCAGCCGCTCCAGCGCGCGGGCGAGCGTGGCATCACCAGCGACGCCGATCTCACCGCGCAGGACGTCGGAGCCGATGGAGAACTTCTGCAGGTAACCGGTGTTGATGTCGTCCCGGGCCGTCTTGATGGCCTCGTTGTCACTGATGTGCCGTTCCGCGCGGCGCAGGATGCCGACCAGGGTGGAGGCGCTGTCGTCTTCCTCGTCGAAGTCGTCCTCACCTTGTGCGCGCATGGCGGGGTAGCCGGCCAGGATTTGCGACAGCCGTGATCCGCGGCCGGAGCGCAACTCCGCCTCGGCGTCCCGCAGGGGCCGCAGGTAGGTGGCTTTCAGCAGTTCACGTGCAGCACCGTCCAGGGCTGGCCCCTGCCCATCGCGGCCGGTGCGGGTGGTCATCGCGACGCGGTGGGGACGCAGCGGGTCCATCAACTCCGCTTTGACGGTGACGTAGAGGGCTACGTTGCCCTCATCGTCCGTAGTGAGCAACTCAAGGAAGACGGCCTGTTCTTCCGTTGTGAGGTCCTTGAATCCGCATGTGATCTTGAAAGTGCCGGCGCGGCCGCCGGGTCCGACGTGGAAGTCGTCGCGTGTGATGCGGTAGAAGTCAGCCGCGGTCGTCAGCAGGCACAGGCGGATCGCGTCGATGACGGCCGTCTTGCCGCTGTCGTTCTCGCCGACGAGGACGTTCGTGGCGGGACCGAAGTCCAGGCTCAGGCTGGCGTCCTTGTCGCCGTCCTTCTGCGGCGCCGCGCCGAAGATCCGGAAGTTTTCCGCATACAGACAGGCAAGGTACACCGACATCCCCCGAGCGATGAGGCCCGCGCCCTCGACGACACAGGCGGTTGTAACCGCCTCAAGTGCCCCACCCGCATGCGGTTCTGACGCATCATACGATTCATCGCGGCACTCGTGCCTCGTTAGTAGAATCCCTCCCCTTGGCTGGAAATGGACACGTCAGGTCGCCAACTCCAGACAGCAGTGCGCGACCGTCATTGCGGCACAGCCGGAAGGGGGAGAAGGACCCTCACGACTGGTAGGTGCCACAGCAGGGCGCCTCCTAGGCGCAGGGCGCGTCGACACCGCGCGGAGTGAGCACCTTTACGGGTTCGTGCGCACCTCCTGTGTGGGGCCCGATCAGCAGATCCTACGGACTCATCGCAGCCTTGGAAAAAACACGATCGTTTGATCGCCGACCCGCATTACCGGGGCTCGGATTTTCCGGATTCTTCCCGTGTGATGTGGTTAACGAGTTCCCCTGGCTGCACGTCGAGTCCAGCTGCAATGTCCAAGAGCGTGAGCACACTGGGGCTGCGCTGACCGTGCTCAATGCAGATGAGGCCGCGAAAGCTCAGTCCACTGCGCTCTGCGAGTTCTTCCAAGCTGTAGCCCCGCTCTTCCCGGAGCCGCCGGATCTGCATACCGAGGGACAGGAGGCGGGGGTCTGGTGACGGTTCGCGTGCTGGCACACAGCGACTCGACCGGTACGACTTCCCGCAGGCCATGAACAGCTGTGCATAATCGGGTTCCGGGCTGGAAATCCTGCACGTGAGCACACACGAGCAGCCCGGCGGCTACGAAACCCAATCACTCGTACGACCTGCTCGGCACAAACAGATAGACCACGGCGCGGCAGCGAGGTCGCTAGCCCACAAGCAACGAACGAGAAAATATGGCCAGGCCGATCGTGCCATTCGACCGATGGCACAAGTCATATCCGAAACCCGACCGGGGCGATAAACCATGCAAGTGCGGGACCAGGAACCGTCCCCTTTACCCATCAGCAGATCACGGACGGGGACTCCGTTGGCAGGCTCGCCACGTCGATCATCTCGGAAAAGAGCACAGAGAGTCGTTCGATACATGGCAGGAAGCCCTCGACCGGCTCGGCGAGCTGACCTCCGAGGCTGCGTCCATGACGAGAGGGAACCAACTGGCACACAGTACGCGAGTAGCCTACTTCGGCGCGCAGATGATCGACCGAAAGCGGAAGAAGAAAAAGAGAGCGAATACGATCAATACGTACGAGAGTCACCTCCGCAATCACATCCTGCCGTTCGTGGGCAATCGCATACCGACATCGCTACGGCGTCGCGACTCCATGGCCTTCGTGGATCATCTGCTAGAAAAACCCAACCTCAGATCCCCTCGCACAATTGTCCAGATTTTTAAGACCTGGCGCATTCTCATCCACTACATGATGGACGAAGACATTCCGCTGCCTGCAAACATCGTGTCCCGCATCGAGCTTCCCGAGATCAGCGACGGCAGTGGGGACGCCCTCACCCCGGAGCAGGTGGCCGCAGCAGCCTTTGCCATGCGGACGATCGAGCCGCGCTACGAAGTCCTGGTGTGGCTCGGCGCGTGCGCAGGACTGCGTGCTGGCGAGGCTCTGGGCCTGACGCGAACACGCGTCGGCTGGCAAGAGGATCTCCTGTACGTTCAAGAGCAGCGTCAGCGCGGCAAAGCCGCACCACTGAAGACGAAGGCCAGCTACGCGACTCTGCCCGTGGATCAATTCCTGATCGAACGGCTGGCTACCCATGCGGCTCACTTCAGCGAGCCGGAACCCGTCACCCAAGCCACCGCGCGCAAGCGTCGGGCTCGCCGACACGTCGGCCCAATTGACGAAGACCTCATCGTGACGAACCGATACGGAAGGCCAGTTCAGAGCAGTGATTTCAACGAAAAGTGGCGACGGGTTGTCGCCCTGGCCGGCCTACCCGAAGGCACCCGTTTCCACGATCTCAAGGTGTTTTACACCACCACACTCGGCGGACCAGGCCAGCATGATCCGAAGACCGTCCAAGCGCTCTCGCGGCACGCCCGCTTCACTGAAACATGGGACACCTATGCGCGCCCCCCGAGGGCGGCAGAAGGCCTGCGCGTGACCGCGTTCGGCGATGCATTCCGTTCAATGCAGCAGAGCAGCAGTTGATTGCAGCGCGGTCGCCATCGTGCCGGACCGAAACCCAGATCTCACGCTCCTGAAGCGCACCCCCTTCTCCACCCAACTTCGATGACATCGCCGAGTGCATCCGTGAGAAGCGTCAGGCGCGGCTGCGAGACGTGCAGCGCACTTCCATCAGTCCCTCCCCCCTACATCACGACGGCGCCGGTCGCCGCGCTTCACGTCACGCGCATGCCCTCGCGGTCTTCGAGGGCGCTGATGGCGGTCGCGGTGAGGCTGTGGGTGATGTGGCCTCGCATCAGCTGGGCGGCTTCGGCGGCGCGGCCGTCCACGATGAGGGAGACGAGTCGGTGGTGCTCCTGAAGGTCCCGGGTGCGGGGTTCGTCACCGGGCGGGAGTTCGAGGCCGAGGCGCCGGTAGCGGTCGGACTTGTCCCACAGGTCGTCCAGGAGACGGATGAGGACGTCGTTGTGCGAGGCCCGGTACAGCGCCTGGTGGAAGGCGCGGTGGGCCGTGAGTGCCTCTTCCCCCCATTGGCGGGTGACGGGGAGGAGTTTGTCGACGGCGGCCTGCATGGTGGCGATGTCGTCGTCGGTCCGTCGCTGGGCGGCGAGTTCGGCGGCGGTCGGGTCCAGGGACAGGCGGACCTCGAACAACTGACGGGCCTCGTTCGAGTTCATGACGGAGACCCGGACGTCGCGGTGGGTTTCGACGGTGACCAGTCCCTCGCTGCTGAGGCGGCGGATGGCCTCGCGCAGGGGCGTGATGCTCATGTTGAGGGACTCGGCGAGGTCGTACTGGGCGATCCGTGACCCGGCAGGGAGAGTGCCGGAGAGGATCCGATCGCGGAGTTCCGCGTAGGCGAGGTCGCTTTTGCTGAAGAACAGGTTCTGTCCTGCCATGGCCCCCTGACCGTCCCTTTCCGGAGGTTCCCCACCCCTTGACATCCCGCATCGGACCAGCTCACTCTAACAGGCGTTGCATCTTATAAGATATTAGAGAGGTTTTGCAGTGAAGATCATCAACGTCTACGAGGGCGTCGTTCCGATCAGCTCCTCGATCCGCAACGCCTGGATCGACTTCAGCTCCATGGACTGTTCGATCGTGGCGATCGAGAGCGACGTCATCCGGGACGGCAGGCCCGTGGTGGGCTACGGCTTCAACTCCAACGGCCGCTACAGCGCCGGAGAGATCCTGCGCCGCCGGGTCCTGCCCCGCCTCCTCGAGGCCGAGCCCGGCAGCCTGCTCGACGGGCAGGGCGGCCTGGACCACGCCAAGGCGTGGGACGTGATGATGAACAACGAGAAGCCCGGCGGGCACGGCGAGCGCTCGGTCGCGGTCGGTGTGGTGGACATGGCCCTGTTCGACCTGGCCTCCAAGATCGAGGGCAAGCCGCTGTACCGGTATCTGTCCGAGCGCTACGGCGACGGGCAGCCCGACGACTCCGTCTTCGTCTACGCCGCCGGCGGCTACTACGCCCCGGGCAAGACCCTCACCGACCTTCAGGACGAGATGCGCGGCTTCCTCGACCTGGGCTACGACGTCGTCAAGATGAAGATCGGCGGCGCCGGCCTGGCGGAGGACCTGCGCCGTATCGAGGCCGTCATCGACGTGCTGGACGGCGACGGATCCCGGCTGGCCGTCGACGTCAACGGTCGCTTCGACCTCAACACGGCCCTGGAGTACGGGCGGGCCATCGAGCCCTACGGGCTGTTCTGGTACGAGGAGATCGGCGACCCGCTCGACTACCACCTCAACGCCACCGTCGCCGAGCACTACACCGGCTCCATCGCCACGGGCGAGAACCTCTTCTCCCTCCAGGACGCCCGCAACCTGATCCGGTACGGCGGCCTGCGTCCCGACCGCGACACCATCCAGGTCGACCCCGCGCTCTCCTACGGTCTGGTGGAGTACCTGCGCATCCAGGACATGCTCCGTCAGCACGGCTGGTCATCGAGGCGCTGCATCCCGCACGGCGGGCACCAGTTCTCCCTGCACATCGCAGCCGCCCTCAAGCTCGGCGGCAACGAGTCCTACCCGGGCGAGTTCCAGCCCACCGGCGGCTTCGCCGACGACGCCGTCGTCGAGAAGAGCCGCGTCGGCCTGACCGACACCCCCGGCATCGGCTTCGAGAGCAAGGCCGCCTTCTACAAGGTGCTGCGCGCCCTGCACAGCTGACCGCCACCCCACCGCAGACGCGCCCGCCACCGGGCGGGCGCCGTCGGCCGGCGCCGTCGGATACGGGCGCCACACACGAGATCGGGGGCGCGCGAGCCGCGTCGCGTCCCCCGCACCCCCCACGGGACAGGGCTACACACGATCGTCGTGCAAGGGAGCACCAACGATGACAAGCACCACCGCCGCCGGCCGCCCGCAGCGGTCACGGCTGAGCCGTCTCATACGTGAGCTGTGGTTCCAGGTCGTACTGGCCGCCGTCCTCGGCATCGCCGTCGGCATCCTCGCGCCCGGGCTGGGTGAGGACCTGAAGCCGCTCAACGACTGGTTCATCGCGTTGGTCAAGATGATCGTGATCCCGGTCGTCTTCTGCGTGGTCACCACCGGCATCGCCTCCATGGACAACCTGCGCAAGGCCGGCCGGATCGGTGTGAAGGCGATCGGCTACTTCCTGGTGCTGTCCCTGGCGTCCATGCTGATCGGGCTGGTCGTCGCCAACATCTTCCAGCCCGGCTCCGGCCTGCACGTCGACCCTTCGTCACTGAACGCCGACGACGTGCCCAAGACCGCCACCGAGCACGCCACCTTCACCGGCTTCGTCTCCTCCCTCATCCCCGCCTCCCTGCTGGGCGCGATCACCGGGGATGCGATCCTGTCCGCGCTGATGGTCTCGATCGTCTTCGGTGTGGCCCTGAACATGGCCGGCGAAGAAGGGGCACCGCTGACCCGCGGCATCAAGGCGCTGTCGGACGTCGTCTTCCGCATCGTGGGCTGGGTGATGCGGCTCGCGCCCTTGGGCACCTTCGGCGCCCTGGCCACCGTGGTCGCCACCTACGGCGCCGAGAGCCTCAAACAGCTCGGCTACCTCATCATCCTGTTCACCGCGACCTGCATCATCTACGTCCTGGTCATCCTCGGCGCCATCATGCGGGCCTGCCGCCTGAGCCTGTTCGGCCTCATGCGCTTCCTCAAGGCCGAACTGCTCGTAGCCCTCAGCACCTGTTCCAGCGAGGCCGTCCTGCCCCAGCTGGTCCGCAAACTGGAGATCCTCGGCATCGGCCGCCCCGTGGTCGGCATCGTCATCCCCTCCGGGTTCTCCTTCAACCTGGACGGCTCCGCGGTCTACCTCACGATGGCCTCCCTCTTCCTGGCCCAGGCCATGGGCATCGACCTGTCCTGGCAGCAGCAGCTGATCATGGTCGGCGTCATGATGCTCACCAGCAAGGGCACCGCCGGTATCGCGGGCGGCGCCTTCATCGTCCTCGCCAGCACCGTCACCGCGGTCGGCCACATCCCGCTCGCCGCCCTCTCCCTGATCGTCGGCATCGACCGCATCCTCAACGAGGGCCGCGTCTTCATCAACGTCCTCGGCAACGCCGTCGCCACCATCGTGATCGGCAAGTGGGAGAACGACTTCGACACCGAACAAGCCCGCAAGGCCCTTCAATCCCGCACCACCACACCGCCGCAGACCGAGTCGGACACCACCAAGGTCGGCGCCGACAAGTAGCCGTGCCCATCGCGTGCGGTCACCCCTCGACGGCGTATACGTCACCCACCGGCGACATCCCCCAGGCCGCCGCACACCAGGACAGATGAGGAGCCTTCCCGTGAGCACGCCCAACGTCACCTACTCGATGACCATCCGGCTCAAAGTCCCGCGGCAGGCAACGCGGTCTTTCAGCTGACAGCCACGCCGGAGGCGCTGGGCGGTTCAGTCACCGCCCTCGACGTCGTCTCAGTCGACGCCGACCGTCTCGAACGGTCCTTCCCTGAGCTTCTCGACGAAGTGCCCGGCCCCGGTACTTCGTCGGCCGGACGGCCACCCGGGACGTCGTCTCCGGGGCTCCGGCCGGAGCCGGCGGCCACCTGGCCCGTACCCGTTCGGAAGCCGCCCCTCGACCGCGGCGGCATTGAGGAGCCGGCGCGAGGCGCCCCCCACCGACATGCCTCGCGGGCCTTGAGGTCCTCCCCGAGTTCCCGTCGCCGGGCGATCTGTCCGCAAGGTCGGGCACGGAGCCCGCGCAGGTGAATCGCAGGAGGTCGACCCCCCCTCCGGTAATTGACAGGGTACGAACGTACCTCTTAACGTACCCGCATCCCGGGCAACGCCATCAGCTCAACGAGGAGCACCGATGCAGCACCTGTACGACATAGATGTCCAGGTTCCGATGCGTGACGGCACGGCCCTGGCTGCCAACGTGTGGCATCCGGCCGAGGGACAGGCTCCGGCGCTGCTCGTGCGCCTGCCGTACGGCAAGGACGCGATGGGCTTCGGCCAGTCAGCCATCCCCGACCTCCTGACCTTGGTGGAGGCCGGCTACGCGCTGGTGGTGCAGGACTGCCGGGGCACCCACCGCTCGGAAGGCGAGTTCGTTCCCCACATGGCCGACCGGGCCGACGGCGAGGACACCGTCGCCTGGATCGCCGACCAGCCGTGGTCGGACGGCACGGTGGGCATGTACGGGCCGTCCTACCTCGGGATGGTGCAGTGGGAAACCGCCGTGACCGGCGCCCCCGCGCTCAAGGCGATCGCGCCGACCTTCACCTCGATCGACAACTACGAGTCGCCCTGGTACTCTGCGGGCGGTGCACTCTCACTGAGCCTGGTCACGTGGTGGAACGCCATCATGTACGCGGCCGACGCGCAGCGTTCTCTGGCAGCCGACGAGGACACCCTGTCCCAGCTGCAGCAGCTCGGTCAGGCGGCCCTGTTCCCCGAGCCTCTCAACGACGTGCTGCCGACGGCCGAGGTTCCGGTCCTGGCGGCGTACGGCAAGTGGTGGGACGACTGGATGGCCCACCCCTCCCACGATGGGTACTGGGACGCCATGGAGCTCACGCCCGAGCTCAAGAACGTCACGGCCCCGGCACTGAACATCGGCGGATGGTACGACCTCTACATCGGGCAGACCGTCCGCACCTACACGACCGCCCGCCGACAGGCGGGCAGTGCGCAGGCGCGTGAGGGGCAGCGGCTGATTATCGGTCCGTGGGATCACATGGCCGCGAGTGGCGTCTATCCAGACCGCTCCTTCGGCCCGTTGGCCAGTGCGCAGATGTTGGGCCTGACCGGTCTGCATGTGAAGTTCTTCGACCGCTGGCTGCGCGGCGACACTGCTGCTCTGGACGACGTGGCGCCGGTGAAGATCTTCGTGATGGGCATCGACCAGTGGCGCGACGAGCAGGAGTGGCCGCTGCCCGACACGAGGTGGACCGACTTCCACCTGACGAGCAGCGGACACGCCAACACAGCAGACGGCGATGGCGTGTTGACGACCGACCCGCCGGCCGGCACCGGGCACGACACCTATCTCTACGACCCGCGCCGCCCGGTTCCCACGGCCGGCGGGGCGTCCATGCCGACGACGTTCGGATTCTGCGGTCCGGTCGACCAGCGGACGGTCGCCGGGCGCGAGGATGTCCTGTGCTTCGCCACGCCCGTGCTCGAGGAGGCTGTCGAGGTGACCGGTCCGGTCAGCCTGACCCTGTTCGTCTCCTCGTCGGCGGTGGACACCGACTTCACCGCCAAGCTCGTCGACGTCTTCCCCGACGGCAAAGCGATCAACCTGTGCGACGGGATCCTGCGCGCCCGCTATCGAGGCGGCCTCGCTGTGGAAGAGCTGATGGAGCCCGGCACGGTCTACGAGATCACCGTCGACATGACGGCCACCTCGAACGTGTTCCTTCCCGGTCACCGCATCCGCGTGGATGTCTCCAGCAGCAACTTCCCCCGCTACGACCGCAACACCAACACCGGCGGCGTCATCGCTCGGGAGAGCGAGGAGCAGATGATTCCCGCGGTCAACCACATCCATCACGGTCCGAACCACCCCAGCCGTCTGGTCCTGCCGATCATCGACCGGAAGGACCAGCGGTGAGCGCCGCCGACCGGGTCGCCGAACTGACCGCGACATTCACGGCTCCTTCCGTCGACGTGGCCTGGCTGTTGTGCGACCAGCATCCCGCCGACCGCGTCGCGTTCACCGTGGTCGACGGCGCCGGTGCCCCTTCCACGCTCTCCTTCGCGGAGCTCGCCGCGGACTCCCACCGCTGTGCGCGGGCGCTGCAGGGGCTTGGCGTCGGTCCGGGTGACAGGGTGGCGACCCTGATGGGCAAGAGCACCGACCTGGTCACCGTCATCCTCGCGATCTGGCGGCTCGGTGCGGTCTATGTCCCGCTGTTCACCGCGTTCGCGCCCCAGGCCATCGCCCTGCGCCTGGAAGGCTCGGGTGCGCACGTGGTGGTCGTCGACCCGGACCAGCGCCACAAGCTCGACCCGGGCCCCGACATGCCGGACGACCCTCAGCGCCGCGTCGTCGTCACCAAAACCGCCGCCTTCCGCGGTGACGCCTTGCTGGCCGACCTCGTCGCGGCCGCGTCGCCGGAGCCGGTGCCCGTCGTCACCACGAGCGGGGACGGACCGCTGGTGCACATGTTCACCTCCGGCACCACCGGCAAGCCCAAGGGGGTCATCCACCCCGTCTCCTACATCGCCGGATGGCAGGTCTACCTGGAGTACGGCCTGGGTGTCACCCGGGACAGCAGTTACTGGTGCGCCGCCGACCCCGGCTGGGCCTACGGGCTGTACTCCGCCATCGTCGCTCCGATGGCCGCCGGCATTCCCAGCCTGCTGCTGGCCGGCGGGTTCTCCCCAGAGACGACCTGGCGCACCCTCGTCGACCACCAGGTCACCGACTTCGCCGCCGCCCCGACCGTGTACCGGGGACTGCGCTCCTCGCCGGTGCCGGTGCCGCAGGGGCTGCGCCTGGAACGGGCGTCCAGCGCGGGCGAGCCACTGACACCCGAGGTCAACGAGTGGGCCGGCTCCGCGCTCGGCCTGGCCGTGCACGATCACTTCGGCCAGACCGAGGTCGGGATGCCCTTGGCCAACCACCACCATCCCGAACTCGCCCGCCCCCTCAAGACCGGATCGATGGGTCGGCCGCTGCCCGGCTGGAGCCTCACTGTCCTGGCCGACGAGAAGGACGAGCCCGCCGAACCAGGCGTGCTCGGCCGGGTCGCGATCGATGTCGCCGGTAGCCCGCTGATGACATTCCGCGGCTACCAGATCCCACGGCAGAGCGACGCCAAGTTCACCGCCGACGGCCGCTGGTACCTCACGGGCGACGCCGGGCGCATCGACGCAGACGGTGACTTCTTCTTCTCCTCCCGCGACGACGACGTCATCATCATGGCCGGCTACCGGATCGGGCCGTTCGAGATCGAGAGCGTCCTCGCCCAGCACCCCGCTGTCGCCGAGTGCAGCGTCATCGGCGCACCCGACGACGTCCGCGGCGAGGTCATCGAGGCATACGTCGTCCTCCGCGACGCCAACGACGCCTCGCCGCAACTGGCCACCGAACTCCAACTGCTGGTCAAAACCCGCTACGCCGCCCACGCCTACCCGCGCACGATCCACTTCATCGACGCCCTGCCCAAGACGCCCAGCGGCAAGACCCAGCGCTACCAGCTGCGCAACCGCCGCCGCACCGAACTTTCCAGCCGAGAGGCACAGTGACCGACACAGACCCCCTCATCGTCGAGCAACGCGGCACCGTCAGGTGGCTGCGGCTCAACCGCCCGGAGCGGCGCAACGCCCTCAACACCGCTCTCATCGAGGCCCTGGACAAGCAGATCACCAGCGCCGAGGCGGATCCCGGCACAGCGGTCATCGCCGTGGCGGGCAACGGGCCGAGCTTCTGTGCCGGAGGGGACTTCCACCAGTTCCTCCAGCTGCACGAACGGGGCGACAACCCGGTCGGCTTCCTGACCGACGTGTCGGCCTGCTTCAGCCGTATCGCGGCCAGCTCGAAACCATGGGTCGCCGTGCTGCACGGTCACGCCGTCGCCGGGGGCCTCGAACTCGCGCTGGCCTGCGATGTCGTCGTCGCCGCCGACACCACGCTCATCGGTGACGGCCACCTCAACCGGCGGCTGGTACCGGCCGGCGGTTCCAGCGTCCGGCTGCCCGGTGCGGTCGGACGCGGACTGTCGCGCTGGCTCCTGCTCACCGGCGAACTGCTGCCCGCGACCTCTTTCGCGAACACCGGGTGGATCCACGCGATCGTGCCCGAGGCCGACCTCGACGCCACCGCCACCCGCGTCTGCCACCAGTTGGCCGACCGCCACAGCCCAGCCCAGCAACGGCTCAAGACGCTGCTGCACCGGATCGACGGCCTCGCCCCCGAGCACGCACTGCGCGAGGAACTGGCCACCTTCGCCGACAACTGGCAGGCCAGCTCCGTGGCCGACGCCCTGCGGGCCTTCCTCGCTCCCCACACGACGAAAGCAGACAACAAGTGAATCGCTACCAGGGACGGGTCGTCGCCATCACCGGCGCCGCACAAGGTCTCGGCCTCGCCATGGCGACCCGCTTCGCCGCCGAGGGCGCCACCGTCGCCCTGGCCGACGTCAACGAACAGGCGCTCACCGAGGCCGCCGAGACCATCACCGACGCCCACCACGCGAACCTTCGCACCGACGTGGTGGACGTGACCGACTCCGCCCAGGTCAACGCCTGGATCACCGGCGTAACCGCCGATCTCGGCCGCCTCGACGTGCTGGTCAACAACGCCGGCATCATCCGTGACAACCGCGTCGAGGACATCACCGACGACGACTGGCACGCGGTCATCGGCGTCAGCCTCACCGGCGGCTTCCACTGCGCCCGCGCCGCGTTCGGCCCCATGAAACGCCAGGGTTACGGACGTATCGTCAGCTTCTCGTCCATGTCATGGCGCGGGAACTTCGGTCAGACCAACTACGTGGCCGCCAAGGCCGGCATCGTCGGCATGACCCGCACTCTCGCACTCGAGGGCGCCCGCCACGGCATCACCGCCAACGCCATCGCTCCCGGCCTCATCGAGACACCGATGCTCGCCTCGATGAACGGCCCGGCGCGAGACAAGCTCACGAGCAAGGTCCCGATGCGCCACACCGGCAGGCCCGAGGACATCGCCGAAGCCGCGGCCTTCCTCGCCAGCGAAGCCGCCGGCTACATCACCGGCATCGTCCTCGACGTTGACGGCGGCATCTCCATCGGATCCTCGATCCGGTAACGGCCAACCCGGAGCTGGAGGCTCAAGAGGGCTCAACGCCGGTACGTTAGATGGTACGCCAGTACCCGTTTGCTAAGGTCAGTCTTCCTGCCCGGTCGGCCATCCGCCGCTCCAGGCGGAGATGCTCATGGGAGACTGCTGCGGTGACGGCCCAAACTGACTCGCGTGACCGACGCCCGCGCCGAACGGCGCGCAGGCGGGTCGTCGACACAGGCCGGCGGGACGAACTGCTGCGCCAGGCCGAGGCGATCATCCTGACCGAAGGCTTCACCGCGGTGACCATGGATGAACTCGCCCAGCGACTGGAGTGCTCGAAGGCGACGCTGTACAGCCTCGCCTCCACGAAGGAACAGTTGGTCCTGGCGGTCACCCGCGCCTTCTTCCGGGATGCGACAGCCGAGATCGAACAGGCCGTCCAGGCCGAGCCCGACCCCAGGCAGCGCATCCGCGTCTACCTCACCGGCGTCGGCACAGCCATGCGCCGGCATTCCCACGCCTTCTACGACGACATGGTCGGCTACGAGCCGACGGCGCAGATCTACCGCAAGAACTCCGCCGCCGCGGCGCACCGGGTCCACGAACTGATCGAGGATGGCGTGCAGTCCGGCGTTTTCCGCGCGCTCAACGGCCATTTCGCCGCCCAGGTCGTAGCGGTCACCATCGACGCGGTCCAGTCGGGGATCCTCCTGGAGAGGACCGGCCTGACCGCTGGCGACGCCTTCTCCGAGCTCGGTGACCTCCTGTTGGACGGGCTCAGCTCGGAGCAGGGCACATCCGAGTCTCCTTCCACAGCGGTGCGCTCGCCCAAGGACCCGGTCCAGGCGCCGAGGTAAGGCCCGGGCAAAGGGCGCACCTCGCGAATCGTCTCTGACCAGGCACCACCCCCATATCCAGAACGCGCATCGCCGGCACGTTGCGCTGTCACGTCGCGGACGGCCCGGCATGCGGCGGTCGACCGTGGAGGGACTCTTCACCGACGCCGACCAGGAACGGCCTGGCGGATGTGCGTCTGTGCGGGTTGTCCGACGGGCTTCGGCCCCAGAGCGGCTGGACCGTTCAGTTCCCTGATTCAGGAGGGAAAGCCCGCGTGGGCGCGTCCAGGGCCGGCCTTGGATGTCGCGACGCCGAGCGACACCGGATCCGCTGGGTGGGACCTCTCCGCCAGGCAGAGACCGCCGATCCATGGATAAACCTTCCCCTCCCGCTCCTGCGCGGGCGCTTCTACGGTCGAGGCCGCAGGCGCTCACCCGCCCGCCGCAACGAAGGAGCGAGCCCCCTATGGAGAAGACATCGACGACCACGAGGCCGCCGACTGGCCTTGTCGAGACGGCCTTCACCGTCAACGGCGAGGAGGTGTGCCTCGCTCTGGATCCTCGTGAGTCTCTGCTTGACGTGCTGCGCGAGCGTCTCGTGCTGACCGGAACCAAGAAGGGGTGCGATCAGGGGCAGTGCGGCGCTTGCACGGTGCACATCGACGGCCGTCGCGTCGTCTCCTGTCTGACTCCGGCGGTCCAGGTCGCGGGACGGGACGTGATGACCATCGAGGGCGTCGCGGCTCCCGACGGCACGCTGCACCCGTTGCAGCAGGCGTTCGTCGACTGCGACGCCCTGCAGTGCGGCTACTGCACACCTGGGCAGGTGATGTCCGGCCTGGCTTGCCTGGCCGAAGGCCACACCGGGACCGACGGCGACATCCGTGAGTACATGAGTGGCAACCTGTGCCGGTGCGGCGCGTATGTCGGGATCACCGCCGCCATCCGCCGGGTGGCCGACCAGGCCCAGCAGAGCGAGGTGTAGACGGTGCGCTCATTCGCCTATGTGGTGCCCGACAGCGTCGCCGGGGCCGTCGATGCCCTGGCCGCCGCCGAGCCGGGCACGAGGATCCTGGCTGGTGGCACGACCCTGTACGACCTGATGAAGCTCGGCATCGAGGCTCCGCCGGCCGTCATCGACATTCACCGTCTCGCCGAGCTGACCGAGATCAGTACGGGTGAGGACGAACTGTCGTTCGGTGCGGGAGTGAAAATGGCCGAGGTCGCTGACCATCCGGTCGTACGCCGCGACTATCCGGCGCTGTCGGAATCGTTGTGGCGGGCGGCGTCCCAGCAACTGCGCAACATGGCGACGGTCGGCGGGAACCTGCTGCAACGCACGCGATGCGGCTACTTCCGCGGCGGAGCGGAGTTCCCCTGCAACAAGAGGAATCCCGGCAGCGGCTGTGCGGCTCTCGAGGGACTCGACCGTACCCACGCGCTGCTGGGCACCAGCGACACCTGCATCGCCACCTACCCGGGCGACTGGGCCGTAGCCCTGATCGCGTTCGACGCCGAACTCGACGTGGTCGGCCCGGCAGGCGAGCGGACGCTGCCCCTCGCCGAACTGCACGTCGAACCGGGAGACAACCCCCTGCTCGAACACACCCTGGCTCCCGATGAGTTGATCCTGCGGATCCGCGTTCCCGCGACACACGCCGGTCGTGGCTCCACGTATCACAAGATCCGTGACCGGGAGTCCTACGCCTTCGCCCTCACCTCGGCCGCCACCGCCGTGACGCTGGACGCACAGGGAATGGTCACGGACTGCCGGATCGGTCTGGGAGGCGTCGCCACGCGCCCCTGGCGGGCGACAGCAGCGGAACGCTCACTGACCGGCGAACACCTCACCAGGGAAACCGCCCGCCGCGCGGGGGAAGTCGCCTTCGCCGCGGCCCGCCCTCCTCGCACCGGCGCGTTCCGAGTGGAGCTGGGCATCCGCACCGTCACCGACGCACTGCTCACCGCCGGGAAGCGAGCCGCCCGATGAAGACCCCAGACCTGCGCCGCGTCGACGCCCACGAAAAGGTCACCGGCAGCGCACGCTACGGCGCCGACCGCGTCCCGGACGACCTGGCGTACGCCATGTTCGCCCTGGCCACGATCGGCAAGGGCCGCACCCTGTCCATCGACACGGCCGCGGCCGAGGCGGTCCCCGGTGTCCGTCTGGTCCTGACCCGGTTCACCGAGGACGAACTGCGCGGCGCCGGGTTCCTGATGGGCGGAGGTTTCGCCTTCCAGAGCCTGCAGCCGCTGCTCAGCGATGTCGTCGCCTACCGAGGACAGCCGATCGCGTTGATCGTCGCCGACACCCTGGTCGCCGCCACCGAGGCGGCGGAACTCGTCCGGGCACGCTACGAGACCGAGCCGTTCGCCGTCGGAATCGACGACGAAGGCGCCACCTCCGTCATCCAGGCAGAAGCCCTGCCCTGGTTCCCCGACATCAAGGTGGGCGACCCCGAGACCGCGTACGCGGCGAGCCCGGTGCAGATCGACGAGACCTACCTGCACCCGGCCCAGCACCAGGTCCCGATGGAACTGATCAGCTCGGTCGTGGAATGGCGGGGCGACAGGCTCGTAGTGCACGAGAGCACCCAGAACGCCGGCGCACTCCGCCACGGAGTTGCCACGCAACTGAACCTCGACCCGGCCGACGTCGAAGTGATCTCGCCCTACATCGGAGGCGGCTTCGGATCCCGCAACGCACTGCAACCGCACATCGGGCCACTGGCGCTCGCCGCACGCCGGCTGATGCGTCCGGTCAAGCTGGTCATTCCGCGCCCGCAGACGTTCCACACCGGCAGCTTCCGGCCGGTCAGCCGGCATCGCATCCGGCTCGGCGCCGACCCGTCGGGACGGCTCCTGGCCGCCATCCACGACGCGGAGCACCAGACGTCCCGCCACGACCTGTACCCCGCCATGTTCACGGAGATGACGTCGAGGCTGTACGCCGTACCCCACTTCGGGGGACGTCAGCGCCTGGTTCAAACTGATGTCCAGACGCCGGGATTCATGAGGGCTCCGATGGAGGGCCCGGCCAGCTTCGCGTTCGAGTCGGCCATCGACGCACTGGCGTACGCCACCGGCCAGGACCCCGTCGAGCTGCGGTTGGCCAACGACACCGCCACGGACCCGGTCACCGGTCTGCCCTTCTCCTCCCGCCACCTGGCGCAGTGTCTGACGCGGGGTGCGGAACGGTTCGGATGGGACAGACGCGATCCGCGGCCGGGGTCGATGCGTGCCGCTGACGGATCGTTCGTGGGCCTGGGCGTCGCTGTCGGCGCCCACCCGGTCCTGGTCGCTCCGGCCGTGGCCCGTATGTCCGCGGCGGCCGACGGCCGGGTGACCGTCGGCGTCGACGGCCACGAGATGGGGCAGGGCATCCGCTCGGCCATCGCTCTCCTGGTCGCGGAGGACCTCGGTGTTCCCGTGCGGGACGTCGTCGTACGGGTCGGTGACACGCGCTTCGCGCCGCAGCATCTCACCGCCGGTGCGTGGGGCACCGCGACCGCGTTGCCCGCCGTGCACAAGGCACTTGGCGAGCTGCGCAAGCAGCTCGGCGCGGGCGACACCGGGACCGTGGATGTGGCAGCGGCGGTTCGAGCCACCGGAGGCGGGTCGCCGGAGGTGGAGGTGACCTCCGTGGGACACGGCCAGCCCCCCGAGATGCTCGACCGCTCACGGGCCGGCCTGTTCTCCGCCGCCGGTCCGGTCTTCCCGGACTTCACGGTCTTCAGCTGGACCGCTCACTTCGTCGAGGTCCGCGTCGAGGCCACGACACGGCGCATCAGTGTGCCCAGGGCGCTCTGCGTGGCCGACTGCGGCAGGGTCGCCAGCCCGGTCACCGCGGCCAGTCAGGTCCGCGGAGGCGTGATCTGGGGCATCAGCCAGGCGCTCCGGGAGTCGAGCGAGGTCGACCCGCGCTTCGGCGGATTCCTCAACACCACGCTGGAGGAGTACCCCGTCGCGGTCAACGCCGACATACAGGAGATCGACTTCGACTTCATCGACGAACCCGACCTGCTCCTCAACGACATCGGGGTGAAGGGCCTCGGCGAAGTCACGATGATCGGCGCGGCAGCCGCTGTCGCGAACGCCGTCTTCCACGCCACCGGACAGCGACAGAACCAGCTGCCCATCCGGATCGAGCACGTGATGTAGGCCGACCGGGACGCACTCACATTCCAATTGGACGGAGAACAAGATCATGCGCATCGTTGCTCTAGAGGAACATGTCCTTTTCACTGATCTGACGCAGAGGATTTCCGCTGCGGACGTTGCTGCATCCGGATGGGTCCCGGCCGGATGGGCGCCCTCTGATGCAGACGAGGCGGCGAGTGCGCTCGACCGGGCCCTGGACGATACGCAGCAGGAACGCATCGGCTCGATGGACGAAGCCGGAATTACCATGCAGGTGCTGTCGGCCGTGGGCCCGGGCGCCGAGATGCTGGCCGGCGAGGAGGGTGTGAGCCTTGCGCGCGACTATAACGACCGACTGGCCCAGGTCGCCGAACGGCAACCGGATCGGTTCGCGGCGTTCGCGCACCTCCCCATGAAGGATCCCGAGGCGGCCGCGGACGAACTGGAACGGTGCGTGACCCGATTGGGCTTCCGTGGCGCCTCGATCAACGGGACCACCGACGGACTGTTCCTCGACCACCCGCGCTTCGCTCCGATCCTGTCGCGTGCCGAGGCCATCGGCGCCCCCCTCTATATTCATCCCGGACCCGCGCCACGTGTGGTGCGCGACATCTATTTCCAGGGACTGCCGGACTTTACCGCGTTCATCTTGTCCAATGCCGGTTTCGGCTGGCATGCGGAAACGGGGCTTCACATTCTGCGCCTGGCCGTGTCGGGTGCACTCGACCGAAATCCGGATCTGAAGCTGATCATCGGCCATATGGGCGAGCTGCTGCCGATGATGCTCCAGCGCGTCGATGCGATGTTCGGACCGGGAACGGCGATCGGGCTGAAGCGGGACGTATCGCAGACCATCTTGGATCAGGTATGGATCACGACCAGTGGTTTCTTCGACCAATCCGCGTTCCTTGCCGCCCTGACCGCTTTCGGTGCGGATCGCATCCTTTTCTCGGTCGATTATCCGTACAGCCCCAATGACGAGGCCACGGCGTTCCTCAACAGCTTGCCGGTTTCTCCCGCCGATCGGGCGCGGATCGCCCATGGCAACGCCGACGCGCTCCTTGGCTTGTCAGGAGCCTGATCATTCGCGCTCTCTCACACTCTCAAGGACTTTGGAGGGCACTAGCCTGCTCTCGGGGCATCAGCCAGGCGCTCCGGGAGTCGAGCGAGGTCGACGGGCGCTTCGGCGGATTCCTCAACACCACGCTGGAGGAGTATCCCGTCGCGGTCAACGCCGACATCCAGGAGATCGACTTCGACTTCATCGACGAGCCCGACCTGCTCCTCAACGACATCGGGGTGAAGGGCCTCGGCGAAGTCACGATGATCGGCGCGGCAGCCGCTGTCGCGAACGGGGTCTTCCACGCCACCGGACAGCGACAGAACCAGCTGCCCATCCGGATCGAGCACGTGATGTAGGCCGACCGGGATCACCAGAAATGCGCATCCGGGGCTTGAACGGGTGTGGTTCTGCACGGCGCAGGCCGCGTCCCCCAGGCGGTCTTCAATGCCACCGGCCTTGCCAGTCGTCGGTCCCCGTCCGACCGCCGGACCTACCAGGTTCGCCCCGCGTATGCGCTCAGCGTCCCCGCGTGGCGGCAACCCTCCCCTCCCTCCCCACGGCGAACCCGGAGAACGACCCATGCTGAACATCGCGGACACACTGCACCGCTGGTGCCGCGAGGCACGCCCCTTCGCCCTGGCCACCGTCGTCGACGTCACCGGCAGCGCGCCCCTGCCCGTCGGTACGTCGGTCGCGGTGGATGAGGACGGCAACGCGGTCGGCAGCATCTCCGGTGGCTGCGTCGAGGGATCCGTCTACGAACTGTGCCGACAGGTCCTCCACGACCAGGGTCCACCCCGGCGCGCCTGGTTCGGCTACTCCGACGACGATGCCTTCGCCGTCGGCCTGACCTGCGGCGGCGAACTCGACGTCCTCGTCCAGCGCTTCGACCCCGCGACCCGGCCGCATCTCGGCGCGGCCCTCGCCGAGGTTGCCGGGGGCCGACCCGCCGCCGTGGCCCAGGTCGTCGACGGGCCCGACGCACTCATCGGCGCCACCCTGAGCGTTCTCGGTGACAACTGGACCGCCGACGGGTCGCTGGCCGCAGGGCCGACGGGTCAGGCGGTGGCGGACCGGGCCACAGCCCAGCTGCGGGCGGGACGCACCGCGCTCGTCTCGCTCGGCGGGGACGCGGACACCTGCCCCGACCGGCTGTCCGTCCTCGTCCACGTGGCCGCGACCCGCCCCCGCATGCTGATCTTCGGCGCGGTCGACTTCGCCAGCGCACTCAGCCAGGCCGGCCGCTTCCTCGGATACCGGGTCACCGTGTGCGACGCCCGCCCCGTCTTCGCCACCCCCGCCCGCTTCCCGCACGCGGACGAAGTCGTCGTCGACTGGCCCCACCGCTATCTGGAACGCACCGAGGTGGACGAGAGGACCGCCGTCTGCGTCCTCACCCACGACGCCAAGTTCGACATCCCCCTGCTGCGGCAGGCACTCGATCTGCCCGTCGCCTACGTGGGCGCGATGGGATCCCGTCGGACGCACGACGAACGCTTGCGTCTCCTGCGCGAGGCGGGCGTCGCGCAGGACCGACTGGCTCGGCTGCGCTCCCCGATCGGCCTCGACCTCAGCGCGCGCACGCCTGAGGAGACGGCGATCTCCATCACCGCGGAGATCATCGCCCACGCCAACCAGGGCACTGGCCTGTCCCTGACCCTGGGCACGGGCCCGATCCATCGGCCGGGTCACCAGGCAGTCGACGAGCGTCGTGCACTCAACCCGCTACTGACGCCGTGACCTGGCGCGCCCTCCGGGACGGCCCCTCCCCCATTAGGAGTGATCATGACGACCTTTGCCTTTGCCGGCGCCGTCCCCGGGCCCGAATGCCAGCGCGGCCGGGACGACTGCACCCGCCACTCCGTCAGACCTTGGGGCAGGCCGGGTGATGCGACTGCTCACTCCCGTCGGGCACCGCTGGTCGGCGCCGTCTTCGCAGTGCAGCGGAGGGAGCTGTTGTCCGGAGGTTCGTTGCAGGGTCGGGCTTCCTCCGGACCGAAGGCCCGGATGTCGGATTTCCGGGATCCGGCGGCCGTGGCTGGCCTCGGCTCCCCGGCAAGCCGGAACGTTGCGGCGGAAGCCGGCCGATCACAGCGCCCGGCGCTTGAGGGAGAGAGTCTTTCGTGAACGTCACGACCACGGCGAACGCGCCGCAGGACCGGCGGGTGCCCACACTCGTCATGGCCTGCGTCGGCGTGTTCGTCGCCTATCTGCCGGTGACCACCGTCTCGGCGAGCCTGCCCGCCATTCAGCGGGCACTGGACACATCGACCTCGCAGCTGTCCTGGGTGAGCGTCGCGTTCGTGCTGCCCATGGCCGCGCTCATCCTCACCGCGGGCGTCTTCGGTGACGTACATGGCCGTAAGAAGGTGTTCCAGGCGGGCCTGGCCTTCAGCGGTCTGGGTGCCCTGATCGCGCTGTGCGCCCAGTCGATCGAGGTCGTCTGGGCCGGGCAGGTCTTCGCCGGTCTGGGTGCGGCCGCGTTGTTGCCCACGACCCTGGCCCTGATCAGCCACGCCGTTCCCGACCCGCGCGAGCGCGGGAGGTTCATCGGCGTGTGGGCGACCTCCCTGATAGCCGCCCTCGCATTCGGCCCCGTCATCGCGGGCGTGATCCTCGACCACTTCGCGTGGCGCTGGCTCTACGCGCTGCCCGTCCCCGCCTCGCTGCTCGCGCTGGTCGTCTCGACGAAGCTGCTCACCGACTCCCGTGCCCCAGGCACGCGCCGACTGGACTGGCCCGGCCAGCTCACCTCCGCGCTGGCGATCACCGCTCTGGTCTACGGGATCATCGAGGGCGGCGCCAACTCCTTCACCGACACCAAGGTGATGCTTGCCCTGTTCATTGCCGTTGTCGCATCGGTCGCTTTCGTGCTGGTGGAGCGGCACAGCTCCAGCCCGATGCTGGACCTGACACTGTTCCGCAGCCCCTCCTTCACCGCTACCGCGCTGATCGCCATGATCAGCTTCCTCGGGCTCATCGGGTTCTTCTTCGCCCTCAGCCTCTACTTCGGCATGGTCCAGCAGCTCAGCACCCTCGAATCGGCCTGGCGGCTGCTGATGGTGTGCATAGTTCCGCTGGTCCTCGGTGTCCCCATGGGGCGCCTGGTGCACCGCGTGTCTCCTCGGGTGCTGATTCCCGGCGGCCTGCTGGTCGCGGCGGTCGCGCTGCTGTCGCTGACCACGATCGGCGCCGACACCTCGTTCGGTTCACTGGCCTGGCGGCTGGCCCTGCTCGGCCTGGGCGTGTCCTTCGTCCTGACCCCGATGACCGCCACCGCCGTCAGTTCAGTGCCGTTCCACCAGGCCGGTATGGCCGCTGCCGCCAACAACGCCTTCCGTCAGCTCGGCGCCGCCCTCGGCCCCGCTGTCCTTGGCGCGCTGCTGTCCTCTCGGGCCGTGGACGCGCTGCCCGGACACCTCACCGACGCGGGGCTGGGCGGGGCGACGGTCCGGCGCGTCACCGAGGCCGCGGACGCCGACGGACTGAGTGCGGTCGGCCGGCTTCCCCTGGGCGCGGACACCCCGCGTGTCCTCGGCGCCCTGTCGCAGGCGTTCATCGACGGTCTTCATCTCTGTCTGGTCGTCGCGGCCGTCCTGACCCTGCTGGCAGCCGCCGTGGGATTCGTCCTGCTGCGCAGGCCGCAGCAGTCGGCCCCACCGGCCGCAAGCCCGGCGGCCTCCGTCCAAGGGCCTCGCAGCCCCGACCTGCCCACCGCCGACGCTGGGACGCTGCCGGCCACCGGCAGCCGCCCCTCCTGAGCGTCGGCCCCGCACCGAGGTGACACCAGACGTACCGGCACGGCTCAGGAGCGGACAGCCGCCGAGCCGGTACAGGCGCCGTCCGTGGGGACGGGCACGGCGCCGCTCAGTGGCCTGGGACCGGACCCTTCCGGTCCCAGGCCACACAGCGCTGTCGTACGACATGACGTGAACATCACCCGCTCGAAACAGGAGCCATCGATGCAGTCCCCTTCGCCCGACGCGCTCGATCTGAAGCTGCTGCACGCGCTCCAGGTGGACGGGCGGGCGCCGTTCAGCCGTATCGCCGAGATCCTCGGCGTGTCCGACCAGACCGTCGCCCGCCGCTTCCGCAAACTGCGCACCACCGCCGGACTCAGGATCGTCGGTATGACCGACGAGAGCCTGCTGGGCCGCCAGAGCTGGATCGTCCGGCTGCGCTGCACTCCCGACGTGGCCGAACAACTCGCCACCGCGCTGGCCCGGCGCCCCGACACCTCGCACGTCGATCTCATCTCCGGCGGCACCGAAGTGCTGTGTGCCATGGAACCCCGCAGCCGACAGGCCCGCGACGAACTGCTCTTCGACCGCCTGCAACGCACGCCTCAGGTCATTTCGGTCAGCGCCCACTGCCTGCTGCACACCTTCTACGGCGGTCCCCTCGGCTGGCTCGACAAGACTCAAGCACTCGAATCCGGCCAGGAGGCGGCACTGCGTCTCCCGTACAGCGAGCCGGTAGCCGCCCCCATCGCTCTCGACGGAGCGGACGAGGCGCTGCTCGCCGTGCTGCGGCGCGACGGCCGGGCAACCTTCAGCGAGCTGCAGACCAGCACCGGCCAGTCGGAGTCCGCTGTCAAGCGACGCCTGGAGCGTCTGCGCTCCACGGGCATCCTCTACTTCAAAGTGCAGCATGACCGCGAATCCCTCGGACACGGCATCAGCGCGGTGCTCTGGCTCAGCGTCGCCCCCTCCGCACTCGACGCCGCCGGACGGAAACTGGCAGAACACCACGAGGTCCGCTTCGCCGGCGCCGCCACCGGCCAGGCCAACCTCCTCGCCACCGTCGCCACCTCGAGCACGAGCGAGCTCTACACATACCTGAGCGAGAAGATCGGCGGCCTCGACGGCGTGCAAGCCGTGGAAACAGCCCTGACCCTGCGGCATGTCAAGCAACTCACCTACGAGCCGAGCCGCTGACCGCCGAACGGCTACCAGCCGATCGAGATCGCATGGCCCCTTGCGTACGGACCGACGGAGCGACCCATCGTTGGGTGCTGCACCGTCGACGGACGCGCTCGTTACCTCTTCGTCTTGCCGAGTCGGGCTACAGGGCAGGCGGCCCGGCAGCGCGCGTTGCTGTCCAGAAGCCTCACGACCGCATTCTCATCGGCGACCACCAGCATCAAGCGGGCGCAGCGCTGCCGCAGAAGCTCGCGGACGCTGGAGCCGGCCGGGTCCCGCGCGGGTGCTGCGGTTCAACGACGGATCCGCCGTTACCGCACAGGCTGTGATCCCGGCCACCGGGGTCTCCTAGCGGCGGCTCCCTGCGCCCGGTCTGGAGGCGCTGACCGGCAGGGGCGCCTTCTACGGCTCAGCCAGAGACCGCCGATCCATGGATAAACCGTCCTCTCCCGCCCCTGCGCGGGCGCCCCTACGGTCGAGGCTGCGGGCGCCCACAGGCCCGCCGTACCGAAGGAGCAAGACCCCCATGAAGATCACCGGCAACACGATCCTGATCACCGGCGGCACCTCGGGCATCGGCCTCGGTCTGGCCCTGCGCCTGCACGAGGCCGGCAACAAGGTGATCGTCGCCGGCCGCCGCAAGGAACTCCTCGACGAGATCACCGCCGAGCACCCGGGCATCGACGCGCTCGTCCTCGACGTCGCCGATCCCGACTCGATCGCCCGGGCCCGTGAGACCGTGGCGGCGAGCCACCCGGGGTTGAACGTCCTGGTCAACAACGCGGGCATCATGCTGCGGGAGAACCTCCTCGACCCGGCAGGACTCACGGTCGCCGAGGATCACGTCGCGACCAATCTGCTCGGCACGATCCGGATGACGTACGCCTTCCTGCCCCTGCTCGCGGGCAAGGACGACGCGGTCGTCGTGAATGTCACCTCGGCGCTGGCGTTCGTTCCGTTCCCGAGCACCCCGACCTACAGCGCGACCAAGGCCGCGCTGCACTCCTTCTCCGAGAGCCTGCGCATCCAGCTCGCCGGTGCCGACGCCGGCGTCCAGGTGATCGAGGTGGTCCCGCCGGGCGTGCGCACGACCCTGATGGGCCAGCAGGACAACGAACATTCCATGCCGTTGGACGACTTCCTCACCCAGGCCCTCGACCTGCTGCGCGAGACGCCCGACGCGAAGGAGATCGTCGTCGAGCCCGCCAGGTTCATCCGCGACGCGGTGGCCACCGGCACCTACGACGACGTCCTCGCCATGATCAGCGGCAGCTGACCGACCTGCGGCAGCCGCGGAACAACAGCACGCGAGCGCCGTCACACGAGGAACCTCGTCGTATCGGCCAGGCCGGGCGACGAGGCCCGGGCAAAGCGTCAGGTGTTCTCGACGGAGACCGTCGCCGCAGGCCGTCTTCCATGCCGACGGCCTGCGGCGTACCGCCGACAGCCGGCGAATTTCCCAGCGGGTCACGCAGGGGCAGGTGACCATCGGGTCGTCTCGCTGCACGCGCCCTCGCATCGGCCGTGTGGGCGGCTTCGCGCGGATGGGAGGGCAGGGGAGGGCTCAGCCATGGATCGGCGGTCTCTGGATAGCCGGGCGGGATGCGGCGAGGATGGTGGGCATGGACAAGAAGGAACTGGCGGAATTCCTGCGCCACCGGCGTGAGGCACTGCGCCCGGGTGACGTCGGGCTGGTGGAGGGGCCGCGCAGGCGTACCCGGGGCCTGCGGCGCGAGGAGGTCGCCCAGCTCGCCGGCATGTCCACCGACTACTACGCCCGCCTGGAACAGCAGCGGGCCCCGCAGCCCTCCGTTCAGATCACCACCGCCCTGGCCCGGGCGCTGCGGCTGACCCTGGACGAGCGCGACCACCTCTTCGTCCTCATCGGCCACAATGCACCAGCCCGTTTCCATCGCTCGGAGCATGTCAGCCCGACGCTGCTGCGGGTCCTGGACCGCCTTGACGACTCCCCAACCCTGGTGCAGACCGACCTGCTCGACACCCTCGCGATGAACCCCTTGGCCATCGCCCTGCTCGGCGACCAGATGCGCCACACCGGTCTGGCCAGTAGCGGCTACTACCGCTGGTTCATGGACCCGGCCGAACGTCTGGTGTATCCCGAGGAGGTCCACGAACACCACGGCCGCGCCCATGCGGCTCGCCTGCGGGCCGCGCTGACCGCCGGCAGCGACACTCCCCGGGCCGCCCGGATCCTCGCCGAACTCCAGGAACGCAGCCCCGAGTTCGTCCGCATGTGGGAACTTCAGGAGGTCGCGCAGAGCTACGAGGATTGCAAGACCATCCTCCATCCCGAACTCGGCCGCATCGACGTCGATGCCCAGCTCCTGTTCACCGAGAACCGCGCCCAGACTCTGGTGGTGCTGACCACTCGCCCCGGCACGGAGAGCCACAGCAAACTCGAACTGCTCTCCGTCATAGGGCACCAGCAGCTCACTTCCTGACGTCCTGGGCCGGGGGACGGGCCGGGCTCGGCGCTGGGGGCCACCAAAGTGGAGACCTGTGTGCCGAATCCGGTCAGGGGCACTGGTGATGCACGTGGGTCACGGTCCAGGCCACCGGAAGTCGTCGGGACCGGCGGCGCGGCACCCCGCGCACCCACTTCCGCACGGCTCTTGTCCTGCGCGCTGCTGCCAGACAGAGGCCCCCTGGGCTGTCCGAACTCCGTGGTCGCGCCGCCGGTTTGACCGGATGCGACCGCTGGATCACGGCAGGCAGGAGGGTGCATGAGCGCCGGTGAACAGCGGGGACGCAAGCCCTGCGCGGACGTCTAGCGCAACCGCGCGGCCCTTCTGAGCGCACCCAGATTCTGGCTGGAACGTCCGGCCGCGCGGCTCGTGGACGACACCGGCTTCGGCCCCTTCGACACCCGCACACTGGCCGACCTCTGACGCCGGCAGCCGAATAGCCCCGCCTACTACGCCCAACTGACCCTCACCGAGCTACCCGCGGCCGACCGCGTCAAGGCCGCGGGCATGCGCGACAGCGTCCCGGAACGCCTCGCCGCCCTCCCGGCCACGGCCACCCTGGAGGACGTCGTCGGGATGAACCGCACCGCCCACCGCTGAGTCACCCGACGCGACTCTCGCGCACGCGACGGCACGAAAGCGGCAACGCCGGCACACCACGAATACACACGACGAGGTGCGCTCACTTCGGCAAGGTCGCCATCACCCACTTACACCACCGCGCCCGCGGTCGGCCGCAGTCCCGGTCGCACCGCTGGGACCAAGCCCCGGAACCTCGATCACCGACACCGGGGTTCCGTTCGGACAAGGAGTTTCATTATTAAGATCGGCATTATCGGCACCGGGAACATCGGCAAGACGTTGACCAGGCGGTTGAGCGCGGCCGGGCACGAGGTAAAGGCGGCCAACTCGCGCGGCCCGGAGACGATCGAGGCGGACGTGCTGGCCTCGGGCGGACGCGCGGTGACCGCGGCGCAAGCCGTAGTGGACGTCGACGCCGTAATCCTCTCCATTCCCTTCGACCGCATTCCGCAAGTCGCACCACTGATCGCCAAGGTGCCGGCTGACACGGTGGTCATCGATACCTCGAACTACTTCCCGCGTCGGGACAACGGAATCGCGGCGATCGAGGCCGGCCAGGCCGAGAGCGTGTGGGCCGCGAAGCAGCTGGGCCGGCCCATCGTCAAGGCGTGGAACTCGATCGGAGCCGAGTCGTTCGCGCACAGGAACAAGCCGACGGGAAGTGCGGACCGCATCGCGCTCCCCGTCGCGGCCGACAGTCCGCGAGAGCGTGACCTGGCCATGGCACTCGTCGAGGACACCGGGTTCGACGCCTTTGACGCGGGGCCGCTCGCACAATCGTGGCGGCAGCAGCCCGGCACACCCGCCTACTGCACGGATCTCACCCGTCAGGAGCTGCCGGACGCACTGGCGGCGGCCGACGCGGCGCGATCACCGAAGTGGCGCGACCTAGAACTCGCCGTCATCCGAGAACGCTTCGGACCCGGCGTGCAACCAGACGCGGAATACCTTGTCCGCCTGAACCGCGCAATTTCCATGTGAGGAGGGACGTGTCGGCGTACACCTGAACGTGGCCCTGGCAAGATTTTCGTGAAGCGGGGCTGTGCCTCCGTGCGCCGGTGACGCTCCATCACGGGTAGCGGCGTCGGAGGTGGGCCATGAGGACGACTCGGTGGCGCAGGAGCGGAACGCCGGCGCGGCCGGCCATGATCCGTTTCTGGAGCTTCAGGTCCGTGATCCGGCCTTCGTTGACGCCGGAGTTGAACGGGGTGGTGATCCCCTGCACGACTGCCGGCTGGTCTTCGCGGATGGCGTTGGCCAGGCTCGCCAATGCAGACAGGCCAGAGCCCGCGAGTTGGTCGAGCCAGTCCGGCAGCGGGGCGGCGTCGCGGGCGTCGAGCATGGCCGCGAACTGCCGTACCAGAGTGTGGGTTTGGTCGAGCTCCGGGCAGTGTTCAAGCAACCGACGGAGTGCCGCGGTGGGGTGCAGGCCTCGCTTCGGCGGTGTGGTGGTGATCCACCGGGCGACCTGGCGGGGCGAGGGTGGCCGCTCGCGCGGTGTGTCGATCGGCAGACCGCGGCGTAGCGGCGCGATGGCCATCTTGACCCGTTGGTAGTGGCCGCCGTAGCCCTTGGCGGCAATCTCCTGGTGCAGCACGGTCGCGGTGTGCTCGCCTTCCTCCCACCGCTGCCTCAGATACTCCAGATACGGGTCGAGGCTCGTGGACCGGCGAGGCGGAGTGCGCCGTACGCACTCCTGCCAGCAGGCAGCGCGTGCGTACTTGGCCACGGTGCGGCGGTTCAAGCCGAGCTCGCGGGCTATCGCACTGAGGCTGCGTGCCGTGCCGGTGTAACTCTGGACGGTCTCGAACAGTCGCTTCGCGTGACGCAGGGCGGGAGTATCGGCCGCCTCGCACGGTTCGTCCGCCGGCGGTAGGGCCGGTTCGGGCTCACGTACTGCCGCGGCCAGGCAGCCGCGGTGGGCCGCGGCGATGTCCGAGACCCGCTTCGACAGCCCCTGCCACAGGTGAAAACGGTCGCTGACCTGCACCGCGTCCGGGGCTCCCTCGGCAATGCCCTGCCGGTAGACCAGCGAACCGTCCCGGCACACCACCTCGACGCCTGGATGCGCACGCAGCCAGGAGGCCAGCTGCCCGGCATCGCGCCCGGCCCACAACTCGATCGGCAGCCGCGTGCCGGCATTCACGAGCAGCGTGCCGTAGACGTCCGCGTACAACGCAAAGTCATCCACACCCAGCACCCGCGGTGTCGCGACCGGCGGAAGCCCCATGCGCATCAACTGGAACAGCACACTCGTCCGCGACAACGGCGACTTCAAGATGCGCAGAAGCCGGGACCCGCCACGGCCGGCCAGCAACACCCCGGCCATCTCGACCAGATGCTGCAGCAGCGGACTACGCCGCTGATAGCGCACCGTCAGCCCCTCCACCTGCTCGGCAAACGTCCGCCGACCGCAGTCCGCACTGTCGCAAAACAACCGCCGCACCGCCAGACTGATCAGCACCGGGCGGCCCCCGGCAGCGACATCGGCCAGCGTGCGGGAATACCGGCTGTGCACCCGCGCCGACTCGCACCGGCAATCCGGACACGCCACCATCAACTCGCGGGTACGGGCAGCGATACGGACCACGCCGCCCGCCACCCACACTCGTTCCACCCGCACCGCATCGAGGTGCGGCGACACAATTCGTACGAGGTCATCACACTCGCCGAAGGTCCCGCTACCCGTGACGGAGAGTCACCGGCGCACGGAGGCACAGCCCCGCTTCACGAAAATCTTGCCAGGGCCAGAAAACCCCGTCCCCCGACAGGACGGGGGCCGACGCGGTGACCCGTGAGAGACCCTCGTGTCCCGCCCCCGTCTCCAGCTGCTCCGCGACAAACGCCGCCACCCCCGGCGGCCGGTTATGAGACCCAGCGCTTGGTACCCGCCTTCTGATCTCCTGAAAGACAGTCAACTGCCACAGGTGTGACGCTGGGCAACAGGCGCCTCACCAGTCCCACCAGTGACGGCCACCGCGCCGACGGCCTCAAGCCCAGCCCCGGAAACGGCGATACTCCGCGGCCTCCTAGAAGCGATGTGGCCACGTGAGATGGATGACCCGCCGGGAAATGCGCCAGCCGTCATCGGTGCGTCGCAGGTCGTCGGCGTAGACGACGCTGGCGACACCGCCACCCTCCAGCAGGCTCAGACCTTTGGATCGGGCCCGCACCTCGTCGCCCGGGCCTTCCGACACGACGATGTTCGTCGTGTGGTGGGCTTTCGCGTGTCCGGGGGCGTTCATGAAGGCCGCGATCGCGTCCAGCCCGACGACCGGGTCACCGCCGAAGACGCTGCCGTCCCACACCGCGTCTTCGGTGAGGCATTCGCCGAGACGGTCCAGTTCGTGGTCGTCCATGATGTGCGCCCACAGCGCCACGGCCCTGCTGATTTCGACGGTGTCTTCATTCGTGGGTTTCACGTTCGGCTCTCCATTTTGTGCGTTGCTGGATCAGGCATTGGCGCCGCTCAGCATGGCCGGCACCGGGTCGTCGGCGCCGTTGGCATCTGCGATGCTCTCCTTCGCAGGGGCCGGGCGCGCCCGGCAGTCTCGACTATGGGGGTGTATCGGCGGGGGCGGGAGAGGATCACATATCCATGGACCGACGATCCTCCCCGGCCGGCCACCATCGAGTCGCCAGGACTCGAGGTGGGCGAAGGCGCGTGGGCTGGAGCGCGGAGACGGGCGTGATCGCGGTTGTACTGCTGGTAGTGCTCCCGAAGTTCACGGTGGCCGTAGTAAGGGGTACGGACGGTGGCGCCGGCGCTTCAGTAGGCGCGGCCGGGCGTGGATGAGCTACGAGACGTGCTTAACCAGCTCGTATGGGACGTCGAGCATGGGCTGCACAGGGGGCACAGCCGGGTACCGGGGTGCTCTGCGGCGTCCAGTGCCTGGTCCAGGGGCAGCAGCGGCGCCCCGGCGGGTGCTTCCTCGCAGTCGACGGCGCGGACGACGCCGCGGCCGGGGCCGCGACCGCCGTCCAGCTTCTGCAGGACCCAGCCCGACGGCCGGCGTTCGCTTCACGAGGCAGAGACCACCGATCCATGGATAAACCGTCCTCTCCCGCCCCTGCGCGGGCGCCCCTACGGTCGAGGCTGCGGGCGCTCACCGGCCCGCCGTACCGAAGGAGCGGGACCCTCATGAAACTGACCGGCAACACGATCCTGATCACCGGCGGCACCTCGGGCATCGGCCTCGGCCTGGCTCTGCGGCTGCACGAGGCCGGCAACAAGGTGATCGTCGCCGGCCGCCGCAAGGAGCTGCTGGACGAGATCACGGCCGAGCACCCGGGTATCGACGGGCTCGTCCTCGATGTCGCGGACCCCGACTCGATCGCCCATGCCCGCAAGACCGTGGCGGCGAGCCACCCGGGGCTGAACGTCCTGGTCAACAACGCCGGCATTCAGGTGCTGGAGAGCGTCCTCGACCCGGCCGGACTCCAGGTCGCCGAGGATCACGTCGCGACCAATCTGCTCGGCCCGATCCGGATGACGTACGCCTTCCTGCCGCAGCTGATGGGCAAGCCCGACGCGGTCGTCATCAACGTCACCTCGGCGCTGGCGTTCGTACCGCTCCCGTTCACCCCGACCTACAGTGCGACGAAGGCCGCGCTGCATTCGTTCTCCGAGAGCCTGCGCATCCAGCTCGCCGGTGCTGATGCCGGCGTCCAGGTGATCGAGGTGGTCCCGCCCGCCGTGCGCACGCCCCTGATGGGCCAGCAGGACAACGAGCAATCCATGCCGTTGGACGACTTCCTCACCGAGGCCCTCGACCTGCTGCGCGAGAAGCCCGACGCGAAGGAGATCGTCGTCGAGCGCGCCAGGTTCATCCGCGACGCGGTGGCCACCGGCACCTACGACGATGTCCTCGCCATGATCAGCGGCAGCTGACCGACCTGTGGCAGACGCGGAACAACAGCACGCGGGCGGGTCCTGGTGGGCTACATCATGGGCGAACGCGAGCTGGACCCGCCTCGGGGAGGCCCTCACCGAAGACGCGGAACGGTAAGGAAGTGACTTCGGCTTCGCCCCGGTCGTCGCACGGGAGGCGACCGGCTCCGTCCTGAGTGCCGATGGCACGTCGAGCGCCCCTCACACGACGGACATCGCCGTGTCGGCCAGGGCGAGCGGCGAGGCCCGCCGGTCCGAAGCGTCGGGCGTCCTCGACGGAGGACCGGCGCCGCGGGCCGGCTTCCAGGCCAACGGCCTGCGGCGCACCGCCGACAGCCGGCGAATTTCCCAGCGGGTCACGCAGGTCAGGTGACCAGCGGGTCGTCTCGCCGCGAGCGCCCTCGCGTCGGCCGTACGAGCGGCTTCGCGCGGGCAGAAGAGGAGGGCTCAGCCATGGATCGGCGGTCTCTGGATAGCCGGGCGGGATCCGGCGAGGATGGCGGCATGGACAAGAAGGAACTGGCGGCATTCCTGCGTCACCGGCGCGAGACGCTACGGCCCCGCGACGTCGGGCTGGTCGAGGGGCCGCGCAGGCGTACGCAGGGGCTGCGCCGCGAGGAGGTCGCGCAGCTCGCCGGCATGTCCACCGACTACTACGCCCGCCTGGAACAGCAGCGCTCGCCGCAGCCCTCCGTCCAGATCACCACCGCCCTCGCCCGGGCATTGCGGCTGACCCTGGACGAAAGCGATCACCTCTTCGTCCTCATCGGCCACAACGCCCCGGCCCGCTTCCACCGCTCCGAACACGTCAGCCCCACGCTGCTGCGGGTCCTGGACCGCCTGGACGACTCCCCGGCCCTGGTAACGACCGACCTGGTCGACACCCTCGCGATGAACCCCTTGGCCGTCGCACTGCTCGGCGACCAGACCCGCCACACCGGTCTGGCCAGTAGCGGCTACTACCGCTGGTTCATGGACCCGGCCGAACGACTGGTGTATCCCGAGGAGACCCACGAACAGCACGGCCGCGCCCAGGCAGCACGCCTGCGGGCCGCGCTCACAGCCGGCAGCGACACCCCCCGAGCCGCCCGGATCCTCGCCGAACTCCAGGAACACAGCCCCGAGTTCGTCCGCATGTGGGAACTCCAGGAGGTCGCCCGCTACGGCGACTGCAAGACCATCCTCCATCCCGAACTCGGCCGCATCGACGTCGACGCCCAGCTCCTCTACACCGAAAACCGCGCCCAGACCCTGGTGGTCCTGACCACCCGCCCCGGCACGGAGAGCCACAGCAAACTCGAACTCCTCTCCGTCATAGGACACCAACAGCTCACCCCCTGACGCCCTGGACCGGGGACCGGGCCGGGCTCGGCGCGGGAGGGGCCGGACAAGGGCACCTTGGGAATGCAGCCGCACGGCTTCTGCCCCGCTCTCCACGGCCAGATATGTCGGCCCCCTGCGGTGTCCGGGCTCCGCGCTCAGGCCGCCCATTTGACCGGATGCCGCCTCCGCTTTACGCTCGAGTGCATACGGAGGCGGCATCCGCTTTGATGCGGCCGCCAGATCACGGCAGGCAGGAGGGCGTATGAGTGCCGTCGAACAGCGGGGACGCAAGCCCCGCGCGGACGTTCAGCGCAACCGCGCGGCCCTTCTGGAGACCGCGCAGCGTCACTTCCTGCAGCACGGGGTCGGCACCTCGCTCGAGGCGGTGGCCAAGGAGGCGGGGGTGGGGCCCGGCACGCTGTACCGGCACTTCCCCACCCGGGAGGCGCTGCTGGCGGCCGTGCTGCAGACACGCTCCGAGGAACTGGTGGCCCGCCAGGCGGACATCGAGCAGCTCGGCGACCCCGCCGAGGCGCTGGAGCAGTGGCTGCGGGCGATGGAGGAGTACTTCAGCGCCTTCAGCGGCCTGCCGGACCCGCTCATGGCCGCGGCCCGGGCGCAGGAGCCGGACAACCCGCTCACGATTCCCTGCGACATCCTCATCTCCGCAACCGATCAGTACGTGCGAGCCGCGCAGCTCGCGGGGCGCGTGCGCGCCTCGGTGCGGGGGCACGACCTGTTCCTCGCGGCCTGTTCCGTTGCCTGGATCAAGGGCACCGGCACCGAGGAGGAGTGGCTCGACCGGCTCCGCACGCTCATCGCGAGCGGCTACCGCCAGCGGGACACCCAGGCGTAAACCGCCGGCCACCCCGCCCCGGCCCCTGCAACGCCAGGCGGCACCACCGCACGGCCATCACCTCGCGCTGCCCTCAGGGGCGGCACAACCCCCGAAGGAACAAATCATGAAAATTACTGTCATAGGCGCCGGTGCCATCGGCGGGAACCTCGCTGCCAAGCTCAGCACGGCCGGTCACGACGTCCAGGTGGCCGACGCCCGCGGCCCCGAGGCCGTCCGTGCGGAGGTGCTGGAGTCCGGGGCCCGCGCGGCGGATCTCGCCGACGCCGTCCAGGGCCGGGACGTCATCGTCCTGTCGATCCCGTTCGGGGTGGCGGGCCAGCTGGCGGACCTGTTCGCATCGGTGCCTGCCGAGACGGTGGTCATCGACACCGCGAACTACTACCCCGGCATGCTCAGCGAGCCGATCGAGGCGGTGGACAACGGCCAGGTGGAGAGCGCGTACACCGCCGAGCTGCTCGGCCGCCCCGTCATCAAGGCGTGGAACGCCGCCCTGGCAGAGACCCAGCGGACCAAGGGTGTTCCGGCCGGAACCCCCGGCCGCCTCGCCATCCCCGTCGCCGGTGACAGCGAGGAGGCGCGGCGCGTGGCCATGCAGCTCGTGGACGACACCGGCTTCGACCCCTACGACGCCGGCACCCTGGCCGACTCCTGGCGCCAGCAGCCCAACGGCCCCGCCTACTGCACCGAACTGACCCTCGACGAACTGCCGGCGGCCCTGGCCGCAGCCGACCGCACCAAGGACGCGGCCATCCGCGACAGCCTCCCGGAACGCATCGCCACCCTCGGCGCCAACCCCACCGTCGACGACGTCGTCGAGATGAACCGCGCCGCCCACCGCTAAGACACCCCACGCGGCTCTCGTACACGCAACGGCACGAGAGCGGCAGCGCCGACAGCCCGCGAAAACACAAGACGAACACGAAGAGCGGGGCTCACTTCGGCACGGCCGCCATCACTCACCTACACCAGCGTGTCCGCGGTCGGCCGCAGTCCCGGTCGCGCCGCAGGGACCAAGCCCCGGAACCTCGATCACCGACACCGGGGTTCCGTTCGGACAAGGAGTTTCATTATTAAGATCGGCATTATCGGCACCGGGAACATCGGCAAGACGTTGACTAGGCGGTTGAGCGCGGCCGGGCACGAGGTAAAGGCGGCCAATTCGCGCGGCCCGGAGACGATCGAGGCGGACGTGCTGGCCTCGGGCGGACGCGCGGTGACCGCGGCGGAAGCCGTAGTGGACGTCGACGCCGTGATCCTCTCCATTCCCTTCGACCGCATTCCGCAGGTAGCACCGCTGATCGCCAAGGTGCCGGCTGACACGGTGGTCATCGACACGTCGAACTACATCCCGCATCGGGACAACCCAATCGCGGCGATCGAGGCCGGCCAGGCGGAGAGCGTGTGGGCCGCGAAGCAGCTGGGCCGGCCCATCGTCAAGGCGTGGAACTCGATCGGAGCCGAGTCGTTCGCGTACAGGAACAAGCCGGCCGGAAGCGGGGACCGCATCGCGCTCCCCGTCGCGGCCGACAGTCCGCGAGAGCGTGACCTGGCCATGGCACTCGTCGAGGACACCGGGTTCGACGCCTTTGACGCGGGGCCGCTCGCGGAATCCTGGCGGCAGCAGCCCGGCACGCCCGCCTACTGCACGGATCTCACCCGTCAGGAGCTGCCGGACGCACTGGCGACGGCGGACCCGGCGCGATCACCGAAGCGGCGCGACCTCGGGTTCGCCGTGGTCCAGGAACGCTTCGGGGCCGGCGTGCAACCAGACACGGAATACCTTGTCCGCCTGAACCGCGCAATCTGCATGTGAGCAGGGACGGGGCCGCTCTGTGTAGGAGTCTCACCTTGTCATCCCCCCACCAGACGCCCATTGGCGTGGGTATCGTTGGTCTTTCCGCCAGGCGCGGCTGGGCTTCTCAGGCCCACCTTCCCGCGCTGCAACAGCTGGACGGCTTCGAACTGCGCGCACTTTCGGCGAGCAGCGCCGAGTCCGCGTGGCAGGCTTCGGAGAAGTACGGAGTCGCGCAGTTTTTCGGGACGGCCGGAGAGCTGGCGGCGGCCGACGGGGTCGACCTGGTGGTGGTCACCGTGAAGGTGCCGCACCATCGGGAGATCACCCAATCCGCCCTGGCCGCAGGGAAGATGGTGCTCTCCGAGTGGCCACTGGGCAACGGCACCGCGGAGGCCGAGGAGCTGGCGACCGCCGCTGCCGAACGCAAACTGCGCACCTTCACCGGGCTGCAGGCACGGTCCGCCCCCGTTGTGCGCTATCTGCGCGACCTGGTCGCCGACGGATATGTCGGCGAGGTGCTCTCGACCAGCCTGGTAGCGTCCGGCGGGAGTTGGGGAGCTGTCTTCTCCGAGGACGGTGCCTACCTACTGGACCGCGCCAACGGCGCCACCATGCTGACCATCCCGTTCGGGCACACCCTGGACGCACTGACCATGGTGCTCGGCGATGTCGGGAAGGTCACCACTGTCACCGCCACTCGCCACCGAGAAGTCAGGGACCCGCAGACCAGCCGGGTCTTCCGGCCGAACGTCGCCGACCAGGTGGTGTTCGGCGGCGTGCTCGCCTCCGGGCGGTGGCCTCCGTGCACTACCGGGGCGGCCAGTCCCGGGGCACCAACTTCCACTGGGAGATCAACGGAACGGACGGTGACCTGGTCATCACCGGCGACACCGGACACCTCCAGGTCGGCGAGTTCAGCATCGCCGGGGCGCACGGATCCGACGCCGAGCTCAGCCGCCTCACCGTACCCGAGCGGTACTTCGACCCCGCGCTCCAAGGGCTGCGCGGTACCCCCGCATACAACGTCGGCGCCGCCTACGCCCAGATCCAGCGCGACCTGACGGAGGGCGGCTCCGAGGTGCCCGACTTCGCCCACGCAGCCCGACACCACCGACTCCTCGACCGGATCGAGCGCACGGCGGAGCACGCCTGACCGGAGTCCTCGGAAGGGGCTTTGCCACGCGGCGGGCACTCGCGGCAGCGTCGCTCCCGGCGTGGACTATGTGCGGGCAAGCGCCCGTGCCGCCGCACTCCCGGGTAGGCGGGAAGTAGGCGTCGTGGTGACGGCTGCCACCTGCGTCGTTCCAGAAGTGCAGCGGCATGGACGGCATCGGTCGCGTGATCACCAGCTCGGCGGTCTGCCCACGGACCGGCCCGCCCGCCGGACCCCACGCCTCCAGCGTGACACCCAGGGACGGACCGGACAGCTCACCGGCCGGACCGGCAGGATCGGTGCGCCGCCGACGAGCGCGGTCGCCACGCCCGTCCTACCGCTCGCGGACTGCGCCTCGACGTGTTCCCCGACCGGGGTGCGGATCCACTCGTACGCGGATGCCGGCAGGTGTGATCCGGCTGAGACGTCGTCAGGCGCCGTTTACGTTGGCCTCGGTGTGCCGGCTTTCGAGGTCGCCGTTCAGGGACCGCGCGAGTTCTGGCATCGGACGGTTTGGACGTCGTGTGGTCGTGTGGTCGTGTGGTGCTTTTTGGTCAGGGGGTGGGGTTGGGGTAGAAGGCGTTGATCTCGGCCAGGACGCGGTCGGGTGCTTCGTGGAGGAGGAAGTGTCCGGCCCCGGGGACGACGGCGGAGGTGGCGTGGGGGGCGGCGTCCTGGAGGGGCGGCAGGAACGCGTCGGCGAGGCCGGCCTGGGTGATCAGGTGGACCGGGATGGTCAGCGGGGTGTCCTGGAGTTTGGTGTTGTCGGCCTCGTCCTGGGTCAGGGTCCGGTAGAGCCCGAAGCCGGCGTGCAGGACCTGGGGGCGGGAGTACACCCGGACGAACTCGGCGAGTTCGTCGTCGGAGACGTTCTCGCCGGCGGTCTTCACACTCTGGAAGAAGTAGGTGAGGAAGGTTCCGACCCGGCCGGTGACCAGTTCCTCGGCGAGCGGATTCTGCAGGAAGAAGGAGAAGTGCCAGAACATCGATTCGAGGGTGGCGAACTTCAGGTTCTTGCCGACGAGGGCGGCGTCCATGAGGAACAGGCCCGCCACCTGGTCGCGGTACTGGGCGGCCAGTGAGTAGGCGACGTTGAGGCCGTGGTCGTGGGCGACGACCTGTACGTTCTCGTGGTGGCCGAGGTGGTTGAGCAGCTTGTGGACGTAGGTGGCCAGAACCGTCTTGGTCATGGAGGGCGGGTTTCCGGTCGAGTCGCCCATGCCCGGCAGGTCGATGGCGATGACGGTGCGGCCGGGCAGCAGCGAGGGCATGATCGGGCGGTACTCGTACCAGCTCTGCGGCCAGCCGTGCAGCAGCACCATGACCTGCGGGCCGTCGCCGCCGATGACGTAGTGCATCTGCACGTCGTCGATGGTGGTGAAGCCGTGCCGGAAGAGCTTGTTGAACTCGGCGTCGTCCTTGGTCGCCGTGTCGTAGCCGGGGCTGAGCGGCTCCTCCGACCCGACGGCTACGGCGGTGGTGAAAGCGTTCATGGCGGTGTTACGTCCTTTTTTAGGGGTCCTTGCAGGAAGATCGTGTTGTGGCACGGTGGAGATGTACGTAATCCCGTGTTTTCTGGGGGGTGTGACCAGCCGCGGCGGAAGCCGTGGGAGGTCGGTGACGGGTTGCGGGCCGGGGTCCCTCTGCCTCGTGCAGGTGCCGGCTCAGCCGCAGCAGTTGGAGCCGGGGCGGCGGCCGCAGGCGTCTGTCTCCCCGCCGGCGGCCGGAACCACCACGGTGGGTCGGTGTGCGGACCCGGTCAGGAGTTCCGGTTCCACCTCTCCTTCCGCGATGCTCTGCACTCAGGTCCAGGCGTCGACCGAGGAGCTGCCGCCCGCAGGGCCCCGATCAACCGTGGCGGTCAGTTCCCTGACGCGGTCGGCAGGTGTCGGAATGCCCGGGGTCTGGAAGATCCATTCCATCGTCTTGTCCAGGCTCACGTCCTTGGGTACTTCGCCGTAGTAGGGCTTGCCGTAGACGGGCGTGAGTGGTTCGCTGCGCCAGCTGTCGGCGAGCGTGCCGATGTCCACCGCGTCGTAGCCGAGGAGGTCGAGCAACTCCACGACCTCCGCCTTGGCGGCGGCATCGTCGCCGGCGATGGGCATGGCACTGCGGTCCGGCGCACCCGAGGGGCGGGCCAGGCTGAGCAGCTGGCTGGAGACGATGTTGCTGGCCGCCTTGACCACACGGGAGTCGGCCAGGTGGCGCTGTACCAGCTCGCTGCTCGTGAGCTCGTTCGCGTCCAGCTCGGCGATGCGGCCGTCGCGCTCCGGGTAATAGTTCAGCGTGTCGATCACGATCTTGCCCGCCAGCGGCTGGGCCGGGATCTTCTCGTAGGCGCCCAGCGGGATGGACACCACCACCAGGTCCCCGGCCTCGGCGGCCTCGGCGGGAGTGGCCGCCCGGGCGCGGGGGCCGAGTTCGGCGACGAGACCGGCGAGGGACTCGGGGCCGCGGGAGTTGCTCAGGACGACGTCCAGGCCTGCGGCGACAGCAAGGCGGGCCAAGATGCCGCCGATGGTGCCACTGCCGATGA
This sequence comes from Streptomyces sp. AK08-02, assembly GCF_033795085.1. Lineage (NCBI taxonomy): Bacteria > Bacillati > Actinomycetota > Actinomycetes > Kitasatosporales > Streptomycetaceae > Streptomyces > Streptomyces sp. AK08-02. Next base: position 124,236 of record NZ_JARAZV010000010.1, read on the forward strand.
AGCCGAGTGTCTTGCTCATGGTGCTCTGTTCTCCTATGGGATGCGGAAATGCCGGAGTGGCCACAGCCACGAACCGTAACCGGACCGGCTGGTCACTTTAACTACCGTACCACCCAACCGGACCGTCCGGTCATGTTGCGTAGAGTGGACCCATGAACACTGAAGAAGAAGCCGTTACAGCGCCGCCCGCGCGACGGATGAGAGCCGACGCGGTACGGACGCGCAAGGCGCTGCTGAAGGCTGCCGCGGAGGTGTTCGCCGAGCACGGCGCGGAAGCGTCCACTGCGCAGATCGCGGCACGGGCCGGTATCGGAAAGGGAACCGTCTTCCGGCATTTCCCCACCAAGGAGGACCTGTTCGCCGCGATCATCAGCGAGGAAATCGACGGGCTCGTGACAGTGGGCCGCCAGCAGGCCGAGCAGGCCGACGCCGACACCGCCCTGCTGCAGTTCATGAGCGCGGGCGTCGATATCTACGCAAACAACCGGGCGCTCGCGGAGGCCCTACGCATGGTGTCGGATGTCCGGCACCCGGAGATCCAGGCCGGACAGGAGCAGCTGATCGCCACAGCCGGGTCACTGGCGCGGCGGGCGCAACGCGACGGCTCACTCCGCGCGGACCTGAACGGACAGGACGTGATGCTGCTGATCTGCGGCGTGTACTACACCGCCGCACCCTTGCTGGCTGCCGATCCGACGGCCTGGCAGCGCTACCTGCGGCTCACCTTCGACGGCATGTGCGCCACCGGCACCGGGCCTCTACCCCCGACACTCGTCCACAACTCCTTGCTGCCGACGATCCGGTAGGGGCGACGACGATGCTCCCCGAGGCCGATCCTCACACGGCGTCTTTATGGTCTGAGTCGGTGATCAGTCGGCTCCCTCGGGGCTGCTGCATAGCTTTAAGCCGCTTGAGGGAGATCCTTGGGTTTCGTTCCGGTGTTTCGGTCGGAGCGTTCGAGGATTTTGAAGAGCTGTCGGCAGATGGCTCGCTTGAGGCAGCGTGGTGCGTCGCGTGAGGTCTGCCTTCGGCGACTCGGCGGGAGACGTACGTCTTCCTCGCCGGGCCCAACCGCATCCGGATGAGCATGATGGTGTGCAGCGCCCGGGTGGTCCTCAGTGACGCTGTCGCCGGCCAGTACCGCGAAGACCTGGACGAGTCCCGGGCGGGTCGCGTTGTACTCGAAGAGCTGGGCGATCATCTCCAGCGGCCAGACGCAGTCGTGCAACGCGGCGGAGACAGTGTCCCATTGGTCACGCGCCTAACCCGCGGCTCGGCCTCACCGAGCCCTCCATCGAAGGGGCGTTGATCATTGGGACGCCGACGAATCGGCCCCTTCGAAGCGGCGGGGACTGGAAGAAGCGGTCATCGTAGAGAAGGGTGAGCGGACGCGAGTGACCGGTCGGTGCCCCCTCCAGCCCGCCCGGTCACACCCCTTTGACAATACGGATACCGCCTCCGTATTGTCGACAGGGATGCGGATGCATCCTCCGTTTTCCCTCATCATGCCCCACTACAACTATGGAGAAGCGATGCCAACTCTGGGAATCATCGGCAGCGGAAACATCGGGGCCGCGGTCGCGCGACTGGCGGTGGCGGCGGATATCGACGTCGTGATCGCCAACTCGCGCGGCCCGCAGAGCCTGACGGACCTTGTCGCGGAGCTGGGGCCACGAGCCGACGCAGGCACCGTCGAGCAGGCCGCCGGCGCCGGGGAGATGGTCCTGCTCACCATCCCGCTGGCCGCGTACAGCTCGCTGCCTGATGGCCTCCTGCGGGGCCGAACCGTACTGGACACCGGCAACTACTACCCCCATCGCGACGGCCGCATCGCCGAACTCGACGCCGAAGAGGTAACCACGACCGAATGGGCCCAGCGGCTCCTGCCGGACGCCCTGCTGGTCAAAGCCTTCAACAACATCCTCGCCCACCACATCCCGCTGCTCGCCCGGCCCGCCGGAGCCCCGGACCGCAGCGCGCTGCCCATCGCCGGCAAGGACCTCGACGCGAAGGCCCGGGCAACCGAACTGATCGGCCGACTTGGCTTCGACACCGTCGACGCCGGAACGCTCGACGAGAGCTGGCGCTTCGAGCCCGAGGCCGGCGCCTACACCCGCATCTATTGCGCCGACCCCGGTGTGCCGGACGACCGCATACTCCAGGCCTCCGCCGCGCCGCTCCCGGCCGACCAGCTGCGCGCCGTACTGGAGACAGCCCACCGGGCGAAGGTTGCCGAACGTAAGTTCTAAGAGAGTCTGGGTAGTCCACCCAGGGAGCATTGAGGCACTTGATGCGGAACGCTGAGGTTGGACCGAGATGTCCGGGCGCATCATGACCGTCGCCGTCAGGCCGTGTCACCTGTCGCTCAACACCCCCTGCTCCACATGCTGACGGGGCCGCATCCGGAGTCGACTGGCGCGGCCCCCACTGCGCGCCTGTGCCACCTACGGAATCACGATCGCAAACCTGGGATCAGCCTCTCGACCACCGACAACAGTGTGTCCAGCAATGACGCCTCGCCCTCCACCGTGATGTCACCGAGGCCCTTCCCGTCGAGCAGCGCCAGCAACTGCTCACCCGCCCGGCGTTGTTGACCAGGACGTCGACGGTGGCCAACGCCGCCTTCGCCCAGCCCGATCGCGAGCTTCTCGCCACTCGCGACGTCCAGGTCGGCGACGACAACCTTCGCGCCCTCCTCGACGAACCTCCTGACGTGGGCCTCCCCCATTCCCTTCGCACCGCCGGTGATGATGGCGACCTTGCCGTCCCGGATGCCCATGGCTCTCCTCGTGTCTGCCGTGCGTCCTCGCACGGTCGCCGGGTCGTGCTGCCGGTCCCCGCGCCGTCAGGATGTGGGCGTCACAACGCCTGCTCGAGCGCGACGAGCTCGCGGAACCGCGCGCCGTGCCACACCAGGGGCTCGGTCTCGCCGACCCCGAGCTTGTTGACCTCGAGCAGCGCCATCCAGTGGTCACCGGCCTCGGTGACGTCGTGGATCGAGCACTCGAGCCACAGCGCCGCGTCCTCGAGGAAGACGGCACCTCCGGCCCCGACCTCTATCGGGACCTCGTCGAAGCGCGCCGCACGGTCCCTGCCGGCCAGCTTGCGGGTCAGGTGACCCTGCCCCTTGCCGAAGACGGAGACGCCGAGCGTGCCCGCCTGCTTGATCCGGTCCCAGGTCTCGGACGACTTCTGCACCGCGACCGCGCCCAGGCACGGCTCCAGGGAAACGCCGACCATGAACGAGGACGCCACGAGCGCGTGCTTCTCGCCGCCGACGTCGGCCGCGAGCACGGCCACGCCCGACGGGAACTGCGCGAACGCGTCGCGCACGGCTCGGGGGTCCCCAACGATCTCGCGGACCTTGCTCACCGATCCGGCCTCCTGATCTATGACGGTCACCGGGCTCACACCCTCTCCACGTTCGCGGCGTCCTGGGGCAGCACCGAGTCCAGCTCGGGAGCGAGGTGCACCATCTGGTCGCGGAACGACTCGCTCGCGTTGTGGAACACGCGCATCTCGCCGTCCTTCGTCAGGGCCTCGGCCTGCTCGACCCACGCCTCGGGCGTGGCCGCCGCAGCATCGACGCGCTCCATGCCCGCGATGGCCACACGACCCGCCGTGACACCCGCGATCTCGAACGTGTCGGCGTACGTCGTGGTGTCCTGGTGGGCGAGGTAGGTCACGAAGGCCGACACCGCCTCCGGCGGGACGTTCTCCTTCATGGCCGCCTGCACCACGGGGTTGGGGAACGCGTCCTGCGTCATGGGTGTCAAGGCCACGGGCATGAGCGTCGTGACCTGCACGCCGACTTCGCGCGCCTCGGCCGCGAGACCGATGCTCAGGCCCCACACCGCGGCCTTGGCCGCGGAGTAGGCCGAGTCGAGCGGCACACCCATGAGGCCGTTGGAGGAGATGTTGATCAGGCGCCCCGTGCCCGAGGCGATGAGGTGCGTCATCGCGGTGCGCGACACCTCGACGACGCCCTTGACCGTGACGTCGAAGACGCGCCACCACGTGTCGCGGTCCATCTCCCAGAACGCGCCGAACGCGTTGATGCCCGCGTTGTTCACGACGATGTCGAGCCGGCCGTAGGCGTCGATCGCGGTCTGCACGATGGCCTCCGCGCCGGTGACGACGTTGTTGGTGTCGACCACGGCGGTTCCGCCGTCAGCGGTGATCTCGGCGACGGCCGATGTTGCGTTGTCCGCGTTGAGGTCGTTCACGACGACGCGCGCGCCGCGCGAGGCGAGCATCTTGGCGTGCGCGCGACCCATGCCCTGGCCGGCGCCGGTGACGAGCGCGACTCGGCCGCCGAAGTCGAGGTTCTGTGCAGTCATGTGCCTGCTGCTCCTGAAGAGTTCTGCTGTGTCTGGGCGGGGCCGCTCCTGCGGCCCCGCAGCGGGCCGTCTACTTGCCCGCGAGGTAGCCGCCGTCGACCGGCAGCGTCACGCCCGTGACCATCCGCGCCTGGTCGGAGCAGAGCCACACGACGGCGTCGGCTTGGTCCTCCGGCTCGGCCAGCACGCCCATCGGGATGCCCGCCAGGATGCTGTTCCTGAACTCCTCGCCGGGGTTCTGCTCAAAGGCGTTCATCATCATCGGGGTGGCGGTGGAGCCGGGGGCCAGCGCGTTGACCCGGATGCCCTTGGGCGCGTAGTCCATGGCGACGTTCCGGGTCATGCCGACCACACCGAACTTGGCCGCGGTGTAGGGCGCGTTGTGGGCGATGCCGATCAGCCCGGCGCCGGAGGCGGTGTTGACGATCGCCCCGCCCCCGCTCTTCTCCATCGCGCGCACCTCGTGCTTCAGGCAGTAGAAGAGGCTGTAGAGGCTGACCTTCATCACGCGGTCCCAGACCGTGCTGTCCATGTCGCCGATCGGCGCGAAGACACCGTTGGTGCCCGCGTTGTTGAACGCGAAGTCCAGCTTCCCGAAGGCGGACACCGTCGCGCCGACGAGCGCCTCGACCTGCGCCTCGTCGCTGACGTCGCAGCGCAGGAACGCCGCGGTGCCGCCCTCCTTCTCGATCTTCGCGACCGTCTCGGCGCCGGCCGTCTCATCGATGTCCGAGACCATCACGCAGGCGCCGGCCTGCGCCAGGGCGACCGCGGCCGCCTGCCCGATCCCAGATCCCGCGGCGGTCACCAGACCGGCCTTGCCCTTCATCGAGCTCGCCATGAATCAGACTCCTTTGTCAGATCGGCTACGGCGACGCGGTGGGCGCCGCCAGGGTGCGCCCGACCGGAGACAGGGGTCCCGGTCGCGCGATCCGTGGGTTGCGAGGAGCCGGTGCGGCCCCGGCAGCCCACGGGGTGGATCGTCAGTACGTCTCTCCTGCGTGCGCGCTGCTCTCGTAGTCGCGCTGCGCGTCCTTCGGGAGGAATTTCTCCTCGACGCGACGCACCTCCTCGGAGGAGGGGCGGCCGAACATGGCACCCCAGCCGATGTCGTACTTCGTCTCGGCGTCGCCGGTCACCTTCCGGAAGTACTCGGGGAAGCCCGTCGCCTCGCCGCTCTCGATGGCGTCGACCATGAAGTGGTAGACCTCGCGGACCCCGGGCAGGAAGACGGGCAGCGACTGCACCGCCTGCCTCATCGCCGTCATCTCGGCGACCGTCCTGGTCCCGATCAGCGGGACACCGACGACGTACGCGGGGCCAGGCGTCTCCTTGAGGGCGATCTCAGCCTGCTCCCACGTGTGGAAACCCTCGTAGAAGATGACGTCGGCGCCGGTCTCGGCCTTGTAGAGCTGGGCACGGCGGATCGCCTCCTCGAGGCCGCCGCCGGCCGACCCGTACCCGTCGGTGCGCGCGACGATGACGAAGTCCTCGTCGCGCTTGTCACGCGCGTCGCACGCGGCGTTCAGCCGGCCGATCGCCTCGGCGTCGGAGACGAGCTCGACGCCGGCGACACCGCCCGACTTCTTCGGCTCGCGCTGGTCCTCGATGTGGATGCCCGCGACACCGGCGTCGATGAACTCGAGCACCGTGCGCTGCACGTTGAGGGGCGCACCGTAGCCGGTGTCGCCGTCGCAGTAGATCGGGATGTCGGCAGCGCGTACGGTGCGGCGCGCGAGGTCGACGACCTCGGTCATGGTGAGCCAGCCGACGTCGGAGATGCCCTGCCACCAGGCCGACGCCCCGCCGGAGAGCTGGAACGCGCCGAAGCCCGCGTGTTGCGCCATCTGGGCGTGGAGCGGGACCGAGCCGAGCGGCAGCAGCTCGGTCTTCTCGCTCTCGAAGACCGCGCGCAGCGCCTTGCCGGGAGAGGTCAGGCTCATGCTGCGGCCTCCTCGGCGGTGTTGAAGCCGATGGTGACGACGATGTACACGCAGTCCTCGTCGTAGGGGTTCTTCCAGGCGTGGGGCACGCCGGCCATGACGAGCAGGTCGCCGGGCACGAGGGTGCGCTTCTTGCCGCCCGGGAGCACCAGGTCGACCTTGCCGGAGATGACGACCTCGTAGTCGATGGTGTCGCTGGCGTGCATCCCGGCGTCGCCGTCGTCCTCGGTCGCGGACATGCTCTCGTCGAGGCTCGAGGCGTCGACCTCGCCCGACGAGTGAGCCGGGAAGCTGCTGACGCCGAACGTGGACCCGTTCGGCCCGGCCAGGGAGACCTTGGTGGGCGGCGCCCCGAAGGACGTCTTGCTGTGGCCACCCTCGACGGCCCAGTAGAAGGCGCCGGCGGACACACTGGGGAAGTCGAACTCGGCGGCAGGGCCCGGGGCGAGGAAGTCTGCCTCGCCCGCCTCGTTCTGACCGGCGACGACCAGGCGGAACTTCTTGGGGTCGGGGAACGTGCTCATGTCTCTGCGCTCCTTTGCGAAGGACAAGGAAGGGAGCCGCGGCCTGGCGCTTCGGCGCCAGGCCGGGGTGGGCTGTCAGGCGCGCAGGCCGATATCCCGCATCAAGGGGAAGATCTGCTGGTCCATGCGGTCCAGGCCCTCGTCGTAATCGACCATCCCGGTGCAGATGCCCGTGATGCCGGCGTCGTAGAGCTTCTGCAGACCGTCGGCGATCATCTCGGGTGTGCCGACCAGCGGGGTCAGGCCGGCGCGCAGGAAGATGCGGACGGACTCGTCCTGGCGGGGGTCGTTGTTCTGCTTGTAGACGTCCCAGTCCATGCTGCGGGCGTCGCCCGTCATGCAGATCTGCTGGTAGCGCACGGCGCTCTCCCAGTCGCCCTTGTCCTCGACGTAGCGGACGTAGTCCCAGGCTTCCTTCTCGGTGTCCTTGCACACGATGTGGACGCCCGCCCACAGGGCCAGGTCATCGCGGTAGGCCGCGTCGGCGTTGGCGCGCAGCTTCCTCACGATCGGCTTCGCGGCATCCACGTTCGGGATCTGCGCGAAGAGGATGTTGGCATGGTTGAACGCGAACTCCTGGCCGGCAGGGCTGGCGCCCGCGCTCATCACCAAAGGCCCGGGGGTCTGGACCGGCTGGGGGTAGGACTGCGCGCCTTCCAGGTTGTAGTACTTGCCCTGGAAGTCGAACTCGTAGTCGGCGCCCTCGGTCTTCCACAGGCGCTCGACGACGGTCATCCACTCCTCGGCAAGCTCGTAGCGCTCGTCGTGCGGGGGCAGGTCCACGCCGAACATCCGGAACTCCGGCTCGAAGTACCCGGCGGTCGCGTTCAGGCCGAAGCGGCCACCGCTGATGTGGTCGACCGTGGCGGCCATCTTGGCGGCCATCAGCGGGTGGAAGAACGGCACGTGGCAGGTGGTGAAGATGCCGATGTTCTCCGTGGCCTCGGCCAGGCCGGCCGCCCAGGTGAACGTCTCGAACTGGCGGCCCCAGGGGCGGTCCGGGCCGGACAGGCCCTGCCAGCGGGCGATCGGGACGAACGCGTCGACGCCGTAGTGGTCGGCCTTCTGCGCGAGGCCCTTGATCTCGTCCCAGCCACCGAGCTTGATCATGTCGTCGGCGAAGCTCAGACCACCCTGTCCGGTGGAGACGTTCGCGCCGAAGATCGCGACCTTGAACTTGTTCGGGCCGTCGAGGATGGGGCGCTTGTCGCGCTTGACGGTGTGGTCGAGCTTCGTCTCCGGGGGTGCGACAGCAGTCATGGTTATCTCCACTTCGTCGTGGTGCGTCCTGGCAGGGAAGACGGGGCCGACGGCCACGCCTGGCACCTCTCGTGGCACGACGGTAGGTCTGGTCCGGGGGCACATCGTCACGGTCAAGTGCGCCATCAGAGCGGGAAATCGCGCCACCTGTGTGCGTACTCGTCTCTGAGTGGCTCGGACAGGATGTGCGGCGCTGGAGATCATCTCGGTGTCGTGGTCGACAGGTCCGCGTAGCGGCGGTGGAGCGGCGCGGGCGGCCATCGGCCTGGTGCGAGGCGTTCGACACGGAGAGCGCGGCGTTGTTCACCAGTACGGTGATTGGACCGAAAATTGCCGTCCCGCCCTCGACGGCCGACACTCGTGACGCGGCGTCAGCAGCGTTGGTGGGGCGAGGAAGGAAGTGTTTCGCCCAGCTCCTTCGCGCGTGCCGGGCCCGCCTCCTCGGCGAGGCTCATGAGGATCGCCTTCGCGCCTTCGTCGATGAACAGGCGGGCATGCTCGACTCCCGTGATGAGCGCGGCCTTGCCCTGGCTCGTCTGTCGGCCGTCCCCGAGCCCCGTTCCCGACCCGAAAAGCGTCGTCAGCTCGGCTTCGGCACGCCGACCGCACGGCGTGGGGAGGCTGGCGTGGAGCGCTCTGAGGATGCCGCGAAGAGGCAAGCGGACGTCATGCTTCGGCTGAGTCCGACTCGCCTTGCGAGCACACCGACGTCGATCCGTGCGCGCCCGGCGCGACGCTGCGCCTCCACAGCGGCCGCTACGCGCAGAATGGCCCACCGAGGCGGCGGCCGCCGGGTCATTGTGCGCCCGCTTCCAGCGAGACTGATGCCGCCCAGTTGCGGACATCCTCAATGTCTCTCGCCAACTGCCCCACAAGGTCCTCGACGTCATGAAACCGGCGTTGCGAGCGGAGGCGGCCCACGAGATGGACCGATATTTCCCGGTCGTACAGCTCGATCTCCACGTCGAGAAGATGGGCTTCGAGGAGTAGTTGGCCATGGCGCCCGTAGAAGGTGGTTCTCCGTCCGATGGAGACCGCAGCGGGCCAGTGTCGGCCGTCATCCTCCGTGACAACTACGGCGAACCAGACGCCGTCGAGGCGAGCGCTGGTCGTCATGGGGAGGTTGGCGGTGGGAAAACCCAGCAGTCGTCCGCGGGCATCACCGCGTTGGACGACGCCGGTGACAACCTGGTGCTGTGGCCTAACGGGGAAGCCACTCACACCGAAGGCGGATCCCTTGTGTCCTGCCCAAGCGACCTTGGTCGGCGGTGCACCCAAGTTCTCCCATCGCGAGCGTGCGACCTGCGCGGGTACGGGGCCGGCGACCGCCATCGCAGGTAGGTCCCCAGTCGGGCCCGCGTCGAAAGTCGAGGAAGTCGTCGTCGCCGGACTCGGTCGGCCCTGCGACGACGAGTCGAGACTGCTTGGGGTCAGGGGGGTCATCTGCTGAGGACGACTTCGCGGGTTGGGAGTGCTCACCGGGTTCCCCTTTGATCTGAGGCAACGGCTTCTCCGCCGACCTCCGTGGACGTATGACGCTAAGAGGGGGCAGCGCCGGGCCATCACGGCAAGAGATGTCATTGCCCCGGGAAAACGCGCCAAAGTGCCTCTCCTTGCCGGTCGGTGGCGCGAGATGCGAGGCTGCTGGCGTTACTTCAGATGCCTGGCGGCGCTCCAGCCGCCGCAGCGCTTCCGTAGCGGCACCCCATCGCCTCAATGACGAGGAGAGAGATGCGTTCTGCGACCGTTCCTCGCGACTGCCGATCGAGCACGCCCTGTGCCGGAACGACATCCGTGGCTGCTTCTCCGCGACCCCTTGGCCGGCCAGTTGCCCGCCGCGGCGGTTGGACGCGGCTTCCTCGGGGGGTTCCTGCACACGCCGGATCGCCTCCGTACGTCGGCGGCGAAAGGGTGCAGCGATGAAGCTGAGCTCGTATCAGAACTTGCGCGTGCCGAACTTCAGTGTTCATATACTGCGCCAGCTGCTCGAGGAAGCGAATCTCGACTGGCGAACTGCCCTCGCGAATGCGGAGATCGCCCCCAACGCGCTGAACCGGCCAGGAAGCACTATTCCTGCAAGGAAGGAGCTGACCTTCCAGCTTCAGTTCGTCGCTCTCACCAGAGATCGCGTCGACCTTTGGGTGCGAGCCGCTCGCGCCTACACCACGAGCACATACAGCGTGCGCGGAATGGCTCTGGCGACCGCGCCGACAGTTGCCGCGTGGGCGGCAGCAGCCAGCGCAACCGATAACGCCCCTGGGCTCCTGGAGATTACGCCTCTCCGGGCGCCAGAAGGGGCGGTGGCGGGAATCGAATTCACCTATCCCGACGCCCCTGAAGAGTTGATCCCGTTCAGCGTCTACCGCGATCTCTGCGCCGCCACTCGATCTCTCGCGTGGCTGTACGGCGACACTTTCCCTTACACCCAGGTCGAAGTCCCTCTGGCAGAAGTCTCGCCTGAGGTCTCGACGTACGTCTCCTGCAACATCGACTGCGGCGCCCCGGCGTTGCGGCTGCGGTGGGACCCTGCGATATCAACAGACGAGCTCCCCTTCGGCAACGCCTTCCAGCACGAGGCATGGGTCAGAGCGGATACGCAGATCATCGACACGTTCAGGGCGACTGGAGACTGGCCCCACACCGTCACCAAAGCCATAAGGGCCGCCCCCAATATTAACCGCACATTGGCAAATGTGGCCGCGACGCTGCGAGTCTCCCCACGTACCTTGCAACGCAAGCTTGAACTCACGGGCAAGGACTTCGCCCGAGTACGAGACGAGACTTTGAGTGAACTGGCCTGCGATCTGCTATCGAATACAGATCACTCTGTATCAGAAATATCTCGCAAGCTGGGCTACACAGATCCGGCGAGCTTCGCGATGGCCTTCAAACGGTGGAGGGGCATGCCTCCGACGGCGTTCAGAGAGGCTTCTCGCTACGGAGACAAGAACTACAGTCCTTCCTCGGAGCAGGTTCTTGGATTGCGGCGCGGCGACGCGTCCGGGTAAGCGTTGTGCACTCTGACAAACGCGGTAAGCCGCTGGTAGGGCCGGGCTCCTGGCTGCCCGACGACGTCACATCAGCACTCCACGCGGCTCGCGCGCTGACTTCGTTCGAGCCATGTCCCCGTGGTACTGACGGCAAGCGCCTCGTTCCAGTCATCGAGCTCGGCGACAAGGACGCCTCTCGCAGAGTGGATGACGCCTCAGATACCCATGGCCTGGGCCAGCAGGGCGCGGGAGTGGGCCCGGGCCGCGGGGTCGGCGATGATGTCCTGGACCATCACCTCGTCGACGCCGGCGGCCTTGGTCATCTGCTCGAGCTGATCGCGTACGGTCTCCGGGCTGCCGGCGAGTTCGCGGGGCCAGCGGCCGTCCGTGATGACGGTGGGGGTGTCCTTCTGTACCTGGCTGAGTTCCCGTTCGGCCTCCTCGACCGTGGGGATCTGGGCCGCGGCGCCCTGGCGGCCCAGGCGGGCCATCAAGGCGGTCCTGGACCAGTTCAGCCGTTGCGCTTCGGCGTCGGTGTCGGCGACCACGGCGCCGACGGACAGGATGCCGCGGCCTCCGGCCGACCTGCGGGCTGCGGACTGGGCGAACGCTGCATGGCGGAGCAGGGCGCGGCCCGCGCCGTCGGGGTTGATGAAGCCCGCGAAGGCGTAGCCGAGACCGAGCTCTCCGGCCATGCGGGCGCTGTTGCCCGAGGAGCCGAGGATCCACACCTCGGGCCGGGAGGCGACGCCGGTGGCCGTGTTCAGGCGCGCGAAGGGGTGGCCGGCGGGGAAGCGGCCGTCGAAGTGGGCGAGTACTTCCTGGACCTGCTGTGTGAAGTCGTCGGCGGGCGGTACGTCACGGTCGCGGCGCAGGGCGAGGTCGACCACGGGGCCTGCGGTGGCGCGGCCGAGGCCGAGGTCGATGCGGCCTGGCGTGAGGGCTTCGAGCTGCAGGAAGGATTCGGCGACCTTGTAGGGGCTGTAGTGGTTGAGCAGCACCGCGCCGGAGCCGACCCGGATGCGGGAGGTGGCGCCCGCCGCCAGGGCGATGAGGATCTCCGGCGCCGAGGAGGCGGTGCTGGCGGAGTCGTGGTGCTCGGCGTACCAGATGCGGTGGTAGCCGAGGTCCTCCGCCTGCTTCGCGGCGTCGACCGAGTCCTTGAGGGCCTGGGTGTTGTCGCTGCCAGGGGCGACGGTGGCGAGCTCGATGAGGGAGAGTTTCATGGTCTTTCGGTCCTTGGTGCCGGTTCGGTTGCAGGGTCGGGCGGATCTGCCCTTGGATCCGGAGAGCGCAGTCCGCCTCCAGAGGGAAGTGCGTGGACGTGCCGCTCGATGCGCCTCGGCGTTTGGGGGACGACCCGCACGGTGTTCACGTATTTGTGACCGGCCGAACTGGGCGTCAGGCGGCCAGTGGCGTGTGCGTGCCGAAGGAACGCTGGTGGTAGGTGAGGGGCTGTGGGCCTTCCTCGCCGGTTTCCGCGGCGTGGACGTGGGCGAGCAGGACGGTGTGGTCGCCGGCCGTGACGTACTCGTCGACCTCGGCGGCGATCCACGCCGCCGAGCCGGGCAGGCGGGGCAGGTTCTCGCTGGGCGACCAGATGACGTCGTCGAACTTGCCCTGGTCCGAGCGAGCGAAGGTGGCGGCGAGTCCGGTCTGGTGGGTGCCGAGGATGTTGAGGCCGAGGCGTCCGGTGCGGCGGATGATCGCCAGGAGTTGGGAGTGGTTGTCCAGGGACACAAGGACCATCGGGGGTGTCAGGGACAAGGAGGCGAAGGCGCTGACCGTGGTGCCGTGCGGGCGCTGCCCGTCCATCGCGGTGACCACGGAGACGGGGGAGGCGATGGTGGCCATGGCGTCGCGGAACGCCTGCAGGGAGACGGCGCTGGGGAGGTGGGTGGTGGTCATCAGCGGGCCGTTTCCGTGATGCGGGGGTCCAGGCCGTACTGGTCGCGGGCTCCGAGGTGGTCGCGCAGGGTGGGGCCTTCGTAGTCGTGGTGGAACAGGCCGCGTTCCTGCAGGATCGGGACGACCTGGTCCACGAAGGCGTCGACGCCGTCGTGGTAGCCGTCGATGGCCAGGGAGAAGCCGTCGCAGGCGCCTGCCTCGAACCACTCCTGCATGTGAGCAGCCACGTCCGTGGCGGTGCCCGCGACGACCGGGTGGTAGTCGATGACGCCGTGCGCCAGGACGTTCCGCAGAGTCCATCCCTCCCGCGCCACCTCAAGGGCGCGGGCGGAGCGCCCGTCATGCGGACTGGGTACGGCATCAGCCAACTGGCGCGCGGTCAGCGGCTGGTCGAGCTGCTCGTGACTGAGCGGCACGCCGATCATCGCGCCCAGGTAGCGGACGCGCTGGCGCAGGTCGACGGACTCGTCCAGGAAGCGCCGCCGCTGAAGGGCGGCCTCGCGGGAGGCGGCGATGGTCGGCATGAAGCCGGCGAACATCTTCACCTCGTCCGGGTCGCGCCCGGCACGCTTGGCTGCGTCCCGCAGGGCACCTCGCTGGGCGATGGCGTCGCTGATCGTCATCGGGTTGGCGTAGACGCCGTCGGCGTACCGGCCCGCTAGCTCCAGGCCGTATCCGCCGCCGCCCGCCTGGAAGATGACCGGCTGGCCCTGCTCGGACGGCGGGATGGGCAGCGGGCCGCGGGAGGCGACGTGGCGGCCCTGCAGGTTGACCGGCTGGATCTTGCCCATGTCGGCGAACCGCTTGCCCTCGACGTCGAGGACCCAGGCGTCCTTCTCCCAGCTGCCCCACAGCGCCTGCACGATCTGGACGAACTCGTGGGCGCGCTCGTACTTCTCCGTACGAGGCGGGACCGGGGAGCCGAAGTTCGCCGCAGCCTCCGGGTGCGAGGTGGTGACCACGTTCCAGCCGGCCCGGCCGTGGCTGATCACGTCGAGAGACTTGAACTGGCGGGCGAGGTTGTAGGGCTCGTTGAAGGTGGTGGAGCCGGTGGCGACGAGACCGATCCGCTCCGTCTCCCGCGCGATGGCGGTGAGAACGAGGACAGCGTCGATGGGGTGGTGCGGGTTCTCCCTCTCAAGGTCCACGTCCAGGACCGGGGTGTCCGCGATGAACAGCAGCTGGATCTTGCCGCGCTCGGCGGCCTGCGCGTAGCGCACGAACTGGTCCATGTCCGTGTAACTGGACAGGTTGGCCCCGGGCAGCCGCCACGCCCCGGGCTCGGATCCGTAGCCGCTGGTGAACTGCATGGCCAGGAGCATCTGCAAGCGGTTCATGGGAACGCCTCCAACAAACAGGCAAGAGAAAACGGAGGGTACCTCCGATTGCCTTTCCGATAATACGGAGGCTGTCTCCGAATTGCAAAAGGGCGGCGCGGGAGGCCCCGGAGGCGCCGGAGTATGGGCGCGAGGGGCGGTATCTCCCGTGTGCCGAGAGGCCGGTGTACGTGCCGAGTGTGGTTCGCACTTCCGGGCGGCTGCGCCTGTGCGACCGGCGGGCGGCCTCACAGGTGCAACTGCGCGGGGCCGCGGCACCGCTTCACGCGCGGGAGTTGTTCACGTCCCTGTCGTGTCTGCGATGCCGCGGCCCCGTGCGAGTGCCGCCGTGTGGTGGGGCGAGGTGTCAGCGGTGGGCGGCGCGGTTCATCTCGACGACGTCGTCCAGGGTGGGGGTTGGCCGGAAGGTCGGCGAAGGCTCATTCACGCTATCGCGGACGGCAGCGTCCTTCACGCGGTCGGCCGCGGCCAGAGCGGCGGGAAACTGGTCGAGGGTCAGCTCGGCACAGTAGGCGGGGCCCATCGGCTACAGACGCCACGAGTTGGCCACGACGCCGGCGTCGTAGGGGTCGAAGCCGGCGTCGTCGACCAGGCTCATGGCCACCTTCCTCGCCTCCTCGAAGTCGCCAGCCACCGGGATGGCGATGCGGCCCGGAGTGCCCGCAGGGACACCACGGGTGCGCTGGGTCTCGGCCAGCGCGGCGTTCCACGCCTTGCCGACGGGTCGACCAAGCAGCTCGGAGGTGTACACGCTCTCCACCTTGCCGCCGTCCTCCACCGCCTCGATCCGCTCGTTGAGGTGTGGGTAGTGGTTCGAGGTGTCGATGACCACGGTCTCGGCGGGGACGTTCGCGAACAGGTCCGCCGGCTTCCCCGCCACCTCGAACGGGATCGACAGGAGGATCGCGCCCCTGCCCTGGACCGACTCGTCCAGGGCCACCGCGCGGGTGCCTGCCTCCAGGACCTCGGCCGCGACGGCCTCGGGGCCGCGAGCATCGGCCACCTGGACGTGATGACCGGCCAGGCTCAGCTTGCGGGCCAGATTTCCGCCGATGGCTTCAGCGCCGAAAACGGTAATTTTCATGATTTATTCTTTGACAGGTTGCGTCACCCCTGAAGGCGGCGTGATGTGCTGGCGGCATGGTCGGATGGCCGGCTCCCGCCGGAATCCTGCGGGGTGCCGGGGCAGGGTGTTCCGGCGGGCCCGGCGCGCGGTGCCGACCGCTATGTGCGGTCGTCCGGCTCGCGGTATCCGTCGGCGACGAGCGCCTGCAACCGGTCGAGCGATTCCTCGGTGGCGCCGGTGCCCTTGATCCAGGCGACCGAGCAGGCCGCGAGGAACAGGTCGAACCCCTGCACCGACGGCCGCACGTAACCTGCGGCCTGCGCGGACTTCGCGTACCCCTCGGTGGCGGCGATGAGAGTGCTGCAGGGGTGAGTGAGCGGGTTGTCCGGCTCCTGGGCCCTGGCCGCAGCCATGAGCGGTTCCGGCAATCCGCTGAAGGCGCTGAAATACTCCTCCATCGCCCGCAGCCACTGCTCCAGGGCCTTGCCGGCGTCGCCGAGCCGGGCGATGTCCGCCTGGCGGGACACCAGCTCCTCGGAGCGCGTCTGCAGCACGGCCGCGAGCAGTGCCGCACGGGTGGGAAAGTGCCGGTAAAGAGTGCCGGGCCCGACGCCCGCCTCCTTGGCAACCGCCTCGAGAGACGTGTCGACCCCGTACCTCAAGAAGTGGCGCTGGGCCGCTTCCAGGAGGGCCGCACGATTGCGCTGGACGTCCACGCGGGGCTTGCGGCCCTGCTGTCCACTGGCGCTCATGCGTCCTCCTTGATCTCTCGCGAGCCTCGGCCCGGAAAAACGGAGGTCATCTCCGAGTGGATTCTACTGTAAAACGGAGGCAGCATCCGGTCAAATCCGGCGCTACGACTCCGCCAGTGCCGCACGGCATGACCGAAGCGCTATCCGCCGGAAAGGCCCGGCCGGGAGCAGGCCAGAGCGTCCCGGGATGCACCGCATTGCCTGGCCGGACGGACGCCGGCGTGCGCGTGCGCAGGCGCGACGCGGCCCGCCGGGCGTGAGGGCCGCCGTTCATGGCGGCGAACGGCCCCGACAGTGACAGGTCACTCCACCCATCGCGGCGAGCACACGAAGAACGCCCACTTCATTCCTCGTACAGGGCGATGAGGCGGCCCGTGACTCCCCTCTTGCGGAGCAGCCGGTGCAGGGACCGTTCGCGGCCGGCTAGTGCACCGGCGGGGTGGTCTGCAAGGTCTACATCGGCAGCGGCAACTCGATCGCGAACTGGCCGTCATACAGGCGGATCGCGGCCGCAACGGGGCACGGCAAGGACGGAGGACGGCAAGGTTCGCGGAGACGGGGCCTTCCGGCCGCTCGCGGAGGAGCTCTAGGTGTGCTGTCCCATGATTGCATGCTGACGCGCATGCACAGTGTCGTGGCGTTGGTCAGGTGGAGGCAGGATCGCGAGGGGCTGGCCACGGCCGTCGCCGGCCAGGGGGATTTTGGTGGTCAGTCCTCCGCTGGATCGGCCGAGGGTGCGATCGTGCGGTTCGTCCAGCCTGTGGGTCTCCCCTTTTCGCCCCGCCGCAGCGGCGTGCTGGCGGGCGCGGGCGATCGTGGAGTCGATCTGCGCCAGCCAGTCGATATCGCCAGCCGCGTCCGTGCGAGCCTGGATGACGGGCGGCCTGCCTCGTATCTGGCCGGCCAGGGAGGAACAGAGGCTGCCCTTGCCGGGGTTGGCCAGCACGGTCATCACTTGCGGGACCGTGGCGCTGATGATCGCGGCGAACAGGTCCTCCTTGGTGGGGAAATGCCGGAAGACGGTTCCCTTTCCGATCCCCGCCCGTGCCGCGATCTGCGCAATGGACGCTTCCGCGCCGTGCTCGGCGAACACCTCCGCGGCAGCCTTCAACAGCGCCTTGCGCGTCCGCACCGCGTCGGCTCTCATCCGTCGCGCGGGCGGCGCCGCAACGGCTTCTTCTTCAGTGCTCATGGGTCCACCCTATGCAACATGACCGGACGGTCCGGTTGGGTGGTACGGTAGTTAAAGTGACCAGCCGGTCCGGTTACGGTTCGTGGCTGTGGCCACTCCGGCATTTCCGCATCCCATAGGAGAACAGAGCACCATGAACAAGACACTCGCCTTCATCGGCAGTGGCAACGCCGGCGGCACCTTGGCCCGCCTCGCTGTCGCCGCAGGCCTGGACGTCGTCCTGAGCAACTCCCGCGGCCCCGAGTCCCTCGCCGGTCTCGTCGCCGAACTCGGCCCCCGCGCCCGGGCGGCCACTCCCACCGAGGCCGCCGAGGCCGGGGACCTGGTAGTGGTGTCCATCCCACTGAGCGCCTACGAGAAGATCCCGGCCCAGCCGCTGGCGGGCAAGATCGTGATCGACACGCTGAACTATTACCCGGAGCGCGACGGCCGCATCGCCGAGCTGGACGCGAACGAGCTGACGAGCAGCGAGCTGGTGCAGCGCCACCTGGCCGACTCCCGTGTGGTCAAGGCGGCCAGCAACATCGTCGTCAGCCAGCTGCTCAGCCTGGCCCGCCCCTCGGGTGCGCCGGACCGCAGTGCCATGCCGATCGCCGGCGACGATGCCGCCGCCAAGGCGGAGGTCGTGGAGTTGCTCGACCTCCTCGGCTACGACGCGGTGGACATCGGCACGCTCGCCGACAGCTGGCGCAGCGAACCAGGCACACCCGTCTACTGCAAGCCCTACTTCGGGGAAGTACCCAAGGACGTGAGCCTGGACAAGACGATGGAATGGGTCTTCCAGGCCCCGGGCGTTCCGGTACCTGCCGACCGCGTGAGGGAACTGACCGCCACGGTTGTCCGACCCGCGGGCGACAGCTTCTCGATCGCCGACTGGAGGTGAGTGGAGAGCATCGCGGAAGAGGAGGTGGAACCGGAACTCCTGACCGGGTCCGCACACCGACCCACCGCGGTGGTTCCGTTCCGCCGGCGGGGAGACAGACGCCTGCGGCCGCCGCCCCGACCGCGACTACTGCGGCTGAGCCGACACCTGCACGAGGCAGAGGACCCCGGCCGTCACACGGCCGGGGTCCTCTTCGGCCCAGACATCTCCGCGAGCGTGGTCTTGCCGAAGCCCCCGGGCGGGTCCTTGGTGTGGCGGGTTGCTGCCCGTTGTTCGACGTTCGTTGCTCGACGTCGTCAGTCGGCGAAGGCAGGAGGTGTGGTGTTGACGAGCGTGGGGTGGGGCTTGTGGCCTGACATGGCGAGGAGGCCCTTGAGGCACCGTGCTGCCAGGAGCCAGTTCTTGGGGTTCCTCATGTTCAAGCCGCCGATGAGTTGCTTGAGCATGGTCAGGCTGTCGAAGTAGATGCGCTCGCAGACCAGGTTCTCGTCGGTGTCGAAGAGGAAGTACGCGGTCATGCGCACCCGGAAGCGGCTGCCGGTGGGCGGTATGGCGCCGAGTGGGCCCCGGTGGGTGCCCAGCAGCCAGAACTCGGCGATCACGGCGTCGTCGCTGTGGCGGAAGGCGATGATCTCGTGGTCCTGGTCGGGAAAGGCGACCCGGCTGTCGCGGTAGTAGCCGCGCACGGCCGTGTCGCCGTCGTGGACCTGCATGGTCGGGATCAGCTCGTAGTGCGGGTGCGGGAACGTCGACAGGACGTCGTCCCAGTCTTGACGGACCTCGTCCTGGAAGTGGTCGAGAACGAGCTTGTGGCGGGCCTTGCGGATCTCGTCAGTGAGCATGCGGCTTCCTGGTCGGTCAGGCCGTGTGGTGAATGGCCTTGTGGGTGAAGGTCGGTGTGGTGCCGGGGTTGGCCCAGGAGGGGGTCAGTTCGCTGGAGGGGAAGAACTGCAGGAACCGGGGGTCGTTCTGGGAGCGGTCGACCAGGGTCTTCTCGATGACCAGGGAGTTGTACTGGTCGGCGGTGGTCTCGATGGTGTTGGCGTTGAGCACGATCTCCTGCTGCCAGGCGCGGGCCCAGCGGGCGATGCCCGGCATCCGGGAGTGCTCGGGGGTCAGGCACTCGGCGGCGATGGCGTTCTCGCTGCTGGCCCAGATGCCGGTGGAGGTGTTCAGTACGAGGGTCTGGTTGCCGAGGACGTGGCCGGGGGTGTCGACCACGGCGACGCCGGGACCGAGCACGAGGCTGCCGTCGACGGCGAGGAAGGCGTCGGGGCGGACGTCTCGGTAGGTCTCCGGCTGGTACCAGGGCTGTTGGAGCGGGTGCAGCTGGGACATGGCGAGCAGTTCGCGGCGCTGCACGATGACCTTGGCGTTCGGGAATGCCGGTTTCACCGTGCCGCCGAGGTCCGGCTGGGGGCCGGTGGTGCCGACCCAGCGTCGCAGGTCCTGGGTGTGCAGGTGGTCGAACATCAGGTAGTCCACGTCTTCCGGCTCGATGCCGAGCCGGGCGAGGTGACCCAGGACGGTGCCGTGCTCCGTGGTCAGCAGGCTGCGCAGTAGGGCGGGGGTGCGACGGATGAGGGCGGCGAAGTACGGGGTGTTCCGGCCGAGTGCCACGTCGCTGGGCTCGAACAGCAGCACCCGCCGGCGTCCGTCGCTCTCTGTCCACCGGATGACCAGCATGCGGTTGGTGATGGACAGGAACGGGGCGATGGCTCGACTGGCCCGGAAGAGACCGAACTTGGTCGGGTACGGGAGGGTGATCAGGTCGCAGGTGGTCACGCTGTCGGGTGTGCCGGTGGCGGCGAACTCGGCGCGGAACGCCTGGGCGCGGGTGCGGGCGAAGGCGAGCTTGGCGCCGTACCCGCCGGCGACCTCGTCCAGGCCGTCGAAGGTGGTGATCCGTGTGCCGAGCGTGGGCATGTCGGGGACATCGGCATCCTGCCAGGCGAGCTTCATCGGTCCTCCTGGGATACTCAATTGGGTAGGTGTCTCAGTACGGGGTGGTCTCGCCCTCGGTCGTCACGCCGAAGGTGTTGAGGAAGTTGCTGACGAGCTGGTAAAAGCCGACCGTGTGGACGGAAACCTCTCCGCGATCCGCGCGTCGGTCTGCCTTGGTTTCGGGCGGTCTCAAAGTGCGTCCTTCAGCGCTCGTGCCTGTCGGCGCCAGAACTCCCGCGAGATCTCGGCTTTGGGGAACACGACGTCGAAGCCGTGGAAGGCGCCGGGGATGACATCGAGGTGGCAGGGGACGCCGCTGTCATTCAGCCGGCGTGCGTACTCGACGTCTTCGTCGTGGAAGAGGTCGAGATTGCCGACGCCGATCCAGGCCGGGGGGAGACCGGTGAGATCTTCGCGGCGGGCTGCGGCGGTGTAGGGGGAGACGTCGGGGCCCGCGACGGTGTCGCCGAGGTAGGACGACCAGCCGTACCGGTTGCTCTTGGGTGTCCAGACGCGCACCTCGAAGGTGTCCAGGTCGGTTCTCGTCGTCGTGCGGTCGTCCAGCATGGGGTAGAGAAGCAGCTGGAACACCGGCCGGATCTCGGCCCGGTCATGGGCGAGGAGGGCGAGGGCGGCGGCGAGTCCGCCGCCCGCGCTGGCACCGCCGATCGCGATGCGATCGGTGTCGATGTGCAGATCGTCCGCGCGCTCGGCCAGCCCGCGCAGCCCGGCGTAGGCGTCCTCGACCGCGGCGGGCGCGGGGTGGTCAGGACCCAGTCGGTAACGGACCGCGGCGACGGTGATGCCCAGCTCGCGGGCGAAGGCGATGTTCGTACGGTCGTCCCGCTCGGGAGCTCCGAAGATCAGCCCGCCTCCGTGGATCCAGAGCAGCGCCGGAGCCGCCGTCTTCAGGCCGGTCGGCTGGAAGACGCGAAGCGAGACGGGCGGGGCGCCCTTGGGCCCGGGCACGACGATCTCCTGGACCGTGACGTCCGGCCCTGGATCGGTCGAGCGCCACTTCACGCTCCGCATCAGGCGCGACGACAGACGTCCGTAGGACACATTGGGGAGGAAGCGACCTCGTTTGAGATCGGGGTGGAAGGCACTCATGGGGTCCTCGTTCTTTCCCCTCATTGAGGGGTGTACGGATCGTCTGGCCACCCGGCGGGTGGCCGGCGTCGAGAGTGACGCGGATGCGGTTGTCGAGGGAGTCGCCGACCTTGTTCGACCGGACCAGTTTCTGATCGGCACGGATGGCGTCTCAGTCGTGCTCCTCGGCGTCCAGCAGTGCGAGGGCGTTGCGGATGCCCTGTTCGAGGAGTTGGTCGGCGAGCTGTCGGTCGGTCAGGCACGGGAGAGGCGGACGAAAACACTTATGGTGTATGTCTTCGCTGAAGCTAGACTTGCGCTGTAAGTGATGTCAAGGGTCCCCGATACGATCGCTGCGCCACGACCGTAGAAAGGAGACTGCGCATGAGCGTCCGAGGCACAGGCCGGGGCAGACGCCTTGGACTGACGCGGGAGAAGGTGATCGCCGCGGCGGTGAAGGTGATCGACCGCGAGGGTCCCGACTCCTTCTCCTTGCGGCGGCTGGCCACCGAACTCGACGTCGAGGTCATGTCGCTCTACAACCACGTCCCGAACAAGGACGCCCTCCTGGACGGCGTGGCCGAGATGCTGCTCGCCCGGATCGACTTCTCCGGAGCGGTCACCGGCACCTGGCAGGACCGCATCCGGGCGCACGCCGCCGCCTTCCGTACCGCCGCCAAGCAGCACCCCAAGGCGTTTCAGCTGGTCTGCACCCGCCCCACGCAGTCACCGGCGGCTCTGGAGAGCATCCGCTCCGCACTGGGCGCCATCACCGAGTTCGGCCTCGCACCGGAGGAGCAGGTCCACGTGCTGCGCAGCTACGTCGCCTTCCTCGTCGGCACGATCATGCGGGAACTGGGCTCGGCCATCACCGTGGGCACGGTGGAACCCGATCAGGTGCAGCAGCGGATCGACGAGATCACGGCTACGGGCGATCCCCTTCTGGCCTCCACCGCGCCCTACCTGGCCGTCAGCGACCATGACGTGGAGTTCGAGTACGGCATCGAGCTGCTGATCACCGGGTTGGCGACGCGGGCGGGTCTGGCGTACGACGGTGGCCTGCCCACCGGACCACGAACATGACGCTCCCCGGCACCCCGGCCAGGTCAGGCACGGGACGCACGGCGGCACGAAGCGGCGCTGAGTCTCCCCCTCGGATACGTCAGCGCGATGAGCTCCCGCCGCACCCACGAGAACGGCAAGCAGCGACTGCGCGAGGCGGGGGCACCACGCCGCAGACCGCCCACTTCAGCTCCCCGACAGGACTAGCTTGTCCTACCCTTCTAGCGCGGGCTTACGAAGCCTGGACGCCGTCCGGTGGCGCCGCAGTGGTGCCGCGTGTCACGAGATGCGGGGCGATGACGGTCTCCGTACCGGTCCGCTCCTCGTCCTCCAGCCGTGCGACGGCCCGGCCGACGGCGAGTTCGGCGAGGCGGGAGGCGTCCTGGCCGACGGTGGTGAGGTCGATGTGGGCGAGGCGGGCGAGGTGGCTGTTGTCGAAGCCGACCACGGAGATCTCCTCGGGAACGGGCACCCGGGCGCGCAGGAACGCGTCGAGTACGCCCGTGGCGCAGCGGTCGTTGAAGGCGAGGACAGCGGTGGGCCGCGGCCGGGCGTCGAGGAGCGCGCGGGCGGCCGTGGCACCGTCCTCCTCGGTCAGGCCGCCGGGCAGAACGCGCGCACGGTCGGCGAGACCGTGGCGGTTCATGGCGGTGCGGTAGCCACGGCGCCGGTCGGCGGCGCCGGGTGCCTTTCCGCCGTCGACGTGGGCGATGTCGCGATGTCCGAGGGCCACCAGATGGTCGACGGCCTGGCGCGCACCCTCGTCGTCGGCGGTGCGTACGACGTCCACACCGGCGGCGGGCGGCCGCAGCCGCCGCACCACGGAGACCACCGGCAGGTACGCCGACAGCTCGGCCAGCCGTGCGGCGGGCACCTGTGGACCGAGCAGGATCAGGGCCTCGCAGCGGTCACCGAGCAGCGTCTCCACCGCCTGCCGCTCACTGCGGCTGGGGGCGACCGCGCTGAGGGCGACCTGGTAGCCGGCGGACTCGGCCGCGGTGTAGATGCCCTCCACGAGGTCGGTGTGGAAGGGATGCTGGAGACCGAACTGCACCCCGAGCAGTCGCGAGCGGTTGCTGCGCAGCAACCGGGCCCGGGAGTCCGGCCGGTAGCCGATCTCCCGCGCCGCCTGGAGCACCCGCTCGCGGGTGGCCGCGCTGGCGCCCTTGGTCTCGCGCATCACGATGGAGACCAGCGCCGTGGACACACCGGCCCGGGCCGCCACGTCGGCGAGGGTCGGCCGCTTTCCGTCCGGGACCACGGGGGTTGGTGGCACCGCCGGCCTCCCTGATCGAGGTGTGTGACTCGGTCGAGGGGCGTGCCCCGCCGAGGTGTCTGCTTCCGCCGACGATCGTAGGCCAAGGGTGAACGCACTGGTCGGAGAGACCTGCAACGTTCTAGGTCCGAGCCGTCCCGGAGCTTGACACAGCGCCTTGGTGGCTGGCGTACTGCTGCTCCCGACCGATTCTAGAACGTTCTAGTCGGATGTTTTGGTCGGACGTGCCCCCGTGGCGAACGAGAGAGGGCGAGCAGCGATGTTCACGTTGGCGGTCTGTGCCGAGATGGTCTTCCGGGACCTGCCGATACCCGAGCGGGCACGGCGCGTTCACGACGCCGGATTCCAGGTCGAGATCTGGGACTGGACCCGGCACGATCTCGACGCCCTGGCCCGGACCCCGGCCGAGTTCTCCTCGATGACCGGCTACATCCGCGGCAGCCTCACCGACGAGGATGGTGCCGTCGAACTCCTGCGCACTGCCGAGGAGTCGATCCGCGCGGCCGAGCAACTCAGCTGCCCCCGGCTGAACCTCCACGGCACCGGCCTGGACGGCGAGGGCCTGCCCGTGGTGCCGGTGACCGGCGAGCCCACCGGGGAGATGTGGATCGCCGCCCACCGCACGCTCACCCGCCTCGCCGAGCTGGGCGAGAGCGCCGGGATCACCTTCACCCTGGAGAACCTCAACACCGCCGTGGACCACCCCGGGGTGCCGTTCGCCAAGGCCGCCGACACCCTGGCCCTGGTCGCCGCCGTGGACCGCCCCGGACTGCGGATGAACCTCGACCTCTACCACGCGCAGATCGGCGAGGGGAACCTCGTCGAACTGGTCCGCCGGGCCCACGGCCTGGGCCTGATCGGCGAGATCCAGGTCGCCGACGTACCCGGCCGCTGCGAGCCGGGGACGGGGGAGATCAACTACCCGGCCGTCGCGAGCGCCCTTGTCGACCTCGGCTATGAGGGCACCGTCGCCATGGAGGCCTGGGCCTCCACCGACAGCGACCTCGCGCTGGAGAGGTTCCGCTCGGCCTTCACGCCTTGAGGGCGCCGCAACTCCACAGGGCGCCACACTCCGCATGGCACCGCATTCCACACGCCCCCCTTCCCGCCAGCACCCGCTCGCAGACGTAGGGAGCACCCGGATGACCACACCAGCCCCTCGCCGTCGGCCTCACCGGTGCCGGACGGATGGGCTCCTTCCACGCCGCGACGCTCGCCCGCCGCCTCCCCGGTGTCCGCCTCGCCGCGGTCGCCGACCCGGCGCCGGACGCCGCGAACCAGCTTTCGGACCGGCTTGCGGACCACCTCGGCCGTCCCACGGCGTACACCGAGATCGGCGAACTCCTGGCCGACCCGCGGATCGAGGCGGTGGTGATCTCTACCCCGGGCCGCACCCACGCCGACCTGGTCGTGGCCGCGGCCCGGGCGGGCAAGGCGGTCTACTGCGAGAAGCCCATGGCCGCCACCCTCGCGGAGGCCGACCGGGACATCGCCGCGGCCCGTGACGCGGGCGTGCCGCTCCAGGTGGGCTTCAACCGCCGCTACGACCCCGGCTTCCGCGCCGCCCACGACAAGATCGTCGCCGGCGGCATCGGCACGCCCCAACTGCTGCGCTCACTCACCCGGGACCCCAAGCTGAACGACCCGGCCCGCATCCCGCCGTGGACGATCTTCCTGGAGACCCTCATCCACGACTTCGACACCCTGCGGTTCCTCAACCCGGGCGCCGAACCGGTCGAGGTCTTCGCCTGGGCCGACGCCCTGGTCCGCCCCGACTTCAAGAACCGCGGCCTGCTCGACACCGCCGTGGTCACGATCCGGTTCGACAACGGCACCCTCGCCACCGCCGAGGCCAACTTCCAGGCCGTGTACGGCTATGACGTGCGCGGCGAGGTCTTCGGCTCCGCCGGAATGCTCACCATGGGCGACATACGCCGCACCCATCTCACCTCGTACGGCCCGGAGGGCGCCGCCGCCGACTGCCTCACCTACGACCAGGACCTGTTCCACGACGCATACGTCGCCGAACTCGCCGACTTCGCCGACAGCGTCCGTAGCGGGCACACCCCCCTCGCCACCGGCGAGGACGCCCGGGCCGCACTGTCCATCGCGCTCGCCGCCGTCCGGTCGGTCACCACCGGCGTCCCTGTCGGCATCGCGGAACTCAAGGGTGAGTAAGGCCGAGTGAGGACGAGGCCAGCCAAGACAGGGCGACAGGACCATGTTGTGCCGGTGAGGGCTCGGGAGGCCGTCGGTTCACGTCACTTCAGTTCAGGTCCTTCAGGCCCGTCGCCCGGCCTTTCTCGTCCCACTGGATCTCCAGGTGCGACGCCAACGGGAACACATCGACGCCAAAGGGCAGCCTGATGCCCGGGCGGCGTCAGGCACGCAGCTTGCGCCCATCAGCGAAGTACAGCCACGGCTGCCAGCCGGCTCCGCCCTTTCGAAGCAGTCTCCGCAGTTCCGGGGAGCACGTCGGGCACCAACTTCGACCCGGACTCCAGCCCATGACCTCGCTGCGCGGAAATAATCATGTCTGATCTGCGGCGATGCGACTTCTGCCGAGTAAACCGTTCCCGACCCCGGCCAATGGCAACACCATTGCTCTGAGACTTCCGAGGCGCTTTTCCACCACCCCGTGCGCGCTGTCCACCGCGGCGTCGCGCACGCCGCTTCTCATTCAAGTCCGTGCCGCACACAAGCGCCCATGCCCGCCCACGGCAGCCTTAACCGCCGCACGGGGGTTCAGTCCGGCGCGTCCAACGGTGCCCGAGAGCGCGCCATTGAGCTGCACTCGATATGCCGCGCGAGCAATGTGACCTGTCCCGGCCCGGGCGCGGCGCGCTGGAGGACACACCATCCGTGCTCAAGTTCAGCCAGAGTAGACCGGCAAGAGGACACCTCGTACATGTACTTCCGAGCGCACCGCATCCGAGATGTCTCCCCCAGAACGGCACTGGACCACATTTGACGCCCGGAATGCCCGGATATGCCGCATGGTCAGCAGACAGAAACGACGATACCCGGGCCTGAAATCGCCCCAGATTCGCCCCCGAGGATTTGTTCAGTAAGCAAACATAGCCTCTGACCTGCGGAAATAAGGAGCGGCAGACGAGTCAGGCTGTACGCCGGGTTCTGTCGCCCGACCGCCTCACGGCGGCCGGGGAGACGGCCATCCATCTAGGGCCGGCGTTGCCGCCGGCCTCGTGCGGTCTACCCGAGGACTCGGGCGGGCAGCCCTCGAACGTCCTCGCAGAAGCGCTGCGTATCCTTACCAGCGCTTCCTTTTGACCTTGCTCCGGGTGGGGTTTACCTAGCTGCCCAGGTCGCCCTGGGCACTGGTGGTCTCTTACACCACCGTTTCACCCTTACCGGGGACCGAGGTCCCAGGCGGTTTGTTTTCTGTGGCACTTTCCCGCGGGTCACCCCGGGTGGCCGTTAGCCATCACCCTGCCCTGTGGAGCCCGGACGTTCCTCGGGGAGCGCCCCCGAAGGGGAGTCCACGCGGCCGTCCGCCCGGCTCGTCTGCCGTGTCGACCATGCTACCGGGCGTCCGCCCCGCCTCGGTCCAGTGGCCGTCGCCAGGACGGAGCCCGCCAGGATCAGGGCGAAGGCGGCGAGGATGCCGGCGGTCAGGGGTTCGTCCAGGAACACGGCGCCCGCCGCCACCGCGACCGCCGGATTGACGTACGTGAACACCGTTGCCCGGGTCGGGCCGACCTCCTTGATCAGCTCCAGGAACGCCACGAAGGCCAGGGCCGTGCAGACCACGCCCAGGACAGCCAGGGCCAGCAGTACGTGTGGGGACGGAAGGGTCGCCGGGCGGGTGAGCACCGCCGCCGGGGCGTAGACCAGGGCCGCCAGCGCCAGACAGGGCGCCGTGAGGTGCAGCGAGGGGACGTCCTTCAGATGGCGCGCCGCTATCAGCGGGGCCGTGGCGTAGCCGATCACCGTCAGCAGCACCTCCGCCAGCGAGCGGGCGTCGCCGCCTGTCAGGTGCGGGACGGTCAGGACCGCGACGCCCGCCAGGCCCAGGGCCAGGCCCGTGAGCCGTCGGACCCCCAGCCTCTCCGTGCTGCCGAAGAAGCGGGCGAGCGCGAGCCCGACTATCGGTACTCCTGCGATCAGGAGGCCCGCCGTGGAGCTGGAGAGGTGGCGTTCCGCGTCCGTGAGGGTCCACCACGGGCCGATGATCTCGATGACGGCGAAGGCCAGCATCGGACGCCAGTGCGTTCGGATCGTGCGCGGCAGGCCGCCCTGGTGGAGCGCGAAGGGGAGGAGAAGCGCGGCGCCCAGCAGGCAGCGGGTGAACACCACCGTCGACGGTGACAGGTCCGCGTCCACCGCCACCTTGATCAGCAGATACGGGATACCCCAGACCACTCCCATCAGGGAGAACAACAACCAGCCGCGTGCAGTCATGCGGGCAGTGTCGGCCGTCTCAGTGTCTGCCGTCTTGAACGCTGTTGCGGTACGCCGCCGGGGTCACCCCCAGCACCCGCCGGAACCAGCGGGTCAGGTGGGCCTGATCGGCGAAACCGACGAGGGAGGCGACCTCGGCGGGACGCAGACCGGCGTCCAGCAGACCCCGGGCCCGGGTCACGCGGTGCTGTGCCAGCCAGGCGTACGGGGGTATCCCGACCGTCGTGCGGAAGGCGCGCAGGAGTTGGTAGCGGGACAGGCCCAGGTCGGTGGCGAGGTCGGTGAGGGAGGGTGGGGTGGTCAGTTCGTCGGCCAGGCGGGTTCGTACGGCGTGGGCTATCCGGTCCGCGCCGGGGAGGTTGTCCCGTGTCGGGCGGGCCGTGGAGTGGCGGCGGGCCAGGGCGGTGAGCAGCCAGGGGAGGCGGGACTCGGCCTCCAGGGGGTCCGGGCAGGTGCTCAGGTCCGTGTGCGCGGCGCGGAAGGCGGCGGCCAGTTCGGGGTCGTCGAGGAGGGGCTCGCGGAAGTGGGGGAGGCCGCCGGTGGTGCCGTCCGTGAGGAGGGAGACGTCGGCGTACAGGGCTCGGTAGGCGTAGCCGTCGGCCGTGTCCGGGCCGCCTGTGTGCATCTCGCCGGGGTCCAGTACGACGATCGAGCCGGGTCTGGGGCGGAGTCGGCCGCCCCGGTAGTCGATGACCTCGGAGCCGCCGACGCACAGGCCGACCGTGAACTCGTCGTGGGCGTGCGGGGCGTAGACGTGCCGGTCGAAGCGGGCGGTGAGCATGTCCAGGGCGGGACCGCAGCGGCCGAGTCTCGCTCTGGTCCAGAGTGCCTGTTCCCTTGTGCCCCCGCCTGTGTTCACGGTTCCACCGTACTTCGGGGATTCCAGGGGCTCAGAGAAACTCTGTCGTGTCCAGATCGAAGGCGAAGGGGGCGGGGAGGGCCAGCGGCTTGCCGAAGGGGACGGTACGGGACCGGCTGTAGTCGTCCTGCCCCGGGTCGCTGAACAGAGTGACCGAGGCCGCGTCCCGGTCCACGAGCAGGTAGAGGGGGATCTTCCCCCGGGCGTAGCAGCGCGGCTTGGTCTCGCGGTCGATCCACGCGTAGAGGTGGGTGACTTCGACGACCAATGCCACTCCGGCGCATGGCATCCAGGGGGGAGCTCCGCGGAAGAGCCGTGGCTGGTCGGGTGCCACCGTGCTGTCCGGGATCACATGGTCGTCCGGGTGGGCGCCGGAACTGGGCAGCTTCAGCCCCTTGTTGCCGGAGAGCTGTATGCCGGTCCGGGACTTCAGGTAGATCTGGCTGCCGATCTCGCTGAGGCAGTGCTCATGCCGGCCGTCGGGCAAAGGTGCCAACAGGATCTGGCCCTCGACCAGTTGTGCCCGAAAGCCCACGGGGAGGTCCAACTCCAGGAAACCGGCCAGCACTTCCTGTCCCGCTCGCCGCAGCTGGTCCTCTGTGAGACCCGACATCTTGCCTCCGTGTCATGACTCGACCACCCTTGTAACGGGTCGATCCCATTTGCCATGGGTCAGGAGATCAGCGTGCGCCATCGTGTGGAGGGCCGGCCCCGGAGTCGGGGCGCGTTCCCTCGTTCGCGCTACCGTTCCCCACCGTCACGCGGGAGCGAACCGCACCCCGCCCGCCCCCAGCTCGGCCCGCGTGAGGCGTACCCGCAGTCGCTCGCCCAGGGGTAGCGGAACCCCCTCGCCCTCGATCCTCGCCACCACCGCCGGAGTCTCCAACTGCACTGTCCCGACCGTCGGTCTGCGCTCCTCCACGTCCACCACGCAGCCCTCGAACACCTCCCCCACCCGGCCCTTGAGCAGTGCCGCCTCGACGATGTCCACGCAGCCGCGTTCCACCGCGCCCGCTCGTCGCCCGCCCTCCGTCATCTCCTGGGGGAGGGCGTCCAGAGCCGCCGACACCCAGTCGGGCGTGGGCTGTTCGGCCACGGCGGCGAGGCAGATCTCCGAGGCGTACCGGTCGGCGAGGCGGCGTAGGGGGGCCGTGCAGTGGGCGTAGGGGGCGGCTACCGCCGAGTGGGTCGTGAGGGGTGGGAGGTGGCCGTCGCGGAAGATCGTGTAGCCGGCGCCTCGTAGCAGGGTCGTGCACTCCTGGAGGAAGGCCGCGTGGTCGGGGCGGTGCGGGTCCAGGGAGCGGATCAGGGCCGCGTACGAGACATGGTGCGGCCAGTCGATGTGCAGGGCGTGCGCGGTGCGGCGCAGGCGGCCGACGGCGCCGTCCGGGGCGGCGGGAAGGGTGCGGAGCACTCCCGTGCCGTGCGTCAGCATCAGGTCGGCCGCCGCCATGCCCGTCAGGAGGGAGATCTGGGCGTTCCAGCCCTCGGCGGGCAGCGGTGCGCGGTAGGTGAGCGAGTACGTGTGGTCCCGCTCGACGATCTCCTGCTCGGGGACGTTGAGGGAGATGCCGCCGCGTTCGACCTCCAGGCGTTCCCTGGCCTCGCCGATCTCCTTGAGGAGGGCCAGCGGTTCCTCCGCCGTACCGGCGTCCAGTTCGCGCTGCACGCCCGCGTAGTCGAGCTTGGCGCGGCTGCGGACCAGGGCCCGGTGGACGTCCACGGCGACGGTACGGCCGTCCGCGTCGAGGTCGAGTGTCCAGAGGGCGGCCGGACGGGTCCGGCCCGGGAGGAGACTCGCCGCGTCCTCGCTGAGTACCGGCGGGTGCAGCGGGGTCTTCTCGTCGGGGAAGTAGAGGGTGGTGACCCTGCGGTGCGTCTCCGTGTCCAGGGGCCCGCCGGGTACGACGAAGGCGGCGACGTCCGCGATGGCGTACCGGACGCGGAAGCCGCCGTCGGGGCGGCGGGACAGGTGCATCGCCTGGTCCAGGTCGGTGGACGTGGGCGGGTCGATGGTGAGGAACGGGATGTCGGTGGCGTCCCTCGCCGGGAGAACGGGGGCCTTCGCCGCCCGGTCCGCTTCCGCCAGTACCGCGGGCGGGAATCTGTCGGGGACGCCCAGTTCGGTGCGCAGCGCGGTGAGGGCGGCCCGGAGGGGGGTTTCGGGCGCTCCGGTCACGCGTATGTGGCGGCGGGGCATGGAACGAGCGTAGGCACAGTCCGGCCCGTCCGGCGATCGAGGACGAGGCCGTTCAGGCCGGAGCGGGGGGTCCGGGGCGCCGCCCCCAGCGACGGCACCGGACCCGCGTCACCACGTAATCTGGCGCGACCCGACCTCTGCGTACCCGTTTGGAGAACTCACCGTGCTTGTCCTGCTGCCTCCCTCCGAAGGCAAGGCCGCTTCGGGGCGCGGCGCCCCTCTGAAGCTGGAGTCGCTGTCCCTGCCCGGGCTCAACAGCGCCCGCGAGGCCGTTCTCGGGGAGCTTGTCGAGCTGTGTCTCGGTGACGAGGACAAGGCGCGTGAGGTGCTCGGGCTCAGTGAGGGGCTGCGGGGCGAGGTCGCCAAGAACGTCGGCCTGCTGACGGCCGGGGCGCGGCCCGCCGGGCAGGTCTACACGGGGGTGCTGTACGACGCCCTCGACCTCGCCTCCCTCGACGCCGCCGCGAAGAGGCGGGCCGCACGTTCGCTGCTGGTCTTCTCGGGGCTGTGGGGTGCCGTCCGGCTCACGGACCGTATCCCCTCGTACCGCTGCTCGATGGGCGTGAAGCTGCCCGGGCTCGGCGCGCTGACCGGACACTGGCGTGCCCCGATGGCCGCCGTCCTGCCCGAGGTGGCCGGCGACGGACTGGTCCTCGATCTGCGCTCCTCCGCGTATGGCTCCGCCTGGAAGCCGAAGGGGGAGGTTGCCGGGCGGACGGCGACCGTACGGGTGTTGCACGCGCCGACCCGGAAGGTGGTCAGCCACTTCAACAAGGCGACCAAGGGGCGGATCGTACGGAGTCTGGTGAGTGCGGGGGCGGTGCCCTCCGGGCCCGGCGAGTTGGTGGAGGCGTTGCGGGATCTCGGGTACGTGGTCGAGGTGGCGCCGGGGAGGTCGGGGGCTGCGGTGGAGCTTGATGTGCTGGTGGACGAGATTCACTGAACCTGTGGGTTGTCGGTTGTCCGCTGCGCCGTCGTGGCTTGTCGCGCAGTTCCCCGCGCCCCCACAAACAGGCGCCGTCGTGGCTTGTCGCGCACTTCCTCGCGCCCCCACAAGCGGGCGCCGTCGTGGCTTGTCGCGCAGTTCCCCGCGCCCCCACAAACAGGCGCCGTCGTGGCTTGTCGCGCAGTTCCCCGCGCCCCTTGAGCGTGTCCTGCGTTGCAACATGTGCAACTATCTTTGCGCATGTTGCTGACCGGGGGCAGGATGAGGCGTATGGCCTCTCTCCCCGCTTCCTCCGTTCTCGATCTCGCGCCCGTCGTTCCCGTGGTCGTCGTCGAGGAGCTGGCCGATGCCGTGCCGCTTGCTCGGGCGCTCGTGGCCGGAGGACTGCCGGCCATCGAGGTCACCCTGCGTACGCCCGTCGCGCTCGACGCCATCCGGGCCGTCGCCGATGCCGTTCCGGACGCGGTGGTCGGTGCGGGGACCCTCATCTCGCCTGCGCAGGTGTCCGACGCGCTCGCCGCCGGGGCCCGTTTCCTCGTCAGCCCGGGCTGGACCGACGTACTGCTGGAGTCCATGCGGGCGTCCGGTGTGCCGTTTCTGCCGGGGGTGTCGACGACGTCGGAGGTCGTGGCGCTGTTGGAGCGTGGGGTGCGGGAGATGAAGTTCTTCCCGGCCCAGGCGGCGGGCGGCACCGCGTATCTGAGGTCGCTGTCCGGGCCGCTCCCCCAGGCCCGGTTCTGCCCGACCGGGGGGATCGGCCCGGCGAACGCGCCCGAGTATCTCGCGCTGCCCAACGTCGGCTGTGTGGGCGGGAGTTGGATGCTTCCGGCGGATGCGATCGCCGCCCGCGACTGGGCTCGGATCGAGGCGCTGGCCCGTCAGGCAGCGGGGCTCAGCGCAGGTGGGACGTGTCGTTGAAGAGCCGCACGCTCGCGTTGCCGTCCGCGTAGTACGCCACCGCCGACAGCGAGGCCGCCGAGAGTTCCATGCGGAACAGGGACTCGGGCGGGGCGCCCAGGGCCAGGCGGATCAGGGTCTTGATGGGGGTCACGTGGGTGACCAGCAGGACCGTGCGGCCCGCGTGGGCCGCGATCAGCCTGTCGCGGGTGACGGCCATCCGGCGCGCGGTCGCCGCGAAGCTCTCGCCGCCGCCCGTGGGTTCGGCCTTCGGTGAGGCCAGCCAGGCGTTCATGTCGTCCGGGTAGCGCTCGCGCACCTCGCTGAACGTCAGCCCCTCCCAGGCGCCGAAGTCCGTCTCGCGCAGACCGTCGTCGACGGTCACGTCGAGGCCGAGCCGGGTCGCCACGGCGGCGGCGGTCTGCCGGGTGCGGGCCAGCGGGGAGGCGACGATCGCCTCGATCGTGCCACGCCGGGCGAGGGACTCGGCCGCCCGCTCGGCCTGGTCGCGGCCCACGTCCGAGAGGGACGGGTCGGTACCGCCGCTGCCCGAGAAGCGCTTCTGGGGGGTGAGCGGGGTCTCGCCGTGGCGCAGGAGCACGAAGGTCGCGGGCGGGCCGAGATCCGCGGGCGCGGACCAGCCGGCGGCCACCTTCGTGGCGGCGCCGGTGTCGGCTTCGTCGGACGTGGCGCGGGCGCCCGCGTCCGGTTCAGCCGTCGACGTGGACGCCGACCACTGTTCGCCGCGCTTGCCCGCGTCCATCGCCTCGTTCGCCAAGCGGTCCGCGTGCTTGTTCCTGCCGCGCGGGATCCACTCGTACGTCACCTGTCCTACGACCGAGAACACCCGGGCCGCCTCCGCCGCCAGGGGCTTCATGTCCGGGTGCTTGATCTTCCAGCGGCCGGACATCTGCTCGACGACCAGCTTGGAGTCCATACGGACATGGACGGTGGCGGTCGGGTCCAGAGCGTGGGCCGCGCGCAGGCCGGCGACCAGGCCCCGGTACTCGGCGACGTTGTTCGTGGCGATGCCGATGTACTCGGCCACCTCGACCAGCGTCTCGCCCGTGGCCGCGTCGATGACGACGGCGCCGTAGCCCGCGGGTCCCGGGTTGCCCCGGGAACCGCCGTCGGCCTCGACGATGAACTCCCGCACGCCGCACGCCCCTTACTTACCTGTACAGACTTGTACCGACCTACGTGGTTGCCTACAGTCCCGATTCCGACGTGCGCACCAGGATGCGGCGGCAGTTCTCGCAGCGCAGTACGGCGTCGCGGGGGGCCGCCTTCACCTCGTTGACCTCGGTGATGTTCAGCTCCAGGCGGCAGCCCTCGCAGCGGCGCTGGAAGAGACGGGCGGCGCCGACTCCGCCCTGCTGCGTGCGCAGCTTGTCGTACAGCTTGAGGAGGTCGTCGGGCACCGAACCCGCGATGACCTCGCGCTCCTTCGTCGCCGTGCCCACCTCACCGGCGAGGGACTCGTACGACGCCTCGCGCCGTGCGGTCGCGTCGTCGATCTTGCCCTGGACGGCACCGACCCGCTCGGTCAGTTCGGCGACCCGCTCCTGCGCGGACTCACGGCGCTCCATGACCTCCAGGACGATGTCCTCCAGGTCGCCCTGCCGCTTGGCGAGGGAGACGATCTCGCGCTGGAGGTTCTCCAGGTCCTTGGAGGAGCTGACGGCGCCGGAGTCCAGGCGCTGCTGGTCGCGGGTGGCGCGCTGGCGCACCTGGTCCACGTCCTGCTCGGCCTTGGTCTGCTCGCGGGCGCAGTCGCTCTCCTCGGTCGTCGCGGCCACCAGCAGGTCGCGCAGCTGCGTGAGGTCCTTGGTCAGTGACTCGATCTCGGCGTGCTCGGGCAGCGACTTGCGCTTGTGCGCGAGCTGCTGGAGGCGTACGTCGAGGGCCTGGACGTCGAGAAGGCGGATCTGGTCGGCGGGCGCGGCGTTCAGTTGGGGGCTCCCAGTGCTTCAGAGGTGGTGGTGGACGCCGCGTGGGCCGTCCAGGGGTCGGTGACCGTGGCGGAGACGTGGACCCGAAGGCCCCATCCGTGCCGGTCGGAGATCTCGTCGAGCTGGGCGGCGGCCAGCTCGCACCAGGGCCACTCGGTGGCCCAGTGCGCCGCGTCGAGCAGCGCGAGGGGACTGTGACTGCCGGCGCCGGTGCCGTGGTCGCTGTGGGCGCGGGCCTCGGATGCCGGGTGGTGGCGGAGGTCCGCGGTGAGGAAGGCGTCGACGCCGGCCGCGCGTACGTCGTCGAAGAGGCTGTCGCCGGAGCCGCCGCTGACGGCGACCGTACGGATCAGGGCCTCGGGGTCGCCGGCGACCCGGATGCCCTGCGCCGTCGCGGGCAGCCGTTCGGCGGCTCGGGCGGCGAACTCGCGGACGGTCAGCGGGTGGTCCAGCTCGCAGACCCGGCCGAGGCCGCGTCGGCCGGCGGGGTCGGAGGGGTCCGGTACGAGGGGTCGTACGACCCGGAGGTCGAGGGCGCCGGCGAGGGCGTCGCTGACTCCCGGGTCGGCGCGGTCGGCGTTGGTGTGGGCGACGTGGAGGGCGATGTCGTGCTTGATGAGGGTGTGCACGACCCGGCCCTTGAAGGTGTCCGCCGCGACCGTGGTCGTACCGCGCAGGTAGAGGGGGTGGTGGGTGACCAGCAGGTCGGCGCCCAGCTTCACGGCCTCGTCGACGACGTCCCGGACGGGGTCCACGGCGAACAGGACCCGGGACACCTCCTGGTCGGGGTCGCCCACGACCGTGCCGACCGCGTCCCAGGACTCGGCCCGCTCGGGGGGCCAGAGGGCGTCCAGCGCGGCGATGACTTCAGACAGACGGGGCACGACGCTAGGCTACCTGGCCGTTCCGTACGGCCGAACCGGTGCGTCCGCCTCGGCGCCACCCCTCCGCAGCCCCTCCGCAGCCCCTCTGCCGCCCGTGTCGCCGTCCGTGTCGCCGTCTCCGCTGTCGCCCCCGGCCTCGGCCAGCACAGGCGCCACCGTTTCCTCAGGCGAATCGTTACTTGGCCATCCTTATGTGTGAAACGGCCGCCACCCGATCCCACGTCTGTACGTGCGAAAACTACTTTCGTCGCCGGAGGTGACCGATCGATGACGGCCTGTGCGATCGAAGCGATCGAAGCGACCGAGCCCATGATCGAACCAATGGCGGAGGACGGACCCCGTCCCGGGGCGGAGTTGGCGATCACGGCGGACGGGGCCTACGCGGCCCGGCTCGCGCGCAGTGGTGACTCCTGGTTCCCGGAGCGCTGGACGCTCGACGGGCCCGAGCCGTACGCCGTGCCGCTGCCCGGCAACCAACCGGAGGAGCCGGGCACACAGGTGCTGCCGATGGGCGACGGACGGGTCCTCATCCACCGTCCGATCGACGGCCGCCACGCCTTCGCGCTGCTCTATCCGACCGGCCCCGGCACCGGCGAACTCCCCCTCGGCGCGGTCGAGTGCCCGGACGCCGGGACCCCGCTGCGGCTGCTGCCCCCGGCTCCGGGCGGCGACCGGGCGTACGCCCTCGCCCTGGGCCGGCGTTCGACGACGGTGTGGCTGGTCGCCGGTGGCGCCTTCGGGCCCGAGTACGTCACGGAGGTCCCCGGCCGCTGCTCGGGCGGGGTCTGGCTGGACCGCACGGGGCGGCTGCTCGCCCTGGACCGGGAGGTCGGGGGGCGTACGAAGGCGATCGTGGTCGATCTGGAGCGAGACGGCGAGGTGTCGCCGCTGCTCCAGATCTCGGCGGAGAGCGACGACCGGCTGCTGCTCGCGGACGCGGACAGCGGACTGCTGCTGATCGGCTCGGACGCGCCCTCGCCCGGCGGGCGGCAACGGCTCGGCTGGGGAGTGCTCGGCAGCACGCTGCCGGTGCGGTTCCCGGAGTGCCTGCGGATCGAGGGGTGCACGCTCACGCCGTTCGCGATCCAGCCGGGGCAGGTACTGACGCCGGAGAGCTGTGGGGTGGCGCTGCGCGTGGACGGCTCGGCGGGGAGCTGGGTGGGGGTGTGGCGGCCGTCGGAGCGCCAGGTACGGCATCTTCCGGCGCCGGAGGGGTGGTTGGCGGGCGCCGGGCTGTGGCGCAGGGACGGGGAGCTTCAACTTCCTTACGTGACGGGGGAGATGCCGTGCGGGGTCGTTCGGGTACGGGCCGAGGCGGGCGGGACGCCTGGGTCGGAGGCGGCGCCGGGGGCAGGGACGGTGACGGGGACGGGCGTGGATCCTGCGGTTCCCGCGCTCGTCGCGCCTGTCGCGCCCGTTGTGGTGGTTCGGCCGGTGCCGTTGCAGCAGGCTCCGCTGGGGCAGGTCGTGACGAAGGTCGGGAAGCCCGGTAACGAAGTGACGAAGCTTGTAACGAACTAGTCCCGGTCGGCGTGTGCGGCTCGTGTCACCTTGAGGCGTGTTGGTTAAGATCATCCGGCTGTTAGAAGGATCATGTTGACGGGGTGAAGACTTTCCGATGAACGACGCAAGCACCATGCAGCCGCTGTCCGCCGACGCCCACGAGGCCTCGGGCCACAGCTACGGCCAGGGCAGGCACCGGGGGCCGGTCTCGGCCCACAACGACGAGACGACCCCGCACGGCCGTCACCGCAAGCCGTCCGAGCAGGCCGAGAACAGGGCCTGACGGCACATCAGGTGAGTTGCGGCTCCGCCCGGTTGGCTACGGGCGGAGCCGCTTTTTCAGCCGCGCCTGAGGCCGAGGACCTCGGCCGCCGCGAACGTCTCCCCGGTGGGCCGCCCCGCGTAGTGCGGGGTGAGGAGCGCGTCCAGTTCGTCGTAGGTGAAGGTGTCCTGCTTGCTGTCGAACTTGGCCGCCACCCTGGGGCGTTCGACGACGGCGACCATCCCGCCGTGGACGACCAGCAGCTGTCCGTTGACATGTCCGGCGGCCGGGGAGGCCAGATAGCCGACGAGCGGGGCGACATGCTCGGGGGCCAGGGGGTCGAGGCCGCCGTCGCCGTTCTCCGGCTGCTCGAAGTCCCGGAAGACGTCCTCGGTCATACGGGTCCTGGCACGTGGGCAGATCGCGTTCGCCGTCACGCCGTACTTGGCGAGGGCCAGGGCGGTGGAGGTGGTCAGTCCGACGATTCCGCCCTTCGCCGCCGCATAGTTGGGCTGTCCCGCCGACCCGGCGAGAAACGCCTCCGAGGACGTGTTCACGATCCGCCCGTACACCGGTGCCCCGGTCGCCTTGGCGCGCCCCCGCCAGTGCGCGGCGGCGAAGTGGGTCGTGTTGAAGTGTCCCTTGAGATGGACCCGTATGACCGCGTCCCACTCCCCCTCCGACATGGAGAAGACCATACGGTCGCGCAGGATGCCCGCGTTGTTGACGAGGACGTCCAGCCCGCCGAACTCGGCGATGGCCAACTCGACCAGTTCACGCGCCTGTTGATGATCGGCTACGTCTCCGGTGTGGGCGGTCGCCGTGCCGCCCGCCGCGCGGATCTCGGCGGCGACCTCCTCGGCGGGGGTGGCGGACGCCTCGCCGGAGCCGTCCCGGCCGCTCTGCCCGTAGTCGTTGACGACGACGGACGCGCCGAGTCGGGCCAACTCCAGTGCCTCGACCCGGCCCAGACCACGCCCCGCGCCCGTGACGATCGCGGCGAGCCCCTCAAGTGGCAGTGACATCAGCGCTCTCCACCCTCCGCCCTCAACTCTCCGCTTCCGGCTCTCAGATCTCGATGCACGTACGCAGCGCGGTTCCCGTGCGCATCTGGTCGAGGGCCTCGTTGATGCCGGCGAGCGGCACGCGGTGGGTGATGAGGCCGGCGAGGTCGACGCGGCCGGCGCGCCAGAGGGCGATCGTGCGCTCGTAGGACCGCAGGACGTCGCCGCCGCCGTACATGGACGGCAGGATGCGCTTCTCGTCGAAGAACAGCTCGAACATGTTGAGTTGGAGGTTGTCGTCCATGGCGCCCGCGCCGACGACGACCATGGTGCCGCCGCGCCGGGTGGTGTCGTAGGCGGTGCGGGCGGTGGTGGAGCGGCCGACGACCTCGAAGACGTAGTCGAACCCCTCACCGGCGGTGACCTGTTGCTTGGCGTCGGCCAGCTCCTCCGGCGAAACGGCCCTCGTGGCACCGAACTTGAGCGCGGACTCACGGCGCGAGAGCACCGGGTCGACGGCGACGATCTCGGCGGCGCCCTGGAGCCGCGCTCCCTGTATCGCGGAGATGCCGACGCCTCCGCAGCCGATGACGGCGACCGACGAACCGGCCTTCACGTTCGCGGTGTTGAGGGCGGCGCCGAGTCCGGTGGTGACCCCGCAGCCGATGAGGGCGGCGATGTCGAAGGGCACGTCGTCGGGGATCGGTACGGCGCAGCCGGCGGCGACGACGACCTCCTCGGTGAAGGTGCCGGTGCCTGCCATGCCGAAGACGTCTCCGCCGGGGCGGCGGAAGTTGGGGGTGCCCGCGTTCATGAACCCGGCGAGACACAGTTCGGTCTGGCCGCGCTTGCAGGCGGGACACACACCGCAGGCCGGCAGCCAGCAGACGACGACCCGGTCACCGA
The DNA here is from genome assembly GCF_033795085.1 of Streptomyces sp. AK08-02. NCBI lineage: Bacteria > Bacillati > Actinomycetota > Actinomycetes > Kitasatosporales > Streptomycetaceae > Streptomyces > Streptomyces sp. AK08-02. Next base: position 163,637 of record NZ_JARAZV010000010.1, read on the forward strand.
CCTTCACATGACTCACGCCGTCCCCGACCTCGAGGATCTCCCCGGCGCCCTCGTGGCCGGGGACGAAGGGCGCGGGCTGCGGCAGTACGCCGTTCATCGCGGAGAGGTCCGAGTGGCACAGCCCGGTGGCCCGTACCCGGATCCTCACCTTTCCGGGGCCGAAGCCCACGGCCTCGACGTCGTCGAGGACGTCGAGCTTGTCCTGCCCGATCTCGTGCAGTACGGCTGCGCGCATGGTGCGGCTCCCCTCAGGAACGTGCTTGGTTCAACCCACGTGTGTGCGGTTCATGAGTGTTCGACGACCGTGTCCGCCAGTACGGGCGCGTCGTCCCGTTCGACGGCGGTGACCGACACCTGGACGCGGTCCGGCTCGGGCGTCCACATCCGGATGCGCAGGGTCTCCCCGGGGAACACGACCCCGGCGAAGCGGGTGCGGTAGGCGCGGACCCTGCCGACGTCGCCGCCGAGCACCGTGTCGACGACCGCCTTGAGTGTCATGCCGTAGGTGCACAGCCCGTGCAGGATGGGCCGTTCGAATCCGGCGCGTGCGGCGAACTCGGGGTCGGCGTGCAGGGGGTTCCAGTCGCCGGAGAGCCGGTAGAGCAGCGCCTGGTCCTCCCGGACGGTCCGCTCGACGACCTTCACGGGCTCGACGTCGGGCGCCGGGAGCCGGTTCGAGGGCCCCCTGTCGCCGCCCCAGCCGCCCTCTCCCCGTACGAAGATCTGCGCGTCGCTCGTCCACAACGGGCCCTCGGCGTCCGCGACCTCGGTGCGCATGACGAGGATCGCCGCGCTGCCCTTGTCGTACACGGCGGCGATGCTCCCGGTGGCGCGTGCCCTGCCCTCGACCGGGATCGGGCGGTGCAGCTCGATGCTCTGGCCGCCGTGCAGGACGTGGGCGAGGTCGACGTCGACGCCGGGCATGGAGAGGCCGCTGATCACGTCCGGGGAGTCGTTGCCCGCGACGGTGGCGAAGCTGGGCAGGACGTGCAGCCGGGATTCGAGGGTGTAGCGCAGCTCGCCGGGATCGATGGCGGGGACACCGGCGCCGATGCCGAGGTGGTAGAGCTGGACGTCCTTGCGACCCCAGGCGATCTCCGCGGACCGGGGTTCGGCGGCGACGGCCTTGGCGGCGTCAATGGGCATGGGTCTCCTGATCGGCGAACGGAGCGGGCCACTCACAGGACGGGCGGCTCGCGTGGCGGGCGGCTTGCGGGACTGAGACCTCGGTACGACCGTCCGCACCGTCGGCCGTACCGAGGTCGATACGGGCCGATCTAGAACGCGTTCCAGTCCGGCGCCCCCTGTTGTATAGCCGAGCGGTCCCGAGTTGTGAATACTCCTGACACTGTGTCAGGTATGCCGTCCGGAGGCCGGGGGTCGGGCGCCCGGCACTCCGGGGCAGGACACGTGGCAGGACATTTGTCCTGCCGAAGTCCGTACATCGGCATCTGCCCGGCCCGATGCTCGCTTCGTACGCTGTCGTCCATGTTCTGGATGCGAAAGGCCGCCTGTCAGGCGGGCGAGTGGCGGGCCGAACGGGTGCGCTGGCGGGCGGACATGGAGCGGTACAAGGCCGCCAGGCGTGCCGCACGGAAGGCGGGTGTGCCGGAACCGGAGAACCCGGGGCCGCCGCCCACCGGCTTCGCCCTGCTGCCCTGGCTGCTGATGGGCATGGGCTCCTTCTCCAACCTCCTCCAGGGCCGGACCCCGCTGCCCTGGATCGGCGCGGTGGGTCTCCTCACCTTCAACTCCCTCTACATCTACGTCACGTTCCGCGCCTTCGTGAAGGAGACCCGGGACGCCCGGTCGACGCGGGTGGCGCTCGCCGTGATGGGCGCGGTGACCTGCGCACTGGCGATCGTGTACGGGGGCAGCTGGCTGTACTTCTTCCCGCTGCTCGGGCTGGCCACGGGCGCGGTGATGAGGGGCCCGTGGCTGGGCCGTACCGGACTCGCCCTCACCGCCCTCGCGGCGGGCGTCTCCGCGGTGCGGGACGGCTGGGACGCGCTGAACGTGGCGTACGGGACCTTCCTGTCGACGATGGTGACGGCGGCGATCCTCTCCCTGAGCGAGGCGGTGCGTGAACTGCGGTCGGCGCGTGAGGAGTTGGCGCACCGGGCGGTCGAGGAGGAACGGCTGCGTTTCTCCCGCGACCTGCACGATCTGCTGGGCCACACCCTGTCGGTGATCGTGGTGAAGTCGGAGGCGGCCCGTCGTCTGGCGCCCCGGAACATGGACGCGGCCCTGCTCCAGATCACCGACATCGAGTCGGTGGGCCGCCAGGCCCTGACGGAGATCCGCGAGGCGGTGACCGGATATCGGCAGGGCAGCAGCCTGGCCGCGGAACTGGACCGGGCGGACTCGGCCCTGACGGCGGCGGCCGTCACTCCGGTGATCCACCGCTCGGGCCCGCCCCTGTCGTCGTCGGCGGAGGCGCTGCTGGGGTGGGTGGTACGGGAGGCGGTCACGAACGTCCTGCGGCACAGCGGCGCCACCCGATGCGAGATCACGGTCGAGGGGGCGGGTACGGAAGGTGCGGAGGGCACCGAGGGTGCGGAGGGGGCGGGTGTGAGCACCGACGCGGGCGGCGCAGGCACAGGTAGCACGGGCACGGGTGACACGGGCACAGCCGGTACGGCGAAGCGGGTGCGTCTGAGGGTCGCCGACAACGGGACGGGGGTGGACGCGCCCATGGTGTCCACGCGGCCGGGGGTCGGCGGCACGGGGCTCAAGGGGCTGACGGAACGCCTGGCGGCGGTGGGAGGCTCGCTGTCGGCGGGTCCGATGCCGCAGGGCGGGTTCCTGGTCACGGCCGAGCTGCCCGACCTGACGGTCGGGTCCCCGCCTCTCTCCCCGCTCAGCCCCCATGTCCGCCCTACCCTTACCCCGTGAACGAGATGCCCCGGGATCACCGTCCCGCGAAGTCCATCAGAGTCCTCCTCGCCGAGGACCAGCAGATGATGCGAGGCGCTCTCGCCCTGCTGCTCGGGATGGAGCCGGACATCAGGGTCGTCGCCCAGGTCGGGGCCGGTGACGCGATCGTCGACGCGGCCCTGCTCCACCGTCCGGACGTGGCCCTCCTCGACATCGAGCTGCCCGGCATCAGCGGTCTGGACGCCGCCGCCCTTCTCCGCGACGAGGCCCCGGACTGCCGGGTGCTGATCCTGACCACGTTCGGCCGCCCCGGCTATCTGCGGCGGGCCATGGAGGCGGGGGCCGCAGGTTTCCTCGTCAAGGACGGGCCCGTGGAGGAGCTGGCCGCGGCGATCCGACGGGTACTGACCGGGGAGACGGTCATCGACCCCGCCCTTGCCGCCGCCGCGCTCAGCGCCGGGCCCAATCCGCTCACGGAGCGGGAGCGCGACGTCCTGAACGCCTCGGTGGACGGGGCGACGGTCGCCGATGTCGCCGTCAGGCTTCACCTCTCCGAGTCGACGGTCCGCAACTACCTCTCGGCCGCCATCGGGAAGACGCGGACCCGCAACCGGACGGAGGCGGTGCGGGAGGCCCGGCAGCAGGGGTGGCTCTAGCGTCTCCGGCGCGGCCCGCACGAGGTCGGCGGCCGTGACGGTGGATCAGATTCCCATAAGCAGGTCAAGGATTAGTTAGTACGCCAAAACATCGGAATAGTTGCCCAGGCACACGGGTTCATCACTCACGCAACCCGCACACCACCCCGCCCGGATCCGCCTGGAGGCTCCACCCCATGACGCACACGACGACCGACCGGCCCGCCGGCGAAACCGGCAGAACGGGCGGGGCAATCGTCCCGGTGCTCGCCTTTGCGGGCATTGTTGTCGCGGTCATGCAGACCCTGCTCGTCCCCGTCATCAAGGACCTGCCCCAACTGCTGAGCACCTCGCCCAGCAACGCCACCTGGGTGCTGACCTCGACGCTCCTGTCCGGGGCCGTGGCCACGCCGATCATGGGCCGGCTCGGTGACCTGTACGGCAAGCGACGCCTGCTGATCGCCAGCCTCTCCGTGATGGTGGTCGGCGCCCTGGTCAGCGCGCTCACCAGCGACCTGCTGATCATGATCGTGGGACGCGCGCTCCAGGGCTTCGCCATGGGTGCCATCCCCCTCGGCATCGGCCTGATGCGCGACATGCTGCCCCGCGAGAAGCTCCCCTCGGCGATGGCCCTGATGAGCTCCTCCGTCGGCGTCGGCGGCGGCCTCGCGCTCCCCCTCGCCGCCCTGATCGCCCAGCACTCCGACTGGCACGCCCTCTTCTACGGCGCCGCGGGCATCGGCGCCCTCGCGATCGTCCTGACCCTGGTCGTCGTACCCGAGTCGCAGATGCGCGCCGAGGGCACCTTCGACGTGCTCGGAGCCATCGGGCTCTCCGCAGGCCTCGTCCTCTTCCTCCTGCCGATCACCAAGGGCAGCGACTGGGGCTGGACCTCCGGCACCACGCTCGGCCTGTTCGGCGCGTCCGCCGTCGTGCTCGTCCTGTGGGGCGTGCTGGAGCTGCGTCTGAAGGCCCCGCTGGTGGACCTGCGGACCACCGCCCGGCCCGCCGTCCTCTTCACCAACCTCGCCTCGATCATGGTCGGCGTCTCGTTCTACGTCGTCTCGCTCGTCCTGCCCCAGCTCCTCCAGCTGCCCACCTCCACCGGCTACGGCCTCGGCCAGTCGATGGTCGTGGCGGGCCTGATCGTGGCGCCGCTCGGCCTGACGATGATGTTCACGGCGCCGGTCTACGCTCGGCTGTCCGCGAAGTACGGGCCCAAGGTGACGCTGATCCTGGGCCTGCTGATCATCGCGATCGGCTACGGCGCCGGCCTCGGCCTGATGAGCGCCGCGTGGCAGTCCCTCGTCATCGCGGTGGTTCTGGGCGCGGGAATCGGTCTCGCCTACTCCTCGCTCCCCGCCCTGATCGTCGGCGCGGTCCCGGCCTCCGAGACCGGCGCGGCCAACGGCCTCAACACCCTCATGCGTTCCATCGGTACGTCGGTGTCCAGCGCCGTCATCGGCATGGTGCTCGCCAACACCGCGAACCATGTGGGCGGCGTCGCGATCCCCACGATGCACGGTTTCCGGGTCTCCTTCGTCATCGCCACGGGCGCGGTCGCGGTCGGTCTGCTGCTGGCCCTGTTCCTGCCGGGCCGGCGCGCGGCGAGCAAGCCGCAGCTGCGGGCCAGCAGTGAGGAGGACGCCGTGCTCGGCTCCGGGTTCCGTGGGCGGGTGCTGGGCGCCGACGGCAGCCCGGTCGCGCGTGCCAAGGTCACGTTGATCGACCAGCGTGGGCGCCAGGCGGGCACGACGCTCTCCGAAGCAGACGGGAGCTACGCGCTCGCCGTCCCCTCGCAGGGTGCGTACGTCCTGGCCGCGCGGGCCTCCGGCCATGGGCCGCTCGCGTCGTCCGCGACCCATGCGGGGGCGGACGGGACGGTCGACGTGGACCTGTCTCTGCCCGGCGAGACTGTCAGCGCATAGGCGCTGCGCGCACCGGGCGCGGGGGTGCGTTTTTGGCTGCGGGCCCGTTGTGGCTGGTCGCGCAGTTCCCCGCGCCCCCATAGGGGCACCCCCCGTCGTCCACATCACCCGGGTTGTACGACAGCATGAGGCTCCCGCACGTCCGTACGACCGAAAGGGCCCCTATGACCGCGGCAGTGCCCAAGCCCGAGATTCTGGCCGCCTTCGAGGCGGCCAAGGGGTTCATGCCCGTCGGTGAGGGGCTCGCGCTCTACGAGGCCGCCGTAGCGGCGGGGGCGCTCGGGCTGCCGTTGCTGGAGGTCGGGACGTACTGCGGGCGTTCCACGGTCCTGCTCGCCGACGCGGCCCGGGCGGCCGGGGTCACCGCGGTGACCGTCGATCATCACCGGGGCAGCGAGGAGCAGCAGCCGGGGTGGGACTATCACGACCCGGCGACCGTCGATCCGGAGCTGGGTGTCATGGACACCCTTCCGACCTTCCGGCGTACGCTCCACGCGGCCGGGTTGGAGGACCACGTCATCGCGGTCGTCGGGCGGTCTCCGCAGGTGGCGCGGATCTGGAACTCGCCGCTCGGCCTCGTCTTCATCGACGGGGGCCACACCGACGAGCACGCCACCGCCGACTACGAGGGCTGGGCCCCGCACGTCGCCGAGGGCGGCCTCCTGCTCATCCACGACGTCTTCCCCGACCCCGAGGACGAGTTCACCGGCCAGGCCCCCTACCGCGTCTACCTCCGAGCCCTCGCCTCCGGCGCCTTCACCGAGGTCTCCGCGACCGACTCGCTGCGCGTCCTGCGGCGAACGGGCGCCGGGATCTGAGGCCCCGGTTAGAGTCACTGTCGTGTCGTACGCAGGCCCCGGCTTCGAGCCGCCCCAGCCCCCTCGTTCCTCGCTGCGCCGTCCGCTGGCCGTCGCCCTCGCCGTGCTGGTGCTGGGCGGGGCGGGCGGGTGGTTCGTCTGGGAGGCTTTCGCCGACGCCGGCAGTGGTGGCGGTGACGGCACGGGCAATTCGCTGTCCAGCGGCGCCTACGAACCCCTGTCGCCGATCGGACCGCCCGGCTACAGCACGCCCAGCGAACCCGCCGCTCCCCTCGCGGGCAAGGTCGTCGTCATCGACCCCGGGCACAACCCCGGCAACTTCAAGCACACCGCCGAGATCGCCCGCAAGGTGAACATCGGCACGAACTCGAAGGAATGCGACACCACCGGAACCGCCACCAACAGCGGTTACACGGAGGCCGAGTTCACCCTCGATGTCGCGCGGCGGCTACGGACGGTTCTCGAACAGCAGGGCGCCACCGTGAAGTTGACCCAGAACGGCGACCCGTCCGACTACGCCTACGGGCCCTGCGTGGACGAGCGCGCCCGGATCGGTAACGCCGCGCACGCCGACGCCGTCGTCTCCGTCCATGCCGACGGGAGCACGCAGGGCAACCGCGGGTTCCATGTGATCCTGCCGGGGGCGGTCCACAAGGGCGCCGCGGACACCCGGCCGATCGTCGCCTCGTCCCGGCTTCTCGGCGAGAGCATCAAGGCCGGCTTCGCCGCCGCCACCGGCTCCGCGCCCTCCAACTACATCGGTGACGGTACCGGTCTGGACACCCGCACGGACCTCGGCGGTCTCAATCTGTCAACGGTTCCGAAGGTGTTCATCGAGTGCGGCAACATGCGCGACAGCAAGGACGCGGCCCTGCTGACCAGCGGTGCGTGGAGGCAGGAAGCGGCACAAGGGATCTCTGAGGGAATCGTGAGTTTTCTGCGCGGGTCGTGATCAACGCGTGCATCCCGGCGGACAGCCCACATGAGCGGACGATAATGTCGTGCCCCTACGCACGATCGCACGATCGATTGACGGCCGACCGCGCATGGATGGCGACCGACCGAATGACGACGACACGACCTACGAAGGACCTGAGGACCTGAAGTGAATATCCGCTCCCTCACTCGAGGCGACGGCGTGGTGATCGGAGCAGCGGTGTTGCTGTTCATCGCGTCGTTCCTCGACATCTTCTCCGTCGACGGCGCCACGGGCCTCGACATGCCGAGCGCCTGGTCCAGTGGGCCGGTTCTGATGGGCGTCGTCCTCGCCGGCCTCATCGGTGCCGCGCTCGTCGTGGTGTCGCACGGTCTGCCGCAGGTGCCGAAGGTCGCGGGCATCGAGCTCGGCCAGTTCGGTGTCGCCTTCACCGTGTTCGCCGCCTGGAGCGCGCTCGGCAACGTCTTCGACCCGGCGGGCGGCGCGAACAACGTCGGCGACAGTGCCAGTTCGGGCCCGGACGCCGGCACCGGCCTGATCCTCGCCCTCGTCGCCACGGTCGTCATGGCCGGCGCCGCCGTGGCCACCCCGCTGGTTCCGGCCCTCAAGGGCGCCCTGATCGGCGCCCCCAAGCCGGCCGCCCCGCAGCCCTACGGTGGCCAGCCCTACCCCGGCGGGCAGCCCCAGGGCGGCTACGGCTACCCGGGCGCCGACGCGCAGCAGCCGCCGTACGGCGGCCAGCCGCAGACCGGTCTGCCCTTCGGTGCCGGTGGCGGCGCCGCCCAGCCGCAGCAGGCACAGCCGCCGGCCGCGGACTTCTCCCCGTTCTGGTTCGCCGTGCCGGTGCCGCGTCCGCTGTTCGCGGAGGACGGCTCGCCGACGCCGATCGCCGAACTGGCCCCGGGTACCTGGTACCTGGCTGTCGAGCAGCGCGGGCCGAGCCTCATCGCCCAGACGCAGGACGGCCGTCGCGGCGTTCTGCAGGACGCCTCCGGCATCCAGCGCGGCTGACACCGTCCGCGGGATACGTCGGCTCCGGCCCCTTGCCCTTCCGGGCAGGGGGCCGTTGTCGTACAGTCGCCGCCAGCGTCATCACATCTGACGGACCGTCAGGAGGCAGGCATGCGGCTCGGTCTCGCGCTCGGCTACTGGGGTCGTGGCCCCTCCCCGGACCATGTGCCGCTCGCCCAGGAGGCCGAACGGCTCGGCTACGACTCGGTGTGGACCGCCGAGTCCTGGGGCTCGGACGCGTTCACCCCGCTGACGTGGATCGCGGCCCAGACGTCAAGGATCAAGCTGGGTACGGCAGTTGCCCAGATGGCGGCCCGCTCGCCGACGACCACCGCGATGCAAGCCCTCACCCTCGACCATCTCTCCGGCGGACGCGTCATGCTCGGGCTGGGACTCTCCGGCCCGCAGGTCGTCGAGGGGTGGTACGGGCGCCCGTTCCCGAAGTCGCCGCTCACCGCGACCCGGGAGTACGTGGATGTCGTACGCCAGGTCCTGCGCCGCGAGGCTCCCGTCCAGCTGGCCGGGCGCTACCACCCCCTGCCGTACGACGGCCCGGACGGCACCGGCATCGGCAAGCCGCTGAAGTCGATCACCCATCCCCTGCGGGCCCGACTCCCCGTGCTGCTCGGTGCGGAGGGGCCCAAGAACATCGCCCAGACCGCCCGTATCGCCGACGGCTGGCTGCCCCTGTACTGGTCCCCGCTGCGGGCCGGGGTGTACGAGGAGCCGCTGCGTGATGCCGGGGAGGGGTTCCTCGTCGCGCCGATGGCGCAGGCCCGGGTCTGTGCCGACGTCTCCGAGGGGCTGTTGCCCGTGAAGACGATGCTCGGCTTCTACATCGGCGGCATGGGCCACGCGGCCCGCAACTTCCACGCCGATCTGATGGCCCGCATGGGGTACGAGGAGGAGGCCCGGCGGATCCAGGAGCTGTTCCTCGCCGGACGGCGGGAGGAGGCCGTGCTCGCCGTGCCGGATGCCTTCGCCGACGAGATCTCCCTCGTCGGGCCGCGTGAACGCATCGCGGAGCGGCTGAAGTTGTGGCGCAAGGGACCGGTGACCGACCTTCTCGTCCTCTCCCCCGACCCGCACACCCTGCGGGTGCTCGCCGAGCTCAACTCCTGACGGCAGGCTGACGACAGGTTGACGACGGCTGGTTTCGTACTGGATATCGGGGCAATCCGAAGGACATGTCCCCTGCATATCGCCGTGGTAGCAATCAGGCCGGCACGATCATCGCGATCGTCGCCGACATCATGGCCGTCATCCTCGGCCTCTGGATCCTGATGTACCTGTTGGACGCCAACCGCGCGAACGACTTCGTGCAGGTCGTCCATGACGCGGCCGCCTGGCTCGCAGGCTGGTCGCACGACCTCTTCACCTTCGACGAACAGTGGGCCCGGGTCGTCGCCGGCTACGGACTGGCCGCCGTCGTCTACCTGTTCGTGGGCCACGCCATCGCCAACCGCATCAACCGCCACTGAGCGACACGGTCGGGCGCCCGGCGCCCCGACAGGGGCGCCGGGAACCGCGCGACCAGCCGCAACGCACCCGCGGCTCTACAGACAGCAGTCCGGGTCCAGCCCCCTGGGCAACAACCAGCCCCCGAACACCGCACACGTCGCCTCATGACCGCCAAGTGCCGCGACAGCGAGGAGCAGTGAGCCCGCCGTCCAGGTGGTGAGTTCGCGCGGCCAGATCGCCTCGGCGTCGAACACGTAGCCCGTCCAGTACAGGCCGCTCTCCTCGTCGCGCAGGTGCTGGATCGACTGGAGGATCTCCAGAGCACGGTCGGACTCGCCCACCGCCCAGAGCGCCAGGGCGAGTTCGGCCGACTCGCCGCCCGTCACCCACGGGTTGGGCACGACGCAGCGCACTCCGAGGCCGGGGACGACGAAGCGTTCCCAGCTCTCCTCGATCCGGGACTTGGACTCCGCAGCCGTCAACGCGCCGCCCAGGACCGGGTAGTACCAGTCCATCGAGTAGCGGTCCTTGTCGAGGAACCGCTCGGGGTGCCGGCGGATCGCGTGCCGTAGCGCGCCCACCGCCAACTCCCAGTCGGGCTGCGGTTCTTCACGTTCCTCGGCGATGGCGAGCGCGCAGCGCAGGGCGTGGTGGACGGACGAACTGCCCGTCAGCAGCCCGTCCTTGACCTCGGTGCCGTCGTCCTCGCGCTTCCACCCGATCTCGCCGCCGGGCTGCTGCAGCTGGAGGACGAACTCGACGGCGGCGAAGACCGTCGGCCACATCCGGTCCAGGAAGTTGTCGTCGCCGGTGGACAGATAGTGGTGCCAGACGCCGACGGCCACGTAGGCGACGAAGTTGGTCTCCCGTCCCCGGTCGGTGACGGCGTCCGCGTCCCCGTCGGCGTACGCGGCGTACCAGGAGCCGTCCTGGAGCTGGTGGGCGGCAAGCCACAAGTACGCCCGCTCGGCGGCCTCGTGCTCACCGGCCGCGTCCAGGGCCATCGCGGCCTCGGTGTGGTCCCACGGGTCGAGATGGTGCCCCCGGAACCACGGGATGGCCCCGTCCTCCCGCTGCTCCGCGAGGATCCCGCGGACGGTGAGGGCGGCCTGCTCGGCGGTGAGGACCCCGGGCAGGACGAGGTGTTCTGTCCGGGGGGTCGTCACTTGGCCGCCACCTCGGCTTCGGCCTTGGCGAGGCTCGGGAGGTGCGGCTTGGTCGCGTACGCCACGAAGCTCTTGCCGATCAGCGGGTTCAGCGCCTGCTCGGCGACCCGGGTGGCCAGCGGTTTCTTCATGATGTCCCAGACCAGCAGCTTGTGGTAGGCGCGCACCGGCAGCACCTTGTCGTTGTCCACGCCGAACGCGCACTTCAGCCACCAGTACGGGGAGTGGAGCGCGTGGGCGTGGTGGGTGCCGTAGGGGTTCAGTCCCGCTTCCCGGATCTTCGCGAGCAGTTCGTCCGCCTTGTAGATGCGGATGTGGCCGCCCTCGACCTCGTGATAGGCGTCGGAGAGGGACCAGCAGATCTTCTCCGGCCCGTAGCGCGGCACGGTGATCGCGATCCGGCCGCCGGGCTTCAGCACCCGGACCATCTCCGCGAGTACGCCCTTGTCGTCCGGGATGTGCTCCATGACCTCGGAGATGATCACGACGTCGAAGGACTCGTCGGGGAACGGCAGGGCCAGGGCGTTGCCCTCCATGGCCGTCGCGGTGGCCCCGGCGGGCGCCTCGCCGGCCTCCTTCATCGCCGCGAACCACTTGGCGACCTCGCGGATCTCGTCGCCGTTCTGGTCGAGCGCGACGACCTGGGCACCACGCCGGTAGCACTCGAACGCGTGCCGCCCGGCTCCGCAGCCGAGGTCCAGGACGCGATCGCCCGGCGCCAGCGGGAACCGGGTGAAGTCGACGGTCAGCACGAAGTCCTGCTTTCGCGGTCGGGGAATTCGAGTGGAGGGTTGGACGAGGCCGCCGTCACGGGGACGGCACCGGCCGGGGCTTTCGGGCCGGACTTCGCGCGGGCCAGGGCCTCGCGGTAGTGCGCTGCCGTGCCCTCCGCCGCTCGGGCCCAGGTGAAGCGGGCCAGTACGCGTTCGCGGCCGGCCCGGCCCAGACGTGCTCTCAGCGCCGGGTCGGCGAGGAGGGTGGCCAGGGCGGTGGCCAGGGCTCCGGGGTCGCCCGGTGGGACCGCCAGGCAGGTTTCGCCGTCGGGGCCGGCCACCTCCGGGATCGCTCCGCCGGTGGTGGCGACCAGGGGCGTACCGGTGGCCATCGCCTCGGCCGCCGGGAGCGAGAAGCCCTCGTACAGGGACGGTACGCAGGCGATCTCCGCCGAGCGCACCAGGTCGACGAGTTCCGGGTCCGAGATGCCCTTCACGAACTCGACGGCACCTTCGAGGCCGTACCGCTCGATGGCCTGGGCGACGGGCCCGTCCTCGGCACGCTTGCCGACGACCACGAGGTGGGCCGCGGGATGTTCCGTACGGACCTTCGCGAGCGCCTCGACGAGGTACACCAGCCCCTTGAGGGGAACGTCCGCGCTGGACGTGGTCACGATGCGGCCCGGTACCTGGCGTGCCGCCGGGTCGGGTGAGAAGAGGTCGGTGTCCGCGCCGATGTGCACGACGTGGATGCGGCTCTCCCGTACGCCGAGATGGTCGACGATCTCCTGGCGCGAGGTACCCGAGACGGTGAGCACGGACGGCAGCCGGCGGGCCACCCGCTTCTGCATACGGGTGAAGCCGTACCAGCGCCGCACGGACATCCGCCGACGCCTGCTGTCGGCCGCGTCCAGGTCCAACTGCCGGTCCACGGTGATGGGGTGGTGGATGGTGGTGACGAGCGGCGCGCCGATGTCACCCAACAGGCCGTACCCGAGTGTCTGGTTGTCGTGCACGACGTCGAACTCACCGCTGCGGGCGCGCAGTTGGCGGCGGGCGCGCAGGGAGAAGGTGAGCGGTTCGGGAAAGCCGCCGGTCCACATCGTGGCGACTTCGAGCGCGTCGATCCAGTCGCGGTACTCGTCACGCCCCGGAGTGCGGAAGGGGTCGGGCTGACGGTAGAGGTCGAGGCTGGGCAGCTCGGTGAGGACGGGGTCGGGACCCGGGGCACGCCCGGCTCGTCCGTCGAGCACGTCCAGCACCGGGTACGGCTGGGAGCCGATGACCTCGACGCGGTGACCGAGCCGGGCCAGTTCGCGGGACAGATGGCGTACGTAGACGCCCTGTCCGCCGCAGAACGGGTTCCCTTTGTAGGTCAGAAGTGCGATGTTGAGCGGTCGCTCGCCGTCCGCTGCAGGATCCCCCGGAGGGCCTGCCTCGCTGGCCTCGGCCGTCACTCCCGGCCCCCTTCTCCCCACGGTTTCCCGCGACACTACGACGGGACGCTAATCTAGAACAAGTTTCAGACTTGATCGTTCAGGAGGCTCCGAATCTACCGGCAGGTACGTCGGCTGTGAGCGGTGGATCAGGTGATTCGCGCCACGGCGGACACACAACCCGAAGTGCCATGCTGCCGACTGCTTGCTGACTGTTTGCTGACAAACGACTGACCGATCGCCGCCCGACGACCGGGCGATCACCGACTGTCACGGAACGGGACCCCATGTCTGCCGACGCGAAGGTGGAAGCACACCCGGCGCGACCGAGTTCGCCGCCGCCCTCCGCTCCGCTCACGGAGCGGCAGGAGGCCCGTCGGCGCCGGATCCTGCACGCGAGCGCGCAGTTGGCGAGCCGGGGCGGTTTCGACGCGGTGCAGATGCGGGAGGTCGCGGAGTCCTCGCAGGTCGCGCTCGGCACGCTCTACCGGTACTTCCCGTCCAAGGTCCATCTGCTGGTCGCCACGATGCAGGACCAGTTGGAACACATGCACGGCACGCTGCGCAAGAAGCCGCCGACGGGCGAGACGGCGGCGGAGCGGGTCGCGGAGACGCTGATGCGCGCCTTCCGCGCCCTGCAGCGTGAGCCGCATCTGGCGGACGCGATGGTGCGGGCGCTGACCTTCGCGGACCGCAGTGTCTCGCCGGAGGTCGACCAGGTCTCCCGCCAGACGACGGCGATCATCCTGGACTCGATGGGGCTGGGTGATCCGGGCGCGGGCCGCCACCCGACTCCCGAGCAGCTGTCGGCGGTTCGCGTCATCGAGCACACGTGGCACTCGGCGCTGGTGACCTGGCTTTCGGGGCGGGCGTCGATCGCGCAGGTGAAGATCGACATCGAGACGGTGTGTCGGCTGATCGACCTGACAGATCCCTCCGGGGAGGGGCGGTAGGGGGTTTCGCCCCCGCCGCCCCTACCCGTCCCATCCCGTTCCTGGGGGCTGCGCCCCCAGACCCCCGCTGTCGGCCCTGAACGGGCCTTGTCCTCAAGCGCCGGACGGGCTGAAGGTGCGGGCCCGCACCGGAGAGGTGCCGCCCGCGCTGGACACATGCGGTGAACGGGCGGGTGGGTGGGAAACCCCCCTCACTCCTCCGGCGGAAACACCGCCTCCCCACCCTCCAGCAGCGTGATCATGATCGCCTCCACCGGGCAGTTCTCCGCCGCGGCCAGCACCTTCTCGTTGGCGTCCGTGTCCGGTTCGACCGGGTGGGACTGCATCCCGTTGTCGAGGCGGAATCCGTCCGGGGCCCGGTGGACGCACTGGGCCGAGCCGATGCACAGCGAGCGGTCCACCTCCACGTGCCAGCGGTCGCCCATGCCCGTTACCCCTCCCAACCGGCCGGGAGGTGGATCATCTTGTGCTCCAGGTACTCGCTGAACCCCTCGGGCCCGAACTCCCGCCCCAGTCCGGAGTTCTTGTAGCCGCCGAACGGGCCGAGCATGTCGAGGCTGAAGGTGTTCACCGAGTACGTCCCGGTACGGACCTGCCGTGCCAGGTCGATGCCGTGCGCGACGTCGGCCGTCCACACGCTGCCGGAGAGCCCGTAGTCGGAGTCGTTCGCGATCTTCACGGCCTCGGACTCGTCGCCGTACGGGAGCAGACAGATGACCGGGCCGAAGATCTCCTCGCGGGCGATGCGCATCGAGTTGTCGACGTCGCCGAAGAGGGTCGGTTCGACGTACCAGCCGCGGTCGAGGCCGGCCGGGCGTCCTCCGCCGGTGAGGATCTTCGCGCCCTCCTCCTGGCCGATGCGGATGTAGTCGAGGTTGCGCTGCTGCTGGCGTTGCGCGACCAGCGGGCCGACCTGGGTCGCCGGGTCGAGCGGGTCGCCGACCACCAGCGCACTCGCGGCCTGGGCGAAGGCGTCCGCGAACTCGTCGTAGCGGGAGCGTGGGAGGAGGATGCGGGTCTGGGCGACGCACGCCTGACCGTTGTTCATCCAGGCCGCGCCGACGATGCCGGGGACGGTGGTGTCGAGGTCGGCGTCGGGCAGTACGACGGCCGCCGACTTGCCGCCCAACTCCAGTGTCACGCGCGTGAGTTGGCGGGAGGCCACCTCCATCACGCGCTTGCCCGCGGCGACCGAGCCGGTGAAGGAGACCTTGTCGATGCCGGGGTGTCCGACGAGGTACTCGCTGACCTCACGGTCGGCCGGGAGGATGGAGAGGACGCCGGGCGGCAGTCCGGCCTCCTTCGTTATCTCCGCGAGGATGTACGCGTCGAGGGGTGACTCGGGCGACGGCTTCAGGACCGCCGTGCAGCCGGCGAGCAGCGCGGGCGCGAGCTTGGCCGCCGCGGTGAACTGCGGGACGTTCCAGGGGACCACGGCGGCGACGACGCCCACCGGTTCGCGCCGGACGAGGATGCGGCCGAGAACGCCGTCGCGCGACTCCTCGTACGTGAAGTCGCGGGCGACGGTGATCGCCGCGTCCCACACCATCATCGCGCCGAGGGCCTGGGCGAGGACGCTCCAGGAGTACGGGGAGCCGTTCTCGGAGGAGATGACGCGGCCGATCTCCTCGTACCGTGCGGCGATGCCGTCCTTGATGCGCGTGACGACGGCGATGCGCTCGTCGAGGGTCATCCGCGGCCAGGGACCCTCGTCGAAGGCGGTGCGCGCGACGGCGACGGCCCGGTCGACGTCGGCCCGCGACGCGTGCGGCACACGGCCGAAGACCTCTTCGGTGTGCGGGGAGATGACCTCGATGACGTCCTTGCCGAGGGGATCGGTCAACTCCCCGCCGATGAACAGCTGTCCGTGTTCCACGAGCTCGGTCATGGCCGACTGCCTCTCGCCGACTACCTCTCCGGGTACCGTCTCTGACGGTTCGTCAGATAGATGGATACGGAGAGAGTTACCAGTTCCCTCCGGAGGAGTCCACAGCTCGCGCACCACAACGAGGGATATGGGGTAAGTGACTCGGGCTCCCATTGAAACCGGTTCTAGTTATAGTGGCTGGCAGCCCAGCCACAGGGGAGCCCATGACACAGGTGTCGACGCAGGTGACCGACCACGGCGGGGGCGTACGGTCCCTCCGGGTGCCCATCCCGAACAACCCCCTCGGATACACGCTGGTCTACGTCGTCGACACGGACGGCGGACCGGTGCTCATCGACACGGGCTGGGACGACCCGCTGTCCTGGGACACCCTCGTCGACGGCCTGTCTGCGTGCGGGACGGCGGTCGGCGATATCCACGGCATGGTGATCACCCACCACCATCCGGACCACCACGGCCTGTCCGGCCAGGTCCGCGAGGCGTCCGGGGCGTGGATCGCGATGCACGAGGCCGACATCGCGCTCGTCCGGCGGACGCGCGACAACCGTGCCGAGCGCTGGCTCGGCTACATGACCGCGAAGCTGGCGGCGGCCGGAGCACCGGCCGACCATGTGGCGACCCTGGGCAGAACACCCGCCGGCATCCTCCCGAACTTCTCGCCGGCGCTGCCCGACCGCGAGATCGTCCCCGGCGAACTCCTCGACCTCCCCGGCCGCCGCCTGCGCGCGATCTGGACGCCGGGCCACACCCCGGGCCACGTCTGCCTCCACCTGGAGGAGGCCCACCCGGCCCGACTCCCGGGCAACGGACGCCTGTTCTCGGGAGATCACCTGCTCCCCGGGATCACCCCGCACATCGGCCTGTACGAGGACCCGGAGGACACGACGACCCCCGACCCCCTTGGCGACTACCTCGACTCCCTGGAACGCATCGGCCGGCTGGCCCCGGCGGAGGTGCTCCCGGCCCACCGCCACGCCTTCCCGGACGCGGCCGTCCGCGTACAGGAACTCCTCGACCACCACGACGAACGCCTCGCCGGCCTCCGCGCCCTGCTCACCACTCCCCTCACCCCCTGGCAGCTGGCGGTACGCATGGAGTGGAACCGCCCCTGGGCCGAAATCCCCCCGGGCTCACGGAACATCGCGGTCTCGGAGGCCGAGGCGCACGTCCGCCGACTGGTCAAGCTGGGCCAGGCGGAGGCCGTGACGGGGAGCGAGCCGGTGACGTACGTGGCGGTGTGAGCGCGGCGGGCGGGCGGTGTGAAATCGGTGCCGTTTGCACGGACCGGTACAGTGGGCAGGTCGTATCACACCCGTACGGGGGGAAGCCGGTGCAAATCCGGCGCTGACCCGCAACCGTGAGCAGCCTGGGCATCGGTCAGGAGCTGTGAGCCGGATTGCCCCGTGCGGATCGTGACCGGCTCGCGTCACCGGCGGTCCGCCGGTGCACGGCACCGTCGAGGCATACGGAGCCGAGCCGCCCGGGGTGTCCCGTGCTGTCCGGCTCCCCGCACGGAGAGGCACCCGCCGATCATGAATGTCCGCCGCAGCGCCACGGCTCTGGCCGTCATCGCCGTCACGCTGGCCGGCGGCGGTCAGGCGTCCGCCGCCTCGCCGTCCCCCTCGGCCGCTCTCCCCGCCGGGCTGTACGGCACCGGCGACCCCACCTACGACGGCGTCTGGCGCCAGTCCCTCGCGCTGCTCGCCCAGGACACCGTCGGGGTGAAGCCGGCCGCCTCGGCCGTGGACTGGCTGGCCGGGCAGCAGTGCGCGAGCGGTGCCTTCGCGCCCTTCCGGGCAAACAGCGGTACGGCCTGCGACGCCAAGACCCTGGTCGACACCAACAGCACCGGCGCCGCCGTCCAGGCGCTCGCCGCCCTCGGCGGGCAGGAGACGGGGGTCGGCAAGGCCGTCGCCTGGCTGAAGTCCGTACAGAACACGGACGGCGGCTGGGGGTACACGGCCGGCGGGGCCAGCGACGCGAACTCCACCTCCGTGGTCGTCGGAGCCCTCGCCGCGGCCGGCGAGCAGCCCGGCACGGTCACCAAGGGCGGGAAGACCCCGTACGACCTGCTGCTGAAGCTGGCTCTTCCGTGCGACGCGACCGGTGGGGGCGCCTTCGCCTACCAGCCGGACAAGAAGGGTGCTCTCGCCGCCAACGACGACGCGACGGCCGCCGCCGTGGTCGGCGTACTGGGGAAGGGGTTCGCCGGGGAGGCCGTGAAGCCGACCGGTGCCGCTTCGGCCTGCTCGGACTCCGACGATCCCGGGCAGGCCGCTCGGAACGGCGCCGCCCACCTCGTACAGGCCCTCGCCAAGGACAAGCACCTGACGTCCGCGCTGGCCGGGGCCGAGGACCAGCCCGACTACGGCAACACCGCCGACGCCGTCGTCGCCCTCGCGACGGCCGGCCAGGCACAGCGGGCGGCCGACGCGTGGCGCTGGCTGGAGGCGAACGCCGGGCCGTGGGCGAAGGGGGCGGGGCCGGCCGCGTACGCGCAGCTGATCCTCGCGGCGCACGCCGAGACCGCCGATCCGCGCGACTTCGGCGGCCAGGACCTGGTGGCCCTCCTCGACGCGACCGGCCCGGCGCCCGCGTCCGTCCCGGCCTCCGTCTCCCCGACTCCCGCCGCCGAGAACAGCGGCAGGGACACCGACAGGGAAACCGACAAGGACGACGGGAGCGGGTTCGGGACGCTCTGGACCGTCGGTGTGTTCCTCGTCGCCGGTATCGGTATCGGTTTCCTGATCAGCGGGCGCAACAAGAGGAAGCAGCGGTCGTGATCCGGCGCCGCGCCCTCCCGCTCCTGGTGGCCGCCCTTCTCCTCGGCCTCTGGGCGAGCGCCGGGCAGGCCCAGGCCGTCGGCTACCGCTACTGGTCCTTCTGGGAGCGCGACGGCGGCGCGTGGACGTACGCCACGCAGGGGCCGTCGACCGCCCGGCCCTCCGACGGTGACGTCCAGGGTTTCCGTTTCGCCGTGAGCCAGGACTCGAAGGACGCCGCCCGGCCGCGCGCCGACGCGGTGTTCGCGGTCGTCTGCGCCAGGACGCCCGCGCAGGACGGCCACAAGCGCGTGGCGCTCGTCATCGACTTCGGTACGCCCGCCGACGCGCCGTCCGGCGAGAGTCCGCCCGCGACGCGTACGGCGTGCGCCCGGGTGTCCCCCGACGCAACCACGGCGGACGCCCTCGCGTCGGTCGCGGGTCCCCTGCGATACGACGCGAGCGCGTTGCTCTGTGCGATCACCGGGTATCCGCGCACCGGCTGCGGCGAGACGGTGGGGGCGGGCAAGTCCGCCGGGGCCACCGATACCGATTCGGACGGTGGCCCGTCCGTCGGCCTGCTCGCGGGGATCGCGGCCGTGGTGGCGCTCGGCGGGGCGGCGATCTGGCAGACACGGCGCCGCCGCCATGCGTGAGCGCTCCGCTGGACACGCGGGTCGTCGTTCACCGCAGGCCGGTGGGGGCTGGTCGCGCCCCGGGGCGAAGCCGCCAATCGATGCAGCCCCGCGCCCCTGTCGGGGCGCGAGTGCGCACCCGACCTCAGCAGCGCCGCTCAGCCACGTCAGCCGCAGCCGGAACGCGTCGGCACCCGTGCACCCCGGTGCCTGGTGGGTCTGGTCCCTGGGGCTCGGGACCGCTGCCACCCGCACCACCAACCCCCTCCTGCTCGGGCTCCTCATCGCCGTCGCCGGCTACGTCGTGGCCACGCATCGCACCGACGCCCCCTGGGCCCGTTCCTACACCGCCTTCGTCAAGCTCGGTCTGGCCGTCCTCGTCATCCGGCTCGTCTTCGCCGTCGTCCTCGGTTCCCCGATCCCCGGCTCGCACGTCCTGCTCACGCTCCCCGAACTCCCGCTCCCCCACTGGGCGCAGGGAGTGCGCGTCGGTGGCCGGGTGACCGCCGAGGGGCTGGTCTTCGCCCTGTACGACGGACTGCGGCTGGCCACGCTGCTGATCTGCGTCGGCGCCGCCAACGCCCTCGCGAACCCGGCCCGTCTCCTCAAGTCCCTCCCCGGCGCCCTGTACGAGATCGGTGTCGCGGTCGTCGTGGCCCTCACCTTCGCGCCGAACCTCGTCGCGGACGTCCAGCGGCTGCGCGCCGCCCGCCGCCTGCGCGGCCGTCCCGACCGGGGCGTACGGGGGCTGCTGCAGGTCGGACTCCCGGTGCTGGAGGGCGCGTTGGAGCGGTCGGTCGCGCTGGCCGCGGCGATGGAGGCGCGCGGATACGGCCGCACCGCCGAGGTCCCGGCCGGCGTCCGCCGTACGACCGGCGCGCTCACCCTGGGCGGCCTGCTCGGCGTCTGCGCGGGCACGTACGGGCTGCTGACGGCGGCGGGCGGCGCCTACGGGCTGCCGGTGCTGCTGGCGGGACTGGCGGCGGCGCTGGGCGGGCTGTGGCTCGGGGGCCGGCGTTCCCTTCGCACCCGGTACCGGCCGGACGAGTGGGGTGTACGGGCGTGGCTGGTCGCGGGGTCGGGGGTGCTGGTGGCGGCGCTGATGATCCTCGCCGCCGGCTCCGCCGGCTCGGCGGCGCTGCGTCCCGGCGTCGTACCACTGGAGTCGCCGACGCTGCCGCTGTGGCCGGCGGCGGCCGTGTTGCTGGGTCTGCTCCCGGCCTTCGCGGCCCCAAGTCCCGCACCCCGCAAGCCCACTGCCGCCGAGGAGCCGTCGTGATCCGCTTCGAGGACGTCTCCGTGACCTACGCGGACGCCGCCGAACCCGCCTGTCGGCACGTCGACTTCGAGGTGCCGGAGGGTGAACTCGTCCTCCTGGTCGGCCCGTCGGGGGTCGGCAAGTCGACGGTTCTCGGCGCCGTGAACGGACTCGTCCCGCACTTCACCGGGGGCACCCTGCGCGGCCGGGTGACCGTGGCCGGCCGCGACACCCGCACCCACAAGCCGCGTGAACTCGCCGATGTGGTCGGCACGGTGGGCCAGGACCCGCTCGCCCACTTCGTGACGGACGTCGTCGAGGACGAACTCGCCTACGGAATGGAGTCGTTGGGGCTCGCACCGGACGTGATGCGCCGCCGGGTGGAGGAGACACTGGACCTGCTCGGTCTGGCCGACCTGCGCGACCGCCCGATCGCCACCCTCTCCGGGGGACAGCGGCAGCGGGTGGCGATCGGCTCCGTCCTCACCCCGCATCCGAGGGTGCTGGTCCTCGACGAACCGACGTCGGCGCTCGACCCGGCGGCGGCGGAGGAAGTGCTGGCGGTCCTGCAGCGCCTCGTCCACGACCTCGGCACGACGGTCCTGATGGCCGAGCACCGCCTGGAACGGGTGGTGCAGTACGCCGACCGCGTCGTCCTTCTGCCCTCCCCCGGCGCACCCCCGGTCGTCGGCACCCCGGCGGACGTGATGGCCCTCTCCCCGGTGTACCCACCCGTGGTCGCCCTGGGCCGCCTGGCAGGCTGGTCCCCGCTGCCCCTGACGGTCCGCGACGCCCGCCGCGGCGCGGGCGACCTGCGGGCGCGACTCGCGGACCAGCCGTACCCGGCACACACACCGACTCCGGTGGCGGCGGTCTCACTCGCCCCACCCCCCGGCCGCCGCCGGCGCTTCCGCCGAAACCCACCGTCGGCGGCACCCCTCGCCCCCGTCCGCCCGGTCCACGCGGCGGAGGTCGACGCCCTCACCGTCCGGCGCGCCCGCGTCGAAGCCCTGCGGCGGGTCGGTCTCACCGTCTCCCCCGGCGAGACCGTCGCCCTGATGGGCCGTAACGGCGCCGGGAAGTCCACGCTGCTCGGGGCGCTGGTCGGCCTCGTCGAACCGGCCGCCGGTTCGGTGCGCGTCGGAGGTGCGGTGCCGCATCGGACGGCGCCCCGGGACCTCGTACGCCGCGTGGGTCTCGTACCGCAGGAGCCACGTGACCTGCTGTACGCCGACACGGTCGCCGCCGAGTGCGCGGCGGCCGACACCGACGCGGGCGCCGAGCCGGGGAGCTGCCGGGCGCTGGTCTCCGAGTTGCTGCCGGGCATCGCGGACGACACGCACCCGCGTGATCTGTCCGAGGGGCAGCGCCTGGCGCTCGCGCTGAGCGTCGTACTGACCGCCCGGCCGCCTCTTCTGCTCCTCGACGAGCCGACCCGGGGTCTCGACTACGGGGCGAAGGCGAGGCTGGTCGGCATCCTGCGCGCTCTGGCCGCCGAGGGGCACGCGATCGTGCTGGCCACCCATGACGTGGAGCTGGCCGCCGAGCTGGCCCACCGGGTGGTGATCCTGGCCGAGGGCGAGGTGGTGGCCGACGGTCCGACGGCGGAGGTGGTCGTGGCGTCACCGTCCTTCGCGCCACAGGTCACCAAGATCCTGGCCCCGCAGCGATGGCTCACGGTCGCCCAGGTGAGGGAGGCCCTGCGATGAGAGGAACCGGCGGGCCCCGTCCCGTCCGGCTCGGAGCGCGTTCCACCGCCGCCCTCGTCCTGGTCGGCGTGGTGGGGGTGGCGGGGTTCGGCTGGCCGTTTCTCGCGCCACCGGCCTCCGCCGTCAGCGCGCACGCGCGGGACGCGCCCTGGCTCTTCGCCGGGCTGCTCGTCCTGCTCGTGGCGGTCGTGGCGGCGACGATCTCCGAGTCGGGCCTCGGCCCGAAGGCGGTGGCGATGCTCGGCGTACTCGCGGCGGCCGGGGCCGCCCTGCGCCCGCTCGGCGCCGGTACGGCCGGGCTGGAGCCCATGTTCTTCCTGATGGTGCTGAGCGGACGGGTCCTCGGCCCCGGCTTCGGGTTCGTCCTCGGCTCGGTGACCATGTTCGCGTCCGCGCTGCTCACGGGCGGGGTGGGGCCCTGGATGCCGTTCCAGATGCTGGCGATGGGCTGGTTCACGATGGGCGCTGGCCTGCTGCCGGGCGCCGAGCGCCTGCGCGGCCGGGCGGAGCTGCTCCTTCTGGCCGGCTACGGCTTCCTGGCCGCCGTCGCGTACGGCACGGTCATGAACCTGGCGGGCTGGCCCTTCATGGGTGAGCTGGCCTCGAACATCGCCTTCGTGCCGGACGCGCCGCTGGCCACGAACCTGGCCCGCTTCGTCACGTACTGCCTGGCGACCTCGCTCGGCTGGGACCTGGGGCGCGCGGTCCTCACCGTCGTCCTGACCCTCACCCTCGGTTCGACCGTCCTCAAGGCGCTGCGCCGAGCCACGCGACGGGCCGCGTTCGAGAGCCAGGTCACTTTCGACGCGCCCGGCGCGTGAAGCGGCCCACAGGACCCAGATCACCTACGAGGCGGATTAGTAGATCGAAGTCCATGTCATGCCCACACAGAAACCGCCTCTGACCTGCGCATTGAGAGCCAGATCACAAAGAGCACGTACAGCCCACATACGACCACAACTAGCAAAAGGGGTGATTGCGGACGGCCTTCGAGCCTGTTTCTCTGGAGCAGTCGCACGGCGCCGACGAACCCTCACGGGTCGCGGCGCCGCCGCATGTCACCGCCACACACGCAGAACCGCAGCATGTGGCACCGGCTCGCCGCGACGGCCCTGTTCCCGAAGAAAAGGTTCTCCGTGTTCGTCTCCCGCATCGCCCGCCACCTCGCCTCCCCGAAGAAGGCCCTCACGACCGCCGCCGTGGCCGCCGCCACCGCCGGTATGGTCCTGGCCGCGGCTCCCGCCGAGGCCGCGACCACCTCCTCGGCAGCCGGCGCCAAGGCGATCGCGCAGAAGCTGATCCCGAACGACGCGCAGTACAACGCGTTCAGCAAGATCGTCGAGCGCGAGAGCGGCTGGAACGTCGCCGCCACGAACGCCTCCTCCGGCGCGTACGGCCTGGTCCAGGCCCTGCCCGGCTCGAAGATGGCCTCGGCCGGCTCCGACTGGAGGACCAGCGCCGCCACCCAGATCGAGTGGGGCCTCAAGTACATGAACGAGCGCTACGGCAGCCCGGTCGGCGCCTGGAACTTCTGGCAGACCCACCACTGGTACTGAGCCGTCCCGGCAGTAGACCTGTAGGCCCTTACGAAGGCGCCGGTCCCCGATCATCTCGGGGACCGGCGCCTTCGTGCTCCCCCTCCCCCGTTCTCCCCGCACCCCTCCTTACCGCCCCTTCACGTCCCCGTGGTGGACTGGACCGGTGAGCACCGAGGCACCCGAGCCGTCGCCGCCGTCGCACGATCCCGAATCGCGCGGTCTGCGTCTTGTGGGCGTACTGCTGGTGCTGACGGTGGTCAGCGGGCTGATCGACGCCGTCAGCTATCTCGGGTTCGGTCATGTGTTCACCGCCAACATGACCGGCAACGTCGTCGTGCTGGGCTTCGCCGCCGCCGGGGCGCCCGGTTTCTCCGTACCGCACACTCTGGTGTCGCTGGTTTCGTTCGTGCTGGGCGCGGTGGCCGGCGGGCGGGTCGCGGGGCGTATGGGCGGCGGTTCGCGCCGGAGGTGGGCCCGGGTCACCCTCGCCGTCGAGGCGGTGTTCCTGGGCGCGTCCGCGGTGGTGGCCTTCGCGGCACCGGACGCGACGGCCACCGTCTACACGCTGATCGCCGTCACGGCCTTCGCGATGGGCCTGCGCAACGCGACGGTACGCAGGCTGGGCGTCCCCGACCTGACGACCACCGTCCTGACGATGACCCTCACCGGCCTCGCCGCCGACTCGCGCGCGGCCGGCGGCTCGGGCAGGCACTCCCCGCGCCGCTCCGCGTCGGTCGTGGCGATGGCGCTGGGCGCGCTGCTCGGCGCCTGGCTGGTGATCCACCACGGCCTGGGAATTCCGCTCCTCGTCGCGGCCGTACTGGTGGCGGTGCTGGCGGTGAGCACGTCGGGAAAGGAGTGAGCGGGGGCCAAGTGGGCCCGCGTGAGGCGACTCGAGTGGCTACTGATTCATAACACTTCGCGATCACTCTCCGTGGGGCAGCACCGCCCGACGGGCCCCCACAGGGGCTCCCCCGGCCCCCTCACAACCCACATGACCTGCACTGTCCGCGTCGGTGAGCGGGATTCTCACCCTCCTCGTACCGTCGTCAACGGATCATGCCCAGACATGGCCGGACAGAGTCGGGGGTACCCACCGGGCCCACGAAGGGCCGGAGCGGAGCATACTGGCGTCAATGACAAAGACAGCGGTAACGCGGGCCCATCTGGCCACCAGCCCCTTCAAAGCCCCTGTGGCACCCCCTACCAAGCTGTTCGCGGTAGGAGACCGGGTCACTCACGACGTCTTCGGCCTCGGCCGGGTGACCACCGTTGAGGACGGCATCGCAGTACTCGTCGACTTCGGCGGGCGTCAGGAACGGATCATCAGTCCCTACGCCAAGCTGACAGTGCTGTAGATCTGCCGTGCCGTTTCGAGGATCAGGAGACCTTCCATCGAGCTGACTTCACTGTTCTCCGCGCCGGAACCCACCAAGTTCCACGCGAGGGCTGATTCGCCGACCCCGGAGATCGACCCCTTCCAGGCGCCGGCCTTCCGGGAGGGCACTTCCGGCGCCTCCGGCACCCCGGCCGAGGACCCCGGCATCTGGGAGCAGCTCTGAGCCGCGCCACCACGTCCGCGTGACCGCAGACCGAATCGCCCAGTGACGGATCACGGGCTCCCGGGTGCCTCAAGGACCTTCAGGACCGAGGCATCGGAAGCGCGTACACCTTGTCGTAGTGCTGGGCGATCAGCGGATGGTCGGTCCCGGCGTCGGTGCCGCACGAGAGCTGCCAGTTGTTGATGCCGGTGTCCCGGCCGTCGGTGAAGTTCCAGAGCAGTTCACCCCGCCGGGCATCGATCGCGTAGAAGCCGTCCTTGTTGGCATCGGCCGTGACGAACACCGCGTCACCGCCCGCGACCAGGGGATTCTCCAGGTTCAGCTGCGGGGTTTCGCAGAACCAGCGCCGGGAGCCGTCGGCGGCGTCGAACGCCGCGACGCCATGCGGGCTCCTCGTGGTGCAGTACACCGTGTCGCCCGCGGCGGCGACGGAGGCGAAGCCGCCGTTCTCCTGCCGCGCCCGCCAGCGCAGCGCCCCGGACACCAGATCCACGGCGACGAGCTCGCTGTCGGCCGCGAAGACGGTGTTGTCGAGCACCACCGGGGCCGACCGGGTCTCCGAACCCGACGCCATGGGCCGGCTCCACAGGACGCTCCCGCGGGCGTCGCCGCCGCGTGCCGTCAGACGGTGCAGCCCGTCCACGTAGACGAAGCGGTCGGCGTCGATGAACGGCTTCAGGTCGAGGCCGATGTCCTCCTTGCTGATGGGGATGACCTGGGCCAGGCGCTCCTTCAGATCCGTACCGAGGACGACGTTCGTCGAGGTGGCCGGCCCCCTGGATCCGTCCGGCCGGTCCTGGCGGTCGAACCGCAGTCCGACGATGGTGGCGGTTCCGACGGCCCCGCCGAGCAGCGTGTCGAACCGGAAGTCCGTCCCGAAGTCCAGCGAGTACCGCTCGGCGCCCGTGACCGGGTCGACGCCGATCACGGTCGCGCCGGTGCCGAGGGCGACGACCACGTCCCCGAGGACCAGGGGCGGGGTGGGCGACTGGCTGATGCCCCGGTAGGTCCAGCGGGGACTGGCACCGTCGGTGAGGCCGAGGCAGAACAAGCTGCCGGACTGCGTCTTCAGCAGGGCCGTCTCGTTGTAGAAGACCGCCGGTGCCTGGACCAGCGGTTCGCTGCGATACGTCCACAGCGGTTCCGGCGCCGGACCGGCCGGTGTCGCCACGCTGCCGGACCTGTCCCTGGATCCGTGGAGCAGTGCGGTGACGCCGGTGCCCAGGGCGAGTGCGGCGACCCCGAGGACACGCCGACGGGAGAGGTGCGGCCGGGGTGAGCGGCGGGCGCGGTGGGTGCCCCGCTCGGGCGACTGCGCGGGGGGCTGCGCGGGCGGCTGTTCCTGGGGCGGGGCGGGCTTCGGTTCCCCGGGGAAGACGACGCGCTGGGAGCCGCTGATCCCGCCGTCCGCGACGAGGCGCCGAACGGCCGCCAGACGCGGGTCGACGCGGAGGCCACCGGGGGCGGACGTGGAGGTGGGAGCGGAGGCGGCGGCCGTCACGGTGGCGTGGGCCGGCTGCCGCCCGACGACGTCCACTCTCGGGTCGAGGCCGAGGCCGAGGTCCAGGTCCATGAGGACGGCGGCCTGGCGTCTTATCGCGGAGGTGACGGTTTCCGGCAGCCAGCCGTTCCAGTCCAGCGCGTCGGCGCCGCCGGGCGCGCAGGCCGCCGACACGCGGTCCGGGCTGGGCCGGGCCGCCGGGGGCTTCTCCAGACACAACCGGATGATCGTCTCCAGCGGGTCCTTGACCCCCGTCAGGTCGGGCGTGCCGTGCACCACCTGGTACAGCAGGGTGGCCGCCGACGCGCCGTCGAAGGGCGCCTTCCCTGTGGCCGCGTAGGCCAGGACCGAGCCGAGGCAGAACACGTCGCCCGCCGGGCCCATCGGGTCCCCGGTGGCGTGCTCGGGGCACATGTAGCGCGGCGAGCCCAACAGCACGCCGGACAGGGTGAGTTCGTAGCCGTCGGTGGCGCGGACGATGCCGAAGTCGATGACGCGCGGGCCCTCGGCGGAGAGCAGCACGTTGGACGGTTTGAGGTCGCGGTGCACCAGCCCCGCGGAGTGCACGGCGATCAGCGCCTCGGCGAGTCCGGCGCCGAGGGCCAGTGCGGTGCTCGGTGGCAGCGGTCCGTACGCCTCGACCGCTTCGGCCAGTGTCGGGCCGACGATGTGCGTGGTGGCCAGCCAGGGGACGGGGCCGTCCGGGTCGGCGTCCACGACGGACGCCGTGTAGGTGCCGCTGACCGCCCGCGCGGCGTCCACCTCGCGGCGGAACCGGTCGCGGAAGGCCTTGCCCGAGGCCAGCTCGGGACGGATGACCTTGACGGCCACGGTCTGTTGCCGGTCGTCCTTGGCGAGGAAGACCTCGCCCATCCCTCCGGCCCCGAGTCGCGCGACAGGACGGTACGGCCCCAGCCGCTCCGGATCCGTGGGACGAAGTGGCTCCATGGTCCTCAGCTCGCCTGTTCCCCGTCTGATCCCCGTCGAATGAGTTTGGGGGGAGAGTAGGTGCTGGAGGGACGGTTGGCGTACGCAATCGAGTAACTCATGGCCATTACTTGAGACTTCAGGCAGGGACTGTCCGGACGTTACTCGTGACCTCAGGACGAATCAGGCACCTCTACGGCCCTCAGCTCAGCGTCGCGTACACGATGAGGTTGTTCACAGGGTGCCCCTGCGCGTCGAAGTCGCCGTCGCACGTGATGAGCCGCAGGGCACGGTCCTTGGTCGGGCCGTAGACCTTCTCCGTGGGGAAGGCCGTCTTGCCGACGCTCTCCATGGCCGTCACGGAGAAGTGGGCGGTTTTTCCCGAGGCGTCGGTGACCGTGATGTCCGCGCCCTTGGTGATCTTCTTGAGGTCGTGGAAGACGGCCTTGCCGAAGTGGGTGTCGTTGTGGCCGATGATGACGGCCGCGCCGACCTCCCCGGGCACGGCACCGCCCGTGTACCAGCCCGCGGTCATCCCCTTGTCGGCCGGCGGGACCTCGACCGTGCCGTCCGGGTTGAGGCCGAGCTCCAGCAGCGAACTGGTGATCCCCACGGAGGGGATGGCGATCTCGGCGGGAGCCGCCGGGGCCTCGGGGGCCGGGGCCGTCGCGGACCGTTCCGCCTCGGGGGCACCGGACACGGCCGGCGGGACGACCCGGACCGTCGGGTCGGGGGTGGACGAGCAGCCGGTGAGCACGGTGGCGAGCGTGAGCAGGGCGACGGTCGCGAAGAGGCGGGCCCGGGACAGGGCCTGACGGTGTGCAGAGGGCAACGCGAGCTCCAGAACAGGGTGCGGGTGCGAGAATTCGCCGGGAACGCGCAGGGCGCCGCCTGGTGAAGGGCGGCGCCACCGTTTCGTACGAGAGGTCGTGCTGCCGGATCAGCCTTCGCGGCGGGCGGTGGTGCGGCGGCGCACCACGTAGGTGCCGGCGCCCGCGAGCAGCAGTGCGCCCGTGGCCGAGCCGATGAGGGTGCCGGTGTTGTTGTCGTCCTGGGCGGGGGCCTCGCCCGCGGCGACACCGCCACGCGGGTAGTCCTTGCCTCCGCGCTTCTGGGCTTCCATGGCCTTCCGGGCCTCGGCCTCCTTGAGCGTCCTGGCGTCCTCGGCCTTCTTCTTCGCCAGGGCCTCCTTGTCGGCCGGGGTCGAGTCGGTCGCGCCCGGCGTCGGAGTCGGGTCGGTGGCGAAGGCCGCGGTGGCCGGGACGAGCAGCGCGCCGGCCGCGACGCCGGTCAGGACGGCGATGCGAAGAGTGCTCAGCGGGCGCAGGGTGAGACGGCGGGACATGTAAGGGCTCCAGTTCCAGCCCGGCTTGGTCGTTCCTGGTTGCCGATCCGCACCAGGTTCCGGGCATGGCCCCACCCTGACGGCCACTTGTGAGGAAACTGTCAGAGCGCTGTCGTCATCCCATCAGGGTCGGTGGAAGACCTCACCGGCAACCGCAGGGTGAAGGTGGCCCCCTCACCTTCCGTGCTCGCGACGTCCACCGTGCCGCCGTGGGCCTCGGCGAGCTTGAGGACGATCGCCAGCCCGAGGCCGCTGCCGCCGGTGCTGCGGTTGCGGGACTTCTCCGCCCGCCAGAAGCGGTCGAACACGTACGGGAGATCGCCCGCCGGGATGCCGCTGCCGGTGTCGGCCACCTCGACGGCGAGCTCGTCGCCCGCCTCGGTGACGTACCAACGCAGGGTCACCGAGCCGTCGGCCGGGGTGTGGCGTACCGCGTTGGAGAGCAGGTTGCTGACGGTCTGGCGCAGCCGCACGGGGTCGGCGTCGAGGAGCGGTGGGCGAGGGGTGCCCGGCGGGGTCGGCAGGACCGTGAGGGTGACGCCCGCCGTCTCGGCCGGCCCCTGGTGTGCGGAGGCGACCTGGCCCAGGAGTTCGTCGATCCGTACCGGCTTCAGATGCAGTCGCAGTGCGCCCGCGTCGGCCGCGCCCAGGTCCTGGAGGTCGTTGATGAGGTGCTGGAGCTGCACCGCCTCCTCCAGGAGCGAGGAGACGAACGCCGGGTCCGGCACGGCCAGTCCGTCGTGGGCCGCCTCGAGCCAGCCCCGGATGTTGCTCAGCGGCGTACGCAGCTCATGGGCGACGTCGCTGACCATCACCTTGCGCTGCTCCTCCAGACGGGCCCGGTGCGCGGCCATGTCGTTGAAGGCCGCCGTCAGCCGCCCGATCTCGTTGTCGGAGACAACGGGCACGGGCACCGGCGGCGAGTCCAGGCCGTCCCGCATGCGCTGGGCGGCACCGGTGAGGGCGTGCAGGGGGCGTACGAGCCTGGCTCCCGCGAGGACGGAGGCGCCGACGGTGAGGGCGAGGACCAGGGCGGTGACCCCGGCGATGCGTGCGGTGTTGGCCCGGGAGAGGTCGAAGCCGGGGACTCCGGCCGCGCCGGGGCCCTCGATGAACAGCAGGGCGAGCGGCGCGACATAGGCCGTGAGCTGTTCGCGGCGGGCGGCGTCGACGCAGGAGGCCACAGCCCGGTCGTACCCGCTGCCGCGGACCTCGGGTGAGGTGTAGTCGAAGACGCCGCCGACGCCGGCCTTGCGCTGGGCCGTCGCCGCGTCCTCGGCCTTCTTGGCGGCGAGGGCCGCCGCCTCCCGCTTGCTGAGGCCCTCCGGGTCGGAGCTCGCGTCGTCCTGCCCGTACAGGTAGCCGCGGTCCCAGGACAGGTCGAGGTTCAGTTTCACGGCCGTACGGTCCTGTCGTTTCAGGCAGGCGTCGGCGAGTTGGTTGAGGGCGGCGAGGGCCTTGCGTTCGGTCGGGGTGGGTCCGATCGGGAAGGACGCCAGACACTTGGCGTCCAGGTCACGCTCGGTCACGCCGGCGGTCCCGCCGTCGGTCTCGTCGCTCACGAACTGGACGCGGGGCCGCCCGCCCGGGCTCTCGACGATGTCGGCGGCGATACCCATCTTGCTGAGGCACCGCACCCGCCCGGCGGCCGCCGTCCGCAGCGCGGCGCGTTCCTTCGCGGGCAGCCGGAAGGGCCCCACGGCCCGTGGATCGACGCTGTCCGCTCCGGCTCCGGCCGCGTCGGGCACCAGCAAGGTGTCGACGGCCAGCGGGTCCACGACCGCCGAGGGCTGCGGCGCGAGGGAGACCGCCGCCGAACCGCCGTCCGTGGAGCGCGAGTCGGCCGAGTCGACGAACGGGCGTCGGCCCTGGTTGGTGAGCACGATCCGGCGCCCGGACTTCTGGGCCAGTTCGCGCACGGTGGTGTCGACGCCGGCCCAGTCGGGGTGGGTGGCCGCGTATCCGAGGAGGGTGTTGTAGATCTGCGCGTCGGACTGGAGGGTCTGGCCCTGCTCCTGGCGGATCGCGACGGAGGTCGTCTGCACGGCCAGCCAGGCGGTCGCGGCGACCGAGCAGGAGGCCACCAGCGCCGACACGGTCAACAGCCGCCCCGCCAGGCTCTTGCGGAGCGGCAGCCGACCCCCAGGGCCGCCCCTCCGGTCAGGACCGCGCATGGCGCACGTTCTTCGCGGGGTCCGTGAGCTTGTAGCCGACGCCGAAGACTGTGAGGAGGCGGGACGGCCGTCCGGGGGCGGGCTCGATCTTCTTGCGCAGGTTCATGACGTGCACGTCGACGGTCCGGCCGCTGATGTACTTGTCGAAGCCGTGCAGTTCCTCCAGGAGCCGCGCCCTGGTGAAGACCCGGCCGGGCTCGGCCGCCATCGCCGAGAGGATACGGAACTCGCCGGGCGTGCACTCGACGGGCGCCCCGGCGACGGACACCTCGTGGCGCGCGGGGTCGACCCTGAGCGCGCCGACCACCAACACCTTCTCGTCCGGGTCCGGTTCGGGTACCGGCGCGGAAGCCCGGGCGGGTACGGCCACGGGGGCCGGGTCGGTGCCGCGCCGGTTGCGGCGCAGCAACGTCCTCACCCTGGCCGTCAGTTCGCGTGGACTGAACGGCTTGGTCATGTAGTCGTCGGCGCCGAGATCGAGGCCGAGCAGCAGGTCGTCCTCGGTGCTGCGGGCCGTCAGCATCAGCACCGGCACCTCCCGGCGCTCGGCGCGCAGGATCCGTACGACGTCGAGGCCGTCGGCTCCCGGCATCATCACGTCGAGGACGACCAGGTCGGGTTCCTGGTGCCGGACCGCTTCCAGAGCAGTCCGGCCGTCCTCGACGATCGTGACCGTGTGACCCTCGTGCTCCAGATAGCGGCGCACCAGTTCGGCCTGCTTCGCGTCGTCTTCGGCGACCATGATGTTTGCGCACACGCCGCAGATCGTAGCGAGCGCCGGCGCCGGGAGGGTCGTAAGCGGCTTTACCGGGAAGGCAGTTCGGTGCCGGCGAGGCGCGGATGCAGACGGGTGGTCGAGCGGCCCGTGAGGTCGAGCAGCAGCTCGGCGAAGAGGGCGTCGCCCCAGCCGAACCAGGGGCGGGTGAAGGTCGCGGGGTCGTCGACGTGGAAGCTCTCGTGCATGGAGCCGGTGCCCGCGTCGGTGCGCAGCAGCAGCTCGGCGAGACGCACCCGCTCGGCCTCGTCGTCGCTGGTCAGCGCCTGCATGGTGAGGGAGAGCGGCCAGACATGGCCGGGCGGGGTGTGCGGGCTGCCGATTCCGGCGGCCGAACCGCCCGTGTAGTAGAAGGGGTTGGCGTCGCTGAGGACGAACTCGCGGGTGCGCAGGTAGAGCTGGTTGCCCGGGTCGCACCAGCCGAGGTAGGGCAGCGAGAGCAGGCTCGGGATGTTGGCGTCGTCCATCAGCAACTGCCCGCCGAGACCGTCGACTTCGTACGCGTACACCGCCGGGTCTGCCCCCGAGGTCACCCCGTGGGTCCTTACCCCGGAGGCGATCTCGCCCGAGAGGGCGGCGGCGTCGGCGGCGAGGTGGAGGTCTCCGATCGCCGTCGCCAGATCGGCGAGGCCGGCGAGGGAGACGGCCGCCATGGCGTTGGCCGGGACCAGATAGCCGTACTGGCAGCGGTCGTCGCTGGGGCGGAAGCCGGACCAGGTCATCCCGGTGGGCGCGGTCGGCGCGCCCCGGCCGCCGCGCGCCAGGGTGTCGTACTCGTAGTCGCCGAGGCGGCGGAACTCGTACGGTGAGCGGTTCTCGTGGTCCTGCTCGGTCCGCCACAGGGCGATGATCCGGCGGGCGGCGCGGACAAAGCGGTCGTCGGCGGTGAGGTGGCCGAGGCTGCCGGTGGCCCGCCAGATGCCGTGGGCGAGCTGGAGCGGGGCGCAGAGCGAGTCGATCTCGTACTTCTGTTCCCAGACCAGCGGGTCGGGGGTGGGGTCGTCGGTGTGACCGGCGCCGGAGCCGTCGGGTGCGACGTTGAAGGCGTTGGCGTACGGGTCGGCGAGGACGTACCGCAGCTGGCGGCGCAGGACGCCGGTGAGCGCGGCGGCGACGGCGGGGTCGTCGGCGGCGAGGAGGTACGGGCGGACCTGGGCGGTGCTGTCGCGCAGCCACATCGCGGGGATGTCGCCGGTGAGGACGAAGACCTCGCCGTCGGGCAGCGGACGCATGGCCCTGCCCCAGGTGCCGGCCAGCAGCCGGGTGAAGCGGTCGGCGGCGCGCGGGTCGAGGGAGCGCAGCTCGCGGTGGACGTCGGCGCTCAGGGCGCGGAGTCCCTCCGGCAGCTCGCTCTCGGGCAGCTCGCCGTCCGCCGGCCCACCTTCCGGCAGTCCGCCTTTCGGTTCGTCGATCGGCTGCATGATCATCCTCCCGCGCACTTCCCGCTCACTGAGACAACGTTGTTTTGGAACAACGTTGTCGGACCATACAAACGGACCCCCGGAACGCGCAAGGCGTGCAAAATCCCTGTTGCGATCCATTGACAACGTTGTTTCACGGCGGTTTGCTGTGCGGCACACAGCGACACCCAGTGACCCTTTTCGGAGTGATGCCGGACATGCGAACGCCCACCATGCGGGAGGTCGCCGCCCTCGCCGGGGTGTCGATCAAGACCGTCTCCCGGTTCGTCAACGGTGACGAGACGGTCTCCCCCGCCATCGCGGAGCGGGTGCGCGCTGCCATAGACGAGACCGGCTACCGGCGCAACGACCTCGCCCGCAGCCTGCGCCCCGGGCAGCGCAGCACCACGCTCGCGCTGCTGGTCGGCGACCTGACCAACCCGTTCTACGGTTCGATCGCCAACGGGGTCATGGGCGTCGCCCGCGCCCACGGCCACAACGTGGTGCTGGCCAGCTCCGACGAGGACCCCGAGGCCGAGCGCCGGGGCATCGACGACCTGCTCGGGCAGCGCGTCGCCGGGCTGCTGATCGTGCCGGGCGAGATGGACTACGGCTACCTGGGCCGCGAGGTCGCGCAGGGCACCCCGGTGGTCTTCCTGGACCGGCCCGCGCTGGGCCTGGACGCGGACACCGTGCTGCTCGACAACCACGGGGGTGCCCGTAAGGCCACCGAGCATCTGATCGCCGCCGGTCACCGGCGGATCGGCGTCGTGGTGGCGGCCAGCTACTACACCACGGGCCGTCGCCTCGACGGCTACCTGGAGGCCATGCGCGCCGCCTTCGGCGAGGTCGACGAGGCCCTGATCGCCAGGCTGGAGCACGGCACCCGGGCGGAGGCCGAGGAGGCCGCCGCCGAACTGCTGGCGCTGCCCCCGTCCCGCCGCCCCACGGCGCTGTTCACCACCACCAACTTCCTGACCCACGGCGCCCTTCGCGCCATGGGCCCGGGACTGGGGCCGGGTCAGGGACCGGCCCTGGTCGGCTTCGACGACTTCCCGTTCGCCGACCTGCTGCCGACCCCCGTGACCGTCGTGTCCGGGGACGCCTTCGAGATGGGCCGCGAGGCCGCCCGGCTGCTGCTGGCCCGGATCGCGGGCGACAGCGGACCACCCCGCCGGGTCGAGCTCGGCACCGTACTGACCCCCCGTGGAAGCGGAGAGCTGACGCCATGAGCACCCCCACTCCGGCCATCCCCACTCCGGCCACCCCGGCTCCGGCGGGCCCGACCGCGCACGGGGCCACGGCCGCCACCCCCGTCCTCGAACTGGCCGGCATAGTCAAGAGCTACGGCCAGGTCCAGGCGCTGCGCGGAGCCGCGCTCACCGTCTACCCGGGCGAGGTGGTCGCGCTGGTCGGCGACAACGGCGCCGGCAAGAGCACCACGATCAAGGTCATCTCCGGGGTGATCCAGCCCGACGCGGGTGAGATCAGGGTCGACGGCAGGCCGGTGACGATCCCGGACCCGATCGCCGCCCGCCGCCTGGGCATCGAGACCGTCTACCAGGACCTGGCCCTCGCGCCCGACCTGGACCCCGCCGAGAACCTGTTCCTGGGCCGCGAGATCATGCGCCCCGGTCTGCTCGGCAAGCTCGGCTTCCTGGACCGGAAGGCCATGCGGACCAAGGCCGACGAGGCGTTCGGCTCGCTCGGCGTCGGCATCCAGGACACCGCCGCGCAGGTGGTCACGATGTCCGGCGGTCAGCGCCAGGGCATCGCGGTCGGCCGGGCGGTCAACTGGGCGGACCGGGTGCTGCTGATGGACGAACCGACGGCCGCACTGGGCGTCGTACAGACGGAGCGGGTCGGACAGCTGATCCAGCGGGTCCGGGCCTCGGGTGTGGCGGTGGTGCTGATCAGCCACAACCTGCCGTTCGTCTTCGAGTACGCGGACCGCATCGAGGTGCTGCGTCTCGGGCAGCGGGTCGCCCGGCTGTCCGGCGCGACGGCCACCAGCGAGAACGTCCTCGGCGCCATGACGGGCGCGCTCACCTTCGATGACGGAGCGGATCCCGAACCGGATCCGGCCCTGATCCCAGCCGTCGACGGCTCCGACCGCAGCGAGGACCAGTCATGACCCCCACGACCGAGGCGAAGTCCGTGAAGTCCGCCGGGCAGTCCGCCGGGCAGGACAACGCCGCCACCCCTCGTTCCCTGCGCTCGGCGGCCCTCGGCGCCGCCTGGCGCAACATGAAGGGCACCCGGAGCCTGGCCCTGGTCGTGCTGCTGGTGCTGCTCGCGGTGTTCGGGGCGGCCTACCCCGACAACTTCCTCACCGCGTACAACCTGCGCAGCGTCGCCATCGAGGCCGCCTCCTACTGTGTGCTGGCCATCGGGATGACGTTCGTGATGACCACCGGGGGCATCGACCTGTCGGTCGGCTCGGTGCTGATCTTCTCCGGGGTCGTGGGCGTCAAGGTGATGTCGGCGCTGGGCGGCGGCGGCCCGCTGACCCTGCTGGCGGGCCTGGTGACCACGATGGCGACAGGTCTCGCCTGGGGCGTCCTGAACGGCCTCCTGGTGACGAAGGCCAAACTCCCGCCCCTGATCGCCACGTTGGCCACCCTCTCGGCGGCGGGCGGCGGCGCCCTGGTGCTCACCAACGGCCTCGACCTGCGCGGGGTCCCCGACTCCCTGGTCAGCGGCCTCGGCTTCGGCCGCTTCCTGGGCATCCCGTACACGGTGTGGCTGGCCATCGGTCTGACCATCGGCGGGGCGATCGTCCTGGGCCTGACCCGTTTCGGCACCTACACCCGCACGATCGGCTCCAACGTGGAGGCGGCCCGCCGCGCCGGAGTCGCCGTCGACCGTCATCTGATCAAGGTGTACGCGCTCTGCGGGCTCCTCGCCGGCATCGCCGCGTACGTCAACCTGGCCCGCTTCTCCACCACCACCGTCGGCGGCCACACCGGGGACAACCTGCAGGCGATCGTCGCCACCGTGCTCGGCGGCACCAGCCTCTTCGGCGGTGTGGGCAGCGTCCTGGGCACCGCCTTCGGCTCCCTCATCCCGGCCGTGCTGAGCAACGGACTTGTCATCATCGGCCTCCAGCCGTTCTGGCAGCAGGTGGCGGTCGGCGCGGTCCTGGCGGGGGTCGTGTACGTCGACCACGTCAACCGGCGGCGCCGAACGCTGCGTTGACCCTCCTGCCTGCCCCTCCCGAACGCCCCCTCCTGAACGCCCCCCCGCTCAACGCCCCGTCGCACCAATGGAGTTGCACCATGAAGACCGTCCACGTCACCCTCAGAGGCGCTGCCCTCGCCACCGTCATCGTCCTGGGCGCCACCGCCTGCGGGTCCGGCGACTCCTCCTCCACCGCGAACCCCAAGGTCACCGTCATCCTGGGTACCGCGTCCGACTCCTTCTACAACACGCTCGGCTGCGGCGCGAAGGCCGAGGGCAAGAAGCTCGGCGCCACCGTGGACGTCCAGGGCGCGACCACCTTCGACCCGGCCACCCAGACGCCGATCCTGACCAGCACGGTGGCCAAGAAGCCGAACGCGATCGTCATCGCGCCGACGGACTCGAAGGCGCTGGGTACGCCGTTGAAGCAGGCCAGCGAGGCCGGTATCAAGATCGTGACGGCGGACACGGGCCTCGACGACACGAGCTTCGTCTCCTCCGCCGTCTCCTCCAACAACGTGGAGGGCGGCGCCGAGGCGGCCCGCACGCTGGCCGAGCTCGTCGGCGAGAAGGGCAAGGTCGTCATCATCGGCGGCACCCCGGGTGTCACCACGGCCGACCAGCGGATCAAGGGCTTCGAGGACGAGATCAAGAAGTACCCGAACATCACCTTCGTGGGCGTACAGCCCTCCACGCCCAGCGGCGGCGTCGTCGAGGCCGCCCGGCTGACCGCCGCGTCCCTCTCCAAGGACCCCGACCTGGCGGGCATCTTCTCGATCAGCACGCCGGCCAGTGACGGCGCCAACAACGCCATCAAGGACGCCGGGAAGGTCGGCAAGATCAAGGTCGTCGGCTTCGACGCGGGCCCCGCGCAGGTCGAACAGCTGAAGAAGGGCACGGTCCAGGCACTGATCGCCCAGAAGGCGGAGGAGATCGGCGCCCAGGCGGTACGGGAGGCGGTGAACGCGGTTCAGGGCAAGAAGGTGACGAAGTCGATCGGCACGTCGTTCGTGTCGATCACGGCGGCCAACCTGGGCGACGCGAACGTGAGCAAGTACGTGTACCGGTCGACCTGCTGACGTCTCGTCAGATTCACGCCCCGTCCCGACGCCAACCGCCGGGTGACTCCGTCCCGTTACCGGGGCGGGGTCACTTCGACGCCCGCAGGTTGTCCCAGGTCACCCGCTTCACGATGCCGTCGACGACCAGTCCCTTGTCCTCCTGGAAGTGCTTCATCGCGGCCTCCAGGCCCTCCCCGAACACGCCGTCCACACCGGTGCCGCCGATGTCGTACCCGCGCAGCATGAGGATGCACTGGACCTGCTTGACGCGCTTCCCGGTGTCGCCGATGGCCGTGCGGGCCTTGCCCGCGAAGTACGTGCAGTCGGTGGTCCAGGGTGCCGAGGCGGGCTCGGTCGTGGAGGTGACCGGGGACGGCGTGGGGGTGGGGGCGGGAGTGGTGCCGGTGCCGCCGTCCGTTCCGGGGTCGGTGCCGGTTCCTGTGCCGGGGTCGGTGCCCGTACCCGCGGTCGTGTCCGTGCCCGTAGGAGTGTCGGGGTCCGCGGGGCCGTTGCCGCCGCCGTCGGTGCCGCCGGAGACCTCTGCGGGGTCGGCGTGGCCGTCGACGGTCTCGGTGCCGTTGCCGGACGTGCTCGGGCCCGACTTCCCGTCCGAGGTGCCCGGCTTCGGCAGGGCGTCACCCCCTTCGGCGTCGGTGCCGGCGGAGGCCGTCGGACCTGCCCCGGGCGGCGAGGCGGTCGCCCGGTCCTCCGGGCTGGCGAGTACGAAGGCCAGCGCGGCCAGGCCACAGAGGGCGAGGCCCGCCGCCGCGGCCGGTACGGGTCTTCTGCGCGCCCAGCCGACAGCTCCCCTGGGACGCCGCTGCCCGGGGGACGTCTCGTCGGACGCCACGGCCGGGACCGCCGACTCGGCTGCCGGGACAGGCAGCGCGGCCTCGCCCTGCACCGGCACCGGTAGCGCCGGGTTCGGACGGTGGCCCTGGAGACGCAGTTCCGCCGCCCGTGCGACGGGGACGCGGTACAGGACGTCGTACGCCCGCTGCCGCTCCAGCACCCTGCCGAGCAGCGGCTCCGGCCACCTGGAGGCTTCCGCGGACTCGCCGGCGCACTCGCGCGCCGCCTGGACCAGCGCCCTCGGCGTCGGCCGCCGCTCGGGTTCCTTGGAGAGGCAGGCGGCCAGCAGCGCGCCCAGCGCCGGGTCGATGGCCGTGATCTCGCCGATCACCTCGGCGTCGGGCTCCTCGAAGGCGACCCGGTGCATCACGTCGACGCCGGTGCCGTCACCGAAGGGGGCCCGGCCGACCGCCGCGTAGATCAGTGTCCCGGCGAGCGAGAACACGTCGGACGTCGCGTCGCAGTGGCCGGTCCGCAGATACTCCGGGGACATGTAGGCGGGCGTTCCGACCCGGTTGCCGGTGCCGGTGATCGCGCTCGCGTCGGCGGCCTTGGAGATGCCGAAGTCGATGACGTGGGCACCCCGGAGCGACAGCAGCACGTTGGACGGCTTCAGGTCCCGGTGCACGATCCCGGTGGCGGCGAGGTCGGCGAGCGCCTGCCCCAGCTCCGCCACCAACCGCCAGACGGCGCCCGAACCCAGGGCACCGCCCTCCCGCACGGCTTCCGTGAGGTCGAGCGCGGCGAGGTACTCCGTGGCCATCCACAGCAACTCGTCCTGGAACCCCGTACCGCACAGCCTCGGCGCCCGCGGGGAACGGACCCGGCCGTGCACCAGCGCCTCCTGCTCGAAGCGGCGCCGGAACGTCGGGTCCTCGGCGTACTCCGGTCGGATCACCTTGACCGCGAACAGGCCGGGGCCGTCGTCCGACGGGCGCGCCAAATAGACCCGCCCCATGCCACCGCTGCCGAGCAACGCCAACGGCACGTAGGGCCCGATGCGTTCAGGGTCGGCGGGGCGCAGGGGGGCAGCGCCGGCCTGCCGCAGTGCGGCAGCTTCGTCCGTCACAAAACCCCCGAAGTGATGTTCCACGTACGCCAGTTCGCCTCACTGGCAGAACGAGGCTAACTCAGCATGCGCGTACGTACAGGGTTTCGATCAGTTCCGCAGGGTGGTTACGAAAGTTACCCAGGCGTCAACGGGGAACACGAGGGCGGGACCGTGGGGGTTCTTGGAGTCCCGGACAGGTATGACGGGGAGGTTGTCGGCGACTTCGAGGCACTGTCCGCCGTCCGAGTTGCTGTAGCTGCTCTTACGCCAGGCGGCAGCCGCCAGGAAGTCGTCGGAGACCTCGACGCACTCGCCGCCGTCCGAGTTGCTGTAGCTGCTCTTGCGCCACGTCACAGCGGTCAGGT
Source organism: Streptomyces sp. AK08-02 (assembly GCF_033795085.1). Taxonomy (NCBI): domain Bacteria; kingdom Bacillati; phylum Actinomycetota; class Actinomycetes; order Kitasatosporales; family Streptomycetaceae; genus Streptomyces; species Streptomyces sp. AK08-02. Next base: position 203,555 of record NZ_JARAZV010000010.1, read on the forward strand.
CGATGGATCGCACGGTGCTTCCTCCAGCATCTGCCCGATGAACTTCCGCGACTCGGCGAGGGACAGGGCCAGGTCGCGCATCGCATCGTATGCGAGTTGCAGCCGGTCAAGTGAGGTGTGTTCCTGGATGAGTTCACCCCGGTGGGCGGTCTCCGTGTAGGCCACGGTACGACCGTCGGGCAGCTTCAGGAACATCACATGCGAGCCATCCAGGCTGCACGGCCCGGCGCTGAACGGCAGCACCTGAATCGTGACGTACGGGTGCTCGGAGACCTTCAGCAGGTACTCCAACTGCTCGCGCCACGCCCCCTTTTCGCGCAGCGCCATACGCAGGACGGCCTCGTACAGGATGGTGCGGAAGTGCGGGCCGCCCTCCCGGGTCAGCAACTCGGCTCGGCCGAGCCGCGCCTCTACCTGCTGGGCGAGTTCCTCTCCCCGGATGTCACCCGCCTCAAGTACCTCGGTCGCGTACCCGCGCGTCTGGAGCACGCCCGGAATCCTGGTGACCCCGAAGTGCCACAGGCTCACCGCCTCGGACTCCAGCTGCATGTACTCGCGGTACTGCTCCTTGAACTCGGCCTTGTCCCCCAGCGCCAGTTCCCACAACGTCACCAGCAACGTGCCCGTGCCGTAGTACTGGTCGAGCGCCACGACCACATCCCCGCTGCCGAGCGTTTGGCCGTTCTCCAACTTGCCGAAGAGCGATGGGTCCCAGCCCAGCTTGTCGGCCAGCTGCCGCAGGCTCTCCCCGCTCGCCCCGCGTAACGCCTTCAGCTCCTCAGCGAACCGCCGGCGCGGCTCCTGGCTGCGACTCGTCACCGGACGTCGTTGCGGCATGTCGTCCTCCCTGCGGCAGCCCGTGGATTCTCACGCACCGTAATCCACCGACCGCGCAGGGCACAGACAAACGCCGGACGACCCCCTGTACGAGTGAGCCGCAGCCACCACCGCGACCGCGACCGCCCTCACAGACGCTGGATGATCGTCCCCGTCGCCAGCGCCCCGCCCGCGCACATGGTGATCAGCGCGAACTCCTTGTCCACCCGCTCCAGTTCGTGCAGTGCCGTGGCGATCAGCCGCGCCCCGGTCGCGCCCACCGGGTGCCCGAGGGCGATGGCCCCGCCGTTCACGTTCACCTTGTCCAGGTCCTGCTCGAAGACCTGCGACCAGCTCAACACCACCGAGGCGAACGCCTCGTTGATCTCGATCAGGTCGATGTCCTTGAGCGTCATGCCCGCCTTGCCGAGCACCGCCCGGGTCGCGTCGATGGGACCGTCGAGGTGGAAGTGCGGGTCCGAGCCCACCAGCGCCTGGGCCACGATCCGCGCCCTCGGGCGCAGCTTCAGCGCCCGCGCCATCCGCTTCGACGCCCACAGCAGTGCCGCCGAACCGTCGCTGATCTGGGAGGAGTTGCCCGCCGTGTGGACCGCGGTCGGCATGATCGGCTTCAGGGCGGCCAACGCGTCGGCCGACGTGTCGCGCAGCCCCTCGTCCCGGTCGACCAGGCGCCACATGCCCTGCCCGGCGCCCTGCTCCTCCTCCGTCGTGGGCACCTGGACGGCGAACGTCTCCCGCTTGAACCGTTCCTCCGCCCAGGCGACCGCCGCCCGTTCCTGCGAGACGAGGCCGAGCGCGTCCACGTTCTCGCGGGTCAGTCCGCGCCGCCTGGCGATCCGCTCCGCCGCCTCGAACTGGTTGGGCAGGTCCACGTTCCACTCCTCCGGGAACGGTTTCCCGGGGCCGTGCTTGGACGCCGAGCCCAGCGGCACCCTCGACATGGCCTCGACCCCGCAGCTGATGCCGACGTCGATGACGCCCGCCGAGATCATGTTGGCGACCATGTGCGAGGCCTGCTGGGAGGAGCCGCACTGGGCGTTGACGGTGGTCGCCGCGGTCTCGTACGGCAGGCCCATGGTCAGCCAGGCGGTGCGGGTGGGGTTGGCGGACTGTTCGCCGGCCTGGGTGACCGCGCCGCCGACGATCTGTTCGACGCAGTCGGCGGGGATGCCGGTGCGGCCCAGGAGTTCGCGGTAGGTCTCGCCCAGAAGGTAGGCGGGGTGAAGGTTGGCGAGCGCGCCGCCGCGCCTGCCGATGGGAGTGCGTACGGCTTCGACGATCACGGGTTCCGCGGCCATGGTGGGGAGTTCCTCTCCTCAGGGCACCCGCGCGGCGCGGGCGTCCCGGCCACCCGCCACGCAGAACTAGTACGCGTTCTAGTTCTGTCTGCAGTCTGCTGACGGCCCGTCCGGCACCGCAACCCCCTTGCAGTGCCCGATAACACGAGAGGTGCCCGGAATTCGGGGTGTCGCGCCCCTTGCCTCTTCTGGAACCCGTTACTACCTTCTCGACACCTACTCATTCCTGATGGACCGTCAGATACTGTTCGGATGACGGGAGTTTTTGATGGCACCCTGCCCCGCGTTGCCCGAAGGGTTCGACTTCACCGACCCTGACGTGCTGCAACACCGCGTACCTCTCCCGGAGTTCGCCGAGCTGCGCGCCACCGAGCCGGTCCACTGGGTGCCCCAGCGCCCCGGCATCGCGGGCTTCGCGGACGAGGGCTACTGGGCTGTCACCCGGCACGCGGATGTCAAGTACGTGTCCACACACCCGGAGTTGTTCTCCTCCACCACCAACACCGCGATCATCCGCTTCAACGAGCGCATCGAGCGCGACGCGATCGACGCCCAGCGGCTGATCCTGCTCAACATGGACCCGCCCGAGCACACCCGCGTCCGCCAGATCGTGCAGCGCGGCTTCACCCCGCGCGCGATCCGCGCCCTGGAGGACAACCTGCGAAACCGCGCGCTCGCCATCGCCGCGAACGCCGCCGCCCTCGGCGGCCCCTTCGACTTCGTCACCGAGGTCGCCTGCGAACTGCCCCTCCAGGCCATCGCCGAACTGATCGGCATCCCGCAGGAGGACCGCCTCCGGATCTTCGAGTGGTCCAACAAGATGATCTCGTACGACGACCCGGAGTACGCGATCACCGAGGAGGTCGGCCAGGAGTCGGCCATGGAACTCATCGCGTACGCCATGAACATGTCCGCCGACCGCAAGCAGTGCCCGGCGAAGGACATCGTCACCACGCTGGTGGCCGCGGCGGACGAGGGCAACCTCGCCTCGGACGAGTTCGGCTTCTTCGTGCTGATGCTGGCCGTCGCGGGCAACGAGACGACCCGCAACGCCATCACCCACGGCATGCACGCCTTCCTCACCCACCCCGGCCAGTGGGAGCTGTACAAGCGCGAACGCCCGGCCACCACCGCCGAGGAGATCGTGCGCTTCGCGACCCCCATCGTCTCCTTCCAGCGAACGGCCACCCAGGACACGGAGTTGGGCGGCCAGAAGATCAAGGAGGGCGACCGCGTAGGCCTGTTCTACTCCTCCGCCAACCGCGACCCCGAGGTCTTCGACTCCCCGGACGTCTTCGACATCACCCGCGACCCCAACCCGCACCTCGGCTTCGGCGGCGGCGGCCCGCACTTCTGCCTCGGCAAGTCCCTGGCCGTCATGGAGATCAACCTGATCTTCAACGCCCTCGCCGACGCCATGCCGGGCCTCACCCTGGTGGGCGACCCGCGCCGGCTGCGCTCGGCCTGGGTCAACGGCGTCAAGGAACTGCAGGTGAGCGCGGGCTAACGGCCCGCGACCCTGTCGCATACTCGGGCCGGCGGCATCCCGGCGTCGCCGGCCCGTCCCGACCGGAGGCAGGGGCACACCACCCTGTCTCCGCCTCCGCCCAGCACCCGCCGTAGACTGCGAGGGCAACTGCAACTACGACGGTGAGGCGTGCCGGTGCGATCCTGGCAACGTTGTCTGGACGCGGCGGGAGTGACCAGCGGTACGGACCGCGCCGCCTACTTGAAGGCCAAGCAGTTCATGCTGAGCCGGGAACCCGCCGGACATCTGGCGGTACGGCTGCTGATCCCCGCCCGTCTCCAGCCCCACATCCTCGCCGGTTACGCGTTCGCGTCGTTCACGGACGACCTGTGCGACCGGGGCACGGTGGCGGAGCGAACGAAGCGCTACGCGGGCTGGGCCGAGCAGGTGCGCACGGCACTGGACACCGGATCCGCCCGGCATCCCCTGCTGCGGGCCTTCCTGCACACCGCCGAGGCGCGTGAACTGCCGCGCTCCTGGGTCGACTCGTACCTCGTCGGGGCCGAGATCGACCTGGACTTCGCCGGGTTCACGACCGAGGACGACTACCAGGCGTACATCGAGACGCTCACCTGGCCGTTCCTCATGATCACCTCGGGTCTGTCGGTGCCGGGCGGCGGCACTCCGGCCTTCGCGGACAGCTGCCGGCTGCTCGCCGACGCCTGCCAGCGCACCGACTTCCTCACCGACCTGGCCGAGGACCTGGGCGAGGGCCGCCTCTACCTCCCCACCGACGACCTGGAGAAACACGGCGTCGTACGGTCCGACCTGGAGCGCGGCCGAGATCTCCCCGGCGTCCGCTCGCTGCTCTCCGCGACCGCGGCGACAGCCCACGCCACCCTCCGCGAGGCCACTCGGATCATCGCCGAACTCCCGGAGGAACAGCGGCCGTTGACCCGCTTCGTGATCCTCCTGCACGCCCAGCGGCTACGCCGGGCGACAGCGATGGGCGCGGCGGTGACCCGCCGCCCGGTCCGGGACAACCCGATCGAGTGCCTGCGCATACTGGCCCAGGCGCACCGTCCGAGCCTGGCGGTACCCGCGCCGCAGACGAGCGCGCGCTGAGCCCTCTGCCGGACGGGCACGCGCCCACAACCGCGCGTCTACGCGGCCCGGTGGAAGAAGAACGGGTCGATCGACGGCGGCACCAGCGTGACCTGGTCCAGGTCGAGCAACTGGTGGTGCACGAAGTCGGCATGGCGCTGATACGTCACACCCGCGGGGAAGTTGGCGTGGTCGGGGGTGTTGTTGCCGGAGAAGACGCCGTAGAAGTCCCGGTCGATGGTGAGCAGCCGCATGTAGTCGCCCAGGAACGGCAGCCCCTGCCGCTGGGGGACTCCGGCGGGCGCCTGGTGCAGCACCTGACGCTCCGCCGGTGTCTGCCAGCCGTCGCCGGTCAGCTCCACCGCCGTCACCCACTGTGCCTGCGTGAACTGCTGGTAGGCCAGTCCCGTCAGTGAGTCCGAGTTCACCGCCAGCGCGGGGTTCTTGGCGTCGGTGATGGTCCGGACGTCGGCGGACCAGTGTTGGCCGCGGTCGGTCGAGTGCCGCACGTGCAGGGTGTAGTCGGTGCCGGCGATTCCGCCGACGCGGTCGCACCAGGCGACCCAGACGCTGTTCGAGTCCGCGGGGTCCACCGCGATGGAGAGGTCGCCGCCGAGGCGTTCCTGTCCCATGATCGCGTTGAACTTCACGAACCGCCCGGTCGCCACCCGCTGGCCGACCGTCTGGTCCGCCGCGTCCTTCAGATTCCGGAACCGGGTCGGCCCGATGCCCCCGTTGTCGTCACGGGTGACCACCACGTCGAAGGTGACGTTCGAACCGCTTTTCGTCTGCCAGCTCTCGAAGGCGGCGTACACGGTCCCGTCGGGATGCAGGGCGATCCGTACCGGTGGCCCGTCCTGGCCGGAGGTGGCGCGCGCCTCGATCGGGGTGGGTGTGAACCCGGCCGGTGCCGGAGCGGTTCGGGCATCGACCGAGACGTCCACGGTCGCCGTCCGCGGGCTCTGCTGCCCGAAGTCGTTGTTGCCGACGTAGACGCGGTCGAAGGTGCTGCCGTTCACATGGACGCTCCCGGCCACCACCCACGGCTGGTCCTCCTCGTCCCGTTGGACGAGAACCGCCATGGGCGCTGTCGAGCCGATGCCCGGCGCGCGCAGGATCTGCATCCGGGTGATGCCGGCCTCGGCCGCCTGGCCGTTGAGGATGCCCGCGTACAGGGCGCCTCCCTGCGAGGCGAAGCTGACCGAGATGTCACCGGTCCCGAGACCGTCCGTACCGCCGGGGACGATGCTTCGCAGCGTCCAGGTGTTGCCGCCGTCAGTCGAGACGTAGATCGGGGCGAGGGGGCCTCCCATCGGATCGGGGGTGAACGCGGTCGCGACCATCTCGTTCGGGTGCTCGGGGTTGACCGCGATACTCGGTTCGCCGTCCTGGCTGACGTCGCCGCTCAGGGCGACGGGGGTGATGTTGACGACCTTGAGGGTGGACATGTGGGCTCACCTCCGCGCGGACTGCAGGGTTTCGAGCTTCTGCACCGGCTGGCGGTCGTCGGCGTGGAGCAGCTGGTACGGCGCCCACTCGCTCAGGTCGCCCTCCGTGGCGTGCAGGATCCACATCCCCTCCTGCTGGGCCTTCGGCTTCGGCACCTTGTACCAGCGGAAGTCCAGACTGTTGGGGTAGAGCACGGTGACCTGCCCCGGGGACAGCTTTCCCCGCTCCACGTGCCCCACGTCGAGCCGCGCGCGCCACCAGTCGGGGGCGTGCTCCGAGGACGGCTCGTCGCCCATCTGTTCCAGCCCCACGACGGTGCCGACGACCACGGCGTCCGCCTCGTCGGCGTGGGCGACCATGTCGGTGTCCGCGATGTCGCGCTGTACCGCGGAGAACGGCATGGCGTCGGCGGTCCTGGCCGCGAGGGACACATGCTCCTGGACGGCGTCGGCGGGCAGCCGGCCGACCTCCGTGACGGCGAGGCCCGCGCCGTAGACCGTTCCCCGGGTGAAGAACGCGGCCGCCTCTCCGACGACCGGCGGATCGATCTCGGCCGACAGCTGCACGGTGACCTCGCTGCCCGCGAGCCGCTTGAAGGCGTCCGGCGCGTGCAGTACCTCGTCCACCTGGACCACGGCCGTCCGTTCGTCGGCCGGGACGTCCGCCATCCGCGCGTCACCGAGACGGGTGACCGTCCCGAGGAAGCTCAGCGGGGCCTTCCGGACCAGTTCGGTGACATCCTCAGGCATGGCGATGCTCCTTTCCCCAGGGCACCGTTCGCCTACCGCGCGGCGGGAGCGGCGGCCGGATGGGTTCTGCGCCACTCGGTCCGCGCGCCGAGGGCGCACAGGACGGTGACCAGGGCCGTGACGGCCACGATGAGCCACTCCACCGCACCGCTCCCGGCGTCCGGCTCGAAGCCGAAGACGATCTCGATCCAGTCGCGCCAGACGAGCGTCACCAGGAGGAGCAGCGCGGAAAGGCCGCCCAGCACGGCCTCCGCCCAGAAACGTTTGCGCACCGGGCTTCGACGGTGACGGTTCAGAGCGTTGAAGGAACGGAAGGCCATTTCGTAGCCTCCCCTCTCGGATTCCGGCGCCCGTCGACACCACCGCCCGGAAAGCGGGAAGGGGGACTGGGTCACCGCGAGGGACCTGCGTACGTGTGTACGTGTGTACCTGTGCCGGACGCCGAAAGGCGCGCGGCAGGAGCCCGGGTGTATCGGTGTACACCCTTGAGGGATATGTACTGCTTACAGTCTCCGCGTGCCCCTGCCCTGGGTCAACCCGGGGCGAGCCCGGCCACGATGTCGGCGGCCCGACGGACTACCTCAGCGCACGGTCCCTCTCGGCCCCCGGCCGCTCACCACCAACTTCCGCCACCCGAGCGACCGTACGAGCCCGCTCCCCCATGAACAGGTACGACAACCCGAACCCCGCCAGAACCACCGCGGCCCCGCCGACGGCATCCAGCACCCAGTGGTTCCCGGTGGCGACGATCGCGGACACCGTGAAGAGCGGATGCAGCAGCCCCAGTACCTTCATCCACCACTTCGGCGCCACGATCGCGATGACGAGCCCGCACCACAGCGACCACCCGAAGTGCAGCGAGGGCATCGCGGCGTACTGGTTGGTGAGCGCCGTGAGCGTCCCGTAGTCCGGCTTGGAGAAGTTCTGGACGCCGTGCACGGTGTCGATGATGCCGAGGCCCGGCATCAGACGCGGCGGCGCCAGCGGGTAGAGCCAGAATCCGACGAGGGCGAGCAGTGTGGCGAAGCCGAGGGAGGCGCGGGCCCAGCGGTAGTCGACGGGGCGGCGCCAGTACAGGACGCCGAGCACGGCCAGCGGCACGACGAAGTGGAACGACTCGTAGTAGAAGTCGAAGAAGTTCCGCATCCAGCCGATCCCCACGACCGTGTGGTTGACCCAGTGCTCGATGTCGATGTGCAGGAACTTCTCGATGTCGTGGATCTGGTGCCCGTGCGCCTCGGCGGTGGACCGGCCACCGGTGGTCGTCCCGCCGGTCGCGGCGAGCCGGACCTTCTGGTAGGCGGCGTACGTGACCCGGATCAGCAGCAGTTCGAGGAGCAGGTTCGGGCGGGTGAGCGCCCGGCGCAGGAAGGGCAGCAGCGGAACGCGGCGGAAGCGGGCGGGGACCGGCGGCGCGTAGTCCGTGGGGACCGGTGAGCGGTAGTGCTCCGAGGCCCGGGACAGGAACGGTACGAAGGTGGCGGCGGCGACCGCGGCCAGCAGCACAACGTTGTCACGGACGGGGTGGAGGACGGCCCCGTTCGGGATGACCATCTTGGCGGGCAGCGTCATCACGATGATGACGGCGACCGGCCACATGTAGCGGTCGGAGGCGCGCTTGCCGACCCGGCCGACGACCGCGAGCAGCACCCACAGCAGCTGGTGCTGCCAGGACGTGGGCGAGACCGCCACGGCGGCGCAGCCGGTGATCGCGACCGCCAGCAGCAGTTGACCGTCCTCGGCGTAGCGCACCGCCCGGCGCAGGCCGAGGACGGCGACACCCGCGCCGAGCACCAGGAACAGGCCGATCTCGAGGGGGCCGTCGAAGCCGAGCCTCAGCAGGGCGCCGTGCAGGGACTGGTTGGCGCGGTCGTAGGCGGCGCCGCCGAGCCCGGCTCCGCCCAGGTGGTGGACCCAGTAGGTGTACGAGTCGTCGGCCATCGCGACCCAGGCGAGCGCGGTACAGGCGGCGAAGGTGATGCCGGCGGAGACGGCCGCCCGGCGCCGGCCGGTGAACCACAGCAGCGGCGCGAACAGCAGCACGGTCGGCTGAAGGGCCGCGGCGAGGCCGATGAGCGCACCGGCGGACCGTTCCTCGCGCGCCACGAAGCAGCCGAGGAGGACCAGCAGGACGGGGATGACGCTCGTCTGGCCGAGGTAGAGGGTGTTGCGCACGGGCAGCGACAGCATCAGCAGGCTGATGGCGACGGGCGCGGCGAGCAGCGCGGTACGGCGGCTCACGGGCGCCGGCAGGGCTCGGGCGGCGACCACGCCGAGCGCGACGACCAGCAACAGCGTGCCGAAGGTCCAGCCCCAGCCGAGGGCCTGTTCGGCGGCCCGGGTGAGCGGCTTGAGGACGAGCCCGCCGAAGGGGGTGCCGGTGAACCGCGTGGAGTCGTAGAGCGAGCCCTTCACATGCAGCACGCCGTCGGGCCCGACCCAGGTCTCCAGGTCGATCAGCCGGTCCCCCTTCGGGGTGCTGAGGACGACGGCCACCTGTCTGACCGCGAGGACGGCGACGACGAGCCAGAGCGCCGCACGGGTCACTTGCAGCCGCGCCTGCGCCGTTCCGGCGGTGCCCCTTCCGAAGGCACCTCCCGCTCCACCACCGTGCTCCGCGTTCGCCACGCCTCGTAGGCCTCCCGCCATATCTGCCCCGTACGCACCATGGGCACCCTTTGCCCCATGCGTCTCATCCTGTACGAACGCCTAGAGAATCGCACTGCCTCCTGTGAAGGACGCGAGCAACCCCCGCTTCACCTGAGGAACATCAGTCTTTTACCCGCTTTCGGTCCTCTGTCCGGCCCGAGGTCCGGGTCCCCACCCGGAATCGACACAGACCACACACAGCAGGGAAAGCGGCTGTTTCAGGTCGGATCGGACGAGGTGTGCCCAGGACGACCATGGCCCGGCCAGGCCGGAGTAGCGTCGCCGGGATGCGGATCCTTCATCTGTCGGACACCCACATCAACCACGCCGGCGCACCCAACCGCCACGGCGTCGACGCCACCGAGTCACTGCGCCGGATACTCATCGACGTCTCGCATCTCAAGGGCCTCGGGGCCGTCGTCGTCAGCGGGGACCTCGCGGACAGCGGGGCACCCGAGGAGTACGCGGTCGTACGGGACCTCGTGGGCGCGTTCGCCCGGGAGCGGGGCACACCCGTGTTCTTCACCACCGGCAACCACGACGAGCGCGGCGCCTTCGCGAAGGCCCTGGGCAGCGGGCATCTCGACCCGGCGGGCGGGGACCGGGCCGACTCCCGGCTCATCTCCGCCGACGGCGAGTTGGCGGCGTCGAGCGTGGTCGACGGGCATCGGATCGTCACCCTCGACTCGCTCGTGCCGGGCAAGGTGTACGGCTATCTCGGCACCGTCCAACTCGACTGGCTGCGCGAGCTGTTGCGCACCCCGGCGGAACACGGCACGACGGTCGTGCTGCACCATCCGCCGGTCGCCCTGGACAACGCGCTGCAGCGGGCGCTGGGGCTCGGCAACCCTGCGGACCTGGCCGACGCGGTCCGTGGCAGCGACGTACGGCTGATCCTGTGCGGCCACTTCCACCTGCAGATCATGGGGTACCTGGAGGCGGTCCCGGTGTGGGTGACGCCGGGAGTGGTCAACCGGGTCGATCTGACCGGCCCGGCGGGCACGGAACGGGCGGTGCGCGGGGCCTCGGCCACGCTCGTCGACCTGGGCTCGCCGTACGGCCCGCTGTTCCACACACTGCACGCCCGCGACCCCCGGGCCGGTGAGACGGTCTACGAAATCGACGCGGAGCGGATCGCCGACGTGGTCGCCCGTGAGGGCTACAAATGACTCGGCACATCGCCCGCACGCCCCACCCCGGCCCCGAACGGAAGGCACGACTTTCATGAGCGAGTCCCAGCGCTGGGAAGACGTCGACGACTACTTCACCACCCTCCTCGCCCCGGCCGACGACGCCCTGGAGGCGGCGCTGCGCGACAGCGACGCGGAGGGGCTGCCGCACATCAACGTCGCCCCGAACCAGGGCAAGCTGCTCCAGCTCCTCGCCCAGATCCAGGGTGCCCGCCGCATCCTGGAGATCGGCACCCTCGGCGGCTACAGCACCATCTGGCTGGGCCGCGCGCTCCCGGCCGACGGCCGGCTGATCACCCTGGAGTACGAGGAGAAGCACGCCGAGGTCGCCCGCCGCAACCTCGCCCGGGCCGGCCTGGACGACATCACCGAGGTGCGGACGGGCCCCGCCCTGGAGTCGCTGCCCAAGCTGGCCGACGAGAACCCGGCGCCGTTCGACCTGGTCTTCATCGACGCCGACAAGGCCAACAACCCGCACTACGTGGAGTGGGCACTGCGGCTGACCACCGCGGGCAGCCTGATCATCGTCGACAACGTGGTGCGCGGGGGCGCGGTGGCCGACGCGAACTCCACCGACCCGAGCATCCGGGGCACCCGCGAGGCTCTCCGGCTCATCGCCGAACACCCGAGGTTGAGCGGCACGGCGGTACAGACGGTGGGCAGCAAGGGGTACGACGGGTTCGCGCTGGCGAGGGTCGTGGCATAGCCAGGAGCCCCCGCCGGCCCCGCCCGCCGGTGCTCAACCCTCGTGGTAGAAGCCCACGTTGACGCTGCGCGGCCCGGTGCGGTCCTGGACGATGATCTCTCCGGCACCGCCCCGGGGCAACGGCACGCTCCCTCCGTACGGCACGGTCTGGGCGTACTCGCCGACGACCAGCCGGACTTCGGAGGACGGGTCGGGCTGGGAGCCCTGCAGCCAGGAGAGGTGCCAGGTGCTGTCGGGGCCGCACAGGAACTCCAGGTGGACCCGTGAGACGAACAGCCAGTCGTCGGGGGTCGCGAGACGGCACACCGCCTTGTCGCGGCCCACCCGCATGATGGCCCCCGGTTCGCTGGGCGCCTCGGCCATGAGCATGCCGGCCGTGGCGCCGGCTTCCGTCCCGGAGACGGTGGCCATGGTGAGTTCGAGCACGTGCGCTCCTTCTGAACGGTCACCGAAGGTGACCCGACCGTCCTCGCGGAACAATCGTTGCTGAACAGTCCCTGTACGTCGGCTATGTTGCCGTACGCCGCCGCATGATAAATCGCCCCATCGTCGCCTTGGGCCGGGTCCGGCACAATGGACACATGACCGAACGCAAACCGCCCGGTGTGAGTTTCGAGTCCTGGGTCGACCGGCAGATCCGCGAGGCGGAGGCGCGCGGGGAGATCGCCGCGCTTCCCGGTGTGGGCAAGCCGCTGTCCGACGGTCCTGACACGTCGTACGACGAACTGTGGTGGGTCAAGCAGAAAATGGCCCGCGAGGGGCTGTCGGTCCTGCCGCCGACGCTGGCCCTGCGCAAGGAGGCGGAGGACGCGCTGGTGGCGGCGCGCCGGGCCCCTTCAGAGGGGGCGGTCCGCCGGATCGTGACGGAGATCAACGTCAAGATCCGCGACATGATGTTCAAGCCCCCGCCCGGCCCCCCGCTGGGCCTGAAGCCGTACGACGTCGACGAGGTCGTACGCGAGTGGCGGGAAGCGCGGGAGACGCGGGCGGGACGGTCGGAGTAGCCGGGGCGGAGACGGGCGGTGCGGAGACAGGCCGTGCGGAGTCTCGGCCTGCCGCGCGCCGCCGCCCGGGCTGTGGCGGGGCCTCAGCTGTGCAGCAGACGTTCCGCCAGTTCGCGGTAGTCCCGCAGGGCGAGACGGAGCCGCTCGGTGTCGCCGCCGTCGGTGCCGCCGGTGGACTGCAGGGTCGCGCGCACGGTACGGCGGCTGCGCTCGATCGCCTCCGTGAAGCGCTCGGTGACCTCCTCCAGTACGCGGTCGGCCTCCTCGACGGACTCCTGGGGGCCGTCCACGAACCCGGTGACGGCGTGCTGGAGCCGCAGCGTGAGCTTGTCGCGCTCGTCCTGCGCGAGCAGCGCGGCCCCGTGGGACGACCGGCCCTCATGGGCCCGTGTGGGCGCCGGGGCGGCCACGGGCGGCGGCACCGGGGAAGCACCGGCCTGCTTCCCGGTATCGGCCTTCTCACCGAGCGGCCTCACCCCGGTGGGGCGGTCGCCGGCCAGTCCGTCACCGGGAACTCCGTCACCGGGCAGCCGGTCGCCGGGCAGCCGTTCGCCGGTCCGCTTCTCGCCGGTCGCCCGCTCACCGGTCACCCTCTCGTGAGCCGACCTCTCGTGAGCCGACCTCTCGGTGGCCGGCCTCTCGGTGGCCGACCTCTCGGTGGCCGGCCTCTCGGTGGCCGACCTCTCCGGATCCAGCCGCCCGGTGTCCGGTTTCGTCGTGTTGCCTTCACGCTTGCCGATGTCCGTCATGTGAGTCAACTCCCCTTCAATTGAAGCTTGTTGAGTCGCGACTTCGACTTCGTCCGGGGCCGCTCCCCCTCGCCGACCAGGTCGTCGAAGAAGGCGCGGGCCTCGATCATCGCCGTGCGCATCTCCTCCGTGTCGGGCCGCTCCTCGCGAGCCGCGAGGTGCACGCGCCGGTAGCCGTGCACATGCTGGGCGTGGTGCACCGAGAGCGCGGCGAACTGTTCCTCGTACTGGCCGCCCTCGGGGAAGCCGCGTGCGCCGGCCACCTCGGCGAGGAGCAGGTCCGCGTCGGCGACCGCCTGGTGCGGCGACTCGACGAACTGTTCCTGGGCGGCCGTCCAGCGGGCCGCGAACCGCTCGCGCTCGGCGGGCTCCAACGGCCGTTCACGCAGGTCGCCATGGCGCTGGACACGCTCGGTGAGTTCATGGTCGGCAGCCTTGGTGTCCCCGTCGTGACGGGAGACGACCCGGTCGTACTCGGGCCCGAAGCGCCGTTTCAGGTCGCGTGGACCGTGTGCGCCGGCGGCCCGCCGGTTCAGGGCGAGCGCGCCGATGACGACGGCCGCGACGACAACGATCACGATCAGAACGATGAGCACTCCTGTGGACATGAACGCCTTCCGGATTTCTCGAAGGACTCCTCGACCGGCTTCTCGGCCGGCCCGACCGACAGTCCGAACAGACCGGTCAATGCACCGGGTTGCCCGGAAGCGGCTCCCCAAACAGCCGGGGCGGGACCCGCAGGTCACAGGTAATCGAGTTGCGCGGCCGGTGGGGCGGCTGCCGAGAATGCGGGTCATGACCTGGACGATCACCCCGGAACCGTTCAACTCCCCTGTCGCCGCCGCGCTCTGGCGGGCGTACTACACGGAGGTCAGCGACCGCTGGTACCTCCTGCACCAGGGCCGGCGCACGGAACCCGCTGAGCTGGAGCGCGAGGTCGCGGCCCACTCGGGCGCCGAACTCGCCCCGCCGGACGGCCAGTTGCTCGTCGCCCGGTACGACGGCCAACCGGCCGGCAGCGCGGGCGTACGGCTCCTCGACGCCACGACCGGTGAGCTGACCCGGGTCTTCCTGTACGAGGGGATGCGGGGGAAGGGCGGCGCCGCCCTTCTGGTGGCCGCGGCGGAGGACGCGGCACGGGCCCTCGGTGCCCGGCAGTTGATCCTCGACACACGCTCCGACCTGGTCGAGGCACGCGCCCTGTACGCACACCTCGGCTATCTGGAGACCGAGCCGCACAACGACAGCGAGTACGCCGAGCACTGGTTCCGGAAGAACCTGGACGCCCCGAACGACCAGGGCGAACAGCCCGGCCAGGCCGACCAGGACAGACGGGAGAGTCTCAACTGAGCCTGTCCGCCGAGCCGTTGTGCGGCTGTTCCGCGTCCGAGCCGCACAGTTCCTCGTTCAGCAGCCGCACCAGCTGGACCAGGTCGGTGGGGCGGTCCGGGCCCCACCAGTCGCCCAGCAGCTCGGCCAGGGACTCCTCGCGGGCCTCGGCCAGCCGTTCGGCGGTCTCGCGGCCCGTGTCGGTCAGCACCATGTCGAGGCCCTCGCGTACCGCCAGCCCGCGTTCCTCGACCTGCCGGGCCGCCTCGATGATCACGGTCAGCGGTACGAGGCTGCGCTCGGCCAGGACCGCGGGCTCCGCCCAGCCGTACCGCCGGATGCGCAGCAGCAGCCAGCTCGCCGCCGGATACAGGTCGAGGCCGGCCCGTGCGGTGATCGTCCGGTAGATCTCGCGCCGTCCCTCGCGGGTGCCGAGCACGGACAGCGCGCGGCACACCTCGTCGTAGGACGACCGCTGGACGGGGTTGCTGGCGAGGGTCTCCGTGACGTCGGGAGCGGTCACCGAGCCGCGCAGCCGGTCCTCGCGCAGGAACCAGGCGAGGACGAAACCCAGAACGGCGACCGGAACGGCGTACAGGAAGACGTCGGTGATGGCGGACGCGTAGGCGTGCAGCGCGGGCGGTCGCAGCGCCGAGGGGAGGGCGGCGATGCCGCGCGGGTCGGACTCCAGGGCGTCCGCCGAGACCCCGGCGGGCAGTCGTACGCCCCGGAACGCGTCGGTGAGCTTGTCGCCGAGACGGTCGGCGAAGACCGTACCGAAGACGGCCACGCCGAAGGAGGCTCCGATGGAGCGGAAGAAGGTGGCGCCGGAGGTGGCGACGCCCAGATCCTCGTACGAGACCGCGTTCTGCACGATCAGCACCAGGACCTGCATGACCAGGCCGAGGCCCAGGCCGAAGACGAGGAAGCAGGCGCTCATCTCGCCGGTGGAGCTGTGTTCGTCGAGCCGGTGGAGCAGGAGGAGGCCGAGGGCGGTGACGCCGGTGCCGGCGATGGGGAACACCTTCCAGCGGCCCGTACGGCTGACGATCTGCCCGGAGACGGTGGACGCGACGAGCAGGCCGAGCACCATCGGCAGCATGTGCACGCCCGACATGGTCGGCGAGACACCCTGGACGACCTGGAGGAACGTCGGCAGATAGGTCATCGCGCCGAACATGGCGAAGCCGACGATGAAGCTGATGACGGCCGTGAGGGTGAAGGTGCGCAGCCGGAACAGCTGGAGCGGGAGGACGGGTTCGGCCGCCCGTCGCTCGACGAGGACGAAGGCGACGGCGAGCACGACCCCGAGGACCGCGAGGCCGACGATCCGCGCCGAGCCCCAGCCCCAGGAGGCGCCGAGGGAGGTGACGAGGATCAGGCAGGTGGCGACGGAGGCGATGAGAAGGGTGCCCAGGTAGTCGATGACGTGCCGCGCGGACCGGCGCGGGATGCGCAGGACGGTCGCGATCACGGCGAGGGCGACGGCGCCGACGGGGAGGTTGACGTAGAACACCCAGCGCCAGCTGAGGTGTTCGGTGAAGAGGCCGCCCAACAGCGGGCCGAGCACACTGGTCGCACCGAAGACGGCACCGAACAGGCCCTGGTAGCGGCCCCGTTCACGCGGCGGGACCAGATCTCCCACGATCGCCATCGACAGCACCATGAGCCCGCCGCCGCCGAGCCCCTGGAGCGCCCGGAAGCCGATCAGCTGGGGCATGTTCTGCGCCATACCGCACAGCGCGGAGCCGATCAGGAAGATGACGATCGCGGCCTGGAACAGCCTTTTGCGGCCGTACTGGTCGCCGAGCTTGCCCCAGAGAGGGGTCGCGGCGGTCGACGCGAGCAAGTAGGCGGTGACCACCCAGGACAGGTGGTCCATGCCGCCCAGGTCGCTGACGATGGTCGGCAGCGCGGTCGACACGATGGTCTGGTCGAGGGCGGCGAGCAGCATGCCGAGCAGCAGGGCACCGATGGAGACGAGCACGTTCCCGGGCACGTGTTCGGGCCCACGCGTGACCGGTCGCCCGTCCGCGACATCTCCCGCCCTGCCGTGCGCTTCCGCGGCCATGAAGTCCTCCTGTGACTCTCGCGACACCCCCATCGTGGTCGGTGTGACCTGTTATGGCCTGTCGAATCCTCACGAGATTCGCGGGAAGCCCGGATTCCGGGTGCGTCCGGGAGAAGGTGTGAAGAGGCTTTGGATAACCTCTGACAATCGCACGGGGGTTCGTACGGGGGTTCGTACGGGGAAGGAACCGACACGCAGTGAACGATCCGAAGGGGCACGTGTGTCCGGAGTGCGGCGCGCCCCGGGGAGCCGACAACACGCCCTCCTGCGCCTGCGCCGAACGCGCGGCCGACGCCCACCTGGAGAACCGGTCGGCGGAGGCAGCGGCGGCGGAGGACTTCGACCCTCTGCGGATACGCCCGTACGTGGAACTGACCCCGCAAGCACCGGCCACGCCCGCCTCTGCCGCCTCGCCTTCGTCTCCCTCGTCGTCCGAGCACCCGGCCCCCGGCGGGGCGGCCGAGGCCACGATGCCGCTGCCGGCGATCCAGCAGACCGCCTGGGCGACGGACGAACCCGCGACCACCGTGCTGCCGTCCTTACCGCAGCCCACGGGTGCCCCCGCCCAACCCACGTACCCCGCGTACCCCGCCGACCCGGCCGACTCCGCCGAGGACGAACAGCTGGGCGATTCGAGCCGCCGCCCCCGGGTCCTGCTCCTCGGCGCGGCCGGAGCGGTCGTGGCCGTACTGGCGGCGGGCGGACTGGCTGTCGGGATGTTCACGTACGACAAGCCGGCCCGGGACAACACGGCCGCCCAGGAAGTACGGGAGAGCGTGCCGGCCGCGACGACCAGCGCGGCCTCCCCGACACCGTCCAGCAGTCCCACCTCGTCGGCGTCGGCATCGGCATCGCCCGCTCCCGCCCCGCCCCTCAGCCCGACCCCGACCCTCTCGCCCGCCCCGGCGGCCCCCTCCGTGGCCCCGTCCAGGTCGGCCACCCCGACCCAGGCGCCGACGACCGCGCAGGCCACCGGCACGATCTCGCCGGCCCCCGGCGGCGACGACAAGGAGAACGCCCCCGTCCTGCGCCCCGGCGACCACGGCGACGAGGTCCTCGAACTCCAGCTGCGGCTACGCCAGTTGGCGATCTACCTCAACGACACGGACGGCGTGTACGACGACAACGTCGAGACCGCGGTGACCACCTACCAGACGACTCGCGGCATCACCGCGGACGAACCCGGCGTGTACGACCGGACGACCCGCACCCGGCTGGAGTCGGAAACGACCGAGCCATAGGGCGCGCGGGCCCGGCGGGAGTTCGTCGCGGGCCTGTTCGAGCCCGCCCCGGCAGTCGTGAGCGAGCGGGTGGGCGAGTGGGTGGATGGGTGGGAGAGACCCTCACACCCCGAACCGCACCCGCAGCTCCCCGTCCCCCACCCGCTCGACCCGCACCCCCACCAGATCCGGGACCACCACATCCGGTCGGTGCAGGTGGGCGCGCGGCCCGACCCCCACCACTCGCATCCCCGCGGAACGCCCCGCCGAGATCCCCGCCCCCGAGTCCTCGAAGACCACACAGTCGGCGGGGTCGACCCCCAGCTCGGCCGCGCCCTTCAAGAACCCTTCCGGGTCCGGCTTGCTGGCGCCCACCGACTCCGCGGTGATGCGCACATCCGGCAACCCCAACCCCGCCGCCCCCATCCGCGCGGTCGACAGCCCGACATTCGCGGAGGTCACCAGGGCGTGCGGCAACCCCTTCAGGGAGGCCAGGAACTCGGACGCGCCCGGGATCGCCACCACGCCGTCCAGGTCGGCGGTCTCCTCCGCGAGCAGACGTGCGTTGTCGGCGTGGTTCTGCTCCATGGGCCGACCGGGCAGCAGCACCGCCATGGAGGCGTACCCCTGCCGCCCGTGCACCACGTGCATCACCTCGTCACCGTCCAGCCCGTGCCGGTCCGCCCAGCGCCGCCAGACCCGCTCGACGACGGCGTCCGAGTTGACGAGGGTGCCGTCCATGTCGAGAAGGAGGGCGCGGGCGGTGAGCACGGTGGTGGCCGTCATCGGCAGGCTCCAAGGAACAGGTACGGGACCAAGGCGGCCCCGCCCGCCGGTCAGGGAAAACGGGCGGGAGCCACTTTGTTTCTCCACGGTACAAAAGAAACCGCGCCCACCGCTACCGCCTGAGGCAATCGTTCACCGACCGGTCACCTCCCGAGCACCCACCGGGGCAGCTCACGAGGTGGCACCGCACCAGAGCGCCGGCACCCGGCACCCCTACCCACTCACCGCCTCCCAAAGACTCCACACCCCGAGGCCCAGCATCAGTACCGCCGCGACCTTGGTGATCAGCTCCAGCGGCACCCGCTTCATCAGGGCCCGCCCACCGACGATCCCGAGCCCCGCCACCGCCCACAGCGCGAGCACCGCTCCGAGGCCGACCGAGAGCGGGTCGTCGTAGCGGGCGGCGAGGTTGGCCGTCATGATCTGCGTGAGATCGCCGAACTCGGCGACGAGGATGAGCATGAAGCCGGCCCCGGACACCTTCCAGAAGGACTGGTTCTCGGGCCGCCGCACCTCCTCCTCGTCCTCGCCCTTCTTCAGCAGCAGCACAGCCGCCCCGCCCAGGAAGAGCACGCCGGTCAGCGCGTGAACGAGCTGCTGCGGCAGCAGTGTGAGGACGCTGCCCGCCGCGACGGCCAGTGCGACATGGACGGCGAAGGCGGCGGCGACGCCCGCGAAGACGTACGAGGCGCGGTAGCGGGTGCCGAGGACGAGCCCGGCGAGGGCGGTCTTGTCCGGGAGTTCGGCCAGGAAGACGACGCCGAAGACGAGCGCCGTGACACTGATGCTGATCAAGGTTCCTCAATCGGTCGGGGCTGCCCCACCGAGAGTGCGATGACCTCACGCTTTCCGCGCTGCGACACCTCGGCACGGCAGCACACGCAATACGTATGTGCTGCTCTGCCGAAGGTCTCGCCGGCCGGTCCGCACGATGTGCGCGGAACCTGCCTCCGGGCGCCGGCTCAGACGAGCTGAGCAGTATGTCGACGGTCCGGCGAAGAGCTACTCCCCTTCTGCACCGCCAAGGATAACCGACCCCGAAGGGTTGTTATGTCATGCCCACGTCACTAACTTCTTACCGATCGCACATCTCACGGCAATCAAGCGACGCGACGATTCACTCGCTCGCGCCCAACACCCCCATCCCCCGAGGGAGTTCGCATGCCGAAGTTCTACGCGCGTCGACGGCTCAGCATACTCGCCGCGCTCACCGGCCTCATAGCCTCGGTCGGACTTCTCAACGGTCCGACCGCCTCCGCCGCCCTCCCCACCCCGGTCAGCGCCGCCACCGCGCGCACCTACCTCGCCGCGCTCACCGTGAAGGCCGAGAACCGCACCGGCTACGACCGCGACCTCTTCCCCACCTGGATCACCATCAGCGGCACGTGCAACACGCGTGAGTACATCCTCAAGCGCGACGGCTCGAACGTCGTCACCAACTCCGCCTGCACCGCCACCAGCGGCAGTTGGTACTCCCCGTACGACGGCGCCACCTGGACCGCCGCCTCCGACCTCGACATCGACCACCTGGTCCCGCTCGCCGAGGCCTGGGACTCGGGGGCCAGCGCCTGGACCACCGCCGCGCGCCAGGGCTTCGCCAACGACATCACCCGCCCGCAGCTGATCGCCGTCACGGACAACGTGAACCAGTCCAAGAGCGACCAGGACCCGGCCGAGTGGATGCCCTCGCTCACGTCGTACCGCTGCACCTACGTCCGCGCCTGGGTCCAGGTGAAGTACTACTACGACCTGTCGGTCGACTCGGCCGAGAAGAGCGCGCTCACCAGCTACCTCGCCGCCTGCTGACCGACCACGCGCCCGTCCCCCACGCGGCCGCCGACCGACAGTGAAACATTTGCATCATGCACGGAACCTCCCCGCCCTTCTCCGTCGTCCGTACCGTACGGTGCGACGGAGGAGGGTGATCACGTGGCGACACTTCGCCTGGGACCGCTGCTGAGGTACGCAGACAGTTCGTCCGCGACCGTCTGGGTCGAGGCGAGCCGCCCCTGCACCGCCGAGGCGCGCTGCGCGGACGGCGCCGGCGGCGAGACCCGCACCTTCCAGGTCGCGGGCCACCACTACGCACTGATCCCGGTGACCGGCCTCACTCCGGGCACATCGACTCCCTACGAAGTACTGCTGGACGGCGTCCGCGTGTGGCCGCTGCCCGACTCGCCCTTCCCGCCCTCCGTCATCCGCACCGCCGAGGACGGAGGAAGCGGCGAGGAGGGCGACGCGTTCCGGATCGCCTTCGGCTCCTGCCGCTGGGCTGCGCCGGCCGCCGACGACAAGGACCCGGTGGGCGCGGACGCCCTGGACACCCTGGCGGCACGTATCGCGGCCGACCCGACGGCCGAACGCCCGGACGTCCTCCTCCTGTTGGGCGACCAGGTGTACGCCGACGAGGTGTCCGACGCCACCCGCGACTGGCTGGCCGCCCGCCGCGACCTGTCCGAACCGCCGGGCGCCGAGGTCGCGGACTACGAGGAGTACACCCACCTCTACTACGAGTCCTGGCTCGACCCCGAGGTCCGCTGGCTCCTCTCCACCGTCCCCAGCTGCATGATCTTCGACGACCACGACGTCATCGACGACTGGAACACCAGCGCCGCCTGGCTGGCCGACATGCGGGCGACCCCGTGGTGGCGCGAGCGGCTGCTGAGCGGCCTGATGTCGTACTGGGTGCACCAGCACCTGGGCAACCTCGCCCCGGCCGAGCTGGCCACCGACCCGCTGTACGCGGCCGTACGCGAGATTCCCGACGGTACGGACGCGGTACGCGCCTTCGCCGCCCGGGCGGACACCGACCCCGCCTCGGTCCGCTGGAGCTACCGGCGCGACTTCGGCCGCGTACGGCTGCTGATGGTGGACAGCAGGGCGGCCCGGGTCCTCGACGAGGACAAGCGCGCGATGCTGGACCCGGGTGAGGAGGCCTGGGTGCGGGAACAGGCGCTGGCCGATCCCGGCTCGTACGACCATCTCCTCATCGGCACCTCGCTCCCCTGGCTGCTGCCGCACCTCGTGCACGACGCCGAGGCGTGGGACGAGGCTCTGTGCAAGGGCGAACGGGGTGCGCGCTGGGCCCGGTTCGGGGAGAAACTGCGCCGCGGGGCCGACCTCGAACACTGGGCGGCCTTCACCACCTCGTTCACCGCCCTGGCCGACCTGATCGCGGAGGCCGGCTCCGGCCCCGAGGCCCCGGCGACGGTCCTGGTCCTGTCGGGGGACGTCCACCACGCGTACGCGGCCGAGGCCACCTGGCCCGAAGCGGCCCGCCCGGACGCCCGCGTCCTCCAGCTGACCTGCTCCCCGGTCCACAACGCCATCCCCCTCTACATCAAGGTCGGCTTCCGCCTGGGCTGGAGCGGCCTGGGCCGCGCACTGGGCCGCCGCTTCGCCCGGCACGGCCGGGTCGCGCCGCCACCGGTCACCTGGCGCCGCACGGGCGGCCCCTGGTTCGGCAACATGCTGATGACCCTGACCGTGCGCGGCCGTTCGGCCCGGCTGCGGCTCGACCGGGTCCGAGGCGAGAAGGACCGCGGCGCACAGCTGGAGACGGTCATGGAGTCACAGTTGAGCGGGTGAGGCACCCGCCCCGACGGCCGGGGCTCGGCCCGACGTGGATTCGGTCATATTTTCGGACGCGGATGCGGTGGCGCGGGCCGCACCGCACACGCTCCGAAGCAGGGCCCCACGTGCGGAAATCGTGAAGCTGACATGACAAAACCAGACCCGTTCGGACACAAAGTGGTGGCCAAATGTTGAACTTGTAAGCACTGATCAGGCCCCCCTACGGTGGATTACCCGCTCGGTTCCGCCCCCAGGACCGGTCCGTCCCCCCGACGGAGCGATCCCGACCGAAGGAGACATCCCCCACATGTCCGCTCGCCTCAACAACGCTCAGCCCTATGCGGTCGGCCTCTTCCGAATCGTGGTCGGCCTGCTCTTCGCGTGCCACGGCGCCCGTTCGCTCTTCGGCGTCCTCGGCGGCGGCGGGGAGACGGTATCGGCCGGCACCTGGCCCGGCTGGTACGCGGCAGTGATCGAGCTGGTCGGCGGCACCCTGGTCCTGCTGGGCCTCGGTACCCGCGCCGCCTCGTTCATCGCCTCGGGTGCGATGGCGTACGCGTACTTCGACGTACACCAGCCGAACGCCCTCATGCCGATCCAGAACCAGGGCGAACTGGCCGCCGCCTTCTGCTGGGCGTTCTTCCTGCTCGTCTTCACCGGCTCGGGCGCCTTCGGCGTGGACCGCCTGCTCACGAAGCGGTCGTCGGGCGCGTCGAGGTCGAAGGAGTCGCGGGAGAAGACCCCGATAGCGGTCTGATCCGTCACCGGCCGGTGCCCGTCCCCGTGTCCCGGGGGCGGGCACCGGCGCGCGTCAGGGTGAACATCGTGTGCCGAACACATGAGCCCCCCGTGGATCTCCGGTCAGACCCCCCGCGTACGCTGTATGGCTGTCACACGCCGCCCGCCGCTCCCCCGCGAGGTAGCGGCACGGATCGGGCCGACGGGGGAGTTTCGGGGAGTCTGCGGTGCTTGAGAGTGTGGGGTCCCTGACCGGGACCCCGTGGATCTACGCCCTGGTGGCCGTGTCCGTCCTGTTCGACGTCCTGCTGCCGGTACTGCCGAGCGGCGTCCTGGTCATCACGGCCGCCACCGCTGCCGCCGCCGGTTCGGGCGCGGCCACCGGGCAGGTGCCGCACGAGGTCCCCGACATCCTCGCGCTCACCCTGTGCGCGGCCACGGCGTCGGTCCTCGGCGACCTGGTGGCGTACCGCCTCGCCTGGCACGGCGGGGCCCGTCTGGACCGCGCGATCGCCCGCTCCCGCCGCCTGACCAGGGCGCAGGAACGTCTCGGCCAGGCCCTCGCGCACAGCGGCGGCATCCTGGTCGTCGTCGCCCGCTTCGCCCCGGCCGGCCGCTCGGTCGTCTCCCTCGGCGCGGGCGCCGCCCACCGCCGGGTCGGCGAGTTCCTCCCCTGGTCCATCGTGGCCGGCCTGGCCTGGGCCGCGTACAGCGTGGCCCTCGGCTACTTCGGCGGCCAGTGGCTCGGCGCCACCTGGCTGGCAACAGGCGTCTCCGTGGCAGCCCTCTTCGCCGCAGGCGCGGGCGCAGCCTTCCTGATGCGCCACCCCCGAGCAACGGGCGCGCCCCTATAGGGGCGCGAGGAACCGCGAGACAAGCCACGACGCACCCCTTCAGGGGCGCGGGGAACTGCGCGAACAACCACGACCCACCCGCACCCGCCGACGCACCCGAGCCCCCACCCCCTCAGGCGCTCCCCGCACCCCACACACCCCCACACACAACTCCCCGCCGGAATTGCCCCCGTTGGGAAAACAACCTCTGCCACACCCGTTGACTTCACCCTCCCTTCGCTCTAATTTCAGCGCGCCCCCTCGTTCGGTTTCCCGATCGCAGTTCGATATATCGACCAGAAAATTCCGGGAGTCGCACCGCCGCGCCCCCGGCAAGGAGCCGCATGTATCCCCCGCCGCGCTCGTCCCTCCTCGGCCGCACAGCCATCCGCACCCTCGCTCTCGCGACCGCGGCGACCGCCGCCCTCCTCTTCGCCCAGCCGCAGGCCGAAGAAGCGACCGCCCTCGACAACACCGCCCCGGTCGCCGCCTCCACCCGCCAGATACCGGTGCCCGCCGCCCCCATGGGCTGGGCCTCCTGGAACAGTTTCGCCGCGAAGATCGACTACAGCGTGATCAAGGCCCAGGTCGACGCCTTCGTCGCGTCCGGGCTCCCCGCGGCCGGCTACAAGTACGTCAACATCGACGAGGGCTGGTGGCAGGGCACCCGGGACAGCGCCGGGAACATCACGATCGACGAGTCCGAGTGGCCCGGCGGCATGAAGGCCATCGCCGACTACATCCACAGCAAGGGACTCAAGGCCGGGATCTACACCGACGCGGGCAAGGACGGCTGCGGCTACTACTACCCGACCGGCCGCCCCGCCGCCCCCGGCTCCGGCAGCGAGGGCCACTACGACCAGGACATGCTCCAGTTCTCGCAGTGGGGCTTCGACTTCGTGAAGGTCGACTGGTGCGGCGGTGACGCCGAGGGCCTCGACCCGGCGGCCACCTACCAGTCGATCAGCGACGCGATCACCAGGGCCACCGCCACCACCGGCCGCCCGATGACCCTGTCCCTGTGCAACTGGGGCCGGCAGAACCCGTGGAACTGGGCGCCGGGCCAGGGCGCGATGTGGCGGACCAACGACGACATCATCATCTACGGCAACAAGCCGTCCATGAGCAACCTGTTGACCAACTACGACAGGAACGTCCACCCCACCGCCCAGCACACGGGCTACTACAACGACCCGGACATGCTGATGGTCGGCATGGACGGCTTCACCGCCGCCCAGAACCGCACCCACATGGACCTGTGGGCCATCTCCGGAGCCCCGCTGCTGGCCGGCAACAATCTCGCCACCATGACCACCGAGACCGCGAACATCCTCAAGAACCCCGAGATCGTCGCCGTCGACCAGGACGCCCGCGGCCTGCAGGGCGTCAAGGTCGCCGAGGACACCACCGGACTCCAGGTCTACGGCAAGGTCCTGTCCGGCACCGGCAACCGTGCCGTCGTCCTGCTCAACCGAACCTCCACCGCCCAGAACATGACCGTCCGCTGGTCCGACCTGGGTCTGACCAACGCCAACGCGACCGTCCGTGACCCGTGGGCCCGCTCCAACATCGGCTCCTACGGCACCAGTTACACCGTCAGCGTCCCGGCCGGCGGCTCGGTCATGCGGACCGTCACCGGCGCCACCGAGGCGGCGAGCAGCGCGTACGAGCCCTCCGCCGCCAGTTACACCGCCGTGAGCGCGGCGAACACCGGTGTCGCGGTCGCCGACTTCACGTACACGAACGACACGAGCACCGCCCGTACGGCGACCCTCAAGGTCAACGGACAGACGGCCACCACGGTGTCCTTCCCGCCGACCGGCTCCACCCCGGGCACGATCTCCGTCCAGGTCGCCCTGTCCAAGGGTGCCGCCAACACGCTCGCCGTCACCAACGGCCCGACCCTGGGCACGCTGACCGTCCGGCCGGTTCCCGGTACGAACGGCAACCTGGTCGTCGGCAAGCAGTCCGGGCGCTGCCTGGACATCTTCAACAACACGATCACCAACGGCACCCAGGCCGAGCTGTGGGACTGCAACGGCGGCTCCAACCAGGCGTGGACGTACACCTCCCGCAAGGAGCTGGTGGTGTACGGCAACAAGTGCCTGGACGCCTACGACAGCGGCACGGCCAACGGTACGAAGGTCGTCATCTGGGACTGCCACGGCGGCAACAACCAGAAGTGGAACGTCAACACCGACGGCACGATCACCAACGTCAACGCGGGCCTCTGTCTGGACGCGTACGGCGCGGCCACGGCCAACGGCACGCAGATGGTGCTGTGGGCCTGTGGCACGGGCGACAACCAGAAGTGGACGCTGAGCTGAACGCTCCGCCTGGCCGGCAGCCCGGTACGCGCCCCTAGGACGCGTGCCGGGCTGCCGGCGTACCACCTCCGCCGCGCACCTCGATGCCGGCGAGCAGTTCGGCCGTGGCCGCCGCGATGACGTCGACGGCGTGTTCGAAAACCGCACGGTTGTGGGCGGCCGGCGCCCGGAAGCCGGAGACCTTCCGGACGTACTGGAGGGCGGCGGCCCGCATCTCCTCCTCGGTGGCCTCTTCGGGGAGTACGGGTGGACGAAGGGTCTTGATGCTGCGGCACATGCCTCCAGTCTCGCGCGTACGTGGCGATCCGCGCCGCCCGCATGCCGAAAGGGCTGTGCCGTACAGCCGTACCGGCTGCGATCATGCTCCGTGAAGCGGCTACCTGTCAGGAGCCGACCGAGGAGAGGTTCGATCAGCCATGCCCACGAACACACCCGCACCCACACCCACAGACGTACTCGCGGACGTACACGCGGACCACACCCCGCTCAACTTCGCCGTACTCGGTCCCGGCGGTGTCGGTGGCCTGCTCGCCGCCCTGCTCTCCCGCGCCGGCCACCGCGTGATCTGCCTGGCCGGGGACGACACCGCGCGCACCCTCCGCGAAGGCGGAATCCGTGTCCGCAGCGGCCTGTTCGGGGAGTTCACGGCGGAAGTCGACGCGACGACCGAGCTGCCGGCGTCGTCCGGCCCTCTCGGCGGGGTCGACGCCGTCCTCGTCGCCGTCAAGCACACGAACCTCGACACGGCCCTGGCACGCGTCCCGGCGAAGGCGCTGGGCGACGCCCTGGTCGTACCGTTCCTGAACGGCGTCGAACACCCGGCCGCACTGCGGGCCCGCTACGGCGCCGACCGCGTCGCCCCGGCCGTGATCCGCATCGAGTCGACCCGTACGGCCCCCGGTGTGATCGAACACGCGAGCCCGTTCGTGGAGATCGACCTGTCCGGTGACCCGGTGCCGCGTGAGCGCCTCGACGCCCTGTCCGCCGTCCTCACGGCCGCCGGACCGGCCACCCGTGTCCTGCCCGACGAGGCGGCGGCACTCTGGGCGAAGATGTCGTTCCTCGCCCCCTTCGCCCTGCTGACCACCCTGTACGGGCTCCCGCTGGGCGACGTCCGCACCCGCCACCGCGACGAGCTGACCGCCCTGGTCGAGGAGACGGCGGCGGTGAGCCTGGCCTGCGGCGGCCCGTCGGACCCCGCCCAGGCCCTGGCCCGCTACGACGCCTTCTCCCCGGCCACCAGGTCGTCGATGCAGCGCGACGCCGAGGCGGGCCGCCCGCTGGAACTGGACGCCATCGGCGGAGCCCTGCTGCGCGCGGCCGAACGGCACGGGGTGGACGTACCGGTGGCGGCTCGGGTGGTGCGGGAGCTGGCGGCCGGGGACCACTGACCGCACCTTCCCCGGCCCACCCGGCCTGGTCACCCGTTCGCGTGAAGACAGGGAGGAAGTCCCCGGAGGAACTCGCATCTCAAAATCGAACAGGCGTACCATTACCGCGTGGCGACGACCTATGACTTCCCGAGTGACCTCCTGGCCGGTCAGGAGGAGCTGCATCAGGTCCGGGCCGAGCTGTCCGCCCTTCTGAAGCGGCTCCCCTGGTCGGTCGAGCCGCTGGACGGTTTCAGTGACACCGGCGGCTGGCGCAAGGTGGAGCGCCCCGCGTCGCCGGGCTGGACGGCCGACGAACAGGCCGAGGTGGAGAAACTGCGGCGCCGGGAACACGAGCTCGCGGTGTTCGTGAGCGGCCACCGCTTCTGGGCCGAGGTCACGGGACCCGACCGGGTGGACGCGCGCACCCGGCTCAAGCACGCGCACGACGGCGCGGAGGAGGCCTGAGGCCGGTGGTCCGGTCTCAGGGGGTGGTCCGGTCTCAGGGGGTGGTGCGGAAACCTTCCCGGACCCGGTCGAAGACCGGCCGGAAGGTGTCCCACCGCGCCTCGGGCGCCGAGACGTAGATGTCGTACTCCCGGCCGCCCTCCTGCCCGAAGCCGAGGTTGATGCCGTGGAAGGTACGCACCCGGCCCTCGAAGGTGAACTCCCAGACGGCGGCCTTCTGACCCCGGTACGTCGTCCGCTGCATGTAGATCTTGTGGTACTTGTCCCCGGGGTAGTTGATCTTCGTGTTCGCCTCGATGTCCTTGAAGTGCGCCAAGGGGTCGCCGGCGGGATCGACCATGCCGATGCTGATGCTGGCCAGCCGGGTCTCGTCGACGTACACGACCCCGTCGGACTTCCGCTTGCTCAGCGTCCAGCCGTCCGGCACCGGGAAGGCGACGCCGAGCGGCTTCTCCGTGACGAGGTGGTAGCCGTCGGGGACGGGCGAGGGCGCGTACGTCGGGGTGGGGCTCGCCCCCGAACCGGCGCCCTGCGTCTGGGCGTCGTCACGGGCCGAGTTCACGTAGTAGACGCCGCCCGCCGTGCCCCCGGCGATCAGGATCACCGCGATCACACTCCAGAGGACGGTACGGCGCCCACGCCCGTCCCGGGGCCGCACGGGGGCCACGTTCTCCGTGCCGGTCCTCCTGCGCGTGCCGCCCGTACGGTCGGGATCCTCACCCCGTGCCGGTATCGACACCGGGGCGGACGCCGTCCACGCACGCGGCTCCGTGTCCTCGGTCACCGACCGCAGCGCCAGTTCCGTCTCCTGGGCCGAGGGCCGCTCGGCGGGGTCCTTGGCCAGCAGGGCCGTGATCAGCGGCGCCAGCGGGCCGGCCTGCTTCATCGGCGCCAGGGGCGCGGTGACGATGGAGTACGCCGTCTCGACCGGCGTGAGCCTGCGGAACGGCGGCTGTCCCTCCACCGCCTGGTAGAGGGTCGCGCCGAGCGCCCAGAGGTCGGACGCGGGGCCGGGGGTGTCGCCCTGGATGCGCTCCGGTGCCATGAAGTCGATGGAGCCGACGATCTCACCGGTCCGGGTGAGGGTGCTGGTACCGGTC
This sequence comes from Streptomyces sp. AK08-02, assembly GCF_033795085.1. Lineage (NCBI taxonomy): Bacteria > Bacillati > Actinomycetota > Actinomycetes > Kitasatosporales > Streptomycetaceae > Streptomyces > Streptomyces sp. AK08-02. The sequence goes on from NZ_JARAZV010000010.1 coordinate 232,573, forward strand.
GCCGTGGCGATGCCGAAGTCGGTGAGGACGACCCGGCCGCCCTCGGTGAGCAGCACGTTGCCCGGCTTGACGTCACGGTGCAGCACACCGGCCTCGTGGGCGGCCCGCAGCGCGCCGACCATGCCCCGGCCGACGCGGGCGGCCTCCTCGGGAGAAACGGTTCCGCCGCCCTTGAGCAGAGCGCCCAGCGTGGTGGAGGGCACGTACTCCATGACGATGCACGGCAGCCCGTCGTCCTCGACGACGTCATGGACGACGACCACGTTCGGGTGCGCGATCCGGGCCGCGCTCTGGGCCTCGCGGCGGGTGCGCTCGTACATCAAAGCGAGTTCGTCGTCGGCGAACCGCGAGTCCTCGTGCAGACGCTTGAGCGCGACCCGGCGGTTGAGCATCTCGTCGGCGGCCAGCCAGACCGTGCCCATACCGCCCCGGCCGATCTGCTCGGTCAACCGGTACCGCCCGGCGATGAGCCGTCCCTCGTCCGACACGTCCGACACGGCAGCCTCTCTGATCTCGCCGTCCACTGACGCTCACGATATCCGGCAGGCGTACGAGGGCGGTCCGGAGGTCGCGTACACCACACCTCGCACACCGGACGGCCCCGGGGAGTCCACCGGGGGCCACGTTCTCGGCGTGTCAGCCGGCAGTCCGCTCGGGGACCGTCGGAAGTACCTTCTCGGCGATGTCGCTCAGAGCGCTGTCGTCCGGGAGAGCTCCGGACTCGCTCCACACGGTGACGTCGTAGTAACCGCCCCGGTCGGCGCGGTCGAGGGCCACGGTCAGCGTCCTGGCCAGCGGGCCGTCCTGGACCGGTCCGCCGGATCCGCCGCCCCCGAGGTTGATCTCGATCTTCATGGTGGGAGCCGAGGAGAGGACCGCGGGCCGACCGAGCACCGTGAGGGTCCGCACGTCCTGCTCACTCCCGTACTTCATCAGCTTCACGTACTGGTCGGTCGACATGTCGTTGTAAGTCGCCGAGACATTCACGGTGTACGTGTCGAACGCGACCTGGGCCGACGGCTGGGCGACCTTCCCGTCCGTCAGGAGAGCGGTGTTGTTGGTGCCGGAAGCGGTGGTCGCTATCTCTGCGGGGGTGCCGAGGAGCTTGGCCAGGTCCGGCCGGTTGAGCGCCGCGCACAGCTCTTCACCGGTCGCTGGCCGGGGCGGCCGCTTGTACACCGCGGGCAGCTTCTCGTGTTCTCCGTCCGATTCTCCGTCCGAACACGAGGCGGGCTGCGGGATGTTGTCGTCGTCGGACGGCATCACGTAGGGGGTCACCCACATCGCGCCCGCGACCGCCCCGAACAGAGCCACGGCTGCGACGGCCTGCCCCCACTCGTTGGGCTCCTTCTCCTTCTCCTTCTCCTTCTCCGCAGGCCCCGGGCCGGGACGCGGCCCGACCGGGACCTGCGCCGGAGCGGGGACCTGAACCGGAGCGGCGACGACTGCCGGCCCATCCACGGAGGCCGCCGTACCGGGGCCGCGGCGTGCGCGCAGGGCCCGGACCACGGCGCGGACGCTCACCGCAGCGAACACGAGGAACACAGTGCCGATACCGGCCGCGCCCCAGTCGTGCTCCTGAACAGCCAGATACATGATGCGCACACCGAAAACGGACCCGATCACGATGAACAAGGGCTCACGAACCCAGAAGGGCAGGCGACGGAGGAGGAAACCGAGCATCCGGTGATCTCATCAGAACAAGACCACGTTCACCACATGGAATCCACAGTTCCGGGCATGTGCGGGGGTGCCGGTTCCGGCAGGGAAGCCGACGCTTCGACTGCTGGTCAGGTGTCCTGACCAGCCTGGTGGGCGCGGACGGTTTCGAACCGCCGACATCCACCTTGTAAGGGCGGACATGGTCGATCACGGGTTTGGGGCCATGATCCAGCAAGAACGCGTCGCCGGAAATGTTCACCGCCGGCTCCGGGCACATCAACGGCGGCCTCGTCACGATCGCGCGCCCGCCAAGGTCCTGGGGTCGGGTCCGGCAACAAGGTGTACGCGCACGGCACGTATCCGTGGAGGCTCCGCATGGAGAACATCCGACGACGAGACCCGCCAGGAGTGCCTGACCATCGGCCACATCCCCGAGACCGTGGACTCCTGGTGGACCTCGATCACGGGAGAGGCCTCCCGGGGAACATCCCCAAGAGGCCTCTGACGTGCCAACTGATCCTGGTGGGCGCGGACGGTTTCGAACCGCCGACATCCGCCTTGTAAGGGCGGCGCTCTACCACTGAGCTACGCGCCCAGGACGAGTCGTCAGCCTACATTGCCCGAGGCCCTGCCCCGCAAACCCGTATCCGCCCCGGAGATCCCGGTGCCGGATTCGGGGGTTTTCCCCACCGTGGATCGGGGAGCGACCCGGATGCCCCGGCGGGCGCCGGATCCGTACGGTCGAAGAGTGTCGCAGGTCCGGCTCCACCGATCGCCGATCACCGGTCCCGCGTTCGCCTCAGGGGGAGAAGGACCATGGCCCGATCAGCATTTCCGCGCACCCGCACCGGCAGTCGCACGCGTGTCGTCGCCGTCACCGGCGTCGTGGCCGCGCTCGTCGCCACCGCCTCCGCCTGTTCCTCCGCCGGGGACGACAAGGATCCGGAGCACCGTTCCTTCGCCCTGCAAGGGCGCACACTCACCGTCGACTCGAACGACTCGGGGCTCGACATCGTCGCCGCGGACTCGAACAGGTCGGGCCGGATAGAGGTCACTCGCTGGTTCTCCGGCTCCGTCACCTTCGGCAAGGATCCCAAGGTGACATGGTCGATGGAGGACGACCGGCTCAAGCTGCGGGTGAAGTGCTCGGGCGTGGTCGCCGACTGCTCCGCCAAGCACCGGATCGAGGTACCACGCGGTGTCTCCGTCGTCGTGCGGAACGGGGACGGAAGCGTCACGGCCCACGGCTTCGACCAGGCCCTCGACATCCGCTCCGGGGACGGCTCGGTCACCGTCGAGGACGCCACCGGCCCGCTGAGGCTGTCCACCGACGACGGTTCGATCCGCGCCCTCGGTGTGCGCTCCCAGCAGGTGCGGGCGCACTCCGAGGACGGCTCGGTGCGGCTCGAACTCGCCTCCGTGCCGGACCTCGTCGAGTCGAGCAGCGACGACGGTTCACTCACCATCGAGCTGCCCCGCGAGAGCTACCGCGTGACGGCGGACTCCGACGACGGTTCGGTGAAGGTGTCCGTGCCGCGCGACAGGCACAGCTCGCACGTGGTGTCGGCGAAGACGAAGGACGGGAGCATACGGGTGCGTTCCGCCGGGGAGTGAGCCCCGCGGCGGCCCGGTGCGCGGTTGGCGCCCGACCCGATCCGTGAGTCGGTACGCGCAGCGCGAACCGACCGGCCCGTGTGTTCGTCCATAACCGGTGGGAGAATGAACCGGGCAGGGCAGATCACAGCACGGGAGAGGAATGTGACGGCGATTACTTCTGAGCCGTACACGCCGATTGCGCCGGGCGCGCACCAGTCGCCTCACCGTTCGCCGCACCGCCCACCCGAGCGCTCTCGCACCGGCCTGCGTGCCGCCGCCCTGGACGCCCTGACGCTCGTACTGCTCCCGCTGCCGCTGCTCGTCGCCCTGCCCGCCGCCTTCGCCGGTGGCGGTACGCGGCGGTGGTTCGGTGGGCGGGCCGAGAGCCAGCGCGCCGAGGCGCAGGCCGCGAAGGACGCCGCCGCCGCCGCTTTCTACGAACTGGACACCGCCCAGCGGGATCTGCGGATCTCGATAGAGACCATCAAGGCCGTCGACGACACCCCCGCCGCCCGGCGCGCCGTCGCCGACTTCGAGGGGCTCGGGCTCCGGATCGACGAGGCCAGCGGGCAGTACATCACCGCCATCGACGCCCATGACCTCGACCGCGACGACCTGGAGGCGTCGGCAGCCACCCGCGCCCGGTCCGAGCTGACCCGGGCCAAGGAGGAGCTGGGGCGGGTCAAGAAGGACCTGGACCGCTTCGCGGAGGGGCTCGGACCACTGCTCGGCAAGGCCGAGACGCAGTTGGCCCGGCTCGCGCCCGCCGTGGAGCGCGCCCGCCAGGCGCTGCTGGCCGCTTCCAACGCCCTGGACGCGGCCCGGGGATCGGGGCTGCGGGCGGACGATCTGGCCGCCCGGCTCGCCGCTCTCGGGCCCGAGCTGACCCGGCTCAACCAGGGCGCCGGGCAGCACGGGGTGCCGGAGACGCTGGAGCGGGCCGAGAAGGTGGCGCGCGAGGCGGAGGCGGTCCGGGCGGAGGCGGAGCGGCTGCCCGAGCGGGCGGCGGAGATCGACCACCGGCTGGTGTCCCTGCGTACCCGTGCCGAGGCGCTGACCACCCGGTCGGGGCAGGTGCAGCCGCTGCTGAGCGAGCTGCGCAGACGGTTCTCGGCGGAGTGCTGGCAGGACCTCCAGCACGTACCGGAGCAGGCCACGGACCACGTACGGCAGGCCGAGGCGAAGCTCAAGGAGGCGCAGGCCGCTCGGGACGCCCAGCGCTGGCCGGACGCGACGGCGCTGCTGTCGACGGTGCGGGCGCTGCTGAACACCACCGACGAGGCGGTGTCGGCGGCGGGAGACCGGCTGCGGCGGCTGAACGCCGTGCAGAAGGACCCGCAGGGCGAGATCGACCGGACGCGCTTCGCGATCCGGGACGCGCAGCGGCTGGCGATGTCGGGGCGCAACACCCCGGAGCCGAGGCACGCCCGGCCGCTGGACGAGTCGGTGGCCCGGCTGGACCGGGCGATCGCCACGTTGGAGGGCCGCCACCCCGACTACTGGCACTTCCTGACGGAGACGGAGGCCGTGCGGCACACGGTGGCCGACGTGGTGTCCCGGATCCGCGAGGAGCGCGGTATGACGCCCCACTGAGCGCGGGCGCACCCTTCAGCGGGGCGGAGGGGTGAAGGGGCGGAATGACCGGGGTCCCGTCCGCTCCGGCCCCGGGAAGGGACCGAAGCGGGCGGGACCGGGGTGATCAGGTGCGGTAGGCGTAGTAGTAGGCGTTCGGTTCCGACGCGATGATGCTCGCCACCGACCTGCGGTAGGTGTTGGCGGAGTGGTAGGTCAGGTACGGCACGCCCTGGGCGCTGCGGTACGTGACGATCATCGTGTGGTCCTTGGACCCGTCCCGCTCGAAGTCCATCTGGAGGACGTCGCCGACGTCCAGCTGGTAGACGTACGCGAGGCTGGTGGTGCGCTTCGAGTTCTGGGCGAACCAGGACCACTCGTTGACGCCGACGAAGGAGTCCGACTGGATGTCGGCGTTGCCGAACCACTTGGTGTAGTCGTACACGTAGCCGGGCGCGTGCTTCCATCCGCCGGCCTTCAGGGACTGGCTGACGAAGTTGGTGCAGTCGCCGCCGGCGCCGTGCCCGTTGAAGTTCGGGTAGTCCGGGTTGTAGGTGCTCCAGTACTTCTCCGCGTACGTGGCCATGGCCTTGTAGTCGTAGGCGCCGGTGGTGAGGTTCTTGACGTTCGCCGGTGTCGTGCGGGTGGTGGCCGCGCGGGGGGCGTTGGGCATGGTGTCGTCGGCCACCGTGCCGACCTTGGTCCTGACGGACGGCTTGGCCGGCTGGTTCACGGCGACGTCGGCCGCCGCGTCGGTGTTCCGGATGCCCGTCAGCTGCCAGTGGCCGCGCGCGTCGGCGGTGAACGTCAGCGCGTGGTGGGCCTGGAAGCCGGTGGTCCCCGGCTCGTCGCCGCGGACCTTCTGGTAGGTCAGGGTCGTGGTCTCGGTGACCTCGACCTCGGCCTTGGCGCCCTTGAGGCGGGTGCTGTTCAGGGTGACGACGGTGTTGGCCCTGCTGTACTTCTCGCCGAGCGCCGCGAGGCGGTCCTTGCGCTGGTCCAGCGAGGACAGGGCGGCGTTCTCGCTGCGGGCAAGCGCGGCGGAGAGTTTGACGTCGCCGGAGAAGCCGCCCGTCAGCGGCTTCTTCCGGTTGCCCTGCGGGCCGTCGACCAGCGCGTCCGTACGGTCGGTGAGGACCGCGTCGGCGAGGCGCTGGAAGGTGGCCCTGGTCTGCTGGTCCACGATCGGGGCGGCGGAGCGCGCGGTCGCCGCGCTCGCGCTTCCGGCCGGCAGCAGCGCCGCTCCCGCGGCGACCGACGCAGCGGCCGCGACGACTATGGCGGCGCGGCTGCGCGTACGGCCCATGTTCCTTGACTTCACGTATGTTTCCCCTCTTGCCCCGGCGATGGGGGATGCCGGGTTGTGGAATTTTCGCATGCCATGTGAAGCTCCCGTGAACGGGGATACCCTTTACTGGCAAGGGAGTTGACGAATCGTCAGATAACGGCGGTCACTTCGGTCGCTTCACCCGGTCACTTGACGACGGTCGACCAGTCCGGCGACTGCGCCGGGTCCAGGGCGCGCAGCCGCTCCAGCGTCGCCGGGGTCTGCACGTCGAGCCAGTCGGCGAGTTCCTTGAAGGAGACGCACTTGACGTCCTTCTTCGCGCACACGTTCGCCATGACCTCGTCGACGGCCTTCATGTAGATGCCCCCGTTCCACTCCTCGAAGTGGTTGCCGATGAACAGCGGGGCACGGCTGCCGTAGTACACCCGGTCGAAGCCGGCCTTGTAGGCGTCGACGGTCTCCTGCTGCCAGCGCGGGTAGTTGGCGGGAGCCCCGTCGGTCTCGCCGTCCGACTGGTTGTAGAGGAAGTTGAAGTCCATGGACAGGCCCTGGTAGTCGCCGCCCTCGTACGGAAGCATCTGCAGCGGGAAGTCCCAGATGCCGTTCTTCTTCTTCGGCCAGATCTGGAAGTCGCCGGCGGAACTCGCGTCGTAGCGCCAGCCGTAGCTCTTGGCGGCCTTCAGCAGGTTCGCCTGGCCCTCCAGACAGGGGGCACGCCCGCCGGTGACCTCCTTCTTGAAGTCGAACGGCAGCGGGGCGAGGTCGGTGTAGCCGGTGTTCGTCTTCCACTTCTGCACGAAGGAGTAGAACTGGTCGATCTCGCTCTTCCACTCCGCGACGCTCCAGTCGCCGCCGCCCTTCTCGCCGCAGAAGTGGCCGTTGAAGTGGGTGCCGATCTCGTTGCCCTCCTGCCACGCCCTGCCGAGCTGGTCCAGGGTGGTGCGGATGTGGTCGTCGGTGGCGTAGCTGATCGCCGCCGACCCCTTGGCGTGCCGCGGGGGCTGGTAGAGGTCCGCCTTCCCCTTGGGCAGCAGGTAGATGCCGGTGAGGAAGTACGTCATGTGGGCGCCGTACTTCGCGGACATCTCCCGGTAGTGCTCGAAGAGTTCGTCGTCCCCGGCCAGGGCGCCGTCCCAGGAGAAGACGACGAACTGGGGAGGTATCTCACCGGGCTTGAGCGGAACCGGCTTCAACCGGCCCTGCTGCGGGCCGGTGTACGAGGTGGAACCGTCCCCGATGACCTTGGTCCGGCCGTCCCAGGCCGGTTCACCGGTCGCCTGCGCGGGGGCGTTCACGGTTTCCCCCGATCCCACGGCGGCGGTCGGTGCGGTGCGGTCGGGGCGTCCCAGCGTCAGATAGCCGGCGGTGAGGGACGCGAGGGTCAGTGACGCGACGACGAGGTACGCCGCGATCCGCGGCCGGTAGTTGACAGGGGGAGCCGCTGCCGGGGCCTTGCGACGGCGGCCCGACGCTTGTCTCATGTGCTGCTCATTTCGAGGGGGGTGAGTTCTTGCCCCGTCCGGTGGTCAGCCGAGCGGGCTCATGGCACCCGACCAGATGCCGTACGGAACGCTGTCGTCGGCGGTGCCGGCGAGGCCCTTCAACGGCAGCGGTTCGAGGCTCTTGGTCAGGTCGATGCGGTAGACGACGACCGCCGTGGACACGAACTTGTTCGTGCCGACGAACCAGGAGGCGGTGTCGTCCTGCGTGGTCCCCGCCTTCCCGGCCACCTTCCCGTCGGCGGACGCGGCGGCGGCGGGGTGGTCGGTGCGGAAGGCGTCCGTGAGCGCCGAGGTGACCTCCTCGGCCACGTCGGCGCCGATCGCGCGGGTCAGGGTGGGGGTGCGCAGGGCGAGGCCGGCGCCGTTGCGGGTGACCTTGCGCACCGAGTACGGCTCGGTGCGCCTGCCACCGGCGATGAACGTGGTGTAGCCGCCGGCCATACGGATCGCGCTGGGCGTGGAGGTGCCCGTCGACAGCGCGGGCACCTGTGGCCCGATGCTGGCGGGCAGCAGGCCGGCGGCCTCGGCGGTCGCGCGGACGTTGTCCAGGCCGGTGTCCATGCCGAGCTGCATGAACGGCGTGTTCACCGACAGTTCCAGAGCCCGGCGCAGGGAGATCTGCCCGTAGGACCGGTCGCCGTCGTTGCTGGCGGAGACCTTCTTGCCGCTGCGGTCCCAGTAGGGCCCCTCGGGCGTGGTCACCGGCACGTCGTCGTCACCGTCGTACAGGGACTCCCCCGTGACACGTGTCGCCTCGTCGAAGCGGCTCTCGTGGACACCGTGTTCCAGGCCGGCGGCGTAGACGAACGGCAGGAAGGCCGAACCGGCGGGGACGGTGGTGGAGTTGGACTCGTTGTAGCCCTGCGTACGGTGGTCGGGGCCGCCGTAGACGGCGAGGATCCGGCCGTCGGCGGTCACCGAGGCGGCGCCGTAGTGGGCGGTCTTCGCGGCGGTCGGATCGTCCTTCAGCGCCCGCTTGCGGGCCTTGGCCACGGATTCGGCGAGCTTGCGCTCCCGCTCGCGGTCGAACGTCGTGTAGACCTGGTAGCCGCCGAGGTCGAAGTCCTTGTCGGAGATCCCCCCGGCCTTCTTGGCGTACTGCGAGGCGACTTCCACCAGGTAGTCGGTCTGCTCACCGGTGTCGTACAGCGGGTTGCTCTTCAGCGGCTCGGGGAACTTCGTGTACGTGGCCCGCTCGGCCTTCGTCAGTTCGCCGATGTCGACCATCCGGTCCAGGGTCCAGGACCAGCGATCGACGGCGCGGGCCCGGTTGGCGCTGCTCAGCGTCGGGTCGTACAGGCCGGCACCCTTGAGGAGGGAGGCGAGGAACGCGCCCTCACCGGCGTCGAGTTCACTGACGTCCTTGCCGTAGTAGGCCTGTGCGGCGCGCTGGATGCCGTAGCAGCCGCGGCCGAACCAGCTGGTGTTGAGGTAGCCCTCAAGGATGTCGTCCTTGCTCATCCGGTTGTCGAGCTTGAGGGAGATCATCGCCTCGGTGAACTTGCGGCTGATCGTCTGGTTCTGGTTGAGATAGACGTTTTTGACATATTGCTGGGTGATGGTGGATCCACCCTGGGTGTCGCCCTGGCCGACGGTACGGAAAAGGGCGCGACTGATGCCCTTGAGGGAAATGCCGGAATCGCTGTAAAAACTCGCGTTCTCGGCGGCGAGCACCGCCCAGCGGACATCCTCCGGGATGTCCTTCAGCGGCATCGCCTGCCGCTGGACCCAGCCGGTGCGCGCCATGGGCGTACCGTCCGCCCAGAAGTACACATTGTCCTGTTGGGTGGCGTACGTATTGAGGTTGTCGGGAATGTCGGTGGCCGCATAGGCGACGCCGAGGAGCAGGGCGCTCAGCCCCACCGACACCGACACACCGCCCAGCCACTGGCGCCAGGAGGGTATCCAGCGCCGCCAGCCGGTGCGACCGGGTCGCGGGTACTTCGGCGCGTGGGCCACGACGAGGGACCGGACGCGGGCGAGAAGCAGGGAAAGGGATACTCGGCGGGCTTTACGAGCTAATCGGACTTCACGCCTGTTTCCCGGTGCGGCGCTTCCCGGTACGGACGATTCCCGCCCGCCGTCGGGAATGTCCAGATCTGCTATCCGGAATTGCAGAGTGGCGTCCGATTCATCCGACTTCTGGGTCACGACACACCCCTCCGCACTCCGTGCAAGACCTGAATTCCCCGACCTCACGACTCATCGCGGCGTACACAAATTACCAGCGACCTTCGCAGCTTCTCCACATGGGGAATGAACGACAAGGATCGGCCTCGAAACCATCGGGCTCCGCACGGCGGCCAATTGGGGACTAACCTGTCCGCATGCCTCGCTACGAGTACCGCTGCCGCACCTGCGGCGACACGTTCGAACTGAGCCGCCCGATGGCCGAGTCGGCCGCCCCCGCGGACTGCCCCGCCGGCCATGACGACACCGTGAAGCTCCTGTCGACGGTCGCCGTCGGTGGCTCGGCGTCCGCGCAGGCCTCGGCCCCGCGTGCGAGCGGCGGCGGAGGCGGTTGCTGCGGCGGTGGCTGCTGCGGCTGAGGGCCTGCCCGTAGGGGAAGTGCGGTGCCCGCGCGGGGACGGTTCAGGGTCTCTTCAGGTTGGGTTTCCTAGCCTGGCGGTATGACTGCCACGACGGCCGCACCCCAGTGGGTCACCGACCTCATGGACACGCTGGGCGCCCCCGGCGCGGGCCTCGCCATCGCGTTGGAGAACCTCTTCCCGCCGCTGCCGAGCGAGGTGATCCTGCCGCTCGCCGGTTTCGCGGCGAGCACCGGGCAGATGAGCCTGATCTCCGCGCTGCTGTGGACCACCGCGGGCTCGGTCGTCGGCGCGCTCGCCCTGTACGGGGTCGGCGCGCTGCTCGGCCGTGACCGCACCGTCGCCATCGCCGGCCGGCTGCCGCTGGTCAGGGTGGCGGACATCGAGAAGACCGAGGCGTGGTTCCTGCGGCACGGTACGAAGGCGGTGTTCTTCGGGCGGATGATCCCCGTGTTCCGCAGCCTGATCTCCGTACCGGCCGGCGTCGAACGCATGCCCCTGCCCGTCTTCCTCGGCCTCACCACCCTCGGCAGCGCCCTGTGGAACACCGCCTTCGTGTGCGCGGGCTATCTGCTGGGCGACAACTGGACCGAGGTCACGACGGTCGTCACCGCGTACTCGAAGGTGGTGCTGGCCGCAGCGGCCCTGGCCCTGGCAGCCTTCGTCACGGTACGCGTCAAACGCCACTCACGGGAGCGCCCCGAAGGGGCGCGGGGAACTGCGCGACCAGCCACGACGGCGCCGCAGCGACCCGACAACCCCTCCCGGCACCCCTAGGGCCTGTCGTCACATTCCCGCCTGCCAGGCGACGCCATGCACGCCCTCCGGGCGGACGACGGGAATGTGACGACAGGCCCTAGCAGCGCGCTACCGCACTTCCCGAAGGAACTCCCGAAGAATCCGCTCCCCCGCAGCAACCCCCCGTTCGGGAAGCGCGACAACCGTACCGGCCACCCACTCCGTCTCCGCCAGCTCTCCGTGCCCCGGCCGCCAGCCCCGATCCGCGGCAAGAAGCAGATCCGCGTCGAGAAGAGAGTCACCGGCGGCGAGAGTGAGCGTCGCCCCACAACGACGCGCGACCTCGCGCATCGCCGCGCTCTTGGTGAGCGGCTTCGGCACGGCGTAGATCTTGCGGCCCTGGAGGGACACGGTCCAGCCGCGCACCTCCGCCCAGACGGCGAGTTCCTTCACCCACTCCTCGGGGAGCAGTTCACGCTCGACGACGAGGTAGGCGAAGAAGTCCTCGGCGATCCGGTGCTTGCGCACCCAGAGCGGGTCGGCGGTGGTGGCGAGATGGTCCCGGACCTCGTCCAGGGAGGCACACTCGTCCGCGAGCCGTGCCTGGACCCGCGCGTGCCAGTCCTGGTCGGCGACGCCGTCGACCAGGATGTGGCCGCCGTTCGCACAGATCGCGTACTTCGATGCCGGGCCGGGCAGGTTGATGCGCTGGTACTGCTTGCGGGTCCGGGTCGTCGTCGGCACGAAGACGGCCGCGTCACCGAGTTCGGTGAGCAGCGCGGCGGCCGTCTCCGTCATGTACGACAGCGGCCGGGTCTCGTGCACCTCGACGCAGAGCAGCCGGGGCGCGCGGGCGTCCGGCATGGTCAGCGCGAGGGCCGCGGCGGAGTAGATGAGCGTTCGGTCGAGATCGCTGGCGACCAGGACGGGACTCATACCGACACCGCCTTGCCGTCGGCGCCGGTCGCGCCCCGCGTGTACTGGGGGTGGATCAACCCCACGCAGGTGTACGGGAGTTCGGCGACCTCCTCGACGGGTACGCCCCGCTGCTCGGCGAGCAGGCGGACATGGTCGAGGTCGGCGCCCGCTCCGGCGCGGGCCAGGATCTTCCAGGGGACGCGGCGCAGCAGCACCCGGGTGGTCTCGCCGACGCCGGGCTTGACGAGGTTCACGTCGTGGATCTCGTACTCCTCGCTGATCCGCTCGACGGCCGCCCAGCCCTCCCAGGTCGGAGCGCGGTCGGCGGCGAGCAGTTCCTTCACCGTGCTGTCGACGGCGTCCCCGACCTCGGGGAAGCGGGCGGCGACGGCGTCGAGGAAGTCGACCGAGACGTCGGCGCCGGCGAGCTCGCGGTAGAACTTGGCGCCGTGGAAGTCGTTCGGGCCAACCAGGTCGGCGCGCAGGACGGTCCGCGAAATGAGCCCGGACACCGTGGAGTTGAGGCAGGCGGACGGGATGAGGAAGTCCTCGCGGGTGCCGTACGTCCGGACGCAGGAGCCCGGGTCGGCCAGGACCGCGATCTCCGGGTCGAAGCCGGTGATGCCGTCGGAGGCCTCGAACTCCTTGATGGCGTCGGTGAGTTCGCGGGTGATGGCGCCCTTGCCGGTCCAGCCGTCGACGAACACGACGTCGGCGGGGTCGTGGTGGGCGGCCAGCCAGCGCAGCGCGTTGGCGTCGATGCCCCGGCCCCGGACGATCGACACGGCGTAGTGGGGCAGTTCGAGCCCGTGCCGGTGCTGGGCCCAGCGGCGCATGAGCACGCCGACGGGCGTTCCGGCCCGGGCCAGTGAGACGAGTACCGGACGTGGCGACCGCTCGGCGAGCACCAACTCCGTTACGGCGCCCACGGCTTGGGCGATGCGGGCGGCGGAGGTGTCGAGGGCGGCGCGGAACAGCTCCTGGTACTGGTCGCTGGGCTGGTACTCGACCGGCAGCGACTCGGCGTAGTGGGCGCCGCCCGCCTGGATCGCCTCCTCGCGCTCCTCGGTGGGCGCCTCCAGGCTGACGTCCGAGAGGTCCCGCAGCAGCCAGCCGACCTCGTCCGGTGGATACGAGGAGAACGCGGGTCCGCGGAGGGGCTCGGGCAGCATGCGGGGCCTTTCGGGTACGTGCGGGGGTGCGGGTACGTACGAGGGGACGACGGCGAGCACGACGTTCGCCGTGTGCGCGGCGAGGGCGGCCAACAGGCCGTCGGGGGCATGCAGTTCGGGCGTGTCGGCGGTGGAGTCCACGACCACGACGACGGCGTCGAAGCCGCCGCCCGCCACGTTGTAGGTGTAGCGCTCGCCGGGGCCGTCGGCCGGGTCGTCGTGGGCCGGGAAGACGAGGCGGCTACGGATCGCGTACCCCGGGTCGTCCACGGCGAGGACGGGTGAGCGGGTTGTCGTCGAGTAGCGGACCTCGACGCCCTCTGTCACCTGCTCCAGCTCTCGGGCGAGGCGGAGGGGGGCGTACATCAGCTCCTCGAAACCGAGAACGAGGATGCGGTGCGCGTCCGCTGGGAGGGCTTCGGCGAGCCTTGCCGCCATCGCGGGCAGCGCGCTCTCCAGGCGTATTCGGTGACCGGGGGTGAAGCCGTGTCGGCCGCCGTCCGGCAGTCGTGCGGGCCAGCGCAGTTCGATTCGAGTGGAGCGGTTGTGTGGCGGGTGCGGGTCCGTGGGCGCTGGTCGCGCAGTTCCCCGCGCCCCCAGGGAGGGACTCTCGAACTCGGCTACCAGTTGCTGGCCCTTCTCCAGGACCCCTTCAGGCAGGTGCACGGTGCCGCTTGCCGCTGCCACCAGGTCCACCTGGGCGCCGATCTCCCGGGCGAACTCGTCCAGGCGGCCGGCGTCCGCCGCCGAGCGCATGTCCACCAGGGCGACTATGACGTACCGCTCGCGCGGGTAGCGCTCGTGCAGGGCTCGGATGGTGTTGAGGACCGTGTTCCCGGTGGAGAACTCGTCGTCGACGAGGACCAGCGGGCCGGGGCCGGCCAGCAGCGCGGGGTTCTCCGGGAGGAGGAGGTGGGAGGTGGCGTGCGAGTGGGACTCCTCGAAGCCGCCCGCCCGGGCGACGCCGTCGACCGGGCGCCGGGTGGAGTGGAGGTAGGGCGCCAGGCCCAAGCCGTCGGCGACGCAGTGACCGAGCCCGGTGGCCGTCTCGGCATACCCGAGGACGACGGCACGCCGCGACTCGTCGACGCCCAGCAGCTCACGGACGCGCTCCCCCAGGGCGAAGCCGTGGCCGTAGACGACGGCGGGCGACTGCGGGACGTGCTTGCCGAGCACGTTCGAGACCAGCAGGTGCGCCCGCTTGGGGTTGCGCCGCAGGGCCAGGCCGAGCAGCTCACGCAGCTCGTCGCCGCCGACCAGCTCGACCCCGAGCCGCTCGGCGACCCAGGTGCCGGACCAGACCCCGTTGTGCACAGCGTTGTTCATGAGTCCCTAATGAAATGGATGGTGGATCGAGGGGAGGACGGGCGGGTCAGTCGGGGATACCGGCGGTGAGCAGTTCCACGAAGCCGATGTCCTCGTTGGCGACGCCGAAGACCTCGGCGCGCAGCAGGGTCCGCTCGGCCCAGGCTCGGTGCGGCTTCACCTCGTTCATCTTGTTCGTGTACGCCGACCTCAGGACACCTCCGCCGCAGCGCTCGGGCCGCAGGATGTCCTGCGCGTCGCTGAACTCCTCGTGGCTGACCACGGACAGGGTGTGCACGGGCAGTACGTGCGAGGGGTGGATGCAGGTCTTGCCGAGCAGCCCGTTGGCCTGGTCGAGGCTGATCTCGCGGAGCAGTCCGTCCATGGCGTGCTCGATCAGCGTCTCACGCAGTTCCTCGGCCTGGCCGTCCAGGAAGGGGCTGCGGCGCAGCTGTGGCTTGAACATGCGCTCCTGGACCCGGAAGTACTCCCAGACGGGCCCGGTGACGGTGAACCCGGTCCCGTCGGCCCGCCCCATCATGTTGACGACGTCGGCGATGACGGAGGCGACGACGTGGACGTCGTACGCGGTCATGTCCGGGGCTCGGCGCAGCCCGTACGAGGAGCAGAAGTCGGTGACGCCGAGGCGCAGGGCGAGGACGCGGTCGCGGTACTTGTCGACGGCGCGGGAGATGCCCTCCAGGGTCTCTACGCGCGTCTCCCGGTACATCAGCTCGGGGGATTCGAGCACCGGCATGCCGAACAGCCGGTGTCCGCTCGCGGCCTCGGCGTCGGCGAGGGCCTCCAGGAACGGCATCCCGCGTTCTTCGGTGAACTTCGGCATCACGAACCCGGAGAGCAGCCGGGCGGTGGACCCGAGCCGTCGTACGAGGTCGGGGATCTGTTCGGGTGTACGGACCCGGATGAACAGCAGCGGCAGCCCGGTGGCGGCGTCGGGGCGTTCGGCGAGCACGCCGAACTCCCGCACCAGGTTCTCCTCGGCGTCCGCGACCTCCGAGTCGTCGATCGAGTCCTCCAGGCACAGGACCATCGAGACGACACCGCGGGCGACCTGCTTGACGATGGCGTCGGCGAGGCGCGGGCGCGTGGCCGGGCTGTACAGAGTGGCGCCCAGGGCCGTGGCGAGCAGCCGGGCCGAGGAGTCGGCGGTGAACTCGCACGGCTCCTGATGGAACAGGCGCTGCCGTACCTCAGGGGCGATGTGCCCGAAATGACGCATGAGACTCCCCCGTGGCGGGTGGACGGCTGGTCGAGTGGTGATCGAGAGTCGGTCGAGTGTTGATGGGTGGCCGGTAATAGTACGTAGGGATCCATGTCGAGGGTTCCCACCGAGAATGAAGTTCAGGTAACGCGGACACGCAGAACCGATGCCCCCGCGTTGTCGTGACCAGGACCGAGAAGGCAGGATGACCGCATGACGCACGCCATGCTGAAGGGGTCGAACGTCCCGGTCGAAGCCACGACGGTGCGCGCCGTGCTGCGCTGGACGCCTGGACAGGGAGTTCCGGATGTCGATGCCTCGGCGCTGCTCCTCGGCCCCGACGGTCGTGTGCGCTCCGACGAGGACTTCGTCTTCTACAACCAGCCCCGGCACCCTTCGGGCAAGGTCTGGCGGCTCGGCAAGAAACGAGTGGCCGAGGGTCTGACCGACACGATCCAGACGGATCTGGCCGGTGTCGAGTCGGGAGTCGGTCAGATTCTGCTGGTCGCCTCGGCGGACGGCGTCGCCTTCGCCCGCGTACGGTCCCTGCGTATCGTGCTGTACGACGGTGCCGTCTCGGACGGCGAACCGCTGGCGTACTTCGACGTGAAGCCGGAGACGGGCGAGGAGACGGCGCTGATCTGCGGCGAACTGTACCGACGCGGAGACGGCTGGAAGTTCCGCGCCCTGGGCGAGGGCTACTCGAACGGCCTGGAGGGCCTGGCGACGGACTTCGGTATCTCAGTGGAGGACCAGCCGGCCGAGGAACCGTTCCCGGACACCACGAACGCCCCGCCCACGGACCCCTCGGCGGCCACTACAGTCCAGCATCCGCCGACCCTCCCTCCGCAGTCGGCCTACGGCTACCCCCAGCCCGCAAGCCCGAACACGACCCAACCGGCGTACGGGTACCCCCAACCGGTGGGAACATCCCCGGGCCCCTCCCCCGACTTCCACCTACCACCCCAGGGCCCACAGTTCATCGGCCGGTAGGACAGGCGCCCTTCAGGGGCGCGGGGAACTGCGCGACAAGCCACAACGAACCGGCACCCAACCGGTCAGCGCTCCGCCTTGGTCTTGTATCCGCGCCCCCACTGCAGCCCCCACCCGTACAACCGATCAAGCTCCGCCTGGAACCCGTAGACGAACTTGACCTCCCGCTGGACGATCAACTCGTTCTTCACGTTCTCGATCAGCACCACCGCACACGAGCGGGCCTGCGAGTGCCGCTCGTCGAGGCCTATCTCGATCCGCGGCCCGTTGCTCGGGTAGAGCGTCACGATCGCGTGGGTCCGGTCGAACGCCGGTGTCTGGTCGTAGATGTACACGAACACCAGCAGCCGCTTGATCTCGTCCCGGTGATCGAGATTGACGTACGCCGTCTCACCCGACGCCGACCCGAACCGGTCGTCGCCGCTGAGCTTGACGTAGGGCGGTACGTTCGTCTCGCCCAGGAAGCCGCCCAGGGGCTGTACGACGCCCTTGGTGCCGTCGGTCAGCTCGTACAGGATGCCCAGGTCGAGGTCGACGTTCACCATGCTCTGGGTGTGGCCCTTGACCTCCTCGGGCCGCAGGGCCTGGAAGGGGTGTCGCCACAGGCTCTGCCGCTTCGGGCCGCCGATGTCCGACGTCCGCATCCGCCAGGACAGGTTGATGCGCAGATGGCCGGTGGCCGCGCCCTGCCTGGTGAGCGAGACCCGCTGGTGCCGCTTGGTCAGCTCGATGGAGTTGCTCGCTGCGCTGCCGGCGTCGAAGTCCGTCGTACGGCCGCGCCACAGGTCGTCCCAGAAACTCATCCCGTCCCCACCCGTCCAGTCCCCGCACATTCGTCCAGGCCGTCGGCCGCCGGTCCACCGCCCGCAAAGCAGCGGGACGGCCGACGAGGACGATTCCTCGTAGCCGCCCCGCTCTGAGCGTTCCTCACACCGGAGGTTGTCACACCCCGGACGAGACCTCAGTCTTGTCGTCCGAGGCCGTCGCTTTTCCCTCTGCCGCCGCCAGTTTGGTGTTGCGGCGCACGGAGGACCAGAAGGACCAGGCGATCAGGACGACGCCCACCAGGCCGGTGATGACCTCGTGGATCTGGTACTGGATGGTGACGAGCAGGATGCCGGCGAGGGCGCCGATCGCGTAGTGCGCGCCGTGCTCCAGGTAGACGTAGTCGTCGAGGGTGCCCTGACGGACGAGGTAGACCGTCAGCGAACGGACGTACATCGCGCCGATTCCGAGGCCCAGGGCCATCAGCACGATGTCGTTGGTGACGGCGAAGGCGCCGATGACACCGTCGAAGGAGAAGGACGCGTCGAGCACTTCGAGGTAGAGGAACATGAAGAACGCGGCCTGGCCGGCGAGGACGATGGCCGGCTTCTTCTTGCCGGTGCGTTCGGCCTCTTCCTCCTCCTCGTGTTCGCGCTCCTCCTCTTCTTCGAGTTTGTCCTCGAAGTAGCCGGAGAGACCGCCGACGATCATGTAGGTGATCAGACCGGCGATGCCGGAGATGAGGACCGTCTGCGCCTTGTCGACGTGGGCGCCACCGTGCTGGTGGGCGTTGGTCGCGAAGGTCATGGCGGAGATCATGAGCACGATCAGGGCGATGCAGACCGACAGCATGTCGACCTTGCCCAGCTTGGCGAGCGGGCGTTCCAGCCAGCCGAGCCACTTGATGTCCCGGTCCTCGAAGATGAAGTCGAGGAAGATCATCAACAGGAACATGCCACCGAAGGCGGCGATCGCCGGGTGGGCGTCGGTGACCAGTTGCTGGTAGTGGTCCTTGTTGTTGAGCGCGAGGTCGACGGCGTCGATCGGACCGATCTTGGCACTGATGGCCACGATGACGACGGGGAAGACGAGTCGCATACCGAAGACGGCGATGAGGACACCGACGGTGAGGAAGATCTTCTGCCAGAAGGCACTCATCTTCTTCAGGATGCCGGCGTTGACCACAGCGTTGTCGAAGGACAGCGAGATCTCGAGGATGGAGAGGATCGCCACGATGCCGAAGCCGGTCCACCCCCCGTAGAAGACCGCCGCGACCAGGCCGATCGCGGTGACCGCGAACGACCAGCCGAAGGTTTTCAGAATCACTGGCTACCCAATCGTGTGTTTACGGGTCTCCCCCGCTGCCGTACTCGGCTTTACGAAACGTTGACTCCGAAGTCTAGAGCGATGCCCCGGAGACCCGACGCGTACCCCTGACCAACTGCACGGAACTTCCACTCGCCCTGGTAGCGGTACAGCTCTCCGAAGATCATGGCGGTCTCCGTCGACGCGTCCTCGCTCAGGTCGTAGCGCGCCAGTTCCTGACCGTCGGCCTGGTTGACGACCCGGATGAAGGCGTTGCTGACCTGGCCGAAGGTCTGACCACGGTTGTCCGCGTCATGGATCGAGACCGGAAAGATGATCTTGTCGCAGTCGGCCCGCACCTTGGGGAGGTCGACGATCAGCGACTCGTCGTCACCTTCACCCTCACCGGTGAGGTTGTCCCCCGTGTGTTCGACCGAACCGTCGGGGCTCTTGAGCTGGTTGTAGAAGACGAACCACTCGTCGCCCAGCACCCGCCCGCCCCCGCACAGCAGCGCGCTGGCGTCGAGGTCGAAGGGTGCGCCGGTGGTGGAACGCGCGTCCCAGCCGAGCCCGACCAACACCTGGGTGAGGTTCGGTGCGGCTTTGGAGAGGGAGACATTGCCCCCCTTGGCAAGCGTGACGCCCATGTTGCTGGTCCTCCCCGAGGTCATACGGAACAGATGTGCCGAGCGCGTCCGGCGCCGCACCAGAAGTGCGACGCCGGACGAGAGAACCGGAAGTAGCCCGGCTCAGACGTTCACGCCGAAGTCCTGCGCGATGCCGCGCAGGCCGGAGGCGTAACCCTGGCCGATGGCGCGGAACTTCCACTCCGTGCCGTGCCGATACAGCTCGCCGAAGACCATGGCCGTCTCCGTCGAGGCGTCCTCGGAGAGGTCGTAGCGAGCGAGTTCGGCCTCGCCCGCCTGGTTCACCACGCGGATGTACGCGTTGCGGACCTGGCCGAAGGACTGCTGGCGGGTCTCGGCGTCGTAGATCGAGACCGGGAACACGATCTTGTCGATGTCGGCCGGGACAGCCGCGAGGTTGACCTTGATCTGCTCGTCGTCCCCGTCGCCCTCACCCGTGGTGTTGTCACCGGTGTGCTCGACGGAGCCGTCCGGGCTCTTGAGGTTGTTGAAGAACACGAAGTTGGCGTCGGAACTGACCTTACCCTCCGCGTTCGTCAGGATCGCGCTGGCGTCGAGGTCGAAGTCGGTGCCCGTCGTGGAACGGGCGTCCCACCCCAGACCGACGATGACCGCGGTGAGGCCGGGGGCCTCCTTGGTCAGCGATACGTTGCCGCCCTTGCTGAGGCTGACTCCCACGAGTCCTCCATTGGTGTCTCGTCTGCCGTCCAGGGGCGGTGTGCCCCGTCGTGCGCCTGTATCGGATCAACGTGTCGATCCTAGTGACGGGTTCCCGCCCCTCGCAGGGCTTGGAACCGAAGAATCACAGGGTGTCGAGGGCCTTCACGTACTCGTTCAGGTCACGCGCGTCCGGCAGGCCGTTGACGACGGTCCACCGCACGACGCCCTCCTTGTCGAGGATGAAGGTCCCGCGCACCGCGCAACCCTTGTCCTCGTCGAAGACGCCGTACGCCCGCGAAATGTTGCCGTGTGGCCAGAAGTCGGACAGGAGGGGGTATTCGAAGCCCTCCTGCTCGCCGAAGACGCGCAGGGTGTGGATGGAGTCGTTGGAGACCGCGAGCACCTGGGTGTCCCGGTCGGAGAACCTCGGCAGGTTGTCCCGCAGGTCGCAGAGTTCACCGGTGCACACGCCGGTGAAGGCGAAGGGGTAGAAGAGCAGCACCACGTTCTTCGCGCCGCGGAAGTCCGAGAGCCGCACGGTGGCGCCGTGGTTGTCCTTGAGCTCGAAGTCCGGAGCCTTGTCGCCGACCTCGATCGCCATGTTCCTGCATCCCTTCGGTGGGCTGTTCGGGTGAGAACACCCTAGTGACCACCCACCGAGGGCCGTATCAGCCGGTCCGGGTTCCCCCTCCGGGGAGATCGCGGACGAGGCCGTTCAGGCCGGAGCGGGGGTCCGGGGGCGACACCCCCCGGACCCCCGCTCCGGCACACGGTCACTGCCTACTGCTTCGACCTACTTCTTCGACTTCGCCGCCTTGGGCGTCGCCAGACGACTCCCACTCCAGTCCTTGCCCACGCTGACGCTCTTCGTCGCCGACAGACCCGCCGTCGTCGCGGCTTCAGAGATGTCGCTCGGCTCGACGTAGCCGTCACGGCCCGTCTTCGGCGTGAGGAGCAGGATGGCGCCGCCTTCTTCGATGTAGGTGGTGGCGTCCACCAGTGCATCGGTCAGGTCGCCGTCCTCGTCGCGGAACCAGAGCACCACGGCATCTGCGACGTCGTCGTACTCCTCGTCAACGAGATCGCTGCCGATGACTTCCTCAATGGCCTCGCGGAGCTCCTGGTCGACGTCGTCGTCGTAGCCGATCTCCTGGACCACCTGCTCGGGCTGGAACCCCAGCCTTGCGGCAGGGTTAGTCCGCTCCTCCGCGTGGTCCGCGGTCGCGCTCACGGGTTGCCTCCTGATCATGTTTCGAGAAATGTGCAGCCACGCGCGTGCGCGAAGCATTGGCCGTAGTCCACACGGGCGGGACGGATCGCGCAAGTACCCGGCCGTCGAGACCGCCGAAACGGTGACGATCCTGGCGGTGTCGCCGCAACTACTGACAGCGACTCCCGGGAACTAGTGACGCGCACCACACCATTCTGCCCGCTTTGCGGTTTTGCTGCTCCCGAGTGACTCCCGAACCTCTCACACATGCGTGCTAGATCCGAATCGCTTTACGGAACACGTCACGGACTGGGCGTATCGTTGCGATTTGGCTGCGGACACCCCGCCCGGCGATCTCCACCGGGGCTACTTCTGAGTAGAGGTGACGTACCCGGCCTCGGGGTACACGATGGGGCCAGTGCATTCGCAGCCCCGGAGCAGGCCCACAGCATGCCCCGGAACAAGCCCTCCGAGAGCGAAGGAACAGCGTGGCTTCCGGATCAGATCGCAACCCGATCATCATTGGCGGCCTTCCGAGTCAGGTCCCTGACTTCGATCCCGAAGAAACCCAGGAATGGCTCGACTCTCTCGACGCCGCTGTTGACGAACGCGGCCGGGAGCGGGCCCGTTATCTGATGCTGCGGCTGATCGAGCGGGCCCGCGAGAAGCGCGTGGCCGTGCCCGAGATGCGGAGCACGGACTACGTCAACACGATCGCGACGAAGGACGAGCCCTTCTTCCCCGGCAACGAGGAGATCGAGCGCCGCATCCTGAACGCGACCCGCTGGAACGCGGCCGTGATGGTCTCGCGCGCCCAGCGGCCCGGGATCGGCGTCGGCGGCCACATCGCGACCTTCGCCTCCTCCGCCTCGCTCTACGACGTGGGCTTCAACCACTTCTTCCGGGGCAAGGACGAGGGCGACGGCGGCGACCAGATCTTCTTCCAGGGCCACGCCTCCCCCGGTATCTACGCCCGCGCCTTCCTTCTCGACCGGCTCAGCGAGCAGCAGCTCGACGCGTTCCGCCAGGAGAAGTCGAAGGCGCCGTACGGCCTGTCCTCGTACCCGCACCCGCGGCTGATGCCGGACTTCTGGGAGTTCCCGACCGTGTCGATGGGCCTCGGCCCGCTCGGCGCGATCTTCCAGGCGCGGATGAACCGCTACATGGAGGCGCGCGGGATCGCGGACACCTCCAAGTCGCATGTGTGGGCGTTCCTCGGTGACGGCGAGATGGACGAGCCGGAGTCTCTCGGCCAGCTGTCGATCGCCGCGCGCGAGGGCCTCGACAACCTGACCTTCGTCGTCAACTGCAACCTCCAGCGGCTCGACGGCCCGGTGCGCGGCAACGGCAAGATCATCCAGGAGCTGGAGTCACAGTTCCGGGGCGCCGGCTGGAACGTGGTCAAGCTGGTCTGGGACCGCAGCTGGGACCCGCTGCTCGCGCAGGACCGGGACGGCGTGCTCGTCAACAAGATGAACACGACCCCCGACGGGCAGTTCCAGACGTACGCCACCGAGACCGGCGAGTACATCCGCGACCACTTCTTCGGGGACGACAGCCGGCTGCGCGCGATGGTCGAGAACATGACCGACGACCAGGTGCTGCACCTGGGTCGCGGTGGTCACGACCACCGGAAGATCTTCGCGGCGTTCGCGGCGGCCAAGGCGCACAAGGGCCAGCCGACCGTCATCCTCGCCAAGACCGTCAAGGGCTGGACCCTCGGACCCAACTTCGAGGGCCGTAACGCCACGCACCAGATGAAGAAGCTGACGGCGGCCGACCTCAAGGGCTTCCGCGACCGGCTGCACCTGCCGATCTCCGACAAGGAGCTGGAGGGCGGCGCACCGCCGTACTTCCACCCGGGCCGGAACTCGGAAGAGATCCAGTACATGCACGACCGCCGCAAGTCGCTCGGCGGTTACGTCCCGACCCGCGTCGTCCGCGCCAAGCCGCTGGTGCTGCCTCCGGAGAAGACGTACGCGAGTGTGAAGAAGGGTTCGGGCCAGCAGTCGATCGCCACGACCATGGCGTTTGTCCGACTGCTCAAGGACCTCATGCGGGACAAGGAGATCGGCAAGCGTTTCGTGCTGATCGCGCCGGACGAGTACCGCACGTTCGGCATGGACTCGTTCTTCCCGAGCGCGAAGATCTACAACCCGCTCGGTCAGCAGTACGAGTCGGTCGACCGTGAGCTGCTCCTCGCGTACAAGGAGTCGCCGACCGGCCAGATGCTGCACGACGGCATCTCGGAGGCGGGCTGCACCGCCTCGCTGATCGCGGCGGGTTCGGCGTACGCCACGCACGGCGAACCGTTGATCCCCGTCTACGTCTTCTACTCGATGTTCGGTTTCCAGCGCACCGGCGACCAGTTCTGGCAGATGGCCGACCAGTTGGCGCGCGGTTTCGTGCTGGGCGCGACCGCCGGCCGTACGACGCTGACCGGCGAGGGCCTGCAGCACGCCGACGGCCACTCGCAGCTGCTGGCCTCGACGAACCCGGGCTGTGTGGCGTACGACCCGGCGTACTCGTACGAGATCGCGTACATCGTGCAGGACGGTCTGCGCCGGATGTACGGCCCCGACAGCGAGGACGTCTTCTACTACCTCACCGTCTACAACGAGCCGATCCAGCACCCGGCCGAGCCCGAGAACGTGGACGTCGACGGCATCCTCAAGGGCATCCACCGGGTGGGCCAAGCGACTTCGGGCACCATCCCGGCCCAGGTCATCGCGTCCGGTGTCGCGGTGCCGTGGGCGCTGGAGGCGCAGCGGATCCTCGCCGAGGACTGGAACGTCAAGGCGGACGTCTGGTCGGCGACCTCCTGGAACGAGCTGCGGCGCGAGGCGGTCGCGGTGGAGCAGCACAACCTGCTGCACCCGGAGGAGGAGCAGCGCGTCCCGTACGTGACGCGGAAGCTGAGCGGTGCCGAGGGTCCGTTCGTGGCCGTGTCCGACTGGATGCGTTCGGTTCCGGACCAGATCTCGCGCTGGGTGCCGGGGACGTACCAGTCGCTGGGCGCGGACGGCTTCGGCTTCGCGGACACGCGGGGCGCGGCGCGGCGGTTCTTCCACATCGACGCGCAGTCGATCGCGGTGGGAGTGCTCACCGAGCTGGCGAAGGAGGGCAAGGTGGACCGCTCGGTGCTGAAGCAGGCGATCGACCGGTACCAGCTGCTCGACGTGGCGTCGGCGGATCCGGGCGCGGCGGGGGGCGACGCGTAGCGCTCCGCGGGTCGGGCGGTGGTTCGTCCGCGGACCGTTGTGGCTGGTCGCGCAGTTCCCCGCGCCCCTGGAGGTGCGCCCCTTCGGGCGCCCTCCGGGGCCCTTACGATGCGGGGCATGAAGGAACAACCGTCGGCACAGGTCCGTTGGGAGCGGCATACTCAGCGGCCTCTGATGGCCCTCACGGTGGTGTTCGCCGTCGCCTACGCGGTGCCCATCGTGGACAGCCCCGCGAGCCGTGCCGTGTCGGTCGCGTGCACGGTCGCGGAGTGGACGGTGTGGGGCGCCTTCGCTGTCGACTATCTGGTCCGGATCGCGCTCGCCGACCGGCGCCGGGAGTACGTACGACGGCACTGGCTGGACCTGTTCGCCGTGCTGCTGCCGCTGCTCCAGCCGCTGCGGCTGCTGCGGGTCGTCTCCACGCTGATGCTGGTGGGCCGGCGGGCCCAGATGGCGTCCCAGGTCCGGCTGACGACGTATGTCGGCGGGGCCGTGGTGGGCCTGCTGATGTTCGGTTCGCTGGCGGTGCTGTCGGTGGAACGCGCGTCCCCGGAAGGGAACATCCGCACGCTGGATGACGCGCTGTGGTGGTCGTTCACGACGATGACCACGGTGGGCTACGGGGATCACGCGCCGACGACCGGAATGGGCCGGATACTCGCGGTCGGACTGATGCTGTCCGGGATCGCGCTGCTCGGTCTCGTCACCGCGAACATCGCCGCCTGGTTCATCGCCCGGTTCGAGATGGACGACGTGGAGGAACGGCGCCAGACGGCGGCGATCACGGCGCTGACCGAGGAGGTACGGGCGCTGCGGGCGGAGGTGGCCGCCCTGACCGTCACGAGGGACCGGGTGGGTGAGGAACAGCCTCGCTAGGGGCCCCTCGTGTCGAGAGACCCCTCGTGAGACGGACGGTCAGAAGAAGGCGATCGTCGGGCCGGTGGCACTCGCCAGCCAGATGACGGCCAGGAGGGTGTCGATCGCACCGAGGACCACGGCCACCAGAGGCGGGATCGCGTGCGGGCCCTTCCAGGTACGGCCCATCGCCAGCCAGCCGCAGATGATGGCCACGGGGCCCAGGATGATGCCGAGGACGAAGAAGCCCGCGACGGCGCAGACGAGCCCGATGACTCCCAGAGTCGCGCTGTCGGGAGCGGAGCGCTGCCAGCCGCCGCCGCGTGAGCCGGGGTGCCTGCGGGTGGTGTGCTGCCGTCCGAAGGCCGCCATGATTCATCAACTCCCTGGAACTTGTCGGTAGTTCGGGGTCGATGAGGCGGGTACCCCCGCCGCGTGGTTCTAGCCGTCCCGCTTTTCGGCGGGCCCGCCGGCGCGCTGTCCCCCTCCGGCAGCGCGCCGCGGCCCGGCCGTCCTCCGTCCATGTCGTGAAGACCATGTCGTGCGGAGGACTTGACTAACTGTGACCTGCCCCGTGGGCCGAAGGGGAGGAATCTTTAGGGGAGTCACCCTGATAGGGGAACTCCCCCGCGTCGGCCGTAGATATATGCGCGAGATATGCGGTTCAGATGTGCGCCGCGCCCGCGCCCGCCTCCGCGTTCTCGCCACGCTTCGTCAGCAGCGCGACCAGGACGGCGACCACGGCCACGCCGGCCGCGACCAGACAGGCAAGGCTCATACCGGAGATGAAGGTGTCGTGGGCGACCTTCGTGATCTGGGCGACGACCGTCTCCGGCGTTCCCGGCGTCACCGGGGGCACACCCACCTGGACCGCTTCCGAGGCCTGGGCCTGCTGCTCGGGGGTGAGCCGCGGAAGGCCGGCGGCCGTCCAGTTGCCCGCGAAGTCGTTGTCGACCTTCGAGGCCATGACCGCGCCCAGGACCGCCGTACCCAGGCTGCCGCCGATCTGCATCGCCGCCTGCTGGAGGCCGCCGGCGACGCCGGAGAGCTCCATGGGGGCATTGCCGACGATGACCTCCGTCGCACCGACCATGACCGGCGCGAGGCCGAGGCCGAGAAGGGCGAACCAGACCGACATGATGCCGCTGCCGGTGTCCGTCGCCAGCGTGGACATACCGAACATGGCGATCGCGACGCAGGCCATACCGCCCGCGAGCGGGATGCGCGGGCCCGTCTTGCTGATCACCGCGCCGGCCAGCGGAGAGCCGACGATGATCATCCCGGTGAGCGGGAGCAGGTGCAGACCCGCGTCGATCGGGCTCATACCGTGCACGTTCTGCAGATAGAAGGTGACGAAGAAGAGGCCGCCCATGAAGGCGATGGCCATGAGGACCATCAGCACCACACCCGCCGAGAGCGGGACCGACCGGAACAGGGCGAGCGGGATCAGCGGCTCCTTGACCCTCTGCTCCCAGAAGGCGAAGGCCGCGAAGCCCGCCACCGACACGACCAGGAACAGCCAGGTCCTGGCGTCGCCCCAGCCCCACGCCGGAGCCTTGATGAGCGCCCACACCAGGCAGAACATCGCACCGGAGAGCAATGCGATGCCGAGGAGGTCGAAGGAGCGCGGGGCGTTCTCCGCGCGGTGGTCGACCAGGATCACCAGGCCGATGACGAGGGCCAGGACGCCCACCGGCACGTTGATGAAGAACACCGACTGCCAGCTGACGTGCTCCACGAGCAGTCCGCCGAGGATCGGGCCGCCCGCGGTGGAGGCGCCGATGACCATGCCCCAGATGCCGATGGCCATGTTCAGCTTGTCGGCGGGGAACGTGGCCCGCAGCAGACCGAGCGCGGCCGGCATCAGCAGGGCGCCGAACAGCCCCTGGAACACCCGGAAGGTGACGACCAGGGCGATACTGCTGGACAGACCGATGGCCGCCGACGCGGACGCGAAGCCGACGATGCCGATGAGGAAGGTCTGCCGGTGCCCGAACCGGTCACCCAGCTTGCCCGCGGTGATCAGCGTGACCGCGAGCGCGAGGAAGTAACCGTTGGTGATCCACTGGACCTGCGCGAAACTCGCGCCCAGGTCCTTCTGGATGGCCGGGTTGGCGATGGCCACGATGGTGCCGTCCAGGGCCACCATCATGACCCCGACGGCCACGGAAATCAGGGTCAGCCATGGGTGGCCGCGCAGTCCCTTGGCAGGCTTGGGGCCCGAGGGGGAGAGAGGTGGCTTGCCGCCCGACCCGGTCGTCTCGATGGTGGTCTGACTAGTCATACATTGGAGGCTAGTGACAGCCACTGACAATTGACAAACGGGTTCACAAGTCGGTGACTGACACGTCACTCAGAGGAAGAAAGAGGCCCGATCGTCATGAGCACCGCCGAAACCGAGGCGGGTCCGGCCTCCGGCCCCGGCCTGCGTGAGCGCAAGAAGCAGCGCACCCGGGACGCGCTGGTGTGCGCCGCCCTCACCCTTTTCACCAGCAAGGGGTACGAGCACACGACCGTCGACGAGATCGCCGAGGCGGTCGAGGTCTCGCAGCGCACCTTCTTCCGCTACTTCGCCGGCAAGGAGGACGCCGCCTTCGCCGTGCACCGGATCGCGGAGGCGCGCTTCATCCAGGCGGTACGCGAACGTCCGCCGCACGAGGCCCCACTGGAGGCGCTGCGCCAATCCGTACTGGAGGGCTGGCCCACCATCCACGAGGCCGTGGAGTCCGTCGTACCGGCGGAGTTGCAGATGCGTATGTACCACCTGATCGAATCGACACCGACGCTGCTGGCCGCGCACCTGCGCCGCTCGGCCGAGATGGAGGAGACGGTGGCGGGGCTGGTCGCCGAGCGCGAGGGCGTCGACGTGGACAGCGACCTCCGGCCGCGGGTCGTGGTGGCCCTGTTCAGCGGACTGATGCGACTGACGGAACGGCGGTGGGGCGCGGGCACGGACATGAGCGTGGCGGCGATGCGCGACCTGACCAGCACATACCTCGACGCGATGGGTCCGGCGCTGGCGGGGAACTGGCGTACGGAGTGACCGTGACGCCCCGTACAGGCATGCGTACGTAAGGACATACCTAGCCTCGGTTATCGAAACGTGATCCCCGTCACTCGGTTAACGCGAGACCCTCTCGTTCTCCTAGTGTGTCCTTTCAGTGACTTCCTTCGACACCTCCCCGCAACTGAACGTCTGGCGCGCACTGCTCGCGCTGGCCGTGGTCTTCGTGATGCTGGCGACGACCGGCTGGACCGCGGTCCGCAGTCATCGCACGCCCTCGCCGCTCCAGGCGTCGCTCTCCGCGTGGGAGCACGGACGGATCGGCGGCCACGCGCTGCCCGACCCGGACGAGACGCCCGGCCGGCTGGTCCGGTTCTTCGCCTCGCTCACCGACCACCAGCGCGACCGGCTCGTCCGGCGCTACCCGCTGGCGCTCGGCAACATGAACGGCGCGCCCGTCGTGCTGCGCTACCGCGCCAACCGCGTCGCGCTGTACACCGCCCGCGAGACCGAGCGCGTGCGTATGCACGACGACCGGCTCTCGCCCGTCGGCCAGTACGAGGCGGGGCGCCGTATGCACCGCTACGACGCCCTGCTGAAGACCGGCCGACAGATCCTCGCCTTCGACCCCGAGGGCTCGGGCCGCGTGGCCGAGGTCTTCGGCGACCTCGACAAGGCACGGCGCGTCTCGGTCGTGGTCCCCGGTGTGGACACCGACCTCCTCACCTTCCAGCGCACCAACCGCAGGTACACGGCGCCCGTCGGCATGGCCTCGGCGCTGTACCGCGCGGAGTGGGAGGCGAGCCCCACGACCCGTACCGCCGTGATCGCCTGGGCCGACTACACCGCGCCCAGCGGGCTCGGGATGGACGCGGCGACGGCGATGCGCGCCAACTCCGGCGCGCTGCGGCTGAACGCGCTGGTGCGCGGGCTGCCCGGCCGGGCCTCGGTCGCGCTGTACTGCCACAGCTACGGCTCGGTGGTGTGCGGCGTCGCCGCGCCCGCCCTGCCGCGCCGGGTGACCGACATCGCGGTGGCCGGCAGCCCCGGCATGCGGGTCGAGAACTCCGCCCAGCTGCACACCTCCGCCCGGGTGTGGGCGATGCGGGACGCCGACGACTGGATCCAGGACGTACCGCATCTGGAGGTCGGCGGCCTCGGACACGGCGCCGATCCGATGTCGTCGTCGTTCGGCGCCCGCGTGCTGTCCTCGCGGGGCGCGCAGGGGCACGGCGGCTATTTCGAGCCGGGTACGGAGAGTCTGGACAACTTCGCGGAGATCGGTGTCGGCGCGTACGACGCCGTGCTGTGCGCCGAACGGGATCAGCAGGATCAGCGGAACCGCAAGGAAGACGTGTGTCTGAAGGGTTTGTCCGACGGGGCTATGGCCGGACGCGCGTAGAGGACGCAGAATTCACGGTGTGCCCGGGGAGGGGACTATGAAGCTCGCGCCACATACGATGAGCCGCATGGGTGACGTACTGGCCGGATTTCATGCCGCCTGGGAGTTCGAGTCCGACTCCGTGCTCATCCGTTTCGAACGAGGTCTCCGTACGCCGAAGCTGTTCCAGGCGCTCGGCGAACGCCGTATCCCCCTGGCGGCGATCGCGGGGGTGACGCTGACCCCGGGCAAGCGGGGAACGGTGGTGCTGCGGGCCGAACCCCGTCCGGGCGCCGACCCGTTGATGGAGGCGGCCGACGGCCAGCTGAAGGAGGGCTGCGATCCGTACCGGCTGGTGCTGCCCGCCGAGCGGGAGACGCTCGCCGAGTACTACGCGGACGAACTGCGGGCCCAGCTGACCGGGCAGGGGCCTGCTGAAAGGTTCCTGGTGGACGCCCCCGAGGTGCCGCGGGCGTTCAAGGCGTACGACGCGAAGGCGTCCTTCGACGGACGGGCGGTGTCCTTCCGGTGGTTCTGGACGGGCGCGTCGTCGGCGAAGTGGAAGGCCGGCGACCAGACGTTCCCGGTCGCCGACCTGATCGGCGTGGAGTGGCGGTCGCCCGAGGTGTTCGAGGGCCATCTGCGGCTGCTGAGGCGTACCGATTCTTCTGTCGCGCCGGTCGACCAGGATCCCGCCTCGGTGGTGTTCGGGCTGGGATACGGGCCGGTGCACGAGTCGTTGCCGTTCGCGGCGGCGGTGCTGGCTGCCGTACGGCGTTCTTCCGGGGGGTCGGCGGGGGTGAGTGTGAACTCCGTTCGGCGTGATCCGGGGGATGTCGCCGAACGGATTCGGCATCTCGGGGAGTTGCACGAGGCCGGGTTGGTGACGGATGAGGAGTTCTCGGTGAAGAAGGCTGAGTTGTTGGCGGAGTTGTAGCGCCTATTGGGGGGGCGGGGAGGGTGCGTTGGCGGGTGCGGTCCCGTCGTGGCTTGTCGCGCAGTTCCCCGCGCCCCTGAAAGCGGCCCTGCGGGTGCGTTGGCGGGTGCGGTCCCGTCGTGGCTTGTCGCGCAGTTCCCCGCGCCCCTGAAAGCTGGCGGCTACTCCCTGCCCGCCGATGTGGAGGTCATGTCCGCGTAGCGGGCCCCGGCGACCTGGGCTGCGATGGGTTCCAGCAGGGACAGGTCCTCCGCGGTCAGGACGACGCGGGTCGCCGCCGTGTTCTCCTCCACCCTGGAACGCCTGCGGGTGCCCGGGATCGGGACGACCGGGAGGTTGTGGACGGTGGCCTGCTGCTGGACCCAGGCCAGGGCGATCTGGCCGGGAGAGGCGCCGTGGGCCTCCGCGACCTTCCTGATCGGGGCCAGCAGGGCCGCGTTCGCCGTGGCGTTGGTGCCCGTGAAGCGGGGCTGGGTGCGGCGGTAGTCGCCCTCGGTCAGTTCCTGGTCGGCGTCGGTGAAGGAGCCGGTCAGGAAGCCCCGGCCGAGCGGGGAGTACGGGACCAGGGTGACGCCCAGTTCGCGGGCCACCGGGACCACGCCCGCCTCGATGTCCCGGCTGAACAGGGACCACTCCGACTGCAGGGCGGCGATCGGATGCACGGCCTGGGCCGCACGCAGCTCCGGGCCCGTGACCTCGCTCAGGCCCAGCTGCTTGACCTTGCCCTCGCGGACCA
Source organism: Streptomyces sp. AK08-02 (assembly GCF_033795085.1). NCBI lineage: Bacteria > Bacillati > Actinomycetota > Actinomycetes > Kitasatosporales > Streptomycetaceae > Streptomyces > Streptomyces sp. AK08-02. The sequence goes on from NZ_JARAZV010000010.1 coordinate 263,811, forward strand.
GGTCGGCCATGACCCCGACCGACTCCTCGATCGGGACGTTCACATCGCGCCGGTGCATGTAGTAGAGGTCGATGACGTCCAGGTCGAGGCGCTTGAGGCTGGCCTCCACGGCCTGGCGTATGTAGGGGGCGTCGTTGCGGATGATCCGCCGGGTCGGCTCACCCGGCGGGATCGCCAGGGCGAACTTCGTCGCGACGACGACCTCGTCCCGGTGGGCCTTGAAGAACGGGGACAGGAAACGTTCGTTCTCGCCCTCGGCGTAGGCGTCCGCCGTGTCGTAGAGGGTCACGCCGAGTTCGAGGGCGCGGTCCAGCGTGGCGCGGGCCTCGTCGGCGTCCGTGGGGCCGTACGCGAAGCTCATGCCCATGCAGCCGAGGCCCTGGACACCCACCTCGGGGCCGCCGGTGCCCAGCGGGGCCGTGGGGAGCCTGCCGGCGGTGTCGTCGTTCGTCATCGAACCCTCTCCATCTCGCGGACGACACGGACAAGGCCCGCGTCCTGGTCCGCCTCCGCGTAGAAACTGATCTTGCGGTCGAGTACCGCGAGTGTGTCCTGGAGCTCGGCGATCCGGTCCAGGACGGCCCGGCGGGTCGATTCGAGCAGCTCGAACCGCTCGCCGTACGTGTGGTCGCCCTCGCGCACGAGTTCGGCGTACCGCACCATGTCCGCGACCGGCATACCGGTGAGCCGGAGCTTGCCGACGAGGTCGAGCCAGTCGAGGTCGCGGTTGCTGTAGCGGCGCTGGCCGGTGTGCGAACGGTCGATGTGCGGCATCAGCCCGATGCGCTCGTACCAGCGCAGGGTGTGCGCGGTCAGCCCGGTGAAGACGACGACCTCGCTGATCGTGTAGCGGTCCGCTCCGTCCGGGCGCCGGTCGGGCCGCCGTGGGCCCGCACAGCTGTCGGCCGTGGCGGGATCGGTCGTGGTGTCCGTGGTGGGGTCTGTGGTCTCCAGCACCGTCATGACCCCCACGCTAAAACCCTGGAGTGCACTCCAAGCAAGCGGATACCTCGATATTGCGGAGACTTGGCCTGTCCCTGCTCACTACCGTACGGATCATGACTCTCGTACGCCGTGCCACACCCGAGGATGCCGGTGAACTGCTGCGGCTGCGCCAGGTGATGATCGACTCGATGCGGGGAGCGAACACCGACACCGACTGGCAGTCCGCGTCCCTGTCGACGGTGACCGCCAGGCTCGCCGACCCGGCCGGGAACTTCGCCGCGTTCGTCGTCGACCATCCGGAGCGGTCCGGCGCGCTGGCCGCCCTGGTCGTCGGAACCGTCGAGTACCGGATCGGGCGGGCGGGCAACCCGCACGGGCGGATCGGGTACGTGTTCAGCGTCGCCACCGATCCGGACGCGCGCCGCCGAGGATACGCGCGGGCCTGTATGGAGACGTTGGTGGACTGGTTCCGGGAGCAGGACGTCGGCCAGATCGACCTAACCGCGTCCGCGGACGCGGTGCCGCTGTACGCGTCACTCGGCTTCGTCCGCCAACCGGACCCCTTCATGCGGCTGCGGTTCTGAGCCTCCTAAGCTCGACGTATGTCGTCGAAGTCGTTGAAGTCGCTCGCGCTGATCGAGAACTGGCCCGTGCCCACCGCCGCCGCGGCCGTCGTACGGGCGGACGGGGCCGTTCTCGGCGGTCACGGCCCCCTCGACCACCGGTTCCCGCTCGCCTCGGTCACCAAGCCGCTCACCGCGTACGCCGCCCTCGTCGCGTACGAGGAGGGCGCGATCGAACTCGACGAGCCGGCCGGGCCGCCCGGATCGACGGTCCGCCATCTCCTCGCGCACACCTCCGGCCTCGCCTTCGACGAACACCGGGTGACGGCTGCGCCCGGGGAGCGGCGGCTGTACTCCAACGCCGGGTTCGAGGTGCTGGGGGACCATCTGGCGAAGGCGACGGAGATTCCGTTCGCGGAGTACGTGCGGCAGGCGGTGCTGGAGCCGCTCGGGATGACGTCGACGGGGGTCGAGGGGTCGCCCGCGAAGGACGGCGTCTCGACGGTCGCGGACCTGGCGCGGTTCGCCGCCGAGGTGCAGGCTCCCCGGCTGCTCGATCCGCGTACGGTCGCGGAGGCGATGACGGTGCAGTACCCGGGGACGAAGGGTGTCCTGCCGGGGTACGGGCACCAGAACCCCAACGACTGGGGGCTCGGGTTCGAGATCCGGGGCGCGAAGTCGCCGCACTGGACGGGGAGTTCGTCGTCGGCGCGGACGTTCGGTCATTTCGGGCAGTCCGGTACGTTCCTGTGGGTCGACCCGGTGGCGGGGGTGGCGTGTGTCGCGCTGACCGATCGGGCGTTCGGTGCGTGGGCGGCGGAGGAGTGGCCGACGTTCACCGATGCGGTGCTGTCGGAGGTACGGGCGTAGGTCGGGGGTCTGGGGGCGAAGCCCCCGGATACGGTCACATCTCCCACAGGAGCAGCTCGGCCGCCGTTACGCCCGTCGCTTCCAGGGCTGTCGCGTCCGTGATGCGGGCCGCGTCGCCCGGGCCCAGTTTCTCGGGGCCCAGGCGCACCTCGCCGCGTACGACGTGGACGTACACGTACGCCGCGTCCGGGACGGCCGTGCGCTGGCCGGCCGTCAGGCGGCGTACGTGCAGCATCGCGCCCGCTTCGGGGACCGCGTACGGCGTGGAGTCCGCGATGCCGTGGACCGTCTCGTAGGCCGGGGTGCCGCCGGGGGTGAGCGGGGCCAGCCACATCTGGACGAAGGTGAGGGGGGTCTCGCCGTCGTTGCGCTCGACGTGCCGTACGCCCGCCGCCGCGCTCAGGCGCTGGACGTCCCCGGGGAGCACGGTCGTCTCGTGGCCCGTGGAGTCGCGGTGGGTCAGTTCGCCCTCCGTCACCCACGTGACGATCTCCGTGTGGCTGTGCGGATGCTCGTCGAAACCGGCGCCGGGCGCGAGGCGTTCCTCGTTGCAGGCGATCACCGCGCCGAAGCGGAGGTTGTCCGGGTCGTAGTGGGGGCCGAAGGAGAAGGCGTGCCAGGATTCGATACCGGCCGCCGGGTCACCCCCTGGATAGCGCGCGTCCGCGCGCCGTACGTCCATCACGCACCCACGGTAGACCCGACGCCGCACGCTCCCGTCCCGATAAGGCAGTCTTGTTCCGTGCCCGAACCCGAGTCCCACCGCCCCGAGCCCACCGACCGTCCCGAGCACCCGCACCCGGGGACCTTGAGGCGGCTGGAGAAGTCGTCCGGGAGTCTCGCCGCGCAGGCGATCACGCGCATGGACGAGACACTGTCGTGGTATCGGGCCATGCCACCGGAGAACCGTTCCTGGATCGGGTTGGTCGCCCAGGCCGGTATCGCCGCCTTCACCGAGTGGTTCCGGCGTCCCAACGCCCCCCAGGCCATCTCCACCGACGTCTTCGGCACCGCTCCCCGCGAGCTGACCAGGGCGATCACCCTGCGCCAGACCGTCGAGATGGTCCGTACGACCATCGAGGTCATGGAGAGCGCAATCGACGAGGTGGCCGCTCCGGGTGACGAGTCCGTGCTGCGGGAGGCCCTGCTCGTCTACGCCCGTGAGATCGCCTTCGCCACCGCACAGGTGTACGCCCAGGCCGCCGAGGCACGGGGGGCCTGGGACGCCCGGCTGGAGTCGCTCGTCGTCAACGCCGTACTGAGCGGCGAGGCCGACGAGGGGGCTGTTTCGCGGGCCGCCGCGCTCGGGTGGAACTCGCCCGAGCATGTGTGTGTGGTGCTGGGGAACGCGCCCGACGGTGACAACGAGCTGACCGTCGAGGCGATCCGGCGGGCGGCCCGGCACGCCAAGCTCCAGGTGCTGACCGGCGTGCTGGGCAACCGGCTCGTCGTCATCGCGGGGGGCGACGACAACCCGCTCGCCGTCGCCAAGTCCCTGATCGGGCCTTTTGCCGCCGGGCCCGTGGTCGCGGGGCCGATCGTGCCCGATCTGCTCGCCGCCACCCGGTCCGCGCAGGCCGCCGCCGCGGGACTCAAGGCCTGTGCCGCCTGGCAGGACGCGCCCCGCCCGGTGCTGTCGGACGACCTCCTCCCGGAGCGCGCGATCGCCGGTGACCCGGGGGCGCGTGAACAGTTGGTGGAGGAGATCTACAGACCGCTGGAGGAGGCCGGGTCCGCGCTGCTGGAGACCCTCGCCGTCTATCTCGAACAGGCGAGCAGTCTTGAGGGCGCGGCGCGGATGCTCTTCGTTCATCCCAACACCGTGCGCTACCGGCTCCGACGTGTGACTGACGTCACCGGGTGGTCACCTTCAGATGTACGATCCGCATTCACACTGCGGATCGCGCTGATCCTGGGGCGCCTGGCCGATGGGGATCTCCAGCCCTAGGGTTTTGTCGGGGGTCTACAAAACCCCCTCCTGTTCTTCGTCCCTGTCCCCACGGGCGGCCGTGCCCGTACCCAAGAGAGAGTGTGAGAGTGCTCGTACTCGTCGCTCCCGGCCAAGGCGCCCAGACGCCCGGCTTTCTGACTCCCTGGCTCGAACTGCCCGGTGCCGCCGAGCGCGTCGCCGCGTGGTCCGACGCCATCGGGCTCGACCTCGTCCACTACGGCACCGAGGCCGACGCCGACGCGATCCGCGACACCGCCGTCGCCCAGCCGCTGCTGGTCGCGGCCGGAATACTGTCCGCCTCGGCACTGGGTGCCATGGGCGGTGACCTCACGCCCGGCGCCGTCGCCGGTCACAGTGTCGGCGAGATCACCGCCGCCGCCTTCGCGGGCGTGCTCGACGACACGGCCGCGCTGACCCTCGTACGCAAGCGCGGTCTGGCCATGGCCGAGGCCGCGGCCGTCACGAAGACCGGCATGGCGGCGCTCCTCGGGGGCGACCCCGAGGTGACCGTGCCGCACCTGGAGAAGCTCGGGCTGACGCCGGCGAACGTGAACGGCGCCGGGCAGATCGTCGCCGCGGGGACGATCGAGCAGATCGAGGCCCTCGTCGAGGACAAGCCCGAAGGGGTGCGCAAGGTCGTGGCGCTGAAGGTGGCCGGTGCTTTCCACACGCACCACATGGCTCCGGCGGTGGACATCCTCGCCGCTGCCGCCGCTTCGCTGACGCCGGGCGACCCGAGGATCACGTACGTCTCGAACAAGGACGGCCGGACGGTCGCGGACGGCTCCGAGGTGCTCGCGCGCCTGGTCGGGCAGGTCGCCAACCCGGTGCGCTGGGACCTGTGCATGGAGACGTTCCAGGCGCTGGGTGTGACCACGTTCATCGAGGTGTGCCCGGGCGGCACCCTCACCGGTCTCGCCAAGCGCGCGCTGCCCGGCGTGAAGACGCTGGCCCTGAAGACCCCCGCCGACCTCGACGCCGCTCGTGAGCTCATCGCCGAGTCGCTGACCTCGACCTCCGCCGCTGACGCGGCCGGCGCCTGAAAGGAGCCCCGCGCAATGTCGAAGATCAAGCCCAGTAAGGGTGCCCCGTACGCGCGCATCCTGGGTGTGGGTGGGTACCGGCCGGTCCGGGTCGTGCCCAACGACGTCATCCTGGAGACGATCGACTCGTCCGACGAGTGGATCCGCTCCCGCTCCGGTATCGAGACCCGGCACTGGGCCTCCGACGAGGAGACCGTCGCCGCGATGTCCCTGGAGGCGTCCGGCAAGGCGATCGCCGACGCGGGGATCACCGCCGAGCAGATCGGCGGCGTGGTCGTCGCCACCGTCTCGCACTTCAAGCAGACCCCGGCCGTGGCCACGGAGATCGCCGACAAGCTCGGCACGGCCAAGGCCGCCGCCTTCGACATCTCGGCGGGCTGCGCGGGCTTCGGCTACGGCCTGACCCTGGCCAAGGGCATGATCGTCGACGGTTCGGCGGAGTACGTCCTTGTCATCGGCGTCGAGCGGCTGTCCGACCTGACCGACCTGGAGGACCGGGCGACCGCCTTCCTCTTCGGGGACGGCGCGGGCGCGGTCGTCGTGGGGCCTTCCCAGGAACCGCACATCGGTCCGACCGTGTGGGGCTCCGAGGGCGACAAGTCGGACACCATCAAGCAGACGGTTCCGTGGAACGAGTACGACAGTTCCGGCAAGTTTCCTGCGATCACGCAGGAGGGCCAGGCGGTGTTCCGCTGGGCCGTGTTCGAGATGGCGAAGGTCGCGCAGCAGGCGCTGGACGCGGCCGGGATCACCCCGGACGACCTGGATGTCTTCATTCCCCACCAGGCCAACGAGCGGATCATCGACTCGATGGTGAAGACGCTGAAACTGCCGGAGCACGTCACGGTCGCGCGTGACGTACGCACCACCGGCAACACCTCGGCCGCCTCGATTCCGCTCGCTATGGAGCGGCTTCTGGCGACCGGCGAGGCGAAGAGCGGCGACACCGCGCTCGTCATCGGCTTCGGGGCGGGTCTCGTGTACGCCGCGACGGTCGTTACCCTCCCCTAGGCACCTCGCACCGGATCCTCCGGATCCGGGACGGGGACAACTGCCAACCCTCTCTGGATAGCCACACAAGAAGGAGCGCCCACCATGGCCGCCACTCAGGAAGAGATCGTCGCCGGTCTCGCCGACATCGTGAACGAGATCGCCGGCATCCCGGTTGAGGACGTCCAGCTGGACAAGTCCTTCACCGACGACCTGGACGTCGACTCGCTGTCCATGGTCGAGGTCGTCGTCGCCGCCGAAGAGCGCTTCGACGTCAAGATCCCCGACGAGGACGTCAAGCACCTCAAGACGGTCGGCGACGCGACCGCGTACATCCTCAAGAACCAGGACTGATTCACCGGCCCTGGTCGCCAGGGCCGGTCGTGGGGACTGATCCGCCGATCAGTCCCTCAGCCCCGCCACCCGGCGGTGGCGCCGTTCTCCCCGCCTGCGCGGGGGTTGTCCTCCCGTATCAGTTGGAGAAGGAATTCCCGTGAGCCCGACCAATCGCACCGTGGTCGTCACCGGTATCGGCGCAACCACACCGCTGGGTGGCGACGCGGCCTCGACCTGGGAGGGTCTGGTCGCCGGCAAGTCCGGTGTCCGTGCCCTCGAACAGGAGTGGGCGGCCGAGCAGGCCGTCCGTATCGCCGCGCAGATCGCCGTGGAACCGTCCGAGATCATTCCGCGTCCCCAGGCCCGCCGCCTGGACCGGTCGGCGCAGTTCGCGCTGATCGCCGCCAAGGAGGCGTGGGCCGACGCGGGCTTCACCGACCGGGCGGGCGAGGGCGAGGGCCCGGCGGTCGACCCCGACCGGCTCGGCGCCGTCATCGCCTCCGGCATCGGTGGCGTGACGACGCTGCTCGACCAGTACGACGTGATGAAGGAGAAGGGCGTCCGCCGCGTCTCCCCGCACACCGTCCCGATGCTGATGCCCAACAGCCCCTCCGCCAACGTGGGCCTGCTCGTCGGCGCCCGCGCCGGTGTGCACACCCCGGTCTCCGCCTGCGCGTCGGGCGCCGAGGCCATCGGGTACGCCATCGAGATGATCCGCACCGGCCGCGCCGACGTCGTCATCGCCGGTGGCACGGAGGCGGCCATCCATCCGCTGCCCATCGCCGCGTTCGGCAACATGATGGCGATGTCCAAGAACAACGAGAACCCGCAGGCCGCGTCCCGCCCCTACGACACGGGCCGCGACGGCTTCGTGATGGGTGAGGGCTCCGGTGTGGTCGTCCTGGAGTCCGCCGACCACGCCGCCGCGCGTGGTGCGCGTGTCTACGCGGAGGCGGTCGGCCAGGGCATCTCGGCCGACGCCCACGACATCGTGCAGCCGGAGCCGGAGGGGCGCGGTATCTCGGCGGCCCTGCGGAATCTGCTGGCCAACAACGAACTCGACCCCGCCGAGATCGTGCACGTCAACGCGCACGCCACCTCGACGCCGGCGGGTGACGTGGCCGAACTGAAGGCGCTGCGCAATGTGTTCGGCGACGACGTCGACCACATGGCCGTGTCCGCGACCAAGTCGATGACCGGGCATCTGCTCGGCGGTGCGGGTGGGGTGGAGACGGTCGCGACCGTGCTCGCGCTGTACCACCGGGTCGCTCCGCCGACCATCAATGTCGAGAACCTCGACCCTGAGGCCGATGCGGACATCGTGCGGGGTGAGGCTCGCAAGCTGCCCGTCGACGGGCGTATCGCCGCGCTCAACGACTCGTTCGGGTTCGGTGGGCACAACGTGGTGCTGGCGTTCAGGTCTGTCTGAGTTCTGCCGTGCACTGAGCGTCGAGTGGCCCGGACTCCTGGTGTGGAGTTCGGGCCACTTGTCGTTGTGTGTCGGTTGCCGGCCGGTGGGGGCTTGTCGCGCAGTTCCTCGCGCCCCTGAGGGCATCACACGACCTGGTGGAGCCATCTCACCGGGGCGCCCTCGCCCGCGTACCGGAAGGGTTCGAGTTCGTCGTCCCAGGGCTTGCCCAGAAGTTTGGCCAACTCGGCCTCCAGGTCCGTCTCGCCTCGCTGGGAACGGGTCAGGGCGGCGCGGAGGCGGTCCTCGGGGATGAGGATGTCACCGTGGATACCGGTGACGGCGTGGTAGATGCCGAGGTCGGGGGTGCAGCTGTAGCGCTCGCCCTCGGCGGTGGCGCAGGGTTCGGCGGTGACCTCGAAGCGGAGCAGTTGCCAGCCGCGCAGGGCCGAGGCGAGCTTGGAGGCGGTGCCGACCTGGCCCTTCCAGGAGAACTCGGAGCGCCAGGTGCCCGGTGCGGCGGGCTGGCGGATCCAGTCGAGGCTGACGCGTGTGCCGAGGACTCCGGCGACCGCCCACTCGACGTGCGGGCACAGCGCGCGCGGCGCGGAGTGCACGTACAGAACTCCACGTGTCGTCACTGGGACCTCCGGACAGAGCGGGACATCTTGCGAACTGGCTGTGCGGCGGTGGCGGGCAGCCGCGTTGATGGCGAGGCTACCGTGCGGCGGCGCAAGGAGTGTGACGTACCGTCGGTCCCGATGCCATGAAACGCCCGCCATTCACCCAGGGGGACGCTTGTACGGGTGTGCGACGTTGCAGTGTTTGGTGCATTAGTTGTTTTCGGTTCGGGAACTGTCGTGCGTTGTTAAGGGCGAGAGCCGTTGCACGCCGACCGAGGGGACCCGAAGGATGCGGAATCGAAGTCGCCGTTCGCGGGCCGTCGTCGCCGTGGTGTCGACGGCCCTGCTGGGGGTCGCCGGGTGTGACGCCGGCGGTGGCGCCTCCCCGGCTCCGGACGGCACGCGGGCGAAGGCGACGAAGCCGTCCGCGACTCCGACGCCCGCGTGGGACAGCAGTCCGGCCTCGATAGCCGCGGTGGGCGACTCCATCACGCGCGGCTTCGACGCGTGCTCGGTACTGGCCGACTGTCCCGAGGTGTCCTGGGCGACCGGCACCGCGACGGACGTGAGGAGTCTGGCCGTACGGCTGCTGGGGGCGTCCGGGGTCGCCGCGCACAGCTGGAACCACGCGGTCAGCGGGTCCCGGATGGCGGACCTGCCCGCCCAGATGACGAAGGCCGCCGCCCACAAGCCCGCGCTGGTCACCGTGATGACGGGGGCCAACGACGCATGCCGGACGTCGGTGTCGGCGATGACGCCGGTGACCGACTTCCGCGATTCGTTCACGCGGGCGCTGCGGACCCTGCGCAAGGCCTCGCCCAGGAGCCAGGTGTACGTGGCCAGCGTGCCGGATCTGAAAAGGCTCTGGTCGCAGGGGCGGGGCAACGAGTTGGGCAAGGCGGTGTGGAAGCTGGGGATCTGTCCGTCGATGCTGGCCGACCCGGACGCGGTCGACGCGGCGGCGACCGCGCGGCGCGACGAGGTGCGGGAGCGGGTGGAGGCGTACAACTCGGTGCTGAGGTCGGTGTGCGCGACGGACCGGCTGTGCCGGTTCGACGGGGGCGCGGTCTTCGACTTCGACTTCGGGACGCGCCAGTTGAGCCCCTGGGACTGGTTCCATCCGAGCCGCGACGGACAGGCGCGGCTGGCCGAGATGGCGTACCGCGGCGTCACCGGCGGGAAGGCGGTGACCTAGGGTTTTCCGTATGGCCCACAGATACGAACTCTTCGGCACACTTTCCGACGGCACCCCCGTCCACCGCTGGACGCTGGAGCGGGCCGGGGTCCGGGTGCGGGTGCTGACGTACGGCGGGATCGTGCAGTCGGTGGAGGTCCCGGACCGGGACAGGCGGCTCCTGGACGTGGTGCTGGGGTTCGGGGACCTGGCCGGGTATCTGGCGCACCCGGAGCCTTACTTCGGCGCGTTGGTGGGCCGGTACGCGAACCGCATCGCGGGTGGCGCCTTCGCGCTGGAGGGGCGGACGTATCCGCTCGCGCGCAACAACGCGCCCAACTGTCTGCACGGGGGCGAAGTCGGCTTCGACAAGCGGGTGTGGGACGCGGAGCCGGTCGAGCACGGGGTGCGGCTGTCCCGGGTGAGCCCGGACGGCGAGGAGGGGTTCCCGGGGCGCCTGGAGGTGTCGGCGACGTACACGCTGGACGCGGCAGGGGCGCTGCGGATCGCGTACGAGGCGGTCACGGACGCGCCGACGGTGATCAACCTGACGAACCACACGTACTGGAACCTGTCCGGTCCGGCCTCCGGCAGTACGGCCGGGCACGCCCTGCGCGTCGACGCCTCGCGGTACACACCCGTGGACGCGGACCTGATCCCGACCGGCGTCGAGCCGGTGGCGGGGTCCCGGCTCGACTTCCGTACGGAGCGGCCGGTGGGCGACTGGTGCGACCACAACCTCGTCCTCGACAAGGGGCGGACGGTGGAGCCGGTGGCGGTCGCCGAGTTGTACGACCCGGCGTCGGGGCGGGTCGTGACCGTGGCGACGACCGAGCCGGGCCTTCAGCTCTACACCGCCGACCACCTGGGCGAGCCGTTCGGGCCCGGGTACGGCGTCGCGCTGGAGACGCAAGCCTTCCCCGACTCGCCGAACCGGCCCGACTTCCCGAGCACGGAGCTGCGGCCGGGTGACACGTTCCGCTCGGAGACGGTGTACGGGTTCGGCGTACGGGGCTGACCCTGCCCGGCGTTCACGGTGCGCGGGCCGCCGGCGGCCCCGGTCCGGGGGTCAGGTCCCGGGCCGGGGCCGGCTGGTGGGGCGGACTGCCCTCGGTCAGACCGTAATCGGCGCGGTGAGCCGACGGTCGGTGATCGAGCGTCCTACCTGGATTTCGTACGAACCCTTCACAACGGCCCACGCGCCCGCGGACTCGTCCCAGATCTCGAAGGCGCGGCGCGGGAGTTCGAGGGTCACCTCCACTGTTTCGCCGGGGGCGGCCTCGATTCCGGCGAAGCCGGCCAGCCAGCGGGCCGGGCGGTCGGGGGCCGGGGTCTCCTGACCGGTCGGGGCGAGGTACGCCTGTACGACCTCGCGGCCCGGGCGCGTGCCCGCGTTGGTGACACGGACGGTGACCGTCACTCCGGCGGACGCTGTCACTGCCCCTTCCGCCTCGATCGTCTCGTACGTCCAGTCGGTGTAGCCGAGGCCGTGGCCGAAGGCGTACGAGGGGGTCCGGCCCTCCTTCTCCCAGGCCCGGTAGCCGATGAACACGCCCTCGGTGTAAGGGAGTTCACCGTCGGTCGGGGTCACCCGGGTGACCGGGGCGTCGGCGAGCGCACCCCAGGTGGTGGGGAGCCGTCCGCCCGGCTCGCGGGCGCCGGTGAGGACGTCCGCCAGGGCCGCGCCGCCCTCCTGGCCGGGGAACCAGCTCAGCAGCACGGCGGCGACCTCGTCGCGCCAGGGCAGTTCCACCGGTGAGCCGGAGTTGACGACCACGACGGTGTTCGGGTTGGCGGCGACCACGGCGCGTACCAGGTCGTCCTGCCGGCCGGGGAGTCGGAGGTCGACGCGGTCGAAGCCCTCGGACTCCACGCGCTCGGTGGTGGCGACCACGACGACGGCGGTGTCGGCGGCGCGGGCGGCTTCGGCTGCCTCGGCGATCAGTTCGTCGGGGCCGCGCCGCGGTTCCTGGTGGCAGAGGCTGAAGCCGACGGCGGCCAGCGGGGCGTCGTCGGGGAAGGTGACGCCGTGGGTGAGGGACACCTCGACCGGTGTGTCCGCGGCGAGTTGGGCCTCGGCCCTGAGTTCGGGGTCACCGAAGAACGAGATGAAGGGGTCGTCGCTGTCGGTGGTCTGGACGTCGTCGTAGTACGTCGTGCCGTCGACGGTGAGGGTGAAGGGGCCGAGCCCCTTGATGCCGAAGGAGTGGCGGCCGGTGTCGCGCGGGGTGAAGGTGCCGGTGAGTTCGACGGTGTGGAGCCGGTCGTGGGTGACGCCTTCGGGGAGGTCCGAGCCCATCCAGTTGATCTGGCCGTTGGGCGCGGAGCCGGTGCCGAGGACCGTGCCGGTGGCGTCGCGGCAGACGGCGCGCAGGACGAACCCGTTGTCGGCGACGGCGAGTTCGGTGTTCGGGTCGGCGCCGACCGCGTAGGTCACGGCGCCTTCGGGGAGGGCGGCGGTGAGGCCGTCGAGCGGGGAGACGACATGGGCCGGGAAGACGGTGGCGGAACCGCCGCCGAGAACGCGGGCGTCGCGGGCGGCGGCGCCGATGAGGGCGACCGTACGGCCTTCGGGCAGCGGGAGGGCGCCCTCGTTGCGGACCAGGACGAAGGAGCGGTGGGCGATCTCGCGGGCCAGTGCCTCGCCGTCGACCGGTGCGGGGAGGTCGGTGTGGGCGACGGCGGGTTCGGCGCCCTCCAGGATGCCGACGCGGGCGGCGAGGCGCAGGACGTTGCGCACGGCGCCGTCGAGGGTGGCCTCGGCGACCTCTCCGTCCCGTACGGCCTGGGCGAGCGGGGTGCCGTAGACCGTCTTCGGGCCGGGCATGGCGACGTCGAGGCCGCCTTCGATGGCGCCGGTGGTGGAGCGGGCGGCCAGCCAGTCGGAGACGTTGTAGCCGTCGAAGCCCCATTCGCCGCGCAGGACCTCGTTGACCAGGTAGCGGTGCTCGCTCATCGTCGTGCCGTTGACCGTGTTGTAGGCGGTCATGATGCCCCAGGGGTGGGCGTTCTCGACGATGGCCTCGAAGGGGGCCAGGTAGAGCTCGCGCAGGGCGCGTGCGGAGACGAGGTTGTCCACGGTGAAGCGGTCCGTCTCGGCGTCGTTGGCGACGAAGTGCTTGACGGTGGTGCCGACGCCGCCGGACTGCACGCCGTTCACATAGCCGGCGCCGATCCGCCCGGTGAGGTACGGGTCCTCGCTGTAGGCCTCGAAGTGCCGGCCGCCGAGCGGGGAGCGGTGCAGGTTGACGGTGGGCGCGAGGAGGACGTGGACGCCCTTGCGGCGGGCCTCCTGGGCGAGCAGCACGCCTGCCCTGCGGGCGAGTTCGGGGTCCCAGGTGGCGGCGAGGGCGGTCGGGGAGGGCAGGGCGACGGAGGGGTCGTCGGCGGTCCAGCGGGTGCCGCGGACGCCGATCGGGCCGTCGGACATCACCAGGGAGCTCAGCCCGATCTCGGGCAGCTCGGGCAGCGACCAGGTGTCCTGCCCGGCCAGCAGCCGGGCCTTGGCGTCCAGGTCGAGCTTGCCGAGAGCCGCCTCGACGGCCGCCTCACGGGCCGCGTCGGCCGACGTCGGGTCACTGCCCGGGGTTCCCGTCACCATGGTGCCTCCTCGCTGAGTCCAAGCTGTCTCCCCCATCCTGCACGCGTCACCTGTAGAGCGGTAGGTTTTGTTACATTGACGTTATATTCGCTGGGGGCACATACCGTACGGTGACGGCATGGCGATCAGAGCGAGGACCGAGGAGCGGCGCGCGGAGATCGTCCGGGCCGCCCTGAACGTGATCGCGGAACGCGGCTACCGGGGCACGAGCCTGGCCGCGGTCGCGGAGCGGGTCGGGCTGACCCAGCAGGGGCTGCTGCACCACTTCCCCACGAAGGACGCGCTGCTGGTCGCCGTCCTCAGGGAACGGGACCAGTGGGACGCGATGCCCGAGACCCGCTGGCGGGTCGACCTGCTGGCCTCGCTCGTCGAGTACAACGCCATGCGGCCCGGGATCATCCAGACCTTCTCTGCCCTGCTCGGCGAGAGCGTCACGGAGGGGCATCCGGCGCGCGAGTTCTTCACCGGGCGGTACACCGACGTCCGTACGACCATGGCGGCGGCCCTGCGCGCCGAGTACGGCGACCGTCTCCCGAGCGGGCTCACTCCCGAACGGGCCGCTCCCCTGCTCGTGGCGGTGATGGACGGGCTCCAGTACCAGTGGCTGCTGGATCCGGAGGCGGTGGACATGCCGGCCGCGTTCCGGGACTTCCTCACGCTGCTGGGCGGCGCGGGCTGAGACCCGCGCGCGAAGGCCCGGTCGCGTCACCCTCGTCACGTGTCACGCACATGGTGGCGTAGACCACTTCCGTCACGCGATACTGCGGCCGTCCGACAGCACTTCGGTGCTGGGCTCCCCACAGCTACGGAAGGCCCGACTCCCATGAAATCCCTACGCGTTCGGATCGGCGTCCTAGGAATCGCCCTGCTCTCCGGGCTGGCGACGCCGACCACCGCCGAGGCCACCGAAACCACTTCCGCCGCACCCACCGTCGAAGAGCTGCGGCTGGACAGAGCCGCGCCGCAGGAGATCCTGCGGCGGTCCGGATTCGACTCCGTGGCACCGGAGTTCGCGCGGGCGCTCGACAGGGCGCGCTCGTACGCCGACGCCCGCCGACTCGTCGTGCACCAGGCAGCGGCCCTGTGGCGGCGGGCCGTCGACCGGGCGCAGGGGCGCGGGCCGGCCGGTGGCGACCTGAGCCGGGACGACGACCGGCCGCTGTACTGGGCACGGCTCGGGATGACCCGTGAACTCCGGCTCTGGGAGCCGTCGTTCGGGCTCAGCGGCGACCAGCGGGCTTCCCTGTCGGGCGAGTTGGAGCGGAACTCGCGCGGACAGACGTCGATCCGGTATCCGTGCGGCGGGACGCCGAAGCGTGTTCTCGTCACCGGGTTCGATCCGTTCACGCTCGACCGGGACATACGGATCTCCAACCCGTCCGGGGCCACCGCGCTCGCCCTCGACGGCACGGTGATCGAGACGGCGGACGGACCGGCCAGGGTCGAGACCGCGGTGTTCCCGGTGCGCTGGCAGGACTTCACGGAGGGCACGGTGGAGCGGACGCTGAAGCCGTATCTGCCGAAGGTCGATCTGTTCACCACCGTGAGTCAGGGGCGGGTCGGGCGGTTCGACGTGGAGCGCACCAACGGGGCCTGGCGGGGCGGCTTCGGGGACAACGAGAACATCGGCCGGACGGAGACCGTGCCGGTCGCCGACCCGGGCTCGCAGCCGCAGTGGACGTCGACGACCTTGCCGTACAAGGCGATTGTCGCCGCCGACACCGGCCGCTTCCCCGTGTACGACAACACGAGCGTGACGGAGATCCCGGCGGGAGGCACCGCTCCCGTCGTCCGGGCGGACGGTCCCACCGCCGGTTCGACGGCGCGGGCCGGGGGCGGCGGCGACTACCTGTCCAACGAGATCGCCTACCGGGCAACCCTGTTGCGCGACCGCCTCGGTCTGGGCGCCACCCTGCCCGGCGGGCATGTGCACACGCCGGTACTGCAGTTCGGGACCGGCAACACCGACCCGGCGACCGGGGCCGTCACCGACCCCGAGTTCGTGCGCAACCGGCTGGACATCATCGCCCAGGTGCGGTCGATCCTGACCGTGGCCGTGGACGCGTCCGGTGGCTCTTCCGGTCAGGACGCCGAGGCCGACGTCTCCTGATCCTCGGGGTCCCGCGAGGGATCACCGGTCTCCTCGCCGAGCAGGTCGCGGGCCATCAGCGTGGCGCCCGCGACCGCGCCCGGCATCAGGAAGACGGCTACGAACGGCACCACGAAGGCCAGCGCCAGCGGTGTGCCGAAGCCCCACACGAGCAGCTTGCGGGAGCGCAACAGGGCGAGCCGGTCCCGGAGTTCGACCCGGCGCCGCTGCAGGGCGACTCCGGTCAGCTCCTCGGTGAGGAAGAACCCGGTGACGACGAAGCCGATCACCGGTACGACGGTCTGCCCGGCGACCGGGACGAAGCCGAGGGCGAAGACGAGCACCGCCCAGCACAGGGCCCGTACGAGGACCCGGAGGCTGTCGCGGGCCGAGATCCACAACTCCCTGTGCAGCGGCAGGCCCGACTCGGGGGCCGTGCCGTCGGGGGACACGTCCCGGTCGACCTTCTCGGAAAGGTTCTCGTAGAAGGGCTGGCCGATGAGCAGCGTCACTGCGGTGAAGGTGACGACGGCCAGCAGAAGGGCGAGCGCGAAGAGCAGCCCGGTGAGAAAGCCGCGGAAGAGTCCGAGCCAGGGACTCGACCAGTCGTCGGCGAAGGGGGTCGCCCAGGTGGTGACGTCGGTGCCGTAGAGGGCGAGGGCGACCAGGGCGGCGATGTAGAGAACAAGGGTGATGAGACCGGGGACGAGGCCCCAGCCGTACTGCTTGCCGTGTCGGGCGACCCAGCCCTGGCCCTTCAGGAGGTAGCGGAAGCCTGTCGCGAGATCGCTCATGGGGGAACTCTATCGGGGGCGTGTGATCCGTCCGGGGGACGCGTGGCGCGAAGACCCTCTTGTTGGAGTTGAGTCGGGAAGGTACATCTCGCGTACCGAACCCAGAGGTCCAGGAAGCACAGGAAGCACAGGAGGAGCTGCACGTGCGTCGCACAAGCCCCGTTCCGCACAGCCCTGTTCTGCTCGCGGCCCTCGCCGTCACCACGGCGGGCTCGCTCCTGCTCACCCCCCTCACCGCCACCGCCGACCGCGCGCCCGTCACCCGCGAGGGGGCGGGCGTCGAGCGGTCCCTGGCCGGCGAGCGCGCCGCCACGGCTCCCGTCGGCGCCGCCCGGCGCGCCCTCAGCGCCCCCGTCACCGGCCTCGGCGACAAGGGGCGCGGCTACCCACGCGAGCAGACCCTGTCCCCCGACCCGGTGAACCCGGCGGACAGGTCCATCAAGCTGGGCCTGACCCCGTACCACGCCATCGCCCCCAAGCTGAACGCCCTTCAGCGGCTGGGCGACCGGGTGAGCGTCGAGGTCGCGGGCCGTTCGGCGGGTGGGCACCGGCTGTACCTCGTCACGGTCACCGCGCCGGAGAGCGCCGCCCAGACGCGCGCCCAGGAGGGTATGCGTGAGCTGATCGAGAACGCTCCCTCGGTCGCCGCCAAGAGCCGTACGATCAGGCGGAGTTACAAGGCGCCCGTCTTCGTCAACAACAACATCCACGGCAACGAGTGGGAGGGCACCGACGCCTCCCTGAAGATCGTCGAGCGGCTCGCGACCGCCACCGACGCCAGGACCCGGGCGCTTCTCGCGCACAGCCGGCTCTACTTCAACATCACCGCCAACCCGGACGGCCGTATCGCCGGCACCCGCGCCAACGCCAACGGGTTCGATCTGAACCGGGACTTCGTCACCTCCTCGCAGCCCGAGGGCCGGGCGATGCGGCAGATCGAGATCGACAAGCAGCCGACCGTCATGCTCGACCTGCACGGTTACGTCAACGGCACCCTCATCGAGCCGACCACTCCCCCGCACGGCGAGAACTACGAGTACGACCTCTTCCTGAAGAACACCTACGCCAACGCTCTGGGGATGGAGGCCGCCGTCAACGGCCTCGGCTACACGCCGGCGAAGGACGGTGTCGAGCCCGCCCAGATCCCGTTCCGTGATCAGCAGGAGGGCTGGGACGACTGGCCGCCGATCTTCACCCCGCAGTACGCGGCCTTCCACGGCACGGTCGCCGCGCACACCGTCGAGATCCCGATGACGGTCAACAACCGTGCCTACGACACCCTTTCGGTCGCCGAGCTGCGCCGCCGCAGCGCGATCAACGTCGCTGTGGCCGGGGCGGCCATCACCGCCACGTTCAACTACGTCCAGGATCACCGCACTTCGCTCGTCGCCGACCAGATCGAGGTCTTCCGGCGCGGGGCCACGGGAGCCGCGCAGGTGCCCGTGTCGGCGGCGACCGTCCCGGGGGTGCCGGGTATCGGGCCGGAGGACGTCTACACGACCACCTTCCCCCGTGCGTACGTCATTCCGGCCGGCGCCCCGGCCCAACGCTCCGCGCCCGCCGCCGCCCGGCTGGTCGACCACCTGCTCGCCAACGACGTCCGGGTCACCCGCGCGAGCCACGCCTTCCGGCTCGGCGGACGGACGTACGCGAAGGGCTCGTACGTCGTCGACATGCGCCAGCCGAAACGGGGACTGGCGAACGTGCTGCTCGCCGACGGGCGGGACATCAGCGACAAGGTGTCGGTGATGTACGACATCTCGGGCTGGAGTCTGGGCCGGCTGTGGGGCGCGAGCGTCCAACCGGTCGCCGGAGGGCGCCTGTTGGGGCTGCCCGTCCGGCCGGTGACGGCGGCGACACGGGCCGGGTACGTCGCTCCGCAGGGCAGGCTGCGGCTGCGCCTGGACGACCCGCGTGCCATCGCCGCCCTCAACTCCCTCTTGCGGAGCGGGGTTTCGGTACGGCGGGCGGCGGACGGCAGCGCCGTCGTCCCGGCGTCGGCGCGCAGGCGGGCACTCGCGGCGGCCCGTACGTACGACGTGGCCTTCGACGCGACGAAGGAGACCGGGGTCTCCGTCCTGCGGCGCACCCGGGTCGCCGCGGCCGTCACACCCGGGGAGCTGTTCGCGCTGCGGGAGATGAACTTCGAGGTGACGCCGGTGTCGACGGCTGTCCTCAACGCCGGTTTCGACTGGGCCGGGGTGGATGTGCTGTTCGTGTCGCAGGACGTGGAGTACGAGGACCTGAACCCGGCCGCCCGTAAGGCGCTCGACGCCTTCCTCGACTCCCGGGGGCTGGTCGGCCGGGGTGCCTCCGGGGCCGCGCTGAACTCCGCCGCCGGGCTGCTGGCGGTGCAGCCGGTCGAGGGCAACGGGGATGCCAACGGCGTTGTCCGGGTGGTGAATTCGGGCCGCAGTCCGGTCACCGGCGGGGCGCCGGACCACGGGTTCGTGTACGCGCCCGTCTGGTTCACCGACCTGGGCCCCGGTGTGCGCGTCGACCAGTCGTACGGGAGCGGGAATCCTCTCGTCGCCGGGCACTGGCGGCCGTTTCCGGACGGGTCAGGGGGTCCGGGGGCGGCGGCGGGACAGGCGTCGGTGGTCAGCGGGCCGCACGCGGTGCTGTTCGGCACCGAGCCGCTGTTCCGGGACCACCCCAAGGGCGAGTTCGCTCAGGTGGCACGTGCTTTGCTGAGCGTGCCGAGCGCGACGACCAGGACGACCGCGACGATCGGTACGTCGAGTGAGGAGAACGGATGACGCAGGAGATCACCGAGCCCGCCGGAGGATCCGTCCGGGGCACGGTCGCCGAGGGCTTCGAGGCGGTGCGGGAGGAGTTCGCCGCCTTCGTCGCTGGTGAACTGCCGGACTACGAAGGCCAGTTGTGCGCGTATGTGCACGGCCGACAGGTCGTCGACCTGTGGGCGGGCCCGGACACCGAGCCGGACTTCGGACCGGACAGCCTCTACGGGGTGTACTCGTCCACGAAGGGCGCCGCCCATCTCGTGGTCGCCCTGCTGGTCCAGGAGGGCACCCTGGAGCTGGACCGCAAAGTCACCTACTACTGGCCGGAGTTCGCCCCCGAGGGCAAGGCGGCGCTGACCCTGCGCGACCTCATCGCGCACCGGGCCGGGCTGGTCGGCAGCGACGCCGGGTTCACCCTGGAGGAGCTGGCCGACGACCGGGTGATCGCCGAACGGCTCGCGGACCAGCGCCCGTTCTGGCGGCCGGGCAGCGCCTTCGGCTACCACGCCCTGGTCATCGGCGCGTTGACCGGCGAGGTCGTGCGGCGCGCCACGGGCCGTACGCTCCAGGAGGTCCACGAGGAGCGGGTGCGGGCCCCGTACGGCCTCGACTTCCATCTGGGGCTGCCGGAGGCGCTGGAGCCGCGCTTCCGTACCGTCCAGCCGATGCGGCCGACGCCGGAGGAGCGGGCGTTGCTCGACTCGCTGCCCTCCGGACCGCACACGCTCGCGTCGATCGCCTTCAACCGCAACGGGGCCGAGCCCACCGACATCGAGTCGCTGCCCAACCACCGGGTGGTCCGCGAGAAGGGGCCCGCGTCGGTCGGCGGGGTGGCGTCGGCGCGTGGGCTCGCCGGGCTGTACGCGGCGGCGATCAGTGCGGTCGGCGAGCACGCGCCGCTGCTGAAGCCGGACACGGTCGCGGAGTTCGGCCAGTTCCACTCGGCCGGCTACGACCTGGTGGCCCGGGCCCACAAGTCGTTCGGCCTGGGCTTCCAGAAGACCGCGGACGTGGCCTACCCGTTCCTGGGTGCCAACACCATCGGTCACAGTGGCGCGGGCGGCTCGCAGGCCTTCGCCGACCCGCACAGCGGTCTGGCCTACGGCTACGCCCGGCGCCGGTACGCCTTCCCGGGCGGAGCGGCGCCGGAGAACGAGCGTCTCGTGCGGGCCGTGCACACGGCGGCGCTGCGCGGCTGACCGCCGCTGACCCGCGTGGAGGTCACGACGACGAAGGCCGCACCCCACGTCCAGGGGTGCGGCCGGTCGGTGGCGGCTCGGATGCCGAAGCTCAGAGCTTGACGATCATCTTGCCGGTGTTGTCGCCGCGCAGGACCCCGAAGAAGGCCTCCAGGTTGTTCTCGATGCCCTCGACGACCGTCTCGCGGTACTTGAGCTCGCCGGAGCGGACCCAGGCGCCGACCTCCTCGACGAACTTCGACTGGAGGTCGTAGTGGTCGCCCACGAGGAGGCCCTCGATACGGCCGCGGGTGGCGATGAGACGGGCGAGGTTCTTGGGGCCGGGAGCGGGCTCCGTGTTGTTGTAGACGGAGATCATGCCGCAGATGGCGATCCGGCCGGCGTGCTTGAGGGAGCCGATGGCCGCCTCCAGGTGGTCGCCGCCCACGTTGTCGAAGTACACGTCGATGCCGTCGGGGGCGGCCTTGCGGAGCTGCTCGCTGACCGACCCGTCCTTGTAGTTGAAGGCGGCGTCGAAGCCGTACTCCTCCACCAGCAGCTTGACCTTGTCGTCGGACCCGGCGGAGCCGATGACCCGGGAGGCGCCCTTGAGCTTGGCGATCTGCCCGACCTGGCCACCGACGGCACCGGCGGCGCCGGACACGAACACGACGTCGCCCTCCTTGAAGGAGGCGGTGCGCAGCAGGCCCGCGTAGGCGGTGAGGCCGGTCATGCCGAGCACACCGAGGTACGTCGACAGGGGCGCGGCGTCGGCGTCGACCTTGACGGCGTCCTTCGCGTTCACCGCCGCGTACTCGCGCCAGCCGAGGAAGTGCAGGACGTGGTCGCCGACCGAGAAGCCCTCCGCGTTGGAGGCGACGACCTCGCCGACGGCCCCGCCCTGCATGACCTTGTCCAGCTCGAAGGGGGCGACGTACGACTTGGCGTCGCTCATCCGGCCACGCATGTAGGGGTCCACGGAGACGTACAGGTTCCGCACCAGCACCTGGCCCTCACGGGGCTGCGGGACCGCCGCCTCGACCAGCGCGAAGTCCTCGGCCTTGGGCCGGCCGACCGGACGGCTGCGCAGGTGCCATTCGCGGTTGACGGTGGGAAGGGCGGGGGTGGCGGTGTCGGACATGAGGGGGCCTTCCGGTGCGGCCGCGTATCTACGGTGATCCGCGGCTCAGATGCTTCAGTACGTGAAACAATAATGCTCCTGAATATTTCAGGGTGTCAAGTAAAGGGGTAGCCTGGAGAGCATGGCCACACCGGAGAAGACCCGCCGCATGGACCCTTTGAGCCTGGAGGTCGTCGACCTCATCGGGGCGGTCGTGGCCCGCTATCACGAGGAGTACGAGGAGGCGGCCACCCGGCACTCCCTCACCGGGGCACAGGCGCGCCTGCTGAGCCTGCTCTCGCTCGGTCCGCTGCCGATGCGGCAACTGGCACGGAAGCTGCGGTGCGAGCCGTCGAACGTCACCGGGATCGTGGACCGCCTGGAGTCCCGGGCCCTCGTCGAGCGCCGCCCCGACCCGTCGGACCGCCGGGTGAAGCTGGCCGCCTGCACGGACGAGGGCAACCGGGTCGCACGGAGCCTGCGCGACTCCCTGGACTTCGCGCGGGAGCCGCTGGCCGGGCTGTCCGAGGAGGAACGGGTCCTGCTGCGGGGGCTGTTGCTGCGGATGGTGGCGGTGTAACGGCGCAGCCGGGGTCGCGGGCAGAGTCATGGGCGGGGTCGTGGGCCGGGGGTGGCTTCACGTCCGATGAGAGGTACCTGTGCGTTGGCGATGAGTTCAACGAAATTGTTGACGATTTTGCCGCCACCAAAATACGTTCGCATGCGCAGGCACACCCCTCACGGACCCCCGAGGAGAACATCGTGAAGCGCAGGACCGTAATCGGAGGAGTCGGCGCGGCCGTCGCCGTCCCGGCGATCGCCACGTTCGTGAACAACGAGGCCATGGCCGGTACGGAGACCACGGCGGCTTCCACCTCGTCGTCCTCGGTCTCGTCCGGTGCACTCGCCTTCGACAGGGCCGCGTACACCGAGCTGACCACGACGATCACCACGGACGCCGGCGACAAGTCGGTGACGTACCACTTCTACAAGGCGATCACGTACGTCACGAACCCGGTCGACGAGAAGTACCAGAGCCTGAACGTCAGCGTTCCCGTCGAGATCGACGGTACGGCGGTCGACGCCACCCACGCGCCCATCCTGTTCGCCAACTCGGTGGGCGGATACATGCCGTCGTCGGTGGCCGACGCCACCGGGATCGGGGCCGGCGGGATGGGCGGGGCGCCGGGCGGGGGCGCGCCCACGGCATCCGCGTCCGCCGGTACGGGCGAGGTCGAGTCCGGCGGCAACGCCCAGGTGGATCAGCAGGGCGAGATGGTGAGCAACGCCAAGCTGGGGCTTGCGGCGGGGTACGTGGTCGTGGAGCCGGGGGCGCGCGGCCGTACGCTGGTCGACTCGTCCGGCACGTACTACGGCACGGCGCCCGCCGCGATCGTGGACCTGAAGGCCGCGGTGCGGTACGTCCGCTTCAACAAGGGCCGCATCCCGGGAAACACCGACCGGATCGTGTCCTCCGGTACGAGTGCCGGCGGTGCCCTGTCCGCGCTGCTCGGCGCGTCCGGCGACAGCCCCCTGTACTCCAAGTACCTGAAGGCGCTGGGCGCGGCGGACGCGAGCGACGCGATCTTCGCCAGCGGTGACTGGTGCCCGATCACCGATCTTGAGCACGCGGACATGGCGTACGAGTGGAACTGGGGCGCCAACAAGCTGAGTTCGGGTTCGCTGGTGGATCAGTCGGTGTCGAAGGACCTGAGTACGGCGTTCGCGGACTACCAGGCGTCGCTCAGGCTCCGGGCGAAGGGGTTCGGCTCACTGACGGCACGCAACCTGGACGACTACCTGCTGGAGACCCACCTCCGGCCGGCCGCGACCAGGTACCTCAACTCCCTTTCGGAGTCGGCGCGTTCGACGTATCTCGCGGCGAACACCTTCATCACGTGGGCCGACGGGAAGGCGACGTTCACCTGGGCCGACTTCCTGACGCACGTGGGGGCCCGGAAGAAGGACACACCGGCGTTCGACGCGTTCGATCTGTCCGCCGGGGAGAACAACCTGTTCGGGGCCGGGACCACACAGGCGCGGCACTTCACGCTGTACAGCCTGCGGCACGAGGGCAGCGCCAGTGCGCGGCTGGACGGTGACCTGCCCGAGAAGCTGACGCTGATGAACCCGATGCCCTTCCTCGCGAAGCGGAATCCCTCGCGGGCGAAGCACTGGTGGATCCGGGTCGGCACGAAGGACAGCGACACCTCGCTGTCGGTGGTGGGGAATCTCGCGGCGAGCCTTGAAGGGCTCGGGGACGACGTGAACGCGGCGATGTACTGGGACTCGGGGCACGGCGCGAACGACGACGCGGCGGACTTCATCACCTGGATAGCGAAGGTGACGGGCTACAAGGGCAAGGCGAAGGCCGCGGCCACAGGCACGAAGTAGCCCCCTATGACGCGGCGCCGGTTCATCCCGTCCCGGTGTTCGCCGCCGTGGCGTCGAGCCTCTTCTCTGTCATGCTCGGCGCCACGGCCTCCACCCGCTCAGGTGCACCACCAGAGAAACTGCTCGCACGTCTCCGAAGGTGACGGTTCCGGCGTCGGGGCGGCGGCGGTCGGGTCCGTGGACGGAGTCGTCGAGTCCGTCGGGGTCGAGGACTCTCCCCTCGTCGGCGTGGGCGCCGTACCGACCGGCGCCGACTGGGCGTCCTTGCTCCTGCTCGGTGAGACCGACGGTGACGGTGATCCCGAACTCTCCGACGCGGACGGCGACGCCGACACGTCCGAGGACGGCGAGTCCGACGCGTCATCGTCCGCCGAGGCCGACCGCTCGTCGGACAGGGGCGTCTCCGTGGCGCCGGCCTTCGCCTTCGTGCTCCCCGTCGAATCGCCGTCCGCCGCCGCGGCGTTCGGGTTCGAGCCCGGCGCGTCCGTACCCAGCTCGGCGAGGCTCAGCCCGCCCGCCGCGAGCACGAACCCCGCGACGACGAGCAGCGTCCGCTTCCGTCGCCGCCGGTGCGCGGCGGCCTTGCGGTCCCGCCGGCTGCCGGACGACTGCCCCGCGTCATCGGCCTCGGTGCCGGTGTCGTCGTCGATCACCTCGTCGGCCGCGTCGGTCTCGTCGGCGACTTCCGCGGGCGGGGCGGCGGAGGCCGTCTCCCGGCCTCGTCCGCGACCTGCCCTACGGGCCGCCGCCCGCCCAGGGCGCTCTGCCGCGGCGCCGGCACCCGCCGAGTCGTCCGCGTCCGTTTCCGGGCGCGCGTCGGTCTTCTCCGGGTACGCGTGGAGAGGTGCGTTCGATGAGCCGCACCCCGGGCAGGCGAGTGCGCCGTTGAGGTGCCGTTGGCACTGCTGGCAGTAGTCCATGACGCGGGAAGAATAAGTTCCTCACGGGGAGCGTTCCTAGGGGTCACGGTGAATATTCCGTGTGGAACTTGCGTTTTGGGTTTGCCCAGTTGAGGTCAAGGCCGATCATTCCGTGCCAACTTCTGACACGCCGGAGCGGTCCGTCGCACGGTGTGCGCGCGACGGACCGCTCCGGGTTTCTCGGGGCTGCTCCGGGCTGTTCCGGGCCGCTGGACTTCTCCCGCGGCTCAGGTTTTCTTACGGGCCGTCATGGCCCGCTGGATCAGGATGAACGCGCACAGCAGCACGCCCGTCGCGATCTTCGTCCACCAGGAGCTGAGGGTTCCCTCGAACTGGATGATGCTCTTGATGAGGCCCAGGACGAGGACGCCGAACAGGGTGCCCATGACATAGCCCGAGCCGCCCGTCAGCAGCGTGCCGCCGATGACGACCGCGGCGATCGCGTCGAGCTCCATGCCGGTCGCGTGCAGCGGGTCACCGGACTGGATGTACAGGGTGAAGAGCAGTCCCGCCAGCGCCGAGCAGAAGCCGCTCACGGTGTACACGGCGATCTTGGTGCCGCCCTGCGGGAGGCCCATCAGCATCGCCGAGTGCTCGTTGCCGCCGATGGCGTACACACGGCGGCCGAAGCGGGTGTAGTGCAGGACGTAGAAGGCGATGGCCAGCACCACCAGCGCGACGATCGCGCCGATCGACAGGAAGCCCACGCCCAGTTGTGCCTGCGCCTGCGCCATGCTGCTCACGGAGGAGTCGTCGATGGCGATCGACTCCTTGCTGATGACCAGGCACAGACCCCGGAAGAGGAACAGGCCGGCGAGGGTCACGATGAAGGGCTGGATCTCGAAGTTGTGGATCACATAGCCCATCAGGAAGCCGCCGAAGGCTCCGACTCCCAGCGCGATGGGGATGACGACCAGGATGGGCAGGCCCTGCTTCTCCACCAGCCATGCCGTGAGCATGGTCGTGAAGCCGATCACCGAGCCCACGGAGAGGTCGATGCCGCCCGAGAGGATGACGAAGGTGGCACCCACCGCGGCGACCAGCAGATAGCCGTTGTCGATGAACAGGTTGAGGAAGACCTGCGGCTCGCCGAAACCGTAGTTCTGGTAGCGGCCGAGGCCCACCAGGTACATCACGACGAAGAGCGTGGCGGTCACCACGACGGGCAGTCGTCGGTCACCGAGCAGCCGCGCCACCTTGGACGCCGTGGCGGCGGACCCGGTCGCGGGGTTGTTCCGGGTCTTGGGGGGCTGGGCGGTCGTGCTCATCACGACACCTCCATCTTCGGGGCTGCCGCGGTCGTCGGGGCGGTGTCCGCCGGGGTGGCGGCCGACGTGCCGCCGCCCTTCGCGCCGGACCCGGAGCCGAACTTCCCGCCGAAGACCTTGGTGCGGAACTTCGGGGACTGCAGCAGGCAGACGACGATGACGACGGCGGCCTTGAAGACCAGGTTGGTCTGGGTCGGTACGCCGATGGTGTAGATCGTGGTGGTCAGGGTCTGGATGACGAGGGCGCCCACCACCGTGCCGCCGATCGAGAACCGGCCGCCCGTGAGGGACGTTCCGCCGATGACGACGGCGAGGATCGCGTCGAGCTCGATCCACAGACCGGCGTTGTTGCCGTCCGCCGCCGAGGTGTTGGAGCTGATCATCAGGCCCGCGATGCCGGCGCACAGCGCGCAGAACACGTAGCACATGATCTTGATACGACGGGACCTGATGCCGACCAGGCGGCTGGCCTCGGCGTTGCCGCCGACCGACTCGACGAGCAGGCCGAGGGCGGTGCGGCGGGTCAGGGCCACCGTGACGGCCACGACCGCCGCCACCACGAAGATGGAGAACGGCAGGGTCAGCCAGTAGCCGCCGCCGATCAGCTTGTACGGCTCGCTGTTGATGGTGATGATCTGGCCGTCGGTGATCAGCTGGGCCACACCTCGGCCCGCGACCATGATGATGAGGGTCGCGATGATGGGCTGGATGCCCATCCGGGCCACCAGGAAGCCGTTCCACAGACCGCAGACGACCGCTGCCACCAGGCCGATGCCCATGGCCAGGAAGACTCCGGCCAGGGAGTCCTGGTCGGCCTGGTCACTGATGTACGAGCAGGTCAGGGCGCCGGTGATGGCGACCACGGCGCCGACGGAGAGGTCGATGCCGCCGGTCGCGATGACCAGGGTCATACCGACCGCCACCAGGATGAGCGGCGAACCGAACAGCACGATCGAGACGAGGCTGCCGTAGAGGTGGCCGTCCGTCATCTTGATCGAGAAGAAGCCGGGGGTGAAGGGGACGTTGATCAGCAGCAGGACGACCAGCACGGCCACCGGCCAGAACAGGTTGTGCTGGGTCAGCGTCCGCCAACGGGGGTTGGGGGCCGGAGTGGTGGTCACTGGTGCTCTCCGCTCGCGATGGTCTCCAGGATCCGAGTGGGAGTGATCTCGGGCCCGTTGGCGATCCGGGCGACCAGCTTGCGGTCGCGCAGCACGCCGATGGTGTGGCTGAGCCGGAGTACCTCCTCCAGTTCGGCCGCGATGTACAGCACGGACATGCCTTCCTCGGAGAGCGAGACCACGAGTTTCTGGATCTCCGCCTTCGCGCCGACGTCGATGCCGCGCGTCGGTTCGTCCAGGATCAGCAGCTTCGGCTGGGTGATGAGCCAGCGGGCGAGCAGCACCTTCTGCTGGTTGCCGCCGCTGAGCTGACCGACCCGGGCCTCCGGGTTGGCGGGGCGGATGTCCAGCGCCTTGATGTACTTGGCGACGAGTTCGTCACGCTGGGCGACCGGGATGGGCCGGGTCCAGCCGCGGGCCGCCTGCAGGGCGAGGATGATGTTCTCGCGCACCGTCAGGTCGGGCACCAGGCCCTCGGACTTGCGGTTCTCCGAGCAGAACGCGACCCCGGCGCCGATGGCGTCGTTCGGGGCGCTCATGGAGACCTGCTTGCCGCCGATGGCCAGCTTGCCGCTGTCGGGCTGGTCGGCGCCGAAGAGCAGCCGGGCGAGTTCGGTACGGCCGGAGCCGAGCAGGCCCGCCAGGCCCAGGACCTCGCCCTTCTTGATCTCCAGGTCGAAGGGGGCGATACCGCCCGTCCGGCCGAGACCCTCCGCTTCGAGCAGCGGTTCGCCGACCTCGGCGTGCAGCTGGTGCTCGTGGAGCCCCTCCAGCTGGTCCATGGCCTTGCCGATCATGAGCTGGATCAGTCCGACCTGGTCGAGTTCGCTGACCAGGTGTTCGCCGACGAGGGTGCCGTTGCGCAGGACGGTCATGCGGTCGCAGATCTCGTAGATCTGGTCGAGGAAGTGCGAGACGAACAGGATCGCCACGCCCTCGTCCCTCAACTGCCGCATCAGACGGAACAGTTCGAGGACCTCGTCGCGGTCGAGGCTGGAGGTCGGCTCGTCCAGGACCAGGACCTTTGTGCCGGCTCCGGCGCCGTCGCTGTCGCCGGTGCCCACCGACCGTACGATCGCGACCAGTTGCTGCACGGCCAGCGGGTACGAGGACAGGGGCGCGGTGACGTCGATGTCGAGGCCGAGCCGGTCGACCAGCTCCGCCGCGTCCTGGCGCATGCGCTTCCAGTCGATGCGGCCGAAGCGGGTGGGTTCACGTCCGATGAAGATGTTCTCCGCCACCGACAGGTTGGGGCAGAGGTTCACCTCCTGGTAGACGGTGCTGATGCCGGCCTGCTGCGCCTGGAGCGGGCTGCCGATCCGCACGGTCGTCCCGTCGAGGGTGATCGTGCCGTCGTCCAGCGTGTAGACGCCGGTCAGCACCTTGATGAGGGTGGACTTACCGGCTCCGTTCTCGCCCATCAGGGCGTGGATCTCACCGGGGAAAAGCCGGAAGTCGACACCCGACAGAGCCCGTACCCCCGGAAACTCCTTGACTATGCCCGTCATCTCCAGGACGGGCCGCGGCTCTGCCATGGCAGCGCTCCTTGAATCTCGTTCAGGCCCACGGTTTGTTTGGTCGGGCCCACGATTTCGTTCAGGCCCGCAGGGAGCCCCCGGGACCGTCCTCCGTACGGAGGGTCCGGTCGGGTGGGGGCTCCCTGCCGATGGGTGCGGTCGGTCAGTACTTGCGGGTGGGGAGCGCGGCCTTGGCCTGGTCCTGCATGAAGTCGCCCTCCTTGGTCTTGATCCAGCGCTCGACCGTCTCGCCGTCCTTGACCTTCTTCACGACCTCCATGAGCTGGGGGCCGAGCAGCGGGTTGCACTCGACGATGGCGTTGATCTTGCCCTCGGACATGGCGATGAAGCCGTCCTTCACGCCGTCGATCGAGACGATCAGGATGTCCTTGCCGGGCTTCTTGCCGGCCGCCTCGATGGACTGGATGGCGCCGATGGCCATGTCGTCGTTGTGCGCGAACAGGACGTTGATGTCCGGGTTGGACTGCAGGAAGGCGGCCATGACCTGCTTGCCGCCGGCGCGGGTGAAGTCACCGGTCTGGCTGACGACGATCTTCCAGTCGGAAGCGTGGTCGGCGTCCATGATCTCCTTGAAGCCCTTGGCGCGCTCGATCGCGGGGGCGGCACCGGTGGTGCCCTCCAGCTGGGCGATCTTCACGGCACCCTTGTGGCCGGCCTTCTCCAGGACCTTCTCAAGGATCTTGCCGGCGCGGCGGCCCTCGTCCGTGAAGTCGGAGCCGACCAGGGTGACGTACAGGGATTCGTCGGAGGTCTCGACGCTGCGGTCGGTGAGGACGACCGGGATCTTCTTGGCCTTGGCCTCCTTGAGCACCGCGTCCCAGCCGGTGACGACCACCGGGGAGAAGGCGATGACGTCGACGCCCTGGGTGATGTAGCTGCGGATCGCGGAGATCTGGTTCTCCTGCTTCTGCTGCGCGTCGGAGAACTTCAGGTTGTAGCCCGCCTCCTTGGCGGCGGCCTTCACCGAGTCGGTGTTGGCGCTGCGCCAGCCGCTCTCCGAGCCGACCTGGGAGAAGCCGAGGACGATCTTGCCGTCACCGCCGGAGCTGGTGGAGTCGCCGTCGTCCTTCTTGGCGCAGGCCGCCAGGCCCGTCGCAGCCGCCACGCCGACCGCCGCGGTGAGGAAGTTCCTTCTGTTGAGCATGTGTCTTCTCCTTTGAAGAGCCGCCGGCCCGGTGATGGGCCCGCTGGTACTCGTCGTGCTCGTCGTGCTGGTGGTGCTCATGGGGGGTGCTGGTCGTACAGGTGGTGCCAGTGGTGCCGGTGGTGCGTTTTGGTACTCGTGGGGCTCGGTGTGACAGGTCACGAAACGTCCAACCTGTCGATCATTGTTCGAGATATCGGCCACCCTGATGGGGTGAGAACGATCTTCGAACCGGTCGTTCCCCCTCAGCCGGGAGCGGTCGCCGACTGAGGGGCGTAGGGGAAAGTACTGGCGCGGACGAGGAGTTGGGGTTCGATGGCGACCCGGGACGTCCCGGACGGGGACCGGCCCTCGATCAGGTCCAGCAGCAGGGCGATGCTCTGCTTGCCGACCGCCGAGAAGTCCTGCCGGACGGTGGTGAGCGGCGGCGCGAAGAACTCCGACTCCGGGATGTCGTCGAAGCCGACCACCGCGACGTCCTGGGGAGTGCGTACGCCCGCCTCACGCAGCGCCCACAACACCCCCAGGGCCATCTGGTCGTTGGCGACGAAGACGGCGGTCAGACCGCGGCCCACCCAGCCCGCGAGCTGCTGGCCGGCACGATAGCCCGACAGCGGGCTCCAGTCACCCCGCAGCGGCGCCGGGGGGTCGATGCCCGCCGCTTCGAGGGTCGTGCGCCAGCCGTCGGCCCGGTCCACCGCCTCCTGCCAGTTCTCGGGCCCGGCGAGATGCCAGACCGTGCGGTGGCCGGTGGCCAGCAGATGGCCGGTGGCGAGCCGCGCGCCCAGTCGCTGGTCCACGTTGACGCTGGGGATCTCCACCCCGGAGCCGGTGCCCACGGCCACCACCGGGAAGGGGTGGCGGAGTTCGGTGAGGGCCTCGACCGCCGAGCGCTGCGGGGCGAGGGCGATCACTCCCTCCACCCCGCCCTCGCTGAGCCGGTGCATGGCCTCGGACACCGTCTCGACGTTCAGTTCGCGCAGGCTGACCGTCGAGACGAGGTACCCCTCGGCGCGTGCCGCCTCCTCCAGCGCGAACAGCGTGCTGGCCGGCCCGTAGAGCGTGGTGTTGGAGGCGACCACACCCAGGGTGAGGGTGCGCCGGGTCGCCAGCGCCCGTGCGGAGGAGTTTCGGCGGTAGCCCATCTCCTCGATGGCCTGCAGCACCCTGGCCCGTGTCTCGTCCCGCACGTTGGGGTGGTCGCCCAGTACGCGGGACACGGTCTGGTGGGACACGCCGGCCTGGCGTGCCACGTCGGCCATGGTGGGCGGCCGGAGCTGTGCGTGGGGCTGAAAACTGGTCTGCGACTGGGTCACGGCTGCACCTCCCTGGCGGTCGTCTGCGGATAAGTCCTTCGATACGGGCGGTCGTCTCCGCGCCGCCGGCCTCACTCCGGGCTTCCGGAGAGCCGTAAGGCGTCGGGGGGAACGGCGAGTTGGGGCACTGGTGACATGACGCTCATGTTTCCCCCGGATGCCGTTGGTCGACGACTGATGAATGCGGAGGTCATTGTGAGCGCTAACAATCGACGGCGGTCAAGAGGGCTGCGCCAGGGAGGCTGTCACGGTTGGATAACGCGCCGTGCCAAGGCCAGGAGGGGTGTCGCCGCGAAGATGTGGGAACGGATGGCTGTTGTCCAAGACACGCGCAGGGTTGTTTGTTCGACCCATTGACACTCCGCCCGAAGCATCCTTACTGTCGCGACAGCATTTCGAACAAGTGACGAAATCTCGAACAGACCAAGAGGACGAGGGAGTACCGTGCGCATCACGGGAATCAGCACGCACGTGGTCGGGACGCCGTGGCGGAACCTGACCTACGTCCAGGTGCACACCGACGAGGGACTCACCGGCGTCGGCGAGACCCGCATGCTGGGCCACACCGACGCACTGCTCGGCTATCTGCACGAGGCGCAGACGAATCACATTCTCGGCTCCGACCCGTTCGCTGTCGAGGATCTGGTCAAGCGCATGAAGTACGGCGACTACGGCCGGGCCGGCGAGATCGTGATGTCCGGCATCGCCGTGATCGAGATGGCCTGCTGGGACATCAAGGGCAAGGCCCTCGGCGTCCCCGTGTGGCAGCTGCTCGGCGGCAAGGTCACCGACAAGGTCAAGGCGTACGCCAACGGCTGGTACACCACCGAACGCACCCCGGAGGCGTACCACAAGGCGGCGCAGGGCGTCATGGAGCGCGGCTACAAGGCGCTCAAGATCGACCCCTTCGGGACCGGCCACTTCGAGCTGGACCACGCGGAGAGCATGTACGCCGTCTCCCTGATCGAGGCCGTGCGTGACGCCATCGGGCCGGACGCCGAGCTGATGCTGGAGATGCACGGCCGCTTCTCGCCCTCGACCGCTGTCCGGCTCGCCAAGGACCTGGCGCCCTTCAAGCCCGCGTGGCTGGAGGAGCCGTGCCCGCCGGAGAACCTGAAGGCGCTGGAGAAGGTCGCCGCCAAGGTCGACATCCCGGTCGCCACGGGTGAGCGGATCCACGACCGGATCGAGTTCCGGGAGCTCTTCGAGAGCCAGGCCGTGGACATCATCCAGCCCGACGTCGGCCACATCGGCGGCATCTGGGAGACCCGCAAGCTGGCCGCGACCGCCGAGACCCACTACACGCTGGTCGCGCCGCACAACGTGGGCGGACCGGTGCTGACCGCGGCCTCCCTCCAGGTCGGGTTCACCTCCCCGAACTTCAAGATCCTTGAGCACTTCAACGACTTCGCGGACGCGGAGATCAAGAAGATCGTCTCGGGGGCCCCTGAGGTCGTGGACGGCTACTTCCACCTCTCCGACAAGCCCGGCCTCGGTGTCGAGCTGGACGTGGACGCGGCGGCGGAGTTCCCGCAGCAGCAGGCACGGTTCGACCTCTGGGCAGAGGGCTGGGAGCAGCGCAAGCCCAAGGGGACCGAGTGAGCAGCACCGTGGTGATCGAGGCTCCGGGCGTGCACCGAGTGGTGCCGCACGAGCCTCGTCAGCCGGAGGCCGGCGAGGCCCTCGTCAGGGTGCACGCCGTCGGGATCTGCGGCAGCGACCGCGAGGTCTACCAGGGCAACAGGCCCGAGGGATACGTCCGTTACCCCCTCACACCGGGTCACGAGTGGTCCGGCACGGTGGCGGCGGTCGGCGCGGGGGTTCCTTCAACTCTCGTAGGCCGCAAGGTGGTTGGCGAGGGTTTCCGCAACTGCCAGGTGTGCGACCGCTGTCACGCGGGCGAGACCACGCTGTGCACGGCCGGGTACGAGGAGACCGGGTTCACCGAGCCCGGCGCGATGGCCACCACCCTGACGCTGCCCGCCCGTCTGCTGCACGTTCTGCCCGAGGACGCGGATCTCACGGCGGCTGCGCTGTTGGAGCCGGCCGCGTGCATCGCGGCCGCCGCGCTCAAGGCGAACGCCGTTCCGGGTGAGCGGGTCGCCGTGGTGGGCACGGGCACGCTCGGGATGTTCGCCATTCAGTTCCTGAAGGCGGGCTCGCCGTCCGAGCTGCTGGTCGTGGGGACGCGTCCGGACCGGGCCGAGCTGTCGAAGAAATTCGGCGCCACGGCCTTCCTCACGAAGGACCAGGAACTCCCCGGAGACTTCGACGTCGTCATCGAGACCGCCGGGTCCGCGGACGCGGCGGTCACCGCCGCGTCCCTGCTGCGGCGCGGCGGCCGGCTGGTCCTCACGGGGATCCCGGCGGCGGGTGCGGACGGGCTCGACCCGACGGACCTCGTCGTACGGCAGCTGGAGGTGCACACGGTGTTCGGCGCGGCGCCGGACGCCTGGGCGCACACGGTACGGGTCTTCGGGGCCGGGCTCCTCGATCCGCTGCCGCTGGTCACGCACGAGCTGCCGTTGGAGGAGTTTCCGCAGGCCATCGAGCTGGTGGGGTCGGGCGACCCGAAGGTCGGAAAGGTCCTGCTGCGGCCATGACACACCCCTGAGCCGTACGCCGGTACGGGGTACCTGACGACTCCGTACCGGCGTACACCCAAAGTCTTGTGCAACCAGAGCCGCGAACCTCGTCCGAAATACCGAACCCGCTGAACCTGCCGGACCTCGCGAATCCGCCGGACCTGCCGATCCTGAAGGACAGACTGTGACCGACACCAACGCCTCCGCAGCCCGACGCCCCGGAGAGCCGGCGCTCGCCGCGCTCGGCCTGGGTGCGCCCGCCCTCGACCCCGCCGACGCCTCTCCGCACGCCTTCCCCGGCGGCGGTCGCTGGCGTACCGAGGTGCCCTCCGTGGAGGGTCCCGAGGCCCTCGGTGTGGTCCTCAAGGAGTCCTCGCGCCTCGATGTGCCGATCCACCGGGTCAGCCAGGGCAGCGGTATCTGGATGCTGACCGACGCCGAGATCACCGAGATGGTGGAGGCGACGGCCGAACGGGACATCGAGCTCTGCCTGTTCACCGGGCCGCGCGGCACCTGGGACATCGGCGGCTCCACCCGTACCGACTCCAAGGGCGGCGGGCTGCGTGCCCGGGGTCACGACGCGGTCGCCGGCTGTGTCGAGGACGCGGTGCGCGCGACCGAGCTGGGTGTGCAGTGCCTGCTCGTCGCCGACGAGGGCGTGCTGTGGGCCCTGCACCGGGCGCGGCTCGCGGGGATCATCCCGGCCGAGACGACCCTCAAGGTGTCGGCGCTGATCGGACCGGTGAACCCGGCCGCGTACGCCGTGTACGAGAACCTCGGCGGCGACTCGATCAACGTGCCGAGCGACCTGACGCTCGATCACCTCACGGAGATCCGGCGGGTGTCGGCCGCTCCCATGGACATGTACATCGAGGCGCCCGACGATCTCGGCGGCTACATCCGGATGTACGAGGTGGCCGAGCTGATCAGGCGCGGCGCGCCGCTCTACCTGAAGTTCGGGCTGTCCAAGGCTCCGGGGATCTACCCCTACGGGAACCACCTGCGCGATCTGGCCCTGAACACGGCCAAGGAGAGAGTGCGGCGCGGCCGGCTCGCCCTGGACCTGCTCGCACGCCACGGCGCGGACGGCGACATGGCGCCGCTCGGCTCCCGGCTGCCCGGCGATCTGAAGCGGTTCGAAACACCTGCATAACGTTACGGACAACGCCCTTAACAAAAGACGACGCAGTCGCACAGACTCCGACACGACTCTCTCTTCTCCGGGATCGCTCGCATCACCGACCGGGCGCCCGACCCGCCAGACCGCTCCTGGCCTCACGACATCAAGGATGATGATCATGCGTACTCGTAGAGCCGCACTCTCCGCCATAGCCACCTCGGCCGTGCTCGCCCTCTCCCTCTCCGCCTGTGGCCAGGACAGTGAGGGTGGCAGCGACACCAGCGGGGACAGCGCAAAGGGCGGCACCATCGGCATCGCGATGCCCACCAAGTCCTCGGAGCGCTGGATCGCCGACGGCGCCAACGTGGTCAAGGACCTGGAGTCGAAGGGCTACAAGACCCAGCTGGTCTACGGGGAGGACGACCCCGACCAGCAGGTCTCGCAGATCGAGAACCTGATCACCAAGGGTGTCAAGGCCCTGATCATCGCGGCCATCGACAACAAGTCGCTGAACAACGTGCTGCAGCAGGCCGCCGACGCCAAGATCCCGGTCATCTCCTACGACCGTCTGATCCTCGGCACGAAGAACGTCGACTACTACGCGTCCTTCGACAACGAGAAGGTCGGCGAGCTCCAGGGCAACTACATCCTGGAGAAGCTCGGCCTCAAGGACGGCTCGAAGAAGGGCCCGTTCAACATCGAGCTGTTCGCCGGCTCGAACGACGACAACAACACGAAGTACTTCTTCGGCGGCGCGATGAACGTCCTGCAGCCGTACATCGACAAGAAGCAGCTCGTCGTCAAGTCCGGCCAGACCGCCCTGACCCAGGTCACCACGCTCCGCTGGGACGGCGGCACCGCGCAGAAGCGCATGGACGACATCCTGACCGCGGCGTACAAGACCGACCGCGTCGACGCGGTGCTCTCGCCGTACGACGGCATCTCCATCGGCATCCTGTCCTCGCTGAAGTCGGACGACTACGGCTCCAAGAACAAGCCGCTGCCGATCGTCACCGGCCAGGACGCCGAGGTCGCCTCGGTCAAGTCGATCATCGCGGGCGAGCAGTCGATGACCGTCTACAAGGACACCCGCGAACTCGCCAAGGTGGCCTCCAACATGGTGGACGCGGCGCTCACCGGCAAGACGCCGGAGACCAACGACACCAAGACGTACGACAACGGGTCGAAGGTCGTTCCCGCCTACCTGCTCACCCCGGTGAGCGTCGACAAGACGAACTACCAGAAGGTCGTCGTCGACTCGGGTTACATCAAGGCCGGCGACCTCAACTAACCCCCGCACTCCATAGATTGGCAGGCACGACCATGGCGGGACCCGTCCTGGAAATGCGCTCGATCGTCAAGACCTTTCCCGGCGTCAAAGCGCTGTCGGACGTAACACTGACCGTCCGTCAGGGCGAGGTCCATGCCATCTGCGGCGAGAACGGCGCCGGCAAGTCGACCTTGATGAAGGTCCTCTCCGGCGTCCACCCGCACGGCACGTACGAGGGGGACATCCTCTTCGAGGGAGAGGTCGTCTCCTTCAAGGACATCAGAGCCAGTGAGCACCGCGGCATCGTGATCATCCATCAGGAACTGGCCCTGGTGCCGTACATGTCCATCGCGGAGAACATCTTCCTGGGCAACGAACACGCCACGCGCGGGTTCATCAGCTGGAACGAGACACTGCGCCACGCCGCCGAACTGCTGCGGCGGGTCGGGCTCGACGAGAACCCGCAGACGCGGGTCGCCGACATCGGCGTGGGCAAGCAGCAACTCGTCGAGATCGCCAAGGCGTTGGCGAAGAAGGTGAAGCTGCTGATCCTGGACGAGCCGACCGCCGCCCTGAACGACGAGGACAGCGGCAAGCTCCTGGATCTCATCCTGGGACTGAAGGATCAGGGCATCACCTCGATCATCATCTCCCACAAGCTGAACGAGATCGAGACGGTCGCCGACTCGGTGACCATCCTTCGCGACGGCCAGACCATCGAGACGCTCGACGTGAAGGCCGCGGAGACCACCGAGGACCGGATCATCAGCGGCATGGTGGGCCGCGACCTCGAACACCGCTTCCCGGAGCGGACCCCGCACCACCCGGAGGAGGGCACCGCGCCCGCCCTGGAGATCCGCGACTGGACCGTGCACCACCCGATCGACCAGCAGCGCAAGGTGGTCGACGACGTGTCGATCTCCGTGCGGCGCGGGGAGATCGTCGGTATCGCGGGCCTCATGGGCGCCGGGCGCACCGAACTCGCGATGAGCGTCTTCGGGCGCACCTACGGCCGGTACACGGACGGGACGGTCCTCAAGGACGGCAAGGAGATCCGTACGAAGACCGTCTCCGAGGCGGTCAAGCACGGCATCGCGTACGTCACCGAGGACCGCAAGCACTACGGCCTCAACCTCATCGACACCATCAACCGCAACATCTCGCTCAGTGCCCTGGACAAGGTCACCAAGCACGGTGTGGTCGACGAGCACGAGGAGCGGAAGGTCTCCGAAGGCTTCCGCAAGTCCATGAACATCAAGGCCCCGACCGTTTTCGAGCCGGTCGGCAAGCTGTCGGGCGGCAACCAGCAGAAAGTCGTCCTCAGCAAGTGGATCTTCACGGGTCCGGATGTGCTGATCCTGGACGAGCCGACCCGCGGGATCGACGTGGGTGCCAAGTTCGAGATCTACACGGTCATCGACAAACTGGCGGCCGAGGGCAAGGCGGTCGTCTTCATCTCCTCCGAGCTGCCCGAACTGCTCGGAATGTGCGACCGCATCTACACGATGGCCGCGGGACGGCTGACGGGTGAGTTCTCGCGTGCCGAGGCCACGCAGGAATCGCTGATGCGTCAGATGACGAAGGACAAAGAGGTAAACCGATGAGCACGGATGTGACCGCCAAGACCCCGGCCCCCGCGCCGCCCGGCAAGAGCGGAACCGCGGCGGGCGGCGGCCTGCTCCAGCTGGTGCTGGACGGCCTGCGCCGCAACATGCGCCAGTACGGCATGCTGATCGCCCTCGGTCTGATCGTGGCGCTGTTCGCCGTGTGGACCAACGGCGACCTGCTGCTGCCGCGCAACGTCTCCAACCTGGTGCTGCAGAACAGCTACATCCTGATCCTCGCGATCGGCATGATGCTGATCATCATCGCGGGCCACATCGACCTGTCCGTGGGCTCACTGACAGCGTTCGTCGGCTCGATGGCCGCCGTCTTCATGGTCGACAACGACATAGCGTGGCCGCTGGCCGTCCTGCTGTGTCTCGCCGTGGGCGCCGCCGCCGGTGCCGCGCAGGGGTTCTTCATCTCGTATCTCGGCATCCCGTCGTTCATCGTGACCCTGGCGGGCATGCTCGTCTTCCGCGGTCTCACCGAGATCTTCCTGAAGGGCCAGACCCTCGGCCCGTTCCCCGAGGGCCTGCAGAAGGTCTCCAACGGCTTCCTCCCCGAGGTCGGCCCGGACACCAACTACCACAACCTCACGCTGCTGCTGGGCTTCGCCCTTCTCGCGTTCGTGGTGTTCCAGGAG
Source organism: Streptomyces sp. AK08-02 (assembly GCF_033795085.1). NCBI lineage: Bacteria > Bacillati > Actinomycetota > Actinomycetes > Kitasatosporales > Streptomycetaceae > Streptomyces > Streptomyces sp. AK08-02. Next base: position 302,164 of record NZ_JARAZV010000010.1, read on the forward strand.
TTCCGCGACCGGGGCAGGCAGCAGGAGTTCGCGCTCGACGTGGCGCCGATGAACCTGTTCATCCTCAAGCTCGTCGCGATCTGCGCGGCCGTGCTCACGGTCACCTTCCTGCTCGCCAGCTACAAGGGTGCCCCGATCGTCCTGCTGGTCCTCGGCGCCCTGGTCGTCGGCTTCGGCTACGTGATGCGCAACGCGATCATCGGCCGGCACGTCTACGCCATCGGCGGCAACCTGCCCGCGGCCAAGCTGTCGGGTGTGAAGGACAAGAAGGTCGTCTTCCTGCTCTTCGTGAACATGGGCATGCTGGCCGCCCTGGCCGGCCTGGTCTTCGCCGCCCGCTTCAACGCGGCGTCGCCCAAGGCGGGGCTCAACTTCGAGCTGGAGGCGATCGCCGCCGCGTACATCGGCGGCGCGTCGATGAGCGGCGGTGTGGGTACCGTCCTCGGCGCGATCATCGGTGGTGTGGTCCTCGGTGTCCTGAACAACGGTATGAACCTCGTCGGTGTCGGCACCGACTGGCAGCAGGTCATCAAGGGCCTGGTCCTGCTGGCGGCGGTCGGGTTCGACGTGTGGAACAAGCGCAAGGTCGGTTCGTAGACACGGCTTGTCACGGGTCCCGCGGACGACTGTCCGCGGGACCCGTCGGCTTTTGTACATGTCTTGTACGTGGTTCTGGAAGGCAGGCACCCGGTGAAGGAACTCTTCGGCAAACTCTCCGACGGGACGGAGATCCACCGCTGGTCGCTGGAGAACGGCGGCACCCGTCTGAAGGTCCTGTCGTACGGCGGGATCGTGCAGTCCCTGGAGATCCCGGACAGCGAGGGCCGGTACGCCAACGTCTCCCTGGGCTTCGGGACGATCGAGGACTACGTCGCCTCCAGCCCCTACTTCGGCGCCCTGATCGGCCGGTACGGCAACCGCATCGGTGAGGGCCGGTTCACGCTGGACGGCACGTCGTACCAACTGTCCGTCAACGACGGCGACAACAGTCTGCACGGCGGCAGCGCGGGCTTCGACAAGGCCGTCTGGGACGTCGAGCCGTTCACCCAGGGCCCGGACGTCGGCCTGGTCCTCCGGCACACCAGCGCCGACGGCGAGATGGGCTTCCCCGGCACGCTGAGCACGAAGGTCACCTACACCCTCACCGGGGACGGTGACTGGCGTATCGACTACGAGGCCACCACCGACCGGATCACGATCGTCAACCTCACCAGTCACGTCTACTGGAACCTGGCCGGCGAGAGCGGCGGCTCGATCAACGAGCACGAGCTGGAGATCGCCGCCGCCCGCTACACCCCCGTCGACGCCGGCCTCATCCCCACCGGTGAGCTCGCCGAGGTCGCGGGCACCCCCTTCGACTTCCGGGCGCCCAAGACGGTCGGCGCCGACCTCCGTGCCGCCGACCAACAGCTGCTGTACGCCAAGGGCTTCGACCACAACTGGGTGCTCGACAAGGGCGTCACCGCGGAGCCCGAGCACGTGGCCACCCTCAAGGACCCGGCGTCCGGCCGTACGTTGAGAATCGCCACCACGGAACCGGGCCTGCAGTTCTACTCGGGCAACTTCCTCGACGCCACCCTCGTCGGCACCGGCGGCACGATCCACCGCCAGGGCGACGCGCTGTGCCTGGAGACCCAGCACCACCCGGACTCACCGAACCGGCCCGAGTTCCCGTCCACGGTGCTGCACCCGGGCCGGACCTATCGCACGACGACAGTGCACTCATTCGACTCATTCGACGCATGACCCCTGTTACCCAGAGTCACATCAGCGACCGGTTTCACAGGAGCTTCACAATTTTCCGTCGAAACCACAGCGGTTGAACAGCGACCCACAGCCATCCGTATTCAGGGACGGCCCGCGCTCCCCCGCGCGGGCCACCCTGAGCCGGAGGACCCGTCCTCCCCAACGGGTCCGCCACATACGGAGGTTCCATGGCCGACAACGTCACCTCGCTCTTTCGCAGCACGGCGGCGCACAGCCCCTCGATGGCTGCGCTCGCGCGAGAGAGCGACGGGACCGGCCCGGTCGACTTCTGTATCCCGTGTAACCCCTACTTCCCCACTCCGGCCATGATGGACACCATGGCCGCGCGACTGCGCGACATCATCACGTACTACCCGAGCAGCGCCGACACGATCACCGCCGAGCTGTGCAACCTGCTCCAACTGCCGCCGCAGGCCGTGGCGATGGGCAACGGCTCGACCGAACTGATCACCTGGATCGACCACTTGCTGGTCCGTGAGTCCCTCGCCGTCCCCGTCCCCACCTTCGGCCGCTGGACCGACCAGCCCATGGAGACCGGCAAGCGGGTCGACATGTTCCCGCTCCAGGAGTCCAGCGGCTTCAACCTCGACCTCGCCCAGTACGCCGAGTTCATCCGCGCGCGCGGCACCCGCGTCGCCGTCATCTGCAACCCGAACAACCCCGACGGCGGCTTCCTGCACAAGCACGCGCTGGTGCAGTTCATGGACGCGATGGCCGACCTCGACCTGATCATCATCGACGAGTCGTTCCTGGAGTTCGCCGACGCGGAGGCCGAACCGAGCGTCGTGCAGGAGGCGATGATCCGCCCCAACGTGATCGTCCTGCGCAGCCTCGGCAAGAACTTCGGTCTGCACGGCATCCGCTTCGGCTACATGGTCGCCAACCCGTCGCTCGCGGGCCGCGTCCGTTCGATGCTGCCGAAGTGGAACCTCAACGCCTTCGCCGAGTACGTGGTGTTCATGCTCAAGGAGCACGGCCAGGAGTACATGCAGAGCCTCCACCAGGTGCGCCGCGACCGCCTCGACATGGCGAGCCAGCTCTCCTCCCTGCCCGGTCTGACGGTCTACCCGTCACAGGGCAACTTCCTCTTCGTGCGCCTTCCCGTCGGCGCCGAGGGCACCGTGGTCCGGGACCGGATGCTCACCGAGCATCGCATCCTGGTCCGCGAGTGCGGCAACAAGATCGGCTCGTCCAGTCGCTTCCTGCGTCTCGTGGTGCGCCCCCAGGTGGACGTACGTCGCCTGGTGTCCGGCCTGGAACAGGTGCTCTACGGGACCAGGAAGGGAGCCGCCGTACCCGAGCTGAGTGCAGGGACCAACTACAGCTCGGGCACGGCGGCGGTGGACAGGCTGGTCAGTGCCACCAACGGGGGCGGTATGCCGGGCCTAGCCGCTCAGGCCCTCGGTACCGGTATGTCCGGCGGCTTCGCACCCGCCGTGGCAGCCGGTACCGGCATGCCGACCCCCATGGCCGCCCCGATGCAGATGCCGACTCCCATGCAGATGCCGGCCGCCATGCAGTCCGGTGGCTCCGGCATGCAGATGCCGGCGGCGATGTCCGCCCAGAGCTACGGCGGCGGGGGCGCTCAGAGTTACGGCGGTCAGGGCATGCAGACGCCCATGCAGCCGCAGCAACCGCAACCGGTCCCGCAGCCCCAGATTCCCCAGCCGCAGATGCAGATGCAGCAGCAGCCGCCTCAGATGCAGCAGCCTCAGCAGCAACAGCCGATGGGCCAGCAACCGATGGTCCCGCAGCAGCCCACCCCGTCCGGCGTCCCGGCCCGCAACGGCCTCACGGCCGCCCAGGTCCGCGGCACCACCGGCCCGGGCCTCACCCCGGCCCCGGCAACGGGCTGGCCGGCCGCCCAGAGCTGGCCCAACGCGGCGGGGATGGGGCAGGCGGGCTGAGCACTCGGCCCAGGGATCAGTGATCGTGCTCCAGGTGGAGTCTGAGCAGGTCTACGCCGTAGTCGCCCCCGTTGGGGGTCCCGATGACGGTGTGGATGTGCTGCTGTGTGGGCGTACCCGAGGGGCGACCGGGCGTCGTACTCGATGAGTACGACGGGGTTGTGCACCCGGTGGCAGAAGGCGGAGGAATCCTTCGTCTCGCCGGTCCAGTAGAAGTACGTGTCGTCGAGGTGCTCCTCCACCTCGGGCATCCGTACCTCGGCGTGCGCGTCGGCCATGGGGCCCACCGGAGGGCATGCCGTTCGGGGGTCCGCCGTACGAGGAGGGGGCCGAGGACGACGTACTCGTAGGTCTCGGACAACGGCTCAGCCCAGCTCAGTTCGGCTCGGTCAGCGCTCAGGACAAGGTTCCGGTTATTCTTGTTCGCGATCTCCCGGACCCCCCACAGCACCATCGAAACGGCTGAGTGCACGCCGCACGTCCTGCTCCGACGGTCGCCGGGGTTGGGGCATGCGCGCACAACCGGGCCGCATCGGCCCAGAATGCGAGGACCCTGATGGCGGAGGTCTCGGCGGGCAATCCGTGCCCGTTTCTGCGTGCTCTGGTCGCACACGACTTCCTGGACGACGGTGTGGTGCCGCTGCCCACGGCGGCCGGCACGATCGTGCGGGTCGCCGCCGCGGGCGAAGGCGACTCCGACCTGCCGGACAGGGCGGTGCGGCTGATCGCACTGCTCGCCAACGGGCTCAGCCCCACCCAACTGGTCCGTAACGCCCGGCAGGGCGTACAGCTGAACGCGCTGCGGGACGGCCCCCTGGACAAACACGGGGCGGGCTCGCGCATCCTCGATGTGAAGGCCCAGGTCGACGAGAGCGAACTCGACCGGCTGGACACCTTCGCCGGCGACAAGCAACGACCCGACGGCGGTACCGAGCGCGGCCTCGACCTCGCCGAGATCACCCGCTACATGGAGGCGAACTACGAGCGCGCCCGGGGCCACCGCCGACGCATCGACCGCAAACTCATGAACGGGGAGTTCCCGCAACTCCTGAAGGTGATCGGCCGCGACGGTCCCCAAGGCCGCTACCTGTCCCTCGACGACGTCCGCCGCCTGTGCATCGAGCAGAAACTGCCCCAGCGGATGCTCGACAGCCTCGAACAGCGCTGAGACAGCGGGCGCGGCCCGCCCAGGGGCCTACACCGGGGACACGCCGGAGGGCATACCGTTCAGGGTCCGCCGTACGAGGAGGGATGTCAGGTAGGGCGAACCCGGCCGCGCTGAGCTCGGCCGGATCCAGGCGCCTCAGCACACTCAGTGGTCGGCGTCGCCCGGAGGGACCACCCAGTGGTGCGGGCGGAGTGCGCCTACGCCTCTCCCAGCCCCCGCCGCCTCACCAGCGCCGACCACCCCGGTACGTCCACCTCGGCCCGTACCGTCTTCCCGGGCGGCGACTCCCGGTCCAGCACCTCCCACCGGTCCGCCACCGCGTCGACGATGACCAGCCCGCGCCCGGACTCCGCCAGGGGCGACGCGGCGCGTACGTCCCTCGGTCCCGGCGGACGCGGCCCGCTGCGGCTGTCGGTGACCTCCACACGCACGCTGCCGGTGACGAGAACGAGCCGCAGTTCGAAGTCCCGCCCGGGGACGCGCCCATGGGTCACCGCGTTCGCGGCCAGCTCACCGACGATCACCGCGACGGCCTCGGAGACGTCCGAGCCGTACGGGATCCCCCAGGCGTCCAGCTGCCCCACGGCGAGGTGCCGGGCGAGGCGGGCGCCGCGCGGGGTGGCGCTCAGGCGCTGGGTGAACATACGTACGGTAACCGGGCGTTGAGGGGCCGAGGGTGCGCTCATGGGCCCAATGTGCCGGGCCCGAGTCCCACTTCACCAGGTCGGAGCCGTGTACGCCGGGACAGCGTACGCGGTTACGGACTGGACAGTACTCGTCACCGCACGTGACCATGAGCAGATCGGGTGTGTGCGGCGGGGTGAGTGCGCGAGAGGTGGCCGACGATGACTGAGGGCACGCGGGGGAACACGGGCGGCGAGCCGGAGTCCTCGGCCAGTCTGCGGACGTTCGGGGCGGTTGTGCAGGCACTGCGCGAGCACCACGGGATGAGCAGGAAGGAGTTGGGGCGGGTCATCGGGTACTCCGAACACACAGTGGCTTCGGTGGAGTTGGGGCGGCGGTTGGCCGATCCCGAGTTCGTGGATCGGGCGGACAAGGTGCTGGGCAACACGGGGGCGCTGAGGAAAGCAGCGGAGTTCGTGAACCGGCAGCCGGGGCTGGCTGCGTGGTTCCGGCGGTGGGCTCTGCTGGAGGCGAAGGCAATCTCCCTGTACAGCTACGAATGCCGCATGCTCCCAGGCCTGTTGCAAACAGAGGCGTACGCACGGCAGTTGTTCGTCGACGAACTGCCACCGCTGACCGACGAGGAGATCGAGGCCAACTGGATCGCACGCGCCAAGCGCCAGAAGTTGCTGCACGAACGTCCGAACACCGCCTTCGGCTTCCTCTTGGAGGAGCACCTTTTCCGGCGATGCACCGGCGGAGTCGACGTCACACGGGAACTCATCGATCACGTACTGCAGATCGCGCGGCTGCGGAACGTGGAGATCCAAGTCATGCCGCTGGTACGCGAGTCGCACGCCGGACTGCACGGGCCCATGCGACTTCTCGAAACCCAGGAAAACAATTGGTACGCCTACACCGAAGCCCCAGAGACCGGCCAACTCATCTCCGACCCCAAAGTGATCAGCGTGCTCCAGCAGCGATATGCCAGGATGCGTGCACAGGCTCTCACGCTTGAAGACTCCCTGAGCCTGTTGGAGCGGATGCGAGGGGAACTATGAGCACCGGTGGACCGACCTGGTTCAAGTCGAGCTACAGCAGCAGCAGCTCCGGCGACTGCGTCGAAGTCGCCCTCTCCTGGCGCAAGTCCACGTACAGCAGCGGCTCCGGCGACGACTGCGTCGAAGTCGCCACCCGCCCCGGCACCATCCACATCCGGGACTCCAAGGACAAGGCCGGCCCCCAGCTCACCCTCTCCCCCACCACCTGGGCCGACTTCGTCGGATACGCCGTCAGGGTCTGAGACCGTCTCCCCACGGAACCGAACGGAACCCGGGCCCACGGCGTCACAGTCCCGACAGCATCAGCTCCGGGGGGACCCATGCGCACACACACCACCCGCACCACGACCCGCCTCGCCCTCGTTCTCACGCTCACCACCGCCCTGTTCGCGGCAGGTTGCGGCGGCGACAAGGCGAGGCCGGGCACCCTGCCCGACCGCAGGGAATCCCCCTCGCCGTCGGCGGGCCGCGCCCAGCAGGTCGCCGACGCCTGGGACGGTTCCGAGGCCGCCAAGGCATGGCGCAGCGGCTACCACCCGATGGGCGAGCCGGCCCAGGCTCCCGCCAGCGGCTTCCACAGCGACGCCGACAAGAAGGCCTTCGACCTGGAGAACTACGTACTGAGCGGCCGACTCCCCACCACCGCACCGGAGAAGGGCCAGGTGAAGTGGGAGGGCGGCGGCTCGCTCGCCCTCCCCCTGCTGGACGCACGGCGGACATACACCGCCCTGGACCGTAACAGCAGCTCCGTTGACCCCCATCTCACCGTCACCGGCGCCAAGTTGGGCGAGATGACGATCGCCACCGGTCGTGGCCCGGCGACCGTACCCGCCTGGCTGTTCACGCTGGAGGGGTACGACGAGCCGCTGAAGCGTGTCGCCGTCAAACCGTCGAAGCTCCCGAAGCCTCCGATCGGGGAGCTCGGGGAATCACCCACCGAACTCCAGCTACTTCCCAGGATGGTGGAGGTGTCCGAGGACGGGCGGACCGTCACCGTAGTGGCGCAGCACGGGTCCTGCGACGACGGCCCGCGCGTGGAGGCGCTGGAGACGGACGGCAGCGTGGTGCTCTCGGCGACCGTCGCGGGCGGGGACTACGAGGGGGCCTGCGCCGCCGTCATGCTCGAAAAGAAGGTGAAGGTCGTGCTGGACCGGCCGCTGGGTGATCGGATCATCCTGGACGCCTTCATGGGGCGGCCGGTGCCGTACGGCCCGCCGAGCTGGCCGACGGCGAGCTGGAGCTGAACCTCGCGCAAGGTCTGTGTCTCACAAGAGACTTGACGAGTCATCACTTTGCCAAACACCTAGCTCACAGACAGCAACCCTCTCTATGTTGCCGTGTTCATGACAGAGATTTCGGAAACTCCCCCCACCTCGATCAGACGCCGCACCGTACTGATCGCGACTGGCGCCACGGCCGCCACCCTGGCCGTGGCCGCCGCCGCGCCCGAATCCCCGGCCCCCACCACCGACACGACCGCCCCGGTCGCCGCCGCAGCCGTCTGCACCCTCACGAAGGAGATGACCGAAGGCCCCTACTACCTCGACGGCCAGTACGTCCGCGCCGACATCCACGAGAGCAAGACCGGCATCCCCCTCAAGCTCACCCTCACCGTCGTCGACGACGACACCTGCGCGCCCCTCGCCAACGCGCTCGTGGAGATCTGGCACTGCGACGCGCTCGGCGAGTACTCCGGCTTCGTCGGCAACAACGGCCACTCCGAACCGGACAACGGCACCTTCCTGCGCGGCGGCGTCCTGACCAACTCCAGCGGCGTCGCCAACATCACCACGGTGTACCCCGGTTGGTACCGGGGCCGCTGCGTCCACATCCACCTCAAGGTGCACACGAACGTCACGCTCACGTCCGACGGCTCGTTCACCGGCGGCCAGGAACTCCACACCGGCCAGCTGTTCTTCAACGAGACGATCACCGCGAAGGTCGCCGCGCTCTCGACGTACGCGGCCAACACGGTCACCCGCACCACCCTCGCCCAGGACTCCATCTACGACGAGGGCGGCGCCGCCTCCGGCCTGCTCACCCTTACCGCGCTGGGGAGTTCGACCTCGGCGGGGTACGCGGGAACGCTGACCGTGGGCGTGGAAAGCAGCTGACGCCGGCCTCACCGGCGTAGCTCACCACAACAGGGGGTGTGGACACGGCCGCCGCCGTGTCCACACCCCCTGCCGGCACCTCGAGGCCGGGTGGGTCTACAGCTCCCGCACAGCCCCTACGGCCTTCACTTCGGCGGGCAGGGCTGCCACGCCAGGTGGTACTTGGTGAAGATGTCGCCGTCCGTCGAGTCCATCGCCATGAAGCTGGTGCCCGTCGACGTGCCGGCGTTCACCCGCAGCTCCGTGTTGATGTTGAAGTTCCGCTCGACCCCACAGGGCGCGTAGACCAGTTGGGCCCAGTCCGTGACGTCCGTGGCCTGCCAGTTGTCGTTGAGCGGGCCGTTGTACGAGTGCGTACGGAAGGCCGTGCTCGACGAGCCCTGGAAGTAGTACGAGGCCCGCTGGATGGCGCTCGCGCCCCGCTGGAGGGAGGCGAAGCCGCGGTAGTCGGCGCTGGCGATGGCGTACGTGAAGCCGGCCGGGACCTTCACCTTCAGGTTGAGCTGGCAGTTCTTGCGGAACGCCGTCGGGTCGGAGTTGCCGCCGACCTGGGCGAGGTAGTCGCTGTAGGTGACGGTGAAGGCGGTGTTGTCGCCGGAGACGGCCACCGCGGCCGTACCGGCGGGACAGCCGGAGCCGTTCACCGTGGCGACGGTGATGACGATCTTGTCCGGGGGCGGGTTGTCGAAGGACGACCCGGCACCCTGGGCGGGTATCGCAGCGGCGAACAGAGCGGCTACCGCGCCGCTCACAATCAGACCACCAGCCATGTTTCTCCCTCTTTCATCGCGGTGTTGCAGTGGGGGGTGAGAATCACGCGTCGAGCAGTCACACGCGGTCATGGGCATGCCAAATACACGCCATCCCCGCACCCAGCCTGTGATTGAGCAGTGAAGGATCTGTGTAGGCGGGGCGGTCGCAGCATAGGTTGCGGGGCAGTTACCAGCCAGGTCGATCCCCGGCCAATCCCCGGCCACGCACGGCCTGATTCCCTCGTCGATGTAACCCACAGCCAACGTCACGCCACGCGGAGTGTGCCCCAACTCTGCCCCAATCCACCGGAGTTGAGCGGTTGGTTCCCAGGGCGTTCACAGCCGCGATTTAAGGAAATCCTCAGGTACGCCCCTAAGTTTCCGGGACATGACAGAGAACACGAACCCCCGGAACAACGCCCCCGAAGCCTCCTCCGACACATCCGGAACTGTTGGTTCCGTCGGCAAACACCGGCTCGGCAAGACCGTCCAGCGGCGCCGCGTCCTGATCGGCGGCGGCACCGCGGCGGTCGTCGGCGGGCTCGCGGTGGCCGGCTTCGCCTCCGCCAGCCCGACCACCCCCGCCGAGAAGTCCTCGACGGTCACCACCTCCTCGGCGGACAGTTCCTCCACCACCAGCAGCGTCTGTGTCCTCAACGCCGAGGTCACCGAGGGCCCGTACTCCCTCGACGGCGCTCTCGTCCGCGCCGACATCCGCGAGGAGAAGGAAGGCTTCGAGGTCCAGTACACGTTCACCGTCGTCGACGTCGCCAACGACTGTGCCCCGCTCGCCGGCGCCCTCGTGGAGATCTGGCACTGCGACCACCTCGGCGAGTACTCCGGTTTCGTCGGCGGAAACGGCCACCAGGAGGACGACAACGGCACCTTCCTGCGCGGCGGCCAGCTGACCGACGCCGACGGCCAGTGCACCATCACGTCCATCTGGCCCGGCCACTACGTCTCCCGCGCCGTCCACGTCCATATGCGGGTGCACACCGACGTCACGCTCACCGACACCTCGTACACCGGCGGGGAGGTCATCCACACCGGCCAGCTCTTCTTCGACGAGGCCATCAACAAGACGGTCCAGGCGACCTCCCCCTACTCGGCGAACACCACCTCGGAGACCACCCTCTCCAACGACAGCATCTACGACGACGGGGGCGCGTCCTCCGGCCTGCTGACGCTCACGGCACTCGGCTCCAGCGTCTCCGACGGGTACAAGGCCACCCTCACCGTGGGCGTCGACAGCTGACGGGGAGAAAGCGAGGGCGGCCCGAACGCACGGTGAGTGTGCGTTCGGGCCGCCCTCGCAGAGCCGCCGGTCGGGCGGCCGGAACTACTTCAGCCGAAACTACTTCAGGTAGACCAGGCCGTCCGTCGTGACCGCCGGGCGGCCACTCGTGCCGACGACCACGATCTTGACCGTGTGCTTGGCGCTCGCGCTCCAGGTCTTCGTCCAGATCGCGTCCCGGTACTTCGTCGTCGCCGACTTCAGGTCCACCGTGGCGACCTTGACGTTGTCCACGAAGACGTTGACCTGGCCGGACGTCGAGGCCCGCGACACCGCGAGGGCGGCCGAGCGGCCGGTGAACGTCCAGGTCATCGAGGCGTTCTTGGCCGAACTGGAGAAGGACTTGCCGCCCAGGTAGCTGGTCGACGACTTCGCCGTCCAGGTGCCCGTACGGGTCGCCGAGGTCTCCTGGAGGATCACCGGCGTACCGGCGACCGCGGCCGCCCTGGTGTTGCCCGCCTGGTCGTACGCCGTCATCGACCAGGTCGTGGCCGCACCGGAGTTGGCGGTCAGGTTGGCGCTGGTGACCGTCGGGCCGTACGTCTTGGCGACCGGGGCCGTCAGGCGTACCTCCTTCAGCGCGGCCGAGTCCGTGGCCTTCCACTTCAGGGTGACCGGGACGGCCGTCGTGTTCACCGTGCCGGTGGTGAGGGAGAGGTTCGGCGCGGTGGTGAAGGTCGGCGCCGTCGTCTCGGCGACCACGGTCGCGGCGGCGGTGGTCGTCGCCTTGCCGGAGATGTGCGTGGCCCGTACGGCCACGGAGTGCGTGCCGAGCGCCAGGTTCACCGCCCCGGAGGTCGCCGTACCGGCGGTGGTGGCGGCGACCTTGCCGTCGACCAGCACCTCGAACTTCTCGATCAGGGCGGCGGGTGTGGTCGCCGACCAACTGACCGTTGTCGCCGACTTGGTGTACGTCCGCGTACCCGAAACGCCGGCTCCCGTCACCGACTTGAGGGTGAGGCCGGTGACCGGGCCCGCCGCGTAGCCGCGGATGGTGGGGAGTTGGGCGTAGAGCTTGGTGCCCGGGCACTCGGTGGCGTAGCCGTCGCCGTGGCCGTGGATGGTCGGGAAGCTGAGCTGGTCGCCCGTCTTCCACGTCCTGGAGTTGTACTGGCTGGTCCCGGCGGCGCCCGCGGTGAGCGTGGTCGTACCGGCCGGGTCGACACCGTACTGGCCGAGCTTCCAGGCGGCGAGGCGGGCCACGGAGGTCAGCACGGCGGTCGGCGGGTCGACCAGGTTGTAGTTGCCGAGGACCGAGATACCGGTGGTCTGGCTGTTGAAGCCGTAGGCGTGCGCACCGAAGACCGGCTTGTCGACCCCGCCCTTACGGCCCTCGAAGATCGTGCCGCACTTGTCGACCAGGAAGTTGTAGCCGATGTCCTTCCAGCCGTTCGTCTTGACGTGGTACGTGTAGATGCCTCGGATCAGCGCCGGGGACTGGTCGCACGTGTAGTCGTTCGTCTCGGCGGTGTGGTGGACGACCACCGCCTTGATCCCGCCGGTGAGATAGTCCGGCGCCTCGGGGCTCATCGACTCGTCCGCGCCCCAGCCCGCCCGCAGCGTGATCGGCGGCTTGACGGCGGTGGACGGCGGAGCCGTGGGGCCGGTGCTCGGCGGGGCCGTCGTCGGTGTGGCCGGGGCCGAGGTCGTCGCGGGCGGCGTCGTCTCGGGCGCGCTGCTCGGCGACTCGGACTCGGTGGGCGGAACCGTGGGGGGCGTGCTCGGGGACTCGGAGGCGGACGCCGAGTCCGTCGCCGTCGGCGAGGGAGACTCCGAGACCTCCGGCGAGATCGTCGCGTCGGGCGACTCGGTGCTCGCGGCGGCCACGTAGCCGGCGGGCTCCAGGTCGGTGACCGAGGAGGTGCCGGGGTCGATCATGTCGACGCGCAGCCCCTTGGGCAGCTCGGCGGACGCCTTGCCGTCGACCCGGACCTCCACGCCGTCGGACGCGCCGACCCACGCGGGCTCGGTACCGGCGCGGGTCGCGCCCTCCTCGCCGGGTCCGCTGTCCGTGCCCAGCTCCAGCCAGGACGACCAGTTGTCGGTGCCTGCGTCCCGGGTACGGACCTCGACCTTGCCCGCCATCTTCGCGGACGGGTCGGACCAGGTGACGCCGAGCATGCTGAACGGCTTGGCGTCCCGCTTGGCCAGCGTCGCCGAGCCACCGTCGGCGGCGACCTTGAGGGCCGCCGCGTACTCCTCGCTCGCGATCGGCCCGGAGACCGGCTTGCCGTCGTCGGCGGCGCTGTCCGCACCGCCGCCGCTCATGCCCTGCACGATCAGAACCCCGGACACTCCGGCGGCCACTACGGCCCCGATGCCCCACCCTCGACGCGATCTCAGCAGACTCATCCCCGTCCGCACACCCTTCACCTAGGCCCCACCCGTTACATGCACATGTCGAGGTCAAGGTATCGGGAGAGTGATGGCCGTCAACAACCAACCTGGAATTCCACCCGTCCCAGTGGTTTACAAGCGCTCCAATGGAGCAAAATAAAACGCCCTGAAAGGCTGGAAATTTAGAACATTTACGGGTTTTCCCAGGCAGCCGGTTCCGCCGCCAGCCCCCGCACCGGCTCCGGCAGCTCCCCCGCCGCCAGATCGGCGAAGGTCACCCCCTCCAGCACCTTGCGGACGTTGGCGCGCAGCGCGACCCACAGCGGCAGCAGCGGTTCGGCGGGGCCGGTGTAGGCGAGGCCGGTCGGCCGTTCGCCGCGCACCGACACGATGGGCCCGTCGACGGCCCGGACGACGTCCGCGACGGTGATCTCGGCGGCGGGGCGCGCCAGCCGGTAGCCACCGTTGCCGCCCCGCCGGGAGTCGACGATCCCACCGCGCCGCAGATCGCCGAGGATGCCCTCCAGGAACTTGTGCGGAATGGCCTGGGCGGCGGCGACGGCCTCCGCCTTCACGGCGGCCTCCTCCTGCCGTACGGCGAGCTCCAGCACCGCTCGTACCGCGTAGTCCGCCCGCGCCGAGATCCTCATGGGGTCATTGTCGGTGGTCGTGACGCGGATGTCGTCGTGGTGCGGATGTCGTCGCGGTGCGGGCGGTGTGGACAATGACCGAACGCGCGTACGCGCGTGACCACGCACGTCCGCACACGTCCGTCCACGGCCGCACGCGCGGGCCCGTACGGCCGAGGAGAGCACGTTGGTGCTGAGCAGAAGGACCTTCACCGCGTTCGCCGGCACCGCCGCCCTCGGTCTCTCCCTCAGCGCGAGCGCGGGCACGGGCTCCGACGGGCCGGGCGGATCGGCGTACGCGGCCCGCATCGCGCCCACCGGTCCTGCCCCCGACCCGCCCTCGGCGGACGGCCGCCCGCACACCGTCGGCTTCGACCGCTACTCCCTGCTCGTCGACGGCCGACGGCTCGTCCTGTGGTCGGGCGAGACGCACCCCTTCCGGCTGCCGAGCCCGTCCCTGTGGCGGGACGTCCTGCAGAAGATGCGCGCGCACGGCTACAACGCCGTCAGCGTCTACGTGGCCTGGAACTACCACTCCGCCGCCCCCGGCGAGTACGACTTCACGGGCGTCCGCGACCTGGACCTCTTTCTGCGCCAGGCCGCCGAGACCGGGCTGTACGTCATCCTGCGGCCGGGCCCGTACATCAACGCCGAGGTCGACGCCGGCGGCTTCCCCGGCTGGCTGACCGCGACGAAGGGCCGCGCCCGCACCTCCGACCCGACCTACCTCTCCCACGTCGACGAGTGGCTGACGGCGGTGAACCGGATCGTCGCCCGGCACCTCCACACCCGGGGCGACGGCACGGTCCTGCTCTACCAGATCGAGAACGAGTACGGCTCGTACGTCACCGAGCCCACCGGCATCGACTACATGTCCCATCTGTACGCCAAGGTCCGCGCCGACGGCATCGACGTCCCCCTCTTCCACAACGACCTGGGCAGGAACGGCTACTGGGCCCCCGGCACCTTCGACACCGGCGGTGAGCGGGGGCGTTGGCTGTACGGCTTCGACGGATATCCGGACCCCGATCAACTCCCGCCGGACTGGGGGTACTTCGGGATCGGCGGCCAGAAGGGCGGGGCCACGGCGAGTCCGGGGACGCCAGGGTTCGTTCCCGAGTTCGGGGGCGGATGGTTCGATCCGTGGGGCGGGGCCGAGTTCGACGGGGCGGGGTACGCGGGGTCGGCCCGGACCCGGGACGCGGCCTACGAACGGCGCTTCTATCTCACCAACCTCGCCAACGGCATCACCGTCCACAACGTCTACATGACCTTCGGCGGCACCAGTTGGGGCTGGCTGCCCGCCCCGCAGGTGTACACGTCGTACGACTACGGTGCCGCCTTCGACGAGGGGCGGCGGGCGACCCCGAAGGTCGTCCCCATGCACCAGCTCGGGCATCTGGTGCGGTGCGTCCCGGAGTTGGCCAAACTGGACCGGGCCGAGGACATCGCCGCAGCGGACGGCGGGGCAGGCGGCGGGCGGCTCAGGGTCTACCACCTCGCCAATCCGGACACCCATGCCCATGTGTACGTCCTGCGCAACGACTCCACGGAACCGGTCACCTCGACTCTCCCGGTCGCCGGGATCTCGCTGCCGGTCACCGTCCCCGCCTCGGACGCGCGTCTCCTCGCCTCCGGAATCGCCCTGGGGCGGCGGAAGTTGGCGTACTCCAACGCCCAGCCGATGCTGTGGCTGACGGCGGGGCGCCAGGACGTCGCCGTACTGACGGGACGGGCCGGAGAGACGACGGTGACGGCGCTGGAGTGCGCGAGCGAGCCGACGGTGACCGTGTTGGCGGGCGACGCGGAGGTCTCGTACGCGGACGGGCTGGTGCGGGTGAGGGCCCGGCTCGGCGGGCTCACCAGGGTGCTGGTGGAAGGCGGGGGTGTCGCGGCTCCCCTCCTTCTCCTCCTCGCCGACGACGAGACCTCGGTGCGGCTGTGGCCGCGCGAGACTCCGGCCGGGTCCGTGCTGGTCCACGGGCCTTCGCTGCTGCGGACCGCCGAACTGGCTGATGGTGTCGCGCGGTTGACCGGGGACACCGTCGAGGCCACCGGCCTTGAGGTGTGGGGCCCGCACGGGATCCACGAAGTGGTCTGGAACGAGGAGCCGTTGCGAACGTCGGCCACCGATTCCGGCAGTCTGCGGGCCGAGGATCCCCTGGCCGGTGTCCCGGAGGTCGCTCTGCCCGTGCTGGACGGCTGGCGGCGGCAGACGGAGAACCCCGAGTCCGAGCCGGGGTTCGACGACTCCGAGTGGACTGTCGCCGACCGGACTTCGACCTTCAGCACGACGGCCGTGCCCGACGGGCAGCCCGTGCTGTTCGCCGACGACTACGGGTTCCACTACGGAGACGTCTGGTACCGGGGCTCCTTCACCGACGCCCAGGGCGCGAAATCCGTGCACCTCGGCTACAGCACCGGGACTCAGGGGCTGCTGACGGCATGGCTGGACGGCGAGCCGCTGGGCACACACCGGATGCCCGTGCCGGACAAGAAGACGGTACGGAAGGGAAGTTGGGCGGCCACGGCGAGCTTCGCGGTGCCGGAGAAGGCGCGGACGTCCGGCGGACATGTGCTGTCCGTGCTGGTGCGGCGGATGCAGCACGACATGGACGGCAAGGCGCTGGACACACACAAGGTCGCACGAGGGCTGACGGCGGTGACCTTCACCGGCGCCTCTCCTGCGGTGAGTTGGCGGCTACGGGGCGCGGCGGCGGCCGATCCGGTGCGGGGACCTCTCAACACCGGCGGCCTGTACGGGGAGCGGTCGGGCTGGCATCTGCCGGGGTACGGGGACGAGGACTGGCCCGCCGTCGATCTGCCGCGTGCCGAGCCGAGGCGGCAGGGGGTCGCCTGGTACCGGACCGGGTTCCGGCTCGCCGTCGATCCGGGCGTCGACGCGTCGATCGGGCTGCTGCTGGAGGACGATCCGGCGCGCGCCTACCGCGTCCAGATCTTCCTGAACGGCTGGAACATGGGCCAGTACATCAACGACGTCGGCCCCCAGCACACCTTCGTCCTCCCGAACGGCATCCTGCGCACCCGGGGCGCCAACACCCTTGCCCTGGCGGTCCTTTCGGACGGGACGACCGAGTCGGGGCCGGGGCGGGTACGGCTGACGCTGCTGGGGAGCGCGGCCGGGGGAGTTCCGGTGACGGACGTCCCCTCCCCCGGCCGGTAGTCGAAAAAACTAGGCCAGTCGGATCACGTTCCACGACAGCGGCTCCAGTACGGCGGTCAGGGTGCCGTCCTGGAGGGTGGTGCCGGTGGCCTGGTGCGGGGTGACGCGCTCCGGGTCGGCCAGGGTGTTGCGGGCGTCCGGGTCGGCGTCGGCGATCGTGCTGTGCTCGACGACCGCCGTCAACTCCAGTCCGTTCAGGACGACTTCGAGCGGCAGCGGCTGGGTGCGGTCCCGGTTGACGGCGAAGACGGTGACCGTGCCGTCGTCGGCGCGTACGGCGGTGGCGTGCAGCAGGTCCGCCTCGCCGTACTTCTTCGTCTCGTAGGTCGGCGAGTCCACCCGGACGTCGAGGACCTCGCCGCGCCCGTACCTGCTGGCCTGGGCGAACGGGAAGAACGTCGTCTGGCGCCAGGCCGGGCCGCCCGGCTCGGTCATGATCGGCGCGATGACGTTGACGAGCTGGGCGAGACAGGCGACGGTCACGCGGTCCGCGTGCCGGAGCAGGGCGATGAGCAGCGAGCCGAAGACGACGGCGTCGGTGACGGAGTAGACGTCCTCCAGGAGGCGCGGGGCCTCGGCCCAGTCCCGCGTGGCGGAGTTCTCGATCTCGTGCCACCCCGACATGTACCAGACGTTCCACTCGTCGAAGGAGAGGTTGATCTTCTTCTTCGACTTGAGGCGGGCGCCGACGTGGTCGCAGGTCGCGACCACGTTGTCGATGAACGACTCCATGTCCACGGCGGAGGCCAGGAAGGAGTCGATGTCGCCGTCCTGGGGCTCGTAGTAGGCGTGCAGGGAGATGTAGTCGACCAGTTCGTACGTCTCCTGGAGGACCGTCGACTCCCAGGTGGCGAACGTCTCCATGCTCTGGCTGGAGGAGCCGCAGGCGACGAGTTCCAGGTCGGGCTCGATCTGGCGCATCGCGCGGGCGGTCTCGGCGGCGAGCCGGCCGTACTCCTCGGCGGTCTTGTGGCCGGTCTGCCAGGGGCCGTCCATCTCGTTCCCGAGGCACCACATCCTGATGCCGAACGGGTCCTTGTCCCCGTGGGCGGCACGCAGGTCCGAACGGGCGGTCCCGGAGGGGTGGTTGGCGTACTCCTGGAGTGCGAGGGCCTCGGCGACCCCGCGTGTGCCGAGGTTGACGGCCATCACCGGCTCGGCCTGCGGGCCGATCTTGCGGAGGAAGTCGATGTACTCGGAGAGTCCGAAGCGGTTGGACTCCGTCGAGCGCCAGGCGAGGTCGAGGCGGCGGGGGCGTTCGTCGGCCGGGCCGACGGAGTCCTCCCAGTTGAAGCCGGAGACGAAGTTGCCGCCGGGGTAGCGAATGGCGGTGACGCCGAGTTCACGGACCAGCTCCAGCACGTCCGTGCGCAGACCCGCCTCGTCGGCGGAGGGGTGGCCCGGCTCGAAGACGCCGGTGTAGACGCAGCGGCCGAGGTGTTCGACGAAGGAGCCGAAGAGCCGGGGGTTGACCTCACCGACGGTGAAGGCGGGGTCGATCGTGAAACGGGCGGTGCGGGACATGGGTTCCTCTCCGGCGTTCTGCGTCTGTGTTCTGCGTACGACGTTCGGTATCTCGGTATCCGCTCGTAACCTCGAACAAAACCGTAATTTTGGAGTGTCCGCACGTCAATGGCGTGCGTGCCCAACGATCGTTCCGGCTGCTCCAACGATCGTTGGATTTCCCTGGTGCCCAGGGGTCCGGACGCGTAGGGTCGGCCCGTGAGTGAGCCCCTCCCGCAGACCCTGGCCCTCCTCGAAGAGCGCATCGCCGAGGCCCGCCTCGACCGCGCCGAAGTCCTCGACCTACGCGTCCTGTCCGCCCGTACCGCTCTCACGGAGGGCGAGATCCGGGCACTGCTGACCGAGGGCGCGCAGCCTCCGGCCGACGATATCGAGGGCCGTATCCGGCGCCGGGTGCGCACCCTCCACGAGACACGGCTCGCGGCGAACGGCAGGAAGCGTGCCGAGGTCTGCAAGGAGGTCGCGGGCGCCCTGTCGATCAGCCCCGAGTGGGCCCGTCAGCTGCTCCTCGGCAAGAAGATGCCGAACGTTCCCGATCTCACGGCGCTCGCCGCGTACTTCGGCGTCGAGCAGGGCACCGGCTTCTTCACCGACCCCGCCCCCGTCGTGCTCGACCGTGAACTGCGCCGGCTGCTCGGAGAACTCGGCGGCGCCGAGGAGGGACCGCTGGTCCGGTTCGCGACCCGGCACGGTGTCGTCACGCTGGCCCTGCGCGGCCGACGGCTGACCCCGCGCAAGCAGGAGGCCCTCGCGGTGATGCTCGAAGGGCTGCTGAGCGGCGGCGAGGAGACGGAGCGGTGACGACGCGGGGGATGACGCGGGATGTGCTGGCCGCGCTGCTGCCCGCCCGGGCCGCGCACCGGCTGCGGACCCGGGGTGCGATGCGCGACCTGACCGGCGCGCTCGACGTGGCCCTGCGGGACCAGGCCAACAGCACGTCAGGCGCGGGGGAGTTGTGCCGGGCGCTGTGCGCGGAGATGAGCGCGCGGCGCGGGCGGCGCGTCGAGCTGCGGTTCGAGCGCTTCCCCGACGAGATCGAAGTCACCGGGCTGTGTGTGGAGTTCCACGAGTTCGACCTGGTCATCGTCGAGGAGCGGGCCGAGGCGGTGCAGCAACTCGTCATTCTGGGCCATGAGTTGTGGCATCTGCACGCCGGGCACTGTCACCACCACAGTGTCGGCGCGAGTGCCGCCCGGGTCCTGGCCGACGAGCAGTCCTGGCAGGGCGGCGCGCTGACCGTCGCCGCCCGCAACGGCTCCCGCGAGGCGGACGAGGCCGACGCCGAGGAGTTCGGCCACCGCCTCGCCACCGTCTTCCGGCCGTGGGTGGAGGGCCGTACGGCGAGCGCGGGCAGCAGCGGTGTGCAGGCCTCGCTGGGGTATCGCGGCCTGGGAAGCGGAAACGCCCGGCGATGAACCCCTCCGGCTTCCTCGGCGAGCCGTACTCCGTCCTCGTGTTCGGGACACCGATCGTGTTCCTGGCCGCCGCCCTGGTGTTCAAGCTGCCCAGCATCCTCAGGCTGTGGGGTGACCCGCTGCGGCGCGCGGTCGGCGGACTGCTGCTGCTCGCCTGCGGCATCTTCGTCCTCGCGGCACCACCGGCCGTCGCCTGGACCAACCGGGTCACCGGCGTACCCAACCTCGCGGCGCCCCTCGTCTACAGCTTCCTCGTCGCGTTCTGCGGAGCGAGCCTGCTGCTGATGATCGCGTGGCGCGGCGGCCTCGCCGGGCGCTCGCCGCGATCGGCCGAGGGGCGTCGCGCGATGCGGTGGGTCGCCGTCGGGCACGCGGGGGTGATCGTCGCGCTGTGGGCGCTGTTCGCGCTCGCGGACGTACCCGTGGAGCGCCGTCGCGACCTCGACACGTACTACGCCCGCACACCCTTCATGCGTGAGCTGATCGTGCTCTACCTGCTCGCGCACACCACGTCCTGTGTCCTGACGTACCGGCTGGTCCGGGACTGGATCCACACCGCCGGACTCGACGTGTGGCTGCGCCGGGGCCTGCGGTCGCTGGCCGTCGGCTACGCCGCCAACCTGGTGTTCGACGCGGCGAAGGGCACCGCCGTCGTCGCCCGCTGGGCGGGCGGCGACCTGGATCCGCTCTCCACCGAACTCGCCCCCGGCGCCGCCGGAGTGGCCGCCGTCCTGATCGCGACGGGGTACGTGCTGCCGCACGCCGGCCAGTATCTGCGCGACCGCTGGCGGATCCGGCGCGCCCGCCGCCGGCTCGGCCCGCTGTACGACCTGCTGCGCACCGCCACCGGCAGAGGTGTCCCCTTCTCGCTGCGGGCCACCCCGGAACTGCGGCTGGTGCGCCGCGAGACGTTCATCCGCGACGCCCTGCTGCAACTCGCCCGCCACTTCGACGAGGAGCTGCGGCGGCGGGCGTACGAGGCCGCCGTGGACCTGGGCCACGGCGCGCGCCGGGCCGGAGCGCTGGCGGCGGCGGTGACGATCCGCGACGCGATCGAGTCACGCGCCCTGCCGCGTCACCCCTCCCCCCAAGTCACCGGCCACGAGACCGACTTGCTCACGGACCTGCTCCGCGGCATCGAGGCCGTGTCCCAGGTGCTGAGTCACCCCGATGAGATCGAGGCGGTGCGCACCCTCGCGACCGCCCCAGCAGAGAGTCTGCACGTATATGAGTGATCGCCCGACTTCCGTCGACTCCCCCCTTCCACCAGTCTCCGGACGCCCCGTCAGGTCGGCCGTCGTGCTCGGCGGTTCGCTCGCCGGACTGCTCGCGGCCCGTGCCCTGGTCGAGTTCGCCGACCGCGTGACCGTCGTCGAGCGCGACGTCCTGCCGGACGGCCCCGAGCCGCGCCGGAACCTGCCGCAGGCCCGCCACGTACATGTGCTGTGGTCGGGCGGTGCCCGGGCCGTCGAGGAACTGGTGCCGGGCGTGGGCGAGTTGCTGCTCGACGCCGGTGCGCACCGGCTGGCTGTCACGACGGACATGGTGGCGCTGGCACCGCAGGGCTGGTTCCGGCGGTGGGACGAGTCGCACCATGTGTTCCTGTGCGGCCGGGATCTGCTGGACGCGACGGTCCGCGCCCAGGTCCTCGACGACGACCGGGTCAAACTGGTCGAGCACGCCGAGGTGTTGGGCCTTGAGGGCACGGCCGAGGCCGTCACCGGCGTACGGGTGCGGGGCGCCGACGGCAGCCGGAGCACACTCCACGCGGACCTGGTCGTGGACGCCACCGGCCGCGCCTCGCGTACCCCGCACTGGCTGCGCGAACTGGGGCTGCCCGAACCGCCCCGCCGCGTGGTCGACTCGGGGCTCGCGTACGCCAGCCGGATCTACCGGGCGCCCGAACCCGCCCGGCGGAGCTACCCGATGGTCAACGTGCAGGCGGACCCGAGGGCGGCCCGGCCGGGCCGGGCAGGCGTCCTCTCACCCGTGGAGGACGGCTGCTGGCTGGTCTCCCTGTCCGGCACCCGGGGCTGCGAACCACCCACGGACGGCGCCGAGTTCACGCGTTTCGCCCGCGAGGAGCTGCGCCACCCGGTGATCGCCGAACTGCTCGCCGGGGCGGAACCCCTGACGGGCGTCTCCGTCACCCGTACGACGTCGAACCGCCGGCACTTCTACGAGCGGATGCCCGCCTGGCCGGAGAACTTCGCGGTGATCGGCGACGCGCTGGCCGCCTACAACCCGATCTACGGCCACGGGATGTCGGTGGCGGCCCAAAGTGCCGTGGCCCTGCGGGATGTGATCCGCCGTCAGGGCTGGGGAACGCCCGGCCTGTCCCGCCGGGTCCAGAAGGCGGTGGCCCGTCCGGTCGCCGCCGCCTGGGACCTGGCGACGAGCCAGGACATCTTCTATCCCGGCGCCACGGAACACGGCCCCACCCTGCGGGACCGTGTACTGGCGGCCTATGTGGGCCGCCTCATGCGCACGGCCGCGGGCAACGGCCGTATCGCCCGCCGGGTGACGGACGTGACGTCCCTGGAACGCGGCGCGGAGGTGCTGCTGGCGCCAAGTGTGCTGCTGGCGGCGGCGATCGGCCCGCTGAAACCGCCGCTGAGCGGGCCGCCGCTGCGACCGGAGGAGTGGAAGGCGGTGGAGTAGACGGCGGACCGGGCCACGAGCCGGGCCACGGGCCGGGCGGTGGACCAGACGGTCCGGTTGTCACCAAATGACATTGCCTGTCCACCAGTTGCCACCGTACGGTCCGGATCATGCTTCCTGTGGTCGAGACGGACGAACAGTGGGACTCGGTGGTCCCCGACGAGACGGTGATGCGGGCCGGGGCGGCGGACCTGTGCGCCCGCCTCGGCCTGGGCGGCGCCCCGTTGACCCGGTTCGCGGACGGCTCGCAGCCGGTGTACGCGGTCGGCGACGAACTCGTCCTGAAGCTGTTCCCCGGGGCCGCCGCCGAGGACGGCAGGGCCGAGGGCCGGGTCCTGTCGTACCTGCGGGACCGGCTCCCCGTACCGACCCCGCGGGTCCACGACTTCGGGCCGTACGAGAACGGCTGGCAGTACGTGCTGATGTCCCGCCTGCCCGGCGTGAACCTCGCCCACGTCTGGGGCCATGTCCCGCGCGCCCACCGGGAGCGCCTCGTCACCGAGATCGGCGAGGCGCTGGCCGCTCTGCACGCCCTCGACCCCGCGCCCCTCGACGACGTCCTCGGCCCGGAGAACTGGGGCGCGTTCCTGGACCGGCGGCGCGAACGCACGGTGGAGCAGCAGCGCGGTCACGGTCTGTCGGCGGCCTGGCTGGACCGGATCCCCGACTTCCTCGCCGCGACCCCGCTCCCCCGGGCCCCGGCCCGCTCGCTGCTGCACACGGAGGTGATGCAGCAGCACTTCCTGATCGACCCCGACACCTGGCGGCTGACCGGCCTCTTCGACTTCGAGCCGGCGATGATCGGCGACCGCGCCTACGACTTCGTGGGCGTCGGCCTGTTCGTCACCCGGGGCGACCCCGACCTGCTGGCCCGCCTGTCGCGCGCGTACGGCCACACCTTCGCCCCGCCCCAACTCCTCGCGTACACACTGCTGCACGTGTACAGCAACCTGCCCTGGTACATGCGCGAACTGCACGTACCCGTGGAGGGGACCTGGG
The DNA here is from genome assembly GCF_033795085.1 of Streptomyces sp. AK08-02. Classification (NCBI taxonomy): domain Bacteria; kingdom Bacillati; phylum Actinomycetota; class Actinomycetes; order Kitasatosporales; family Streptomycetaceae; genus Streptomyces; species Streptomyces sp. AK08-02. The sequence goes on from NZ_JARAZV010000010.1 coordinate 325,600, forward strand.
AGGCGGTGGCGGAGGAGTGGTTCGGGACGGGGTGACGCGCTCCGGCGGCGAGTGGACCGGTCAGCCGGCGAACGCCGGCTGGGCGACCCCCTTGCCCGCCTCCGGGACGACCAGGAGCGAGCCCGACATCGGGTGGGGTGCGGACAGGCCGACGCGGGCCGTGGTGATGTACAGGTCCGTGAGGTTCGGGCCGCCGAAGGCGCAGGCCGTGGGGCGGACCGTGGGGAGGGTGATCGTCCGGTCCAGGGTGCCTGCCGGGGTGTAGCGGCGGACCGCTCCGCCGTCCCACAGGGCGACCCAGACGCAGCCGTCCGCGTCGACCGTCAGGCCGTCGGGGAAGCCCGCGCCCTCCTCGATCAGCGCCAACTGGCGTCGGTTGCCGACACTTTGGCCGTCGGCCGACACGTCGAAGACATCGACGCGGCGGGTCGGGGAGTCGATGTAGTACATCAGGCGGCCGTCCGGGCTCCAGCCCGTCCCGTTGCTCACCGCGACGTCGTCCAGGACCGTCGTGACCCCGCCGTCCGCCGTGAACCGGGACAGCGTGCCGCCGCCCGGCGCCTCGTCGTAGCGCATCGTGCCGGCCCACAGGGAGCCGTCGGAGGCCACCGCCGCGTCGTTCGCGCGGCGCCCGGGAACCGGGTCGTGATGCAGCCAGCGGAAGCCGGTGGCGGGGTCGGCGCCCTCACCGTCGTACAGGGCCACTCCGTCGCGCAGGTTCAGGACCAGACCGCCGCCGGCGCGCGGTTTCGCCGCGCCCACGTGCTGCTCCGTCGCCATGACCGTGCGGCGGCCCGTCGACGGGTCGTAGGTGTTGACGCGGGAACCGAGGATGTCGATCCAGATCAGCCGGGATTCCGCCGCGTCCCAGGTCGGGCCCTCACCGAGGGTCGCCTGTGCCTGGACCGCCACTTCGAGGGCGGGTTCGTACGTCGTCATGCCACACTCCGGTGACCGAGGCGCTCGGAGAGTTCGGCGGCGCCCTTGGCGGCGAGCTGTTCCAGCTCCGAACGGTGGTCGTCGCTCCAGCGGATCATCGGGACGGAGATCGACAGCGCGGCGACCACCCGGCCCGTGCGGTCGTGCACCGGCGCGGCCACGCAGCTCACGTCCGGGTTCGACTCGCGGTTCTCCACGGCGACGCCCCGGCGGCGGATCTCCGCGAGAGCCTCGCGCAGGGCCGCCGGGTCGGTGATGCTGTTCGGCGTCATCGCGGGCAGCGGAACCTTGTCGGGAACCCGTGCGGAGAGCTCGTGGTCGGGGAGCGAGGCCAGCAGCATCTTGCCCACGGAGGTGCAGTGGGCGGGGAGGCGCCGGCCCGCGGCCGACACCATCCGGACCGCGTGGGTGGAGTCCACCTTGGCGATGTAGATGACGTCCGTGCCTTCGAGGATCGCGACGTGCACGGTCTCGCCGCAGTTCTCGGCGACGGAACGGGCCACCTGCAGGCCCTCCGCGGCGAGGTCGAGCTGCTCGGCGTAGCGGCTGCCGAGCTGGTACGGGCGCACGCCCAGGCGGTAGCGTCCCGGCTGGCCGGGGACCTGCACGATGTACGACCGGGCGGCGAGCGTCGTCACCAGTTCGTGCACGGTGGTGCGCGGCAGCTGAAGCCGGCGCACTATGTCCGGGGCGGAGAGAGTCCCGTCTCCGTCCAGGAAGAGCTCAAGAATGTCGAGAGCCCGGGTCACGGCAGGTACGAGGCGTCCCATGACGGCCCCCTCTCTTGTGTTCAGGGTGTCTACGATCTCGACGCGATGCGACGGCGTTCGAGATTTCAACAGACGATCGGCATGACGAACAGGGGACAGGCTAACCACAAGGGCCCGGCCGGGCAATGGGCGTGCGACGGCTTCGTTGCCGTCCGTGACTGTCCTCGGCGCCCGCCAGGCGGTCCGGGCGGTTCCCGGCGGAGCGGACAGCGGATACGGGACGATGGTTCGTATGTTCACGGTCATCGACTTCCAGCTGGTCCTGCTGCGCCGCATGGCGGACCACAACCCGGACCTCGTGGAGGACGCCCGGCACGAGCTGGGCGTGTCGATCGCGGACATGCGCGAGGCCAACAAGCACTGGCAGGCGATGCTGCGTTCCAGGCACGCCCGAGCCGCCGCCTCCCGGTATCGCTCGGTCCTCGGCACTCCCGAGTCGGTGACCTCGCGCAGGATCGGCGACCTGGAGTGCGAGGCCTGGCTGTGGCCGGTCCCCCTCTGGCCCGACCTGCGCTTCGAGGTGCTCGTCGCCCCGAACGGCGTCGCCTGGAACGAGTGGCTGGTGCGGGCCCCGGGCGCCCCCGCCCCCGAACTCCGCACGCCGGACGACCTGCGCCCCTGGTCCTGCACGGTCGACGAGGTCGCCCGGGCCTTCGCCCCCGCCCGCCCCCTGGAGGGCACCGCCCCGACGCGCTGGGGACTGGCGTTCACGGCGCCGGACGGAACGGGGGTACGGCGGGAGTGCGCGGCGGAGTTCACCTGGGGGCTGCTGCAGCGGGTGGCGGTCAGGGACTGACAGCGGCCCTCAGAATGGCCTCCGCCACCACCGGTACCGAGTCCGGATGCAGGTCGAGGAACAGGTTCGGCTCGATCAACTCCAGTTCCATGACCCGGGGTTCACCCTCGTCTCCGAGGACGATGTCGACACGGGCGTACAGAAGCCCGGAGTTGCCCGGTACGGCGGCCAACGCCCGGTCCGCGAGGGCGAGTTCGGCCGAGGTCGGGGTCCAGACCTCAAGGTCGGGATGGGCGACCTTCTCGGCGTCGTACGCCGTTCCGGGAGCGAGAACGGCCCCCTTGCGGCTGGCGTGCAGAAAGCGTCCGCCGAAGAACTGCAGGGCACGCTCCCCGGTGACGTCGATGCTCCCGACGTACGGCTGCACCATCGCGGTGAACCCCTCGGCGTGCATGCGTGCGAGATGCCGTACGGCCGCCTCCCCGTCCCCGGGCGTGTAGCGGGCGGCGTAACGGGCGCCGGCGCCGGAGGTGGGCTTGACGACGTACTCGCGGTCGTCGGGGAGGGCGGGGGCCTCGCCGGGGGCCAGATAGCTGGTGGGGACCGTGGGGATGCCCGCGGCGGCCAGCTCACCGAGGTACCGCTTGTCCATGTTCCAGCGCAGGACTCCGACCGGATTCGCGACCCGCGTGAGCTTCCCGCACCGCTCCAGCCAGCCCGCGAACTCCTCCGCACGCCAGGTGTAGTCCCAGGTGGACCGGACGAGCGCGAGATCGAAGGACGCCCAGTCGATGTCGGGGTCGTCCCAGTAGACGGCGGACGCGTCGGCCCCGGCTGCCAGCAGCTCCCTTACGAGGAGCGGAAAATCGCGGTCCTTGCTGGTCCCGGGCCGGGGGTCGTAGGTGACGATCGCGATGCGGACCACGGGGACTCCCTCGGTAAGGCGTGCGGTAAGGCAGGTAGTGATGCGGGCGACAAGGCGGGCGGTAAGGCGCGTAGCGCTGGTTCACCACTGATATCGGTTCCGGGTGAAGGTTAACAAGCGCTTGACCTTCACCTTCGGTGAAGCCCCAGCATCGGTGACGGAACGAGGAACCGGCGGAAAGCCGGGATCAGGAAAGGGTGCGCGCCATGACGGAGCCGGAGACGCTGACCATCGGGGCGTTCGCCAGGGCGTGCCGACTCTCTCCGAAGGCACTGCGGCTCTACGACGAACTGGACCTGCTCCGGCCCGCCCGCGTCGACCCCGACACCGGCTACCGCTACTACGCGGCCGAGCAGCTGGAACAGGCCCGGCTGGTGGCCTGGCTGCGCCGGCTGGGGATGCCCCTGGCCCGTATCCGGCAGGTCGGGGCCATGGAGCCACCGGTCGCCGCCCAGGAGATCCGCGCCTTCTGGGCGCAGGTCGAGGCGGACACAGCGGCCCGGCGGGATCTCGCCACGTTCCTCGTCGATCACCTCTCGACACCGCCGAGGAAGGACACCGAACTCATGACAAGCAGCGATCTGCTCGAACTCCGTTACGCCGCCCGCACCGACATCGGTCTGGTCCGCGCAGCCAACCAGGACACGGCGTACGCCGGTTCACGCGTCCTTGCCGTCGCCGACGGCTTCGGCCCCGAGGGCGCGCCCGCCAGTGCCGCCGCCGTCGAGGCCCTGAAGTTCCTGGACGCCGAACCGCTCACCGCCGGCAGCGTCCTGAACCTCCTGGAGGACGCGGTCCAGGGCGCCACCCAGGCGGTCCGGGACATCGCCGAGACGAGGAGCGCGGGGCCGGAGGGGACGAACGACGTCGGCACCACCCTCACCGCGATGGTGTGGACCGGGTCGCGCCTCGCCCTCGTGCACATCGGAGACAGTCGCGCGTATCTCCTGCGCGACGGCGAGCTCTTCCTGATCACCCACGACCACACCCTGGTCCAGTCGATGATCGACGAGGGCCGGCTCACCCCCGAGGAGGCCGCGACCCACCCCCAACGCACCCTGCTCCGCAAGGCGTTGACCAGCACCCCGGCCTCCCCCGACCTGCGTCTGCACGACGCCAGGTCCGGCGACCGCTACCTCCTCTGCTCCGACGGCCTGACCAGGGCCGTACCGGAGGACACGGTGCGGCGTCTCCTCGCCACGATCCCCGACCCGGACGCGACAACGGCCGCGCTCATCGAGGCGGCGAACGCCAACGGCGGCCCGGACAACGTCAGTTGCGTGGTCGCGGACGTGGTGCGGACCGGCGGGGGACGAATGCTGGTGCAGTAGGGCGGGCGGGGCGCCGGCGCCGGCCTCGGGGCAGGATGTCTACAGCGAGTGTTTCTTCCGGCAGCGGATGGTGTACGGAGGAGTCGTGGTGGCTGTGGTGGCCGTGGTTCCCGCGGTGCTGTGGCTGGTGCTGGTGGTCCCCCACCGGGAGTGACCGCGGGTGTCACCGCGCAGGTACGACCGACGTGACGAGCTAAGGAGTACGACGCGTGTCCTCTCTCTTCCCCGGCCTGACCGACGACCCGACCGGCGCCCCGAACGGGCGGCCCGCCCTGCGCTTCGGCGAGCGCTCGCTGACGTACGCCGAACTCGCCGCCACGGCCGGAGCCCTCGCCGACCGGATCTCCGGGTCCGGCGGCCGGGTCGCCGTCTGGGCGACACCGACGCTGGAGACGGCCGTCTGCGTCGTGGCCGCGCTGCTCGCCGGGGTCCCGGCGGTGCCGCTCAACCCGAAGTCGGGCGAGAGCGAGCTGGGGCACATCCTGAAGGACAGCTCGCCCACACTCGTACTCACCGCCCCGGGCGACCAACTCCCCGCGGCCTTCGGCTCGTTGGAGCGCATCGAGGTCGAGGTCTCCCTAGCTCCCTCCTCCGGGGCGCCCAGGACGACGTACGCCGACCCCTCCCCCGAAACCCCCGCCCTGATCGTCTACACCTCCGGCACCACCGGACCGCCCAAGGGTGCCGTCATCCCGCGCCGGGCCATCGCCACCTCCCTGGACGCACTCGCCGACGCCTGGCAGTGGACCTCAGAGGACGTGCTGGTGCACGCGCTTCCGCTCTTCCATGTGCACGGGCTGATCCTCGGCATCCTCGGGCCGCTGCGGCGCGGCGGCTCGGTACGGCACCTCGGGCGGTTCGGGACGGAGGGCGTCACCCATGAGCTGAACGACGGGGCGACGATGCTGTTCGGCGTACCGACGATGTACCACCGGATCGCGGAAGCGCTCCCCGGCGACCCGGAACTCGCCGGGGCGCTCGGCCGGGCCCGTCTGCTCGTGTCCGGTTCCGCCGCGCTGCCCGTGCACGACCACGAGCGGATCACGGCGGCGACCGGCCGTCGGGTCGTGGAGCGGTACGGCATGACCGAGACGCTGATGAACACGAGCGTCCGCGCGGACGGGGAGCCGCGCGCGGGCACGGTCGGCGTACCGCTGCCGGGCGTCGAGCTGCGGCTCGTCGAGGAGGACGGGGCGCCCATCACGGCGTACGACGGCGAGAGCGTGGGTGAGATCCAGGTGCGCGGGGCGAACCTGTTCACCGAGTACCTGAACCGGCCCGACGCCACCGCCGCCGCCTTCACCGCCGACGGCTGGTTCCGCACCGGCGACATGGCGGTGCGCGATCCCGACGGCTATGTCCGTATCGTCGGACGCAAGGCCACCGACCTGATCAAGAGCGGCGGCTACAAGATCGGCGCGGGTGAGATCGAGAACGCGCTGCTGGAGCACACGGGCGTACGCGAGGCCGCCGTCACCGGGGAGCCCGATGCCGACCTGGGCGAGCGCGTCGTCGCCTGGATCGTCCCCGCCGATCCGCAGTCCCCGCCGGACGCCGACGAGTTGGCCGACCATGTCGCGGCCCGGCTCGCCCCGCACAAGCGCCCCCGGGTGGTGCGCTACCTGGACGCCCTCCCGCGCAACGACATGGGGAAGATCATGAAGCGGGCGCTGCCCGGTGCCTGACCACACCCCCGGGCGCCTCACCGCCCGCGAGATCATCGCCCTGCTCTGCGACAGCGGCAGTATCGGCGCCGGCACCGGCACCAGCGACGTCTCTGACGGCTTCGCCGAACTCCCGTACCCCGTAAGGGAGTTCAAGCCTGACGGCCCCCTCGCCTGGCAGGGTTACGACGCCTCCCGTGCCCGCGCCGCCGCCCGCACCGGCGAGGAGGAGTCCGTCGTCTGCGGTACCGCGCGTATCGGGGGTACCCCCGCCGTGCTGGTCGCCTTCGAGTTCGGCTTCCTCGGCGGCTCGCTCGGCGAACGCACCGGAGACCGTCTGGAACTCGCGTACGAGTACGCGCGCGCCCACCGCCTGCCCGTCGTGCCGCTCGTCGCGACGGGCGGCAGCCGGATGCAGGAGGGCATGCTCGCGCTCACCCAGCTCCAGCGCGTGGCCCGGCAGTCGGCGCTGACCCGTGCGGCGGGCCTGCCACAGATCGCGGTGCTCCGGGATCCGACGACCGGCGGCGGGTGGGCGACCCTGGGTGCGGGCGCCGATGTCGTCCTGGCGCTGCCCGGTGCCCAGGTGGGCTTCGCGGGCTCCCGGGTCCGGCCGGCCGACGCGGACCCGGCGGCGTACACGGCCGAGGCTCAGGTGGCGGCGGGCGCGGCCGACGCGATCGTACGTCCGGAGGCGCTCCGGGAGACGCTGGCCCTGTGGCTGCGCCTGCTGAGCTCCGGTACGGGTACGGGTAGCGCTGTCTCGGAGACCGGGTCGGCGTGGGCCGTCCCACCGCCGGCGCCCCTCGGCACGGCGTCCCTCCCCACCACCGGCTGGGACGCCGTCGAGCGCGCCCGCTCCTCTCGGCGCCCGCGCGCCGAGGCCTATCTGGACGCCTGCTTCACCCGGCGCGTCGCGATCAGCGGCGACCGCTGCGGGGGCACCGACGCCGGGATGGCGTGCGGGTTCGGCGAGCGTGCGGAGGACGGGCGGACCGTCGCGTACGCCGCGCAGCTCGGCACGGCCACCCGCCCCGCCGGTTATCGCACCGCCGCCCGGCTGATCCGCCTCGCCGACCGGCTCGGCATCCCGGTGCTGACCCTGGTGGACACCCCGGGCGCCGCCAACGACGCCGACGCCGAGCGGCAGGGCGCGGGCGCCGCGATCGCGGACCTCTTCGCCGCGGTCGCCGCCGCCCGCACACCGGTCACCACTCTGCTCATCGGCGAGGGCGGTTCGGGCGGCGCCCTGGCCCTGGCCGCACCCGGCAACACCTGGGCCACGCCGGACAGCTACTTCTCCGTCATCGCGCCGGAGCTCGCGGCGGCCATCCTCAAGCGCCCGGACGGTGAGGTGCGGGCGACGGCGGACCAGCTTCGGATCCGGCCGCAGGATCTGATGGAGCTGGGGGTGGTACGCGGCATCGTGGGCCGCCCGGCACCCGACCCCTCGGGACCTTGGTCATAATTCAGACATAAAGGACAAAATACCCATACGGCGGCACCCCGCCCGGCCCCCTACAACAGGCGCCCCACTCCCCCGCCCCCGCAGGATGCCAGTGGAGGCCCGCCGTCCGGCGCGGCCCGTACGGTCTGCGCTCTCGGGAGGATCTGCCATGACCGTCAGTCTGGAACAGATGCGCCGCTGCCATTTCGCCGTCGACCTCGGAGCCGCGCGGACCCGCGTCTACGTCAAGGGCGAAGGAATCGTCGTCGACCAGCCCTCGGTCGCCGCCGTCAACACCAAGACCGGCGCGCTGATCGCGGTCGGGGAGTTCGCCGAGAAGATGACGGGGCGGACGCCCCACTACATCCGGGTCGTGCGGCCCGTGTCCGGCGGGACCGTCGTCGACATCGAGATGGCGCAGCGCATGCTGCGGCACCTGATCGGCGACAAGGTCCGCCGCACCCTGCGCCGCAAGCCCTTCCTGCGGGCCGCCGCCTGCTACCCGCACGACGCCGACCCGCTCGCGCAGCGCGCGGCCATCGAGACGCTCGTCGGGCTCGGCGCCCGGCGCGTCGAACTCGTCGACACGCTCGTCGCCGCCGCCGTGGGCTGCGGACTGCCCGTCGAGCAGCCGGAGGCGACCATGGTCATGGTGTGCGGCGCCGCCGCCACCCAGCTCGCCGTTCTCTCCCTCGGCTCGATCGTGACCGCCGAGCGGATCCCGGTCGGGGGCGAGGCCGTCGACCACGCGATCGTGCAGCACCTGCGGCACCAGCACGAACTGATGCTGCCCAGCCAGTCCGTACGTCCGCTGCAGCTCGCCCTCTCCGGCAACGGGCTCACCGCGCACGGACCGTCGTCCACCGAGATCCACGGTCGGGACGTCGCCACCGGCCTCGCCCGCTCCGTCCAGGTCGACACCGCCGCCGTACGCGACGCCATCCAGACGCCGCTGACCGCCGTGCTCGACGGCATCGGCAAGGTGCTGCGGGACTGCCCGCCCGACCTGGTGGCCGACCTCGCCGACCGCGGCATCATGATGGTCGGCGGCAGCGCGCTGCTCCCCGGGTTCGACCAGATGCTGCGCCAGGCCACAGGCATGCCGGTGCACATCGCCGAACGGCCGGACGTGTGCGCGGTGCAGGGCCTCGGGTACATGCTGGAGGGCCGGATCGAGCCCCTGGTACTGGATCCGCTGGCCACCTGAGGCCGGACACCCGAGCCGGCCGCCCCAACCACCGTCCACATGCCAGGCGACCCGCCCCCGTCCCCCCACTCTCCCCCTCCCCCTTCTCCCCCTTCCCCCTCCTCTCCTTCTCTGCCGCCCCGTCTCGAAGCCGTACTCGGCATCGGTACCGATCTCGAACTGCGCACCACGCTCCAGCACATCGTGGACGGCGCGGCCGAGTTGGCCGGTGCCCGGTACGCGGCATTCGGGATGACCGACCCCGGGCACGACGGCCTCGTGGAGATCCGCAAGGCCGATCTGGGGCGCGCGGAGCGGGAGGGCATCACCGTCATCGACGTACCGATCCACGTCGATGACCGGGAGTTCGGACGGCTGTATCTCGCCGAGAAACTCGACGGGACCCAGTTCGGTGACGAGGAACGGGAGTTGCTGCGGGTGCTGGCCGCGCAGGCCGGCATCGCGATCGGCAACGCCCGGCTGTACGAGACCGCACGGCAGCGTGAACGCTGGATCGAGGGTGCCGCCGCCGTCACCACCGCGCTGCTCACCGGTGGGGCCGACGACGACGCGCTGATGATCGTCGCGGACCGTGCCCGGCATCTCGCCGACGCCGCCGCGGGCGTCATCCTGCAGCCGACGGACGCGGGCGGTATGGAGATCGTGACCGCCTCCACCTTCGACGACCCCGGTGACATCGTCGGGACGGTCATCGCCCCAGGCAGCCCGGTGCTCGTGCAACTCCTCGGCGGGGAACCGGTGTTCGTCGACGACTCGGCGACCGACCCGCGGATGACGACCCCCGTACGGCACCGGTTCGGACCCAGCATGCTGCTGCCGTTGCAGGCCGAGGGCCGGCTGATCGGCACGCTCGCGCTGCCGCGCCGACGCGGCGACCGCCCGTACACCGGCACGGAACGGCTCCTCGCGACACAGTTCGCGTCGCAGGCCGCCCTCGCGCTCGTCCTCGCCGACGCGCGGCGCCGACGCGCCCGCCTCGCGGTGTACGAGGACCGCGACCGGATCGCCCGTGACCTGCACGATCTCGTCGTCCAACGGCTGTTCGCCACCGGCATGATGCTGGAGTCCACCCAGCGCCGGGCCGGGGACGACGACAACACGCGCGAGATCCTCGGGCATGCCGTCGACGAACTCCACGCCACCGTCCAGGAGGTCCGGACGACCATTTTCGCCCTCCAGCAGCCCCCCGCCGACGCACCGACAGGCCTGCGCGGCAAGGTGCTCCGGGAGACGGCCGGCGCGACCGCCGTACTCGGCCGACGGCCCTCCGTCCACTTCACCGGGCCCGTCGAGCACCGCGTCCCCTCCCCCGTCGCCGCCCAGCTCCTCACCGCCCTGCGCCTCACCCTCGCCACCGCCGTACGCCGCCCGGGTGTCACCCGCGTCGAGGTCACGGTCGACGCGACGGCGGTCCTGCCGGACGGCCGGGACGCCGTACGGCTGGCGGTGTACGCCGATGGCGACAGCGGCGACGACTCAACGGGCGCAGGGCCGGGTACGACGGTCATCTGGCAAGCCCCGCTGGGAGACGGCACCCTGTAGAGCTGTAGAGAGGTCACGGACCGTGGACGGCGGAGGGCAGCCAGTGACTGAGATGGACACGCGTAACGACATGTTCGTCGGCGCTCGCGTCGGCACGTCGACAACCACCGGCATGGACACCGGTATGGGCACGCGCATCGGTGCGCGCGTCCGCACACGCATCGGCGTGACCGGGCACCGCTCGATCCCCGCCGCCGTTCTGCCGTCCGTCCGCACGGGCATCCGCAGGCAGTTGCGGGGCGACGAGGAACTGGAGGCCCTGAGCTGCCTCGCGGCCGGGGCCGACCAGTTGTTCGCCGAGATGGCCCTGGACCTGGGCATACCGGTCACCGCCGTGATTCCCGGCATGGACTACGAGACCCACCTGGGCGACGCCGACATCCGGGCCGCCTACCGCCGCCTCCTCAACTCCTGCCGCACCTGCGTGAACCTGCCCGAGGAGGCGACACACGAGGAGGCCTACTTCGCGGCCGGCCGCTGGATCGTCGACCACGCGGACCGCCTGGTAGCGGTATGGGACGGCCGCCCCGCCCGAGGCCTCGGCGGCACCGGCGACGTGGTGGCGTACGCCCGCCACACAGGAGTTCCGGTGACGGTGCTGTGGCGGCCGGGGGTGCTGCGTAGCTGATTTCGGGGCCTGGACCTCCGGTGCGGAGCCGGCGTCTCAACCGAACCTGACCACCCAGTCGGTGTGCTGCGGCGAGACCAGCCGCTCGGCATCCGCCACCGCATCCGCCCAGGCCATCTCCGTCACGGTCTTGGACATCGTGATCCGCAGCATGTCGAGGTCCTGCTTGATGAGGCCGTACGCGTAGGCCAGAGGCCGGTGCCGGCGTACCTCCTGCCATGCCACCCCGGCCGCAGCCGCGGCGCTCAGCAGACCGGTGAGATCCCAGCCGCCGACCACACCGAGCGCCCGCAGGCCGGCGGACAGCAGCGCGAGCAGAGTCAGTACGGCGGTGACGGACGACCAGTGCACGGAGGACCTGTGGGTCTGCGCCGCCTTGTCGCGGTGCCAGACGAACTGTTCGAGCAGCCGGTCACGGAGATAGATGTCCCGTCGCGCCGCGAAAGGCTTGGCGCGTACCGCCCGCATGGCCGGGGTGATCTGACCGATCCCTCGGGCACGGGTCCCGTTGCGTGAGTCGTCGACCCAGCCGACCTTCCGTAACTCCGCCAGGCACCCTTCCAGCCGCTCCGCGAACAGTCCGTCGGGATCGGCGACCCGGGAGTGGAAGGGCCCGCCGTGGACCATGTACTGCCAGGCCAGAGATTTCAGCAGCTCGGCGACGTCCCGGTGGGCGCGCCAGTGGGCCCGGGCCCGACGGCGTGCCGTATGCAGGCCGACGGCGATGGTCATCGCGTACAGGACTGCCGCCAATGCCGCAGGAATATGACTGTCGAGACGTTCCGCGAGCATGGCGGCCGCGGTCGCGAGGAGCAGGGTAACCAGTTGGGTACGCACCGCGCGAAACGATTCTCCTTGCCTGGCCAGCGCGCGATGGTCACTTATCCGGAAGAGTGGCGGCAGGTCGCTGTCACTCAAAGTCACACTGGGCCCTGGAGTTCCAGTCCGCATGGTTCCCCCGTACGGCTAGAAGCGAACACCTATGGAAATTCTCGCCCAGGTGCGCGAGAAGAGCACACCCTCAGTATGCGTTCGACAGTCCTGCGTGGTAGCGTCCGCGCGAGAAGTGTCCACACAGGTCTCAGGCTGTCTCAAGAACGTCTACAGATCCCCCAGGATCATCCCATCGTACGACGGCGACGGGATGGGCTGGATCTGTTCATCGACGAATGGAGCTACGAGACAGCCATGAACAGGGCCACGACGATGCAGAGCGAATCGGCCATTTCCCGGTCATCTCAGCGGCGGCACACCCCACTGACGCCCGTCGCCACCGACAAGGCGGCCGTCATCAAGTCGACCGGACGCTTGACGGACGCCGCGGGATGGACCTCGAAGAAGCCGACCGCCTTCAATGCCGCAATCTGAGCGGCGGTAGGCCCGGCGACCTGGGGGTTCCCGGCAAATCCACTGCCGGGAGCCCTGGCCCCCCACACCCGAGTGCCCCAACTTACGCGGTGCGGTGCGGAGTTGTTGGCACCTTAGCCCCTCGGGGAGCCGTAAGCTATGCCGGGTGACTCAAATCCAGGAACTGGTCCTGAAGATCCATAGCAGATGCAACATCGCTTGCGATCACTGCTATATGTACGAGTTGGCTGACCAGAGCTGGAAAACGCGGCCGACGGTGATCTCCGAGAACACGGTCGCACACGTCGCACAACGCCTGTCCTCCTATGTGACGTCGCATCGACTCGATTCCGTTTCGGTCATTCTGCACGGCGGGGAGCCCCTTCTCGTGGGCCCCGGGCGCCTCCGCGGTATCTGCGCGGAACTCACCCGTATCCTCTCTCCCGTCACCACCGTCGACCTCCGTATGCACACCAATGGAATGCTGTTGCACGGGCCTCAACTGGAGGTCCTCCGGGAATTCGGCGTGAAGATCGGAATCTCCCTCGACGGCGATCGTCCGGCCAATGATCGGCATCGCCTGGACCGTCGGGGACGCAGCAGTTACGACAAGGTTCTGGCCGGAATCGAGCGACTGCGCGCCCCCGAATACCGGCACCTTTACATGGGTCTGCTCTGCACGGTCGACATCAAGAATGATCCGGTCGCGGTCCATGACGCGCTCACCGCTCTGGAACCGCCCCGAATCGATTATCTTCTGCCACATTCGACCTGGGACAGTCCGCCGCCCCCCGGAATTACGGATTCCCCGACTCCGTATGCCGAATGGCTGCTGCGGATCTTCGACCGGTGGGAGGAACAGGGCCGCCCGATGAAGGTGCGCACCTTCGACTCGGTACTCAGCACTCTGCGCGGCGGTCCCAGCCTCACCGAGGCCCTGGGGCTGGCCCCCTCCGAACTGGCGGTCGTCGAGACCGACGGCACCATCGAACAGGCCGACTCCCTGAAGGCCGCCTACGACGGGGCACCGGCCACGGGGTACGACGTTTTCGAGCACGGCTTCGAGGAGTACGCCCGACACCCCGGCGTCCAGGCGCGACAACTGGGTATCGAGGGCGTGAGCGAGACCTGCCGGCGGTGCCCGGTCGTCGAGTCCTGCGGTGGCGGGCTCTACGCGCACCGGTACAGCGACGAGCGGGGCTTCGACAATCCATCCGTGTTCTGCGCGGACCTGCGCGCCTTCGTCGAGGGCGTCGCGGAGCGCATCACCGAGCGCTCGCTGACTCCCGCCGTCCATGACATCGGCGAACTCGCCTTCGCTCAGGAAGGGCTGACGCGTGACCTGTTGAGACTCATGAACGACCGCGCAGCGCTCGACGACGACTGGGCCGGGGCCTGGCAGGCACTCCTGCACCTGGACGCCGCCGACGGCACCGCACCCTGGCTGAACGAAGTGCTCGCGCACCCCTACACACGTGCCGCGCTGCGTCTCGCGTGGGGCGGTCCCGCCCAGTCGGCGCTGCTCGCCCCGCTGGTACTGGCCGCCGCCGCACAGGCGGGCGCCGCCGTCACACTCACCTGGGAGCATCCGGCCACACGGCTGCATCTGCCGACCCTGGGCACACTGGAGCTGCCCGGCCCCTGCCGGGTCGAGGTCACGACGGACGCGGACGGCATCCTCGTACGACACACCGGGGGCGAGGGCGGGGAGCGGGTCCGCTTCGACGCCGATGCCGGTTCCTGGACCGGCGGTACGCACTGGCGTCCTCTCCGACGCCTTTCGCCGAGCGACGGCGGGCCGCTGATCGATGACGCCGACCCCTTCCGCGACTGCTTCTCCTCCCCCACCGCCGAACCGCTGGACCTCGGTGAGTGGGACGGCTTCCGTGAGCTGCTCCACCGGTGCTACGTGCTGCTGGACGAGCGGCTGCCCGGCTGGCGGACCGATCCGCGTTGCCTTGTCGCCACGACCGTGACCCCCCTGTCCAAGGGCGGCGGAGTCCAGCTGGGCCGCCACGCGCCCGGCGCCCTAGGGGTCGCCATCGACGCCGAACCGGATGAGTTCGTACGTCAGTTGCCCCGGCTGGGCAGGCTGGCGCGGCTTGCCGCGCTGCGGGAGACGACCGATCTGGCGGTACCCGGGAGCCGGGCCGGGCGTCTGCTGGACGAGGCGAGCGAGGCGCTGGCGTCGGTGTCCGCAGGAGGCGCCGCGCGCAGCCCCGACACGGACGGCCGGGCCGTCGCCCTCAAGGAGACCCACCGGGCGCTCACCGAGTTGGCCGCGCAGCCGGAACGGCAGCTCACCGAGACCGGCGCCGCACTCGCCGGTCAGCTGTGGGACGAGTGGCGGGAGAGGACGGGCCGGCGTGCCTGACCTCAGCGAACTCTCCCTGCTGTTGAGGACGTTGGGTGTCCGGCGGGGCGGGGTCCTGATGGTCCACGCCTCCCTGCGGGGCAGCGGGCTGCGGGACACCGAGGTGCGGGACGCCCTGCTCGACGTACTGGGCCCGGCCGGGACCCTGGTCGTACCCGCCTTCACCCAGGAGAACTCCCGTACCTCGCGGGCCCATCGGGCCCTGACCCACGGGCTGAGTGAGGAAGAGCGGGCGGAGTTCGAGGCCTCGATGCTGCCGTTCGAGCCGCTCACGGCACCCTGCCGGGCTGCCATGGGAGTACTGGCCGAGTGTGTTCGAACCAGTGCCGGTGCCGTGCGCAGCGCCCATCCACAGACGTCGATGGCGGGCATCGGCCCGCGCGCCGCCGAACTCCTCGACGACCACGACCCGCGCTGCCTGCTGGGGGAACGATCACCGCTCGCCCGGCTGTATGACGCGCGAGCCCAAGTCCTGTTGCTGCGCGTGGGGTTCGGGGTATGCAGCGCGTTCCATCTTGCCGAGTACCGGACGGATCCGCCCCGGCCGAAGCGTACATACGAGTGCGTCGTCGGGGAGAAGGGCAACTGGATCTCGTACGAGGACACCGCACTGGACGACAGCGGCTTCGCCGCACTGGGGAACGAACTGCCGGGAGAACTGATCAAGTTCGGGGAACTGGCGGGGCGGAAAGCGACTTTGGTCGAGATACGGACCGCCGTCGACTTCGCACGTGACCGGATGTCCGGATATCACCACTGAATGACGCGAAACCAACGGCACTAACGGTCGAGTCGTCGGGCACATTGTTGGTCCGGCCAGATGACGCCGTCGGCGGGGCGAGGGCATCGTCAACAGGCAGGGGGGCGTGTGAACATACCCGCACGGGAAGAGAGGTCGGACAACCGACCCTACTTTTTTCTCAGTTACGCGCACACACCGGCATGGGGAACGGGCGGAGGCGATCCCGACCACTGGGTGCGCGTACTCTTCACCGATCTCTGCGACCACATCATGGCGCTCACCGATCTGCCCGCGGGCGCGGCGGGCTTCATGGACCGGGAGATGCGTTCCGGAGACGGCTGGCCGGAGAAACTCAGCGAGAACCTCGCCTCCTGCCGGGTATTCGTGCCGCTGTTCTCGCCTCGTTACTTCACGAGTGAGATGTGCGGGAAGGAGTGGTTCGCGTTCCACGAGCGCATCCTGCGCGCCAGGAACACCGGCGCCGGGGACGTCCCCGCCATCGTCCCGGCCATGTGGACGCATATCGACTACGGCCAACTCCCGGACTCCGTAAGGCACATCCACTTCGACAAGGCCACCTACGGGGACCGGTACGCGGCCCACGGGATCTACGGGCTGATCAAACTGAAGCGGCTGCACGACGAGTACGAGGAGATCGTGCTCGACCTCGCCCAGCGGATCGTGCGGGTCGCCCACGACTCACCACTGCCGGCCAGCAGGCCCCGGCCCTACGAGTCCACCCCCAGTGCGTTCAAGCCTCGCGGCGAGGGCCCACGGCGCATCCATCTGACCGTGGCCGCGCCGACCCGGGACACACTCCCCGAGCATCGCGACACACGCCCGTACGGCGAGGACGCACAGGACTGGAACCCGTACCACTCCGAAAGCACCCGGCCGTTGCCCGCGCTCGCCGAGGAACTGATCCGGTCGCTGGACTACCGGATCACCATCTCCTCCTTCGATGACGACCCCGGCGGACAGGATCACGACGACGAGCCCGCGGACGCCGCCGGTGACGACCTCGAGAAGGCCCCGCCCGGCCGCCCCGGCATCCTGCTCGTCGACCGGTGGGCGCTCACCGACGCCGAACGCCAGGAACGGCTGCGGAAGTTCGACCTCGGCGCCCGCCCCTGGATCAGCGCGATCGTCCCCTGGAACAGGTCGGACCTGCAGTGCCACAGCGAGGAGGGCAAGCAGTTGACAGCGGCGCTGGAGCGCACGTTGCCGCTGATCCTCGACCGCGGGCGGCGCACCGACTGCCGGATGGCCGTCAACGGTGTACCGAGTCTCAAGGCCTTCACCGACGTCCTGCCGGCCGTCGTGGCGCACACGACCCGGCAGTACCTCAAGCACGCGGTGGCTCACCCGCCCGCCGGCCCGCACGTGCCCAGGCCCCGCCTGATGGGCCCCACCCACCCGCCGTTTCCGGAGGCGGGAGACGACAACGGAGGAGAAGCATGACGGCCGTGCAGGACGGACGGATCATCACCTTCTACTCGTACAAAGGGGGCACGGGCCGAACGATGGCCCTGGCCAACACGGCGTGGATCCTGGCCGCCAACGGAAAGCGCGTCCTGGCCGTCGACTGGGACCTGGAGGCGCCCGGCCTGCACCGTTTCTTCCATCCGTTCCTCGACTCCAACGCGCTGGCCGCGACCACCGGGGTCATCGACATCATCAACGACTACGCCTGGGCCGCGACCACCGGAACCCAGCGCTCCGGCCCCTGGCACCTCGACTACGCGGACGTCGAACAGCACGCCATGTCGCTCACCCCTGAGCGCCTGGGCCTCAGGTTCGTGGCCGGCGGCTCGCTCGACTTCCTCTCCGCGGGCCGCCAGGACCGCTCGTACTCCGCGACCGTGTCGTCGTTCGAGTGGGACAACTTCTACGAGCGGCTCGGCGGCGGGATCTTCCTGGACGCGCTGCGCGACAGCATGAAGGCGTCGTACGACTATGTGCTCATCGACAGTCGGACCGGGCTGTCGGACAACGCCGACATCTGCACGATCCAGATGCCGGACGTCCTCGTGGACTGCTTCACCCTCAGCGACCAGTCGCTGGACGGCGCCGCCGCCGTGGCTCGCAGTGTCCAGGACGGCTACCGCAAGCGCCGCATCCGGGTACTGCCCGTGCCGATGCGTATCGACGAGGGTGAGAAGGAGAAGGTCGACGCGGGACGGGCGTTGGCCCGGCTGAAGTTCGACGGGCTGCCCAAGGCACTCGACGAGGACGACCTCAGTCCCGAGGAGATGGCGGCCTACTGGGGAAACGTCGAGATTCCCTACCGCCCCTACTACGCGTACGAGGAGACCCTGGCCACTGTCGGGGACGAGAGCGGCATCGCCAACTCGCTGCTGTCCGCGTTCGAACGGCTGACCGCGGTCATCTCGGAGGGCACCGTCACCTCGCTGCCACCGGTCCCGGAGTCCGTCCGGCTGCGCTGCCGGGACGCGTTCCTGCGGCGCCGGCCGCTGGCCATCACGATGGACGTCGTCGTCGCGTACGCCGGTGAGAACCGGATGTGGGCGGAATGGATCGAGGCCGTACTGAAACGCTCCGGCTGCAATGTGCTGTCGCACGACATCTCGACCGGCCCTGTCTCCCGCCCCGACGACTCGACCCGCACCCTCGTCCTGCTGTCCAACGCCTTCCAGAAGTCCCGGTACGCGGACGCCGTCTGGCGTGCGCTGACCGACGCCGACACCACGCCCGGCTCGATGGTGCCGCTCAAGGTCGACGAACTCCGGCAGCCCACGTTGCACCTGGACCACAACCCGGTCGACCTCTACCGGCTCGACGAGGCGCAGAGCACCCTCAAGCTGCTGAGCGCCGTCGATCTGCCGGGACAGCCGGTCAGCACCAGTACCGCCGGCCCGCGCTTCCCCGGCTCGACACCGGCGATCTGGAACGTGCCGCAGCGCAACAACACGTTCACCGGCCGAGGCCTCATCCTCGACCTGGTCCGCGACCAGCTCGGCAGCGGAACCACCGCCATGGTGCCGCAGCCGCTCGCGCTGTTCGGGCTCGGCGGGGTCGGCAAGACCCAGGTCGCCATCGAGTACGTGCACCGGTTCATGGCCGACTACGACCTGGTGTGGTGGACCTCGGCCGAGCACGAGGACGACGTGGTCGCGTCCCTCGCCGAACTCGGCGCCCGCATCGGCGCGCCCGGCGGCGAGGACATGACGCTGGCCAGCCAGGAAGCCGTACAGATGCTGGCCCGGGGCCTGCCGACGAAAAGGTGGATCCTCGTCTTCGACAACGTCGACGCCCCGGCGGCCCTGGCCCGCTACATCCCGCAGGGCGGCGGCGGGCATGTGCTGGTCACCTCCCGCAACCAGGCCTGGTCGCAGCAGGGGGCGGCCATACCGATCGACGTGTTCCTACGGGAGGAGAGCGTCGAACACCTCACCCGTCGGGCCTCGGGACTGAGCAGCGGGGAGGCCGACCAGGTGGCGCAGGCGGTGGGCGACCTGCCGCTCGCGGTCGAGCAGACGGCGGCCTGGCTCGCCGAGACGGCCACCCCGATCGACGACTACCTTCGCCAGCTCGCCGACCAGACCACCGACGTACTGGACCTCAACCAGCCCGCCGACTACCCCCATTCCGTGGCCGCGACCTGGAACATCTCCATCGCCCGGCTGAAGGAACGCTCTCCCGCGTCGGTCCGACTGCTCCAGCTGTGCGCCTTTCTCGCCGCCGAGCCGATCTCCTCGCACCTCCTGTACAGCAAGGAGATGCTCGACGCCCTGAAGCCGTACGACGCCTCGCTCCAGGAGAGTCTGCTGCTCGGGAGAGTCATCCGGGAGATCGGGCGGTTCGCGCTCGCCAAGGTCGACCAGGTCAGCAACAGCATCCAGGTGCACCGGCTGGTGCAGGCGGTGATCCGCGCCCAGCTGACCGAGGAGGAGCAGAAGGAGGCCCGGCACGTCGTCCACACCGTGCTGGCCGGAGCCCGCCCGGACGGCGACGAGCCCATCGACGACCCGGAGACCTGGCCGCGCTTCGCCGTCATCTGGCCGCATCTCACCGCCTCCGACGCCCGCAACTGCGTCGACTCCGCGACCCGTCGGCTGCTCATCGACCGCGTCCGCTATCTCTGGAAGCGCGGCGACTTCCCCGGCGCCCAGCGCCGCGCCGAGGAACTCCTCGTCCACTGGGCGGAGTTGCTCGGCGAGGACGACGTCCAGTACCTCTACCTGCGCTGCCAGCTGGCCAGCGTGCTGCGCTCCCAGGGACGCTATGTCGAGGCCCGCGAGATAGACACCGCACTGCTGGCCCGCCAGCGCCAGGTCCTCGGTACATCCCATCCGCACACGTACGTCACCACCTCCAACCTGGCCAGCGACCTCGCCGCCCTCGGCGAGTACCGGTCGGCGGTGGATCTCGCCCGGGAGGCGCACGACGGGTTCAGCCAGATCTTCCACGAGTCGCACCCCCGTACCCTGAGTGCCGCCAACAACCTGGCGCTCGCGCTGCGCATGGTCGGCCGCTACAGCGATGCCCTCGGCATCGACCAGGACACCCTGGACCGCCGGATGGAGGTCCTCGGCCCCGACCACCCCTACACGCTGGCCTCCGCCGAGCAACTCGGTCGCGACCTGCGCGAGGTCGGCCGCTACTCCGAGTCCGTCGCACTGCTGTCCCGGACGTACGACGAGCACAAGCGCCTCCTCGGCAAGGAGTTCCCGGGCACCCTGCGCTGCGCCAAGTCGCTGGCCGTGTCGCTGCGCCGGGCGGGTCAGTTCGAGGACGCCCGACGGCTCACCACGGCGACCCGCGGCCAGTACCGCGCCCAGTACTCCAAACCGACCCCGGACTCGCTGGCCTGCGACCTCAACATGGCCGCCGACCTGTTCGCGGCCGACGAGCGCGAGGACGCCCGCCAAGTGGCCAGGGAGGCGCTGGGCGAGTACATGAAGGTGCCGGGCGAGGCCCACCCGTACACCCAGGCCGCGCTCAACAACCTGGGTATCTTCCACTGGGGCTGCGGTGACATCGCGCTCGCGCAGGAGGTGTTCCACCAAGTGTTGCCGCGCATGGCGGAAGTGCTCGGCGAGCAGCATCCTCACACCCTCTTCTGCGGCGTCAACTATGCCAACGTGCTCGCGGATCAGGGGCAGTTGGAGGAGGCGTGCGCGCTGGAGGAGAAGGCGGTCACGGTCCTGCGTACCGTCCTGGGGCAGCACCACCCGGAGACCCTGGGCATCGTCACCAACTTCGCTCTCACCCTCTCGGCCCTCGGCCGCAAGGACGAGGCACGTCGACTGCGCGAGGAATCCCTCAAGGAGCTGCGGATGCAGCTGGGCGAGGAGAACGGCATCACGCAGGTGGCATCGGACGAACGGCGGATATACCGGGACCTGGAGCCACTGGCCGTTTGACGCTCCGTCAGAATGTTTCTCGGCAAACGACCCTGAACGGCGGCCGCTTGAGATGGTGTCAGGTGATTCTGTCGCCGAGCAGCCAGCCGATCGCCCGGGGCAGTGCGCGCACCGCCGCGAAATGGGCCGCCGCGGGGTCGACGACCGTCCTGGCCCGTGGGATGCGGGCGGCGAGCCAGGACCCGTGGGCGGGCGGCGAGAAGACGTCCTGCCCGCCGTGCCAGAGCAGGACGGGCACCCGGATGTCCGCGGGATCGAACCCCCAGGGGACGGTCAACGCGAGGCAGTCATCGATCCAGCCGTACGGTGAAGTGCGCACCGCCTCACGGAAGTTGCGCAGCATCATCGAGCGCATCCCGGTGTCCGTGACGATCGAGCGGTCGTCGTCGGTGAGATCGCCGCGCAGTTCCTCAAGCAGCTTTCCCGGGTCGCTGCGGATGGCCGCCGAGCGCGGGATCAGGCGGGCCGCGAAGCGCTCCGGGTCGGTGGACGCGGCGCGGAACTCCTTGACGTTGGAAGGGGCCATGCCCGCGAACCAGTCCAGTCCCTCCGCGTCCCTCGGGGCAAGCCCGACCAGCGCGGCGGCCCGGGTCACCCGGTCCGGCAGAAGGGCGGCGCAGGCGAGGGCGTGGGGGGCGCCGCCGGATCGCCCGGCCACCGCGAACCGGTCCAGGCCGAGCGCGTCGGCGACGGCGGCGACGTCACCCACGACGTCCGCGACCCGACGGCCCGGGCTGCGGTCGGAGCCGCCGTATCCGGGGCGGTCGTAGCTGATGAGGCGGGCGCCGCGCTGGTAGAGGAACATCGAACGGGGCCGGGGGCCCACCCGGCTGCCGGGCATGCCGTGCAGGAGGAACACAGGGTGGCCACGCGGGTCTCCCGAGACCTCGACGCGCAATTGCCGCCCGTCCGGGGTCAGCACATGGTCAGACACCACCGCCGCGTCTCCTCCCCCCTGTGCTGCCCGATCCCTGCCCGGATGGACGGGAACCGAAACGAGTAGTTTTTCCCATCTGCTTGCCCGTCTCGGCCCGTTTGCCGGGTCTGAGGGCGGAGCCCACGGGTACGGAACGGGTGAGGGGCGGCGGGGGCGAGGTTCCCACACCTCCCCTGACCTCCCCCTCACCTCCACCTGGCACACTGTCCGCACCCGGAGAAGGAGCGAACCGCATGTCGATGGTCGGCAGCCTGCGCAAAGTGGCCCGCCTGGCTCGGCGTGGGCGGCGGCGGGTGGATCTCAGTCACCCCGCCCGGTCACCGCTCGGCTCGACCGTCGTCAACTGCGTGATCTACCGCGAGGGTGTACGCCAGCCCACCGCGTCCACCGTCGAGGAGTCCGTCGCCCGCGTCCGCAAGCACAACCGCGGCTTCGTCTGGCTCGGACTCCACGAACCCTCCGAGACGGAGTTCGCCCGGGTCGCCGAACTGTTCGGGCTGCACCCGCTCGCCGTCGAGGACGCCGTCCAGGCCCACCAGCGTCCCAAGGTGGAGCGGTACGGCGATGTCCTGTTCGCCGTGTTCAAGACGGTCTGCTACGTCGAGCACGAGGAGCTCACCGCGACCAGCGAGGTCGTCACCACCGGCGAGATCATGGTCTTCGCGGGCCCCGACTTCGTCGTCACCGTCCGGCACGGCCGGCACGGCTCCCTCGGTCCGCTGCGTGAGGAGCTGGAGTCCGACCCGCAGCAGCTCGGCAGGGGGCCTGCCGCGGTGCTGCACGCCATCGCCGACCATGTCGTCGACGACTACCTGAACGTCACGGACGCCGTCCAGGACGACCTCGACCAGGTCGAGTCGGACGTGTTCTCCCCGCAGAGCCCGCGCACCGCCGACGCCGGCCGTATCTACCAGCTCAAGCGGGAGCTTCTTGAGCTCAAGCGCGCGGTGGTGCCCCTCGGCCGGCCCCTGCAGCAGCTGGCCACCGAGCCGATGCCGCACATCGAGCCGGCGATACAGGCCTACTTCCGGGACGTGTCAGACCATCTGATCCGCGCCACCGAGCAGATCCACGCCTTCGACGCCCTGCTCGACTCGATCCTCCAGGCCCACCTCGCGCAGGTCACCGTCGGCCAGAACGAGGACATGCGGAAGATCACCGCGTGGGCCGCGATCGTCGCCGTACCGACCATGGTCTGCGGGATCTACGGGATGAACTTCCAGCACATGCCCGAGCTGCACTGGCGCTACGGCTACCCGCTCGTCCTCACCGTCATCGCCACCGCCTGCTTCTTCGTGCACCGCGGTTTCAAACGCAACGGCTGGCTGTGAACACCGCCCACCGCCCGCCCGTACCTTCTGTCGAGTCGTACGTCCGCCGTACCACCCGACCTGGAGAAGCGCAGTGTTCCAGCAGCACCCCCGGCGATCGCCCGGCAGGGCCGTCGCGCTCGCCGCGCTCCTGACGGCCGTCGCCCTCCCCCTGACGACCGCCTGCACGTCGGACTCCGGCTCGGACTCCGGGAAGAAGGCGTCGCCGTCCGCGTCGGAGTCCCTGCCGCCCGCCCCCGTGGCGGCCGTGGTCGCGCCGGCCAAGGTCGAGGTGATCGCCAAGCTGACGGGCTGCGAGGTGACGATCCGCACCGACGCGAAGGAACTGCGCGAGGGCGTCTGCCACACGGCCGACGGCGACTACCTGATCACGACGTTCCCCGAGGAGAAGTACAAGCTCATCTGGCTCGACAGCGCGGCCATCTACGGCGGCAAGTACCTGGTCGGCACCAAGTGGGTCATCAGCGCGCCCCCGAAGCTCCAGGAGTCACTGCGCCAGAAGGTCGGCGGCACCTTCGAGGACCTGAACGACCACGACGCCCAGAACTAGGCCTTCGACCCCACGGGCACCGGCTGCGGCCGGTAGTCGCTGATGACATACGTCTGCTCGTCGTCGACCGCGTTCTCCTCCGGGTCCAGGGTGATCCGGACGGGGTGCCCGTCGGGCGCGTACTCCGCCTCCGCCGTGTCCGCGCCCTCGTCGTGGGCGCGGGACAGCTGGTCCAGCAGCCCGCCGATGGTGGGGACCTCCTCCGGCGCCCGCCGCACCGCGCCGCGCCCGCTCTCGTCGAGCCCGACCACCTTGGCGACCTTCCCGTCCCGCACCGTCACCCGGAACGTGCCGACGAGGCTGCGCTCCCCCTCGCTCGACGTCAGCGTGTAGACGTACGAGGCGGGCTCGTTCCAGGACTCCGCGAACGACGAGAACGAGGAGGAGGGGGTGGGCGGGGCCGTCGACGAGCCCTGCCCCGGCGTCGAGGCCCCGGAGTCCTTTCCACAGCCGACGACCGCGCACATCAGCCCCCCGACCAGCACGACGGACGACAGCAATCGGACCGAAGCCATGGTGATCCCCCTGAACAAACGAACGAGTACCGACTACCGCTACGACGCGTATTCGCCGGTAAACGTTCATCGGAGCACCGAAGGTTCTCAGGCCGCGCGTTCCCGCCCAGCCGCTGCCGGGTCCGTCGCCACCCCGGCGATCCCCGCGAGAAAGGCGTCCACGAGGTCGTACGCCCGCTGCCGTGACTCCTCGCTCCGGGCCCGGGTCTCGGCGAGCAGTCGCTCCGGGTCCTCGCCGTGGGCCCTGGCCTCGGCCCGGCCGCCGGCGTCCAGCCACTGGAGCAGGGTCTCCTCGTCGAGCTCGGGATGGAACTGCACCCCGAGCGCCCGTCCGGCCCGGAACGCCTGCGGACCGACCGCGCTGCGCGCCAGCTCCACCGCGCCGGGCGGGACCGTGAACCGGTCGAAGTGCCACTGGAACCAGGGACCCGCCGGGATCAGCCCGGGCACGTCCGACTCGACGGCCGTCCAGCCGATCTCGTGCCGGGGCGCCGCCTCGACGCTCCCCCCGAGGGCGGTGGCGAGCGCCTGCGCCCCGAAGCAGATGCCGAGCACGGGCAGTTCGGCGGCGTACGCGGTGCGCAGCAGTTCCAGTTCGCCGTCGATCCAGGGCGCGACCGAGGCCCTGTCGTAGACCGACCAGGGCGCGCCGAGCAGTACGACCAGGTCGTAGCCGGCCGGGTCGGGGAAGTCGAACCCCACGCCGGGGCTGTCGTACCGCTGGGCCGGTACGACGAGCAACTCGTCGATCTCGTAGCCGAGTTGGGTGATCCGGTCGCCGACGGGACCGGACAGCGAGAGATGGTCGTGATGTATGACGAGGGCGCGCACGGGGTTCTCCACTTCTCAACGACAGGGCGAGTTCTCAGCGGCAGGAGGCGGGCGGGCGGGGTCGGGGTCGGAGCCGGTCGTCAGGGGTCAGCTCTTGGGGCGTCGTCCGCTGCGGCGCGGGGCGGGTTCGGCGCCGTCCAGCAGCTCCAGTCTGCGGTCCTCGCCGTGGGTCTGGACCTGGACGACGATCTTGCGGAGCGCGTCCGCGGTGGCCCGGCACTCCTCGGCGCTCAGCGGCGCGGCGACGAACGCCTCCTCGTCGTTGAAGTCCGGGAAGAGCGTCCGCATCAGCGCCTCGCCCTCCTGGGTGAGCCCGAGCAGCACCCGCCGCCCGTCGGACGGGTGCTCGATACGCCGGACCAGCCCACGCGCCTCCAGGGTCCGGGCCACACCGGTGAGCGTCCCCTTGGAGATCCCGGCCTCCTCGGCCACGAGCCGGGTCTCGGTCTCCCCGGAGATCCAGACCACCCACAGCACGACGAACCCGGTCCACGTCAGATCCGCTCCCCGCAGTACGGAGTTCTCGACGTGCTGGCGCACGGCGGAGGCGGCCCGGTGGATGTTCGCGACGACGGCCATCTGCTCGTGCCGGATCGGAATGTCGCCGAGCTTGGCCTTGACCAGTTGCTCGGTCTCGACGATCGGTCGCTGCGTCACCGGCACATCCCCTCCCACGACACCATGTCGTTCGGCACCAAATTGTACGAACCCGGCGGCCTCACACGGCGGACACTCCCCTCTCGACCCGCCTCATCACCTCGCGGCAGAACTCTCCGACCCCGTCCGGATCATCGGTGAACTGGGAGGGTTTCACGCAGAACGTCGTGAACCCCAGCTCCATCTGCTCGGGAACCGAGGCGAGCGCCGCGCCGAGATCGGCGCAGGACCGGTCGTCGGGGAACACCACCCGCACCCCGCCGATCATCTCCAGTTCGGAGACGTCACGCCCCGCCTCCTTCATCGCGTCCCCGAGAATCCCCATCTCCTCGGCCGTGGGCCGCCCCAGCGGATTGAAGGCGTGCCCGTACCGAACCAGCCGTCGCACCATCGCCGCGTGCATCCCCGCACCGCCGAAACAGAGCCGGGGACCGTCCGCCCGATACGCCTTGGGCTCGAAGTACACGTTCTCGAAGGGGTAGTTCCCGCCCTCGTGGGACACCGGCGACGGCCCCCACAACTTCGCCCAGATCTCCAGGTGTTCGTCCAGCAGCCGTCCCCGCCGGTTGAAGGGCACCCCGAGCGCGTCGTACTCGTCCCGGCTCCAGCTGACGTTGGGCAGCACCATCAGCCGGCCCTCGGAGAGCAGGTCGAGCGTGCCCAACTCCCTTGCCAGCAGCAGGGGATGACGCAAGGGGGCGATCACCGCCGACGCGGCCAGCCGGACCCGCTCGGTCACCGAGGCGATCGCGCCGAGCAGGATCAGGGAGTTGGGCCAGGGCAGGTACGGGTCCTGGTTGCCCGGCAGCGCCCAGTCGCGCGGGTTGCCCATGACGCCGTTCACGCCGGCGTCGGGGCCGAGCACGATGTGCTCGCTGAGCATCACCGAGTCGAATCCGGCGTCCTCGGCCTCCCGGGCCCAGCGCACGAGCAGCGGCAGGTCGACGCGCCCGCCGGTCATGGTCCAGTTCTCACTGAGGACCAGTTGCATACGAGGAGTCGCGGTCATGGTCGTACGCACTCCGTTCTCCGTGCCGACTTCGACGCCGGTACCGCTACCGACGCCGACGCCGACGCCGACTGCGACGCCGACGCGAAGAGCAGCGGCTCAGCGAGGGCCGACTTTTCATTTGAGGCCAAACAATAAAGGGGTCGGCCTTCCACGGCAAGGGGCCGACGGTGTTCGGCGGCGGTCAGGCGGTCAGGCCAGGGATCCGTGGGTCGCGTCCGGGTTCGGGCAGCCGCAGGACGATCGGACGACCAGGCGGGACGGGAAACGGCGGGTGCGGTCCGTCTCGCCGGGCGTCGCCGTGTCCAGGTCCGGATCGAGCGCCATGTCCACCGCCTTACGGGCCATCGCCTCGCGGTCGGAGGCGACCGTCGTCAGCGGCGGGTCGGTCATCGCGGCCTCCCTGACGTCGTCGAAGCCCGCCACGGCCAGGTCGCCCGGTACGTCGACGCCCAGCTCGCGGGCCGCCCGCAGCAGGCCGATGGCCTGGTCGTCCGTCGCGCAGAACACGGCGGTCGGCCGGTCGGGGGCGGCGAGCACGCGCAGCGCGGCCCGGTAGGTGTCGTACCGGTTGTAGGGGGCGTGGAAGAGGAGCCCGTCGGTGGGGCGGCCGGCGTCCGCCATCGCCTTGCGCCAGCCCTCGACATGGTCGGCGACGGGATCGCCGGCCTCGGAAGCCGACTCGGGACCGCCCAGGCAGGCCACGGCGGTGTGGCCGTGCTGGAGGAGATGCCGGGTGGCCTTCCCGGCACCCTCGACATCGTCCGTGACCACGGCGAACTTACGTACGGACGCGGACCGTTCGTGCATCAGCACGACCCTGGTGTCCATGGCGTCGAGCTCCGCGGCGATCCGGTCACCGAGCCCCAGACTCACCAGGATGAGCGCCGACACCCGCATCCCCAAAAAGGAGTGAAGGTAACGGAGTTCGCGCTCCTCCTGGTAATCGGAGTTGCCGACGAGCACCATTTTTCCCCGGTCGGCGGCGGCGCGTTCCAACGCATGGGTGATTTCCCCGAAGAATGGCTGACGGGCGTCCGGAACGATCAGCCCCAACAGGTCCGTACGGCGACTGGCCATGGCCTGGGCCACCCGGTCGGGCCGGTAACCGAGTTCCCTGACGGCTTCGAGAACGCGTCGGCGTTTCTCCGCGGAGACGGGCCGGGGGCCATTGTTGACGACGTAACTGACGACCGCGCTGGAAGTTCCCGCGAGCCTGGCGACGTCGTCGCGTGTCACCTTTGTCACCGGGGGAGTCTACGGGCGTCAAATACCCTGCTGGAAAGGAACGTTGGCTTTCGGCCAGGGCACCCGAACGGGTTCACGGGTGCCTTCCGCCGGGCATCGTGAGGACAGGACGGACGGAACAGGGCGGGACGGCGACGACGCCGGCCCGTCGGGTCGCGTACCGGCCAGGGGGCGTCGACGAGTCGGGCGGAAGGCTGGTGAGCGGTTTTTCCCTCGGCACCAGCACCCCTTTCTCACGGCAGGCCCTAGCATTCACCTGCCCCACAGGCGGTCACACCCGTACCGCCAGGGGAACGTCTCTGTCGCGTCGGACAGCGCGCGGGGCGGAGCGGAGGGGGGACAAGGCCATGGGGACATCCTTGCGCGCCCGCTTACGAAGGCTGCCCGAGGTGGTCCCCGGGATCGTGCTCGGCGCGGCGGCCCTGCTGGCCGTGGGCGTGCTGGCCGGTCTGGTGGTGGACGTCTCGGCGCTGGTGGGCTCCGACGGCTATGTGCTCGGGGCGGCGCTGCTCCTCGCGATCGGTCTGTACGGGAGCACGTACTCGATCGATCTGAGGGCGCTGCGGGCCGATCTGCCCGGTGTGGTGGCCGCGGTCACCCTGGGTGTGGTCCTGAAGGCCGGGCTGATCGCCGGCACGATGGTGCTGGTGTTCGGGCGGCCCGAGTACCTGGTGCTCGGCATCGCCGTCGCCCAGATCGACCCGCTGTCGGTGGCCGCCCTGACCGGCAGGGGGCGGATGTCACCGCGCGCCCAGTCCCTGCTGACGGCGTGGGCCTCGTTCGACGACCCGATGACGGTCCTGCTGACGCTGTATCTGGCGGGGTACGCCTATACGGCGGCGGGGCACGCGGGCACCCCTGAGATCAGCCGGGGAGCGGGCGGCGACTACGCGACCGGGCTTCTCTTCAACGCCGTGCTCCTGGCCGCCGTGGTGCTGTTGTGGTGGGCCGGGCGGCGGGCGGCGGCACGGTTGCCGGACGTCGTGGCGGTCCGGCGGACGAAGGCGGGCGGCGCGGTGCTGCTCGTCGGGGCGATGCTGGTGCTCGCGGCGCTGAACCAGCTGATGCTCGCGGTGGCGCTGGCCGGTCTCGTGCTGCGTGCCACGGTGCTGGACAAGGCGGTCGGCCGGGCGGTGGGCGGCGCGTTCCTCGCCGCGTTCCTGACGCTCGGGCTGCTGCTCGCGCACGGGGTGCGGCTGTGGCCGGGGTTCGTGCTCGGGGTGGCGGCGTTCGCCGCGCAGGCGGTGGTGGCACTGGTCGTACTGCCGTTGTTCGTCAGGGGGTTGGAGCGCGGCGACCGGATCGCGCTCGGCCTCGGCCAGCAGAACGGCATCACGGCCGTGCTGATCGCCCTGACCCTGGAGCGGGACTTCCCGGGCACCGTCGCGACCGTCGGGCCGGCCGTCATCACCGTCAACCTGCTGTACGGCACCTCGCAGGCGCTGCTGGCTCGTCCGCCTCGCCGTCGGCGGGCGCGGGCCCACCGGGAACCCTCCTCCGGCTCCGAGCGTCACTCTCCGTACGACCAGCGGGCGGAGGACGAACGCTCGGTCGTGTGACCGGAGTCGGGGCGCCGCGGAGTGCGGAGTTCCGGCGGCCCGGAAATGTGGGACAGGCGGCGACCGCGGGGAATGCAAGACGTACGAGACGCAGCAGGCGTGTGAAGTGCCGGCACCGGACGGGGGAGACGCTGATGAGGCAGGCGAGGAGATCAGGGGTGCGAGGGGTGTCCCGCGACGGCACCCGGCCGCCGGTCCGGAGCACCACGGGCACCCGGAGCACTCGCGCCGCCGCTCCCCCGGGCCGCCGGCCTCGCACACGGCACGCGTCCCGAGCGGCGACCGGGGCGGTTCTCCTGCTGCTGGCCACCGGCAGCGCGCCGGCCTTCGCATCGGCCGCCGGAGGCGCCGACTCCCCTGAGCGGGATGCCCAGTTGGTGTACTGCCTCGACCCCGTCCACCGCGCCGACCTGCTCACGGCGGCCGTCAGGCTGGGGCTGTTGAAGGCCGACGTCGGGGTTTCGCCGGAGCGGTGGGCCAAGGTCCACGAGGAGGACTTCGGGCGGGCCTGCACCGCGCTCATGGCCGCCGAGTCGGACTCCCCCGCGTCGGCCTCGCGGGAAGGCGGGGGCGGCGGCGAGGACGGCTGGTTCGTGGCCCTGCTGAAGCAGCTGCCGCTGCTCCTGGCGGGTGCGCTGCTCACCCTGGGCGGCCAGTCCTACGAACGCGGCCAGTCCGAACGGCGTGCGCTGCGGCAGGAGTTGGGGGCGGCGGAGAGCGCCTACCGGGCGGCCGTACGGGAGTACCTCGCCGACTACCGGCAGGACGAGCGGGCGGACCACACGGCGGTGCGTGCCACCCGGGACGCGCTGGCTCTCGTGCTGTCCCGGGTGCCCGAGCCCCCGGCCCGGCGTGCGGCGGCCGAGCGGCTCGCCGACGGGCTGCCGCTGGCCGAGCCGTTGCCACGGACCGCCGGCCGGTACCTGCCCGACTCGCAGACCCGTACTCGTACGGCCGACCGGGAACAGCAGTCCGTGAACGGCTGGCTGCGCTCCCTGGCCGAGCTCAACCGTGCTTCCCTGTACTGGAGTTGGCGCACGGCCCGAAACCGGCCGGCGCCCGCCGGGACAGCGGGGACGGGGGACGCGGAATGACCGTGCAGCAGGACGAGTACGACGAGAACCCGTTCGGCGTCTTCCTGCCGGAGATCAGGGACCTGCTGCCCGCGGGGCATGCCCGGCCGAAGGACGACCATCCGCTGGTGCCGTGGAAGGACGGCAGTCACGTCCACCAGTGGGTGGACGTCGACCACGCCCGGGAGCAGCTCGACCTGTTCGAGGAATGTCTCCGGGCCCAGCTGACCGGACTGCTGCTGCCGGACGTGGGCGGACACCTGGTCGTGGTGACCGGCCCCGTGGGCATGGGCAAGACCACCCTCATCCACCGGTGTGTGCACCGGGCGCACGAGTACTTCCTGGAGCTCGCACGGAAGTTCAGGGAGCAGCAGCGGCCCCATCTCGCGCCGCGTCCCATCGTGGCGATGGCCGGGGGATACGTGAACGGCGGTGAGGACGTCAGCTGGGACGGCAGCGGTCACTTCGCCAGCACCACGAAGATCAACGCGGCCATACGCAACAAGCTCGTCGAGACCCTGGAGGCGGAGTTTCCCGGGATACCGCTCGACCCGTCGATCACCGGGGACGACATCCGCACGGCGTTCAGGGGCATCAGCAGACTGCTCGTCCAGCAGAACAGTCTGCTGTTCGCCATCGTCCCGCACATCGACTGGCGGGACGCCGGTGGCGAGGTACGGACGAACTTCCTCAAGACCTGGCTGAGCCACGCACAGAGCCGGATCGTACTGTTCGTCGAGATGAGTCACCGGGACCGGAACACAGCGCGCGAGGTGATCGCGGGGCTGCCCCGGGAAACGGCGGTCACCCTTCTCTCGCTCGGTTCACTCGCCACGGAGGACACCGTGAAGTTCACCGAGGCCGCCCGCGGCGGCCATCCCGACCGCGAGGACGCGCCGCCGCCCGCGATTCCGGGGCAGGTCCAGGGCCCGAAGCCGGACTCCGACCCGTGGCGCGACGCCGACGTACGGTATCTGCGCCGGCAGTGTTTCCGGATCGCCGAGCGGCAGCGACTCGCGGACGGCCGGGTGCGGGTGACCGCCACTCAGCTCACTCCGCCCGGCCTCGACCTCGCGGGCCTGACCCGCGACGACTTCAGACCCGACTCGCCGTAGGACTCCCGACGCGCGCGTTCCACCCGTACACAGGAACCCGTACGCAGGAACCGAACAGCTGTCCCCGCTTCCCCGCTAGCCGCTCCCAAGGCCGACACCGGACACACGAGGAGTGCCGACGTGACGCCGACCAGTGGACACACCTGGCACCGAAACCCCTTCCCGCTGATCCCTGTCGTGCGCCTGGGGCCCTCGTCCGACCTGGGGGAGGCGCGGGTCCGGGCCGCCAACTCGGGCAACGCCCACATCGACACCCCGCTGATCGCGGACATCGACGCGCTCGTCGACGACTACTTCGCGCCGCCCGCCGCCGGTGGCCGGCGAGGCCGGGCGATCGCCCTGGTGGGTGATTTCGGCCTCGGCAAGAGTCACGCCCTGCGCCGGACCTACCAGACGATGCAGACGCGGCACCCCGAGGCGGCGACCTGGATCGTGGACGAACCGGCGCAGGACATGGGGCGGCTCTACCGCGACCGGCTGCGCGGACCCGGCGACACCGAGCAGGGCAAACGGTCCTTCGAGGAGCTGGTACGGGACTACTACGCGTATGTGACGGCCGGCTGGGTGGGCACCGATGACGACGACCCGCGTCGCGGCACCCTGGAGGACATCGCGGCCGGGCTGCTGCGCCGTGAGCTCGACCCGGACAAGGTCGTCTCCGCGCTGCGCTACGACCCGGAGGTGATCCACGCCGATCTGCGCGGCAGGCTGGGCGACGTCACCGAGCACCGCAGGTTCTCCACCGCGCTCGCCCTGCTCCTCGAACCGCCGTTCAACCGGATGGTGTGGAACTGGCTGAACGGCGCGGAGCCCGCCGAACCACTGCGTGAGCGGGGCATCATCGAGGCGATCGGCCCCGCGGGCGAGCACCCGGACCTCGCGGCCGGCATCGACCGGGTCTTCGACGCGCTCGCAGTGCAGGGCTTTCTGCACGGCCGGGTCTCACGGCCGTACGTCCTGCTTCTCGACTCGCTGGAGAAGGTGCTGGACTGGCCGGACGCCAACCGGCGGGCGTTCATGGACGCCTTCGAACGCCTCATCAACATCTATACGAGCCTCGGCGGTCTGCTGGTGTTCTGCACCTCGCCCGACGGGCTGCGGGCGCTGCGCCAGAGCGTGCACGAGCGGGTGGTGCAGCTGTGGCCGACGGGGCTCGACGAGAACCGTACGAGGGAACTGGTGGCCGGGTATCTGGCCACGGGCGACGAGGCGACCGGCGTGGCCACCGGCGAGGAACCGCCGCCCACCGGGCCCTTCGACGACGAAGCCCTGCGCCTGCTCCACGAGTTGACGGAGGGCGTGCCCCGCGAGGTGCTCAAGACCTCCCGGCTCGCCTGGCAGCTCAGCGAGGAGTCCGCGGCGGCGGATGACGCGAGCGGGGAGCCCGTGGTGCGCCGGGTGCCCGGTGCGACGATGCTCAGGGCGGTCAGGGAGCTGCACGAGCGGGTGTCCTACCAGCGGGTCATGGGCGATGTGCACGACGCCCTGGACCTGGGCCAGTGGCGGATCGCCTCGCGTGATCCCGTGCCGGCGAGGCTCACTCGCTCGGCGGGCGGCCGGGAGGAGGTCCTGTACTGGCTGTCGCCGGCGCCGAACGCCTACATCGCGGTGGTCTACGCCCGCTCCCTGCTCCTCGCCGACGACGTCGAACGGATCGTCACCCAGGTGAACGGGTTGCGCGGCGCGGTGCGGCCGGGGCGGTTCGAGGCGCTGTTGGTGGTCAACGGGCTGGTGTCGCACGCGATGCAGGACCGGCTCGGCCGGTCGATCGGCTCCCGCCCGCTGGTGTACCGCCAGGGCGGGTTCCCGAAGAAGGTGAACGAGGCGCTGCTGCAGCTGGAGCGGCGGCTCGTGGAGGAGGGCCGGGAGGAGGATCTCGCCGAACTGGGCGAGCGGATGCGCCGGAACCTGGCGCAGCAGACGGCCCATCTGGACGAGATGCGTCGCAACCTGGCCGCGATGACGCTGGAGGTGCGTCCGGGCGCGTCAGGGGTGCCGCGAGAGGTGGCAGAGGCCGTTCGTCCGGTCCCCGGGGCGGAGCCGGCCGAGGAGCTGCCGGGCCCGGTGTGGCGCCGGTTCCGGGACGCGCTGGCGATGCTGGAGTCGGTGACCCGGCGGGTGGCCGGCCGGACCATGAACCGGCGGACGGCGGCGAGCGCGGCGGAGCTGAGCGTGCTGGGCTGCGCGACACTCGTGCGGGCGCTGACGGAGGACTTCCGGGGCGCTGTCGCGACCTGGGCCCGGGCGACGACGCCGGGTACGCCGACCGAGGTCCAGCTGAGCGAACTGCGCCGGATCTGCCGGGAGTACGAGAGCGCGGTCGAGGTGCTGCCGGTGCATCTGCTGGGCAACGCCGAGCACCAGCATCCGCTGACCCCGGCCCGCACGGTGGAGGTGCTGGCGGAGGAGGTGTGGGGGACGCTGAGCGCTCCGGCTGTGTCTTAGGTCCTGTCGTCAAATTCCCGTCGTCGCCGGGCAGACGGGAATTTGACGACAGGGCCTAGCCCCTACGGGTGTTCAGCGGGGCGGCGGTACGGTCACGCCGCCCGTGGTCCGGGCGAGGCCCGCGAGCCGCCGTTCCGCGTTGCCCACCTGGCGCTGGTCGAGGGTGACGCCGAGGAGAAAGGCGCGGGGGGAGGTCCAGTGGACGTACACCGCCCCCTCCTGGACGTCGAGGACGAGCCGTTCGACGGAGGCGCCGCCGCCCGGGGGCGGGGCGATCAGGTCGAGCGCGTCCTTGAGGCGGATCAGATGGCCGCGCAGGCTGCGTGAGAGGTCGCGGTAGGCGGTCCGCCGGGTGCGCACGCTGACGTCCATGAAGCGCGGGCCGAGTTCCTGGCTGTCGAAGACGTCACCGACACAGACCAGGGTCCAGTCCCGGTAGTAGCCCGCGTACTGGAGGTCCGTGGTGTTCACATGGCCGCGCCACAGGTCGCGCAGGCGCTGTTCGTACACGGTGTCGGGGGCGGCGGCCGTTCCGAAGTCGACATGGGGGCCGGCCGGTGCCTCCCCGCTCTGGAGATGGGCCTTGGCCTGCGCGTCGCCGCCGAGCAACTCGTCGGGCAGCCCGTGCACTTCGGTGCGGATACGGGTCACGAGGCCGTTCATCGCCTCGTCCATGTCGGGCACGCCGTCGGGTACGTCCGTCACCGCCGCCAGGAACTCGTCGGGGCGGGCCCGGCCGCCCCACAGACCGGCACGCGCGCCCGCGAGAACCGTGCGCATCAGCTCGCCGGTCTTCAGCGGGCGCAGGACCGCGCCGAGGTCCTGGACGCAGAGCAGCAGCCTGGAGCCGGGCAGCGACTCGTTGTGCGCGTCGTCACCGATCTCCGTGACCAGACTGGAGAGGGGGGCACGGTCCGCCCTCAGCACGGCGAAGTCGAGGATGCCGTTGCTGTAGTGGGCCAGGGAGCGGATCGCGGGCGTCCGCGCGACGGTCTCCTCGCACAGCGCGGTTATCAGTCCGTGGCGCTTGGAAGTCCAGTGGGACTCCTTCAGCGTGGTGCTCCGGATCGGTACGGGGGCTGCCACGGGTGCTCACCTCTCGCTGGGTGGTGGGTGGGTCATACGTCGGGGAGTTCCAGGTCGATGTCGTAGCCCGAGGGTGGGACGGGGCGGGTGGGGTCTACGCCGGTGAGGCGTTCCAGGTGGGCGGCGACCCGGCGGCCGCCGACCCGGTGGGCGATGCCCAGGTCGCCGAGGCGGGCCAGGGCGGTGCGGGCGAGTTCGACGGCCTCCTCGGCCTGGCCCGCCGAAGCGAGCGTGGCGGCAAGGGAGTTCTCCGCGACGGCGACCCAGGGATGGGCCCGGCCCAGCTTGTGGGTGAGGAGGTTGAGCGTGCCCCGGCCGACCTCCTCGGCCAGCCGCAGCTCGCCGGTGGCCCGCAGATAGACCCCGTGGCGCACCTGGGCCACGCCCGTGTAGGGGTGCCCCGGCCCGAACCAGCGGGCGAGGCTGTCCACGCACTGGCGGGCTTGCTGTTCGGCCTCCTCCACCTTGTCGAGGGCGTGCAGGTCGGCGGCGTAGCTGAACCGGCAGCGCACGGTGTCGAAGCGGTCGGGGCCGAACCGGTCGACGTACAGGCCGAGGGCCCGCAGGTCGCGTTCGTGGGCGAGTTCGTAGCTGTAGAGGGGGTCCTTGAAGGCGGGGAAGCCGTCGGCGAGCCGGCGTTCGCTGACCGCGAGGCCGACCTCGGTACGGAGCCGGACGAGGTCCCAGCTGTCGCCGTGCCGGCGCAGTTTCTGGCGCAGCAGGTCACGGGCCTCGCCGTCGCGTCCGGCGGCGCGGTACAGGTAGGCGAGCAGCTCGGAGGCGTTCCAGGCGACGGGGTCGTCCGTGCCGCCGACGGCCTGGCGGTAGCGGAAGCGGTCCTGGATCGCCGTCAGGGCGGGCGCGACCCGGCCGGTCAGCGCCTCGGTGAGGGCGAGGTTGTGCTCGGCCTGGATGGTGGCCGGGTGCTGCGGGCCGAGCAGCAGGGTGAGGCCCGCGAGGACGGGCCGCAGTTGCAGCAGGGCGTCGTCGAAGCGGCCCAGCGCGCGCAGCGTGGCGGCGTAGGAGTCCGCGGAGAGCAGGGTGCGCGGGTGGGTGATGCCGAGGAGCCGGCGGTGGCCGCGCAGGGCGTCCTGGGCGATCTGCCGGGAGAGGTCGTAGTCGCCGCGCAGCCGGTGGGCGCGGGCGACGAAGTTGAGCAGCCGCAGGTACTCGGGGGACTGCTCGTCACCGTGGTTGCCGTCGTCGCCGTTGCCGTCGGTGCCGTCGCCGCTGTCGCTGTCGTCGACGCGCCACTGCTCACGGGCCTGCCCGGCGATGTCGAGGAGGCGGTCGAGGTCGGCGGCCTCGGCACGCTGGCTGAGCGCGCCCAGGTGACGCAGCAGCGAGCGGCGCACGCGTGGCCGGGGGTCCTCCCACAGGCGCAGCGAGAACACCTCACGGGCCCAGTCGGGGGGCAGGTCCGATCCCTGCGAGGCGTGTTCGGACAGAACGCTGCGCAGCACGGACTCGATGTGCGCGCGTTCGGCGGGGTCCATGTCGGCCCGGATCAGGTCGCGCAGCCCGTGGTGCTGGACGAGCGGCTGCCGGGTGCGGTCGAAGTCGACGTCAAGCAGGCCCACTTGGGCCAGGGCCCACAGGGCGACGCTCACCATGTGCTCGTCGGGCAGCAGCACCTCGGTGCCCGCGGGTGCGGGCGTCGACGACTCGTCGTCACGGGCGAGTTCGGACAGGATGCGGCGCGAGCGCAGCAGCTCCAGGCCCATGCCCCGGCCGGTGAGCAGGGAGGCGGCGCCCAGCAGCCAGCCCACGGCGTCGCGTTCGGGGCTCTCGGCGCCCCAGGCGAGCGCGCCGGGCGTGGTGCGTACGACACGCCGGGCGACCCGCACCATCACGGCCACCGGGGACACCGCGTCGGTGGTGCGCAGCAGTTCGGTCTTGCAGGCGCGGTACTCGGCGAGGAGGTCACCGACGGCGGCGCGGACCGCGGCGTCCTGGTTCATGTGGTCGTCGCGGCGGTGCGCGGCGGTCCGCTGGGCGAGGCAGTGGGCGGCGAGGTGCAGGGCCTGCGGGACCGAGTCGACGACGCTGCCGATCTGCCGGGCCTGCCGCTCGCTGATCTCCGGCACCTTCTCGGCGAGCAGCGCGCGGCACTCCTCGGCGTCCATCGGGGCGATGCCGAGGGGCCGCAGATGCGGCGGCCGTACGTCCTCGGCGGGGTCGCTGCCGGCCGGGGCGGTCCGGGCGGTGATGAGGACGTGCCCGCGCTCGTGCGGTACGGGCAGCAGGCCGTGCAGCTCGGCGGGGTCGGTGACACCGTCGTAGACGATGAGCCAGCTGTCCGCCTCGGCATCGGTGCGCGAGAGCCGGGACAGCAGCCGGGAGATGCCGTCGCCGTCGGTGCCGACCCGGTCCTCGGGCGCGCCCAGGCGCCCGGCGAGCCGGCCGAGGCCGCGCTCGACGCGGGTGCGTTCCCAGGCGCGCACCCACCACACCACGTCGTACGAGGCGCCGACCCGGTGGCACAGTTCGTGCGCGGTGTCGCTCTTGCCCCAGCCGCTGGGGCCGTGCAGCACCAGACACGCGCCGTCGCGGGCGGCGCCGCGCAGTTCCTCGTGCAGCGTGCCGAGCAGCGCGGCGCGGTCCACGAAGGCGTTGTCGCGTGTCCCCACGTTGGTGGTCTCGGGCAGGCGCGGGAACCCGGCGCCGCCGACGCTGCCGCCGGGTTCGGGCGCGCCGAGGCCGAGGCCGGTGTACAGCAGGCGCAGCGCCTGGTCCTCGGTGGTGTCGCGCAGGTCGATCCGCTCGTGGTGGGCGGCCTCGGTGTGCGGGAACGGCTCGTCGACGAGGAGGACGCGGACGTCGGTGTGGGAGAGGGCGCCGATCTGTTCGAGGAGCGTGTCGTCGGCGTCGTCGGGCGACAGGAAGAGCAACGCGGCGCCGGGGTCGGGGCGTTCACCTGCGTAGGTGTCGGCGCGGCGCAGCTCCGTGCGCACCCCCTTGAGGGCGAGCCGGTCGCGCAGCCACGCGGCCCACAGGGCGTGCCGGGCCGAGTGGACGACGGTGACGTCGGTGAGACGGGTGGCGCGGCGGGCGCGCAGCCAGTCGGCGAGCTGCTCGTAGTAGGGGCGCAGTCCGCTGATCGTGCCGACGTCCTCCGCCTCGACGGCGAGGCTGAGGCTGTCCTGGTAGAGGGGGTTGTACGGGATCTCGAGGAAATCGAGGAAGGGCGCGTCGGTCCCGCCGAGCGCGGCGGCGACCGGGGCGAACTTCCGGCGCACCCGCTCGCGGGAGTCGCGCAGCCGGTCGTGGACGCCGATGTCGCTCTTGAGGCCGAGGGCGAGCAGCCGCACGGGCCGGCCGCCCCGGCGGACGACCAGGTCCTCGGCGAGCGCGGCGGCCCCGTCGATGGACCATGCTGTCATCGCGAAACAGACGACGAGTGTGTCGGCGTCCGCGGCGAAGCGCACCGGTTCCGTCTCCTCGGAGGCGTCCGGTACGGGGGCCT
The DNA here is from genome assembly GCF_033795085.1 of Streptomyces sp. AK08-02. Lineage (NCBI taxonomy): Bacteria > Bacillati > Actinomycetota > Actinomycetes > Kitasatosporales > Streptomycetaceae > Streptomyces > Streptomyces sp. AK08-02. Next base: position 364,461 of record NZ_JARAZV010000010.1, read on the forward strand.
CGACGAGGAGATGGTCGTACGCGGCGGCGACGGGGTCCTCGGCGAGCGCGGCCAGGGCGGGGCCGCCGGGGGCGGTCGCGGTGTGCACGCGGCCGGGTTCGGGGCGGGGCAGGGGCGCGCTCGCGCCGGGTTCGCCGGAGCGGCCGTCGACGAGGAGGACGCTGCGGTTGGTGTCGGCGAGGATGTCGGCGACGTTGCGCAGTGTCGTACTGAGGCCGAGGTTCTCGGAGGTGGTGAGGAAGACCGCGAACGGCCCTGGCCGGTCAGGGGTGTTGGCGTCTGGCATGGCTTCTCCGCTCGGCACGTCTCCGCTCGGCGCGGCGGTGAACAAGGGGAATATGAGGGACAAAAAGGGCGGCCGAGGGGCGCCAGTATAAGACGCCGCATACCTCGCGCACGGCGTCCGGAACGTTCCCGTGTGCCCCGTGTCTCATACGCTCTCGCTGTGCCCGGTGACGAAGGGATTGCCCTCGGCGCAGCTGTCGTACACCTGGCGCAGCAGCGCGCCGAGCACCGAGCCGGGCAGGGCCCCGATGTCCTCGGGCGACAGGGCCACGAGGTCGAGAACGACCGACTCGACCTCGGGGTCCGGACCTTCGCCCGGTCCCGCTCCTGTACACGCCCCCACGGGGGCGGTGCCGTCGGCGACTGCCATGCGGGTCACTCCATGGGGTGTCGGAGGAACACGGAGAGGCTGTCCAGCGTAGCGCCGCCAACTGCCCTGACGGCAGAAGCCGGAGACGGTGAGCGTCGCTCAACTTCCCCGCAGTCGACCTTCGTTGGCTCATTCATGATGTTGACGCTGTAGTTGACCCGCCCGAATACTGGTCGCACGTCGAACAGAGTGCGCCGTCGGCAACGCCCGGACGGGCACCGGACAGACGCCGGACAGGCCCAAGGTCCGCGACGTACGCCTTCGGGGGGAAGCGGATGAGTCGACCGCCACTGGGCCGGGCCGAGCCGCCCTGGCCGACTACCGCCGACGTGGCGGCACGCCGGGCGGCGGGCTGGCGGCCGACTCCGCTCGACTCCTTCGTCCTCAAGGTGCACAGCCGCTGCGACCTGGCCTGCGACTACTGCTACATGTACCGCTCGCACGACCAGAGTTGGCGCGCCCAGCCCCGCACGATGACCCCGGCGACCCTCGCCCGCACCGCCGAGCGGATCGCCGAGCACCTGACCACGCACGGGGTGACGGAGGCCGGCGTGGTCCTGCACGGCGGCGAGCCACTGCTGATCGGCGACGAGGCGCTCACGCGGACGGTGCGCACCCTGCGCGCGGCGGTCGGCGCCGGGGTACGCCTGCATCTGAGCCTGCAGACCAACGGCCTCCGTCTCACCGAGCAACGTCTCGATCTGCTCGGCGAGTTGGGTGTGACGGTCGGTGTGAGCACCGACGGCGGCCGGGCCGCCCACGACCGGCACCGGCGGGGCGCCGACGGCCGTGGCAGCCACGCCCGGGTCGAGGCGGCCCTGGGCCGCCTGGCGAGCGGGCGCCACCGCCCTCTGTTCGGCGCGCTGTTGTGCACCATCGACCTGCGCAACGACCCGGTGCGCACCTACGAGGCCCTGCTGACCCACTCTCCCCCGGCCGTCGACTTCCTTCTCCCGCTGGGCAACTGGCAGACCCCGCCGCCCGGTGTCGACCCGAGCGGCCGGCGCACCCCGTACGCGGACTGGCTGTGGGCGGTCTTCGAGCGCTGGTACGGCGCCCGGACCAAGGAGACCTCGGTCCGTCTCCTCGACAACCTCCTCGCCCTGCTGCTCGGCGCCACCCCGCGCACCGAGGCCCTCGGCCTGTCCCCGGTGCGGTACGCGGTGGTCGACACGGACGGTTCCCTCACCCAGGACGACACGCTGCGCACCGCGTACGACGGCGCCGCCCGCACCGGCCTCGACGTCCACCGCCACTCCTTCGACGCCCTGCTGCTCCACCCGGGCATCGCGGCCCGCCAGTGGGGCACCGCCGCGCTGTCCGCCACCTGCCTCGCCTGCCCCCTGCACCGGGTCTGCGGAGGCGGCCACTACGCCACCCGCTACGACCACGCCACGGGCTTCGCCAACCCGAGTGTGTACTGCGCGGACCTGACCGAACTGATCGGCCGGGTACGGCGCCGGGTGGCCGCGGACCTGGGCGCGCACGGCGCCCCGCTGCCCTCGGGAGCGGCATGAACCCGTCGCCGTACCGGATGCCGGGGGCGCTGTTCGACGCGATCGCCGCGGGCGGCGGCGGGGCGGCGGCCCTGCGGCTGCTGGGCCGTGCCGAGCACAGCAGGCGCCTGGCCTGCGCGTACGCCGTGACCGTGGCGGGCCGGGAGACCGGGGGCGCGGCCGGTGCGGCGGCCGAGCACGCCTGGGGGCTGTTCACCGACGCCACGCGTACCTCGCCCGAGGCGGTGGCGGCCGTACTGACCCATCCGTCGGCGGGCCCCGCCCTGTTCGGCCTGCTGGCCCAGCTGCGCCACCCGAACGGTCAACTCCCGCCGCCCGTGCACTGGTTCACGGCCCTGGCGGTGTCGGCGGCGGCCCGTGCGGGGCTGCCGACCCGGGCCGGGCTGCCTCTCACCGGTTCCTGGGCCGCCCTGCCGTCCCTGGGGCGGGCCCGCTTTCCCGGCGCCCGCCCCGGCGACCGCGCCGAGGTGCGCGTCGACGAGGCGGGCCACTGCCGCGTCACAGCGGCGGGCGAAACGGTCGCGGTGCCCGGACTCCCCTACCCCGGAGGCCCGTTGGGCGACCCGGCGCACGGACCCATCAGCTCCGAAGACTCCGAAGACTCCGACGGCTTCCACGGCGCCACCGGCCGCTGGCACGGCGCGCGATTGCTCGCCGTCCTCGACGGCGGTGCCCCGCTGCTGCTGGACACCCTCGACCCGCCCTGCTTCCCGCACTCCGCCCGCCACCCCGACGGCATCTCCGGTGCCGAGGCGCACCGGTGGGCCGGCGCGGCCCGGGGCGCCTGCCGCCTCCTGCGCGCCGACCATCCCGAGACCTACGCCGAACTGGCCGCCGGACCACACCTGTTGGTGCCGCTGACCCGCCCCGGCCACGGCAACAGGAGCGGCAGCAGTGCGGAGACCTTCGGCTGCATGGCGCTGTCTCCGCCGACCTCGGTGACGGGCCTCGCGGTGACCCTCACGCACGAGACGCAGCACAACAAACTGGCGGCGCTGCTCCATCTCTTCGACCTGTTCGAACCGGGCGGCCCCGACCGCTTCTACGCCCCCTGGCGCCCAGACCCGCGCCCACTGCCCGGCCTGTTCCACGGGGCGTACGCGCATCTGGGCGTCGCCCTCTTCTGGGAGCGCCGCCGGGAGACGGAACCCGACCCGGCGCTGCGCGCCACCGCGCACGCCCAGTTCGCCCGCTGGCGCCTGGCCGCCCACGAGGCGACCACCGTCGCCCTGTCCTCAGGCCGTCTCACCTCCCTCGGCCACCGCTTCGCCCAGCACATGCTGACCACCCTGGACACCCTGCGCCGTCTGCCGGTGCCCGCCCCGGCTCTGCACCACGCCGAGTCGGCGGCCCGCGCCCACCGCGCCGACTGGCAGAACCGGAACGGGGACGAGGCCCGCAGGGTGTCGGCGTGAAGACGCCACGCCCTCGCTCCCACCCCCGCTTTTCAGCACCTTCAGCACCTTGACGTTCGACCTGTCGGCACCCGTTCCACCCGGCGGACGTGTTACGCGCCGGAAACCTTGACGATCTCTGTGGCGGGTGCCACGATTTCGGCGCCGCGATGTTTACGTAAACATCGCCCCCCTCGGTCCCCGACCGGCATGCGAAAGGGCAAGTTGATGCGCAACATCCTCGGCGCCACCCGCCCCTCCCCCAGACTGCGCGCCGCCCTCGTGGCGCTCGCGATCGCCGCGACCAGCGGTACGGCGGTCGCCGTCAGCCCCGCCTCCGCCTCCACCCCTGCCGCCGCCCTCGCGGGCGGCGCGCCGAGCAAGGACACGACCCAGTTCAAGGGCGTCAACTGGGCCGACCCGCGCGACAACTTCGCCGACGACCTGCTCCAACTGTCCGGTCTGTCGACCTCCGACAACTACGCCCGCACCTACGCCAAGTCGACCCGGATCATCGCCGCCTTCCGGGCGAACCTCGGTGCCAACACCGTGCGGCTGCCGATCAACCCGTACACCGTCAACGGCTCCTACTGGAAGTCGTACCGCGCGGTCATCGACGCGGCGTCCGACCAGGGCTTCAAGGTGATCGTCTCCTACTGGGAGGGCACCGGCGCCCAGAAGGACGGCTTCATCGACGACACGGCCACCTACTGGCCCATGTGGGACCGGGTCGTCAAGGCCTACAAGAAGGACAGGCACGTCTACTTCGAGCCGATGAACGAGCCGCACGGCTACACCGACACCGAGTGGGCCGACATCGCGGCGAAGTGGCTCGCGACCTACAAGTCGGTTCCGCGCAACCAGGTGTTCGTCAGCGGCGCCGGCTACAACGACCACGTCACGTCCGTCTGCGCCGACCCGCGTCTGAAGGGCACCTACCTGTCGCTGCACCACTACGGCTTCTGGAAGGACTACGCGACCTACGACCAGTGGGTGGCGGACCTGAAGGTACGTATCGGCAACTGCGCCAACCGGACCGTCGCGGACGAGTTCGGGGCCTTCATGACCACGGGCCTCGACTACAACAAGAAGACCCCCGACAACAACTTCGTCAACTTCATGCAGGCCGTCACCGACACCTTCCGCGAGCTGAAGATGGGCTCCGTCTACTGGCCCGGCCTGCGCACCGACGACATGTACTCGATCCAGAAGCTGGTCGGCGACCCCAACCGCCCCTGGCTGGCCACCACCAACCAGTCCGGCGCCGACCGCCTCGCCTGGGGCTGGGGCCGCGGCAAGCCGGTCAAGGGCTGAGCGACGACCGGCGTTCCGGCCGGCACCTCATTGATCGGCGCCGGTCCGGATCATAGGTTCGGGCGCATGACGAACCTTCGGATCGGTGTGATGTACGACCGCGACTGGGCCCCGGAAGGGCTGCCCGAGTTCGCGCGGCAGGCCGAGGCCCTCGGCGTGGACGACCTGTGGGTGGTCGAGGACCTCGGCTGGAACGGCGGCGTCTCCGCGGCCGCCGTGGCACTCGGCGCGACGCGGCGGCTGCGGGTGGGCATCGGGATCACCCCGGCTCCGCTGCGCAGCCCGGCGCTGCTCGCGATGGAACTGGCCACGCTGGCCCGGGTGTTCCCGGGCCGGCTCGTCGCCGGGATCGGGCACGGGGTGCGGGAGTGGATGGCCTCGGTCGGCGTCGCCCCCCGTTCACCGCTGGCCCTGCTGGAGGAGACGATCACCTCCGTGCGGGCCCTGCTGCGCGGTGAGCGGGTCGAGCTGGCGGGTCGCGAAGTGCGCCTGGACGGAATCCAGTTGGTACACCCGACCACCGAACCGCCGCCGGTGGTCGCGGGTGTGGTGCGCCCCCTCTCGCTGGAGCTGTCCGGCCGGGTCGCCGACGGCACCCTGATCGCCGAGGGCCACGGCCCGCGCGACCTGGAGAACACCCGGGCGCTGACCGCGAAGGGCGGCGCCGGCCCCGACCACACCCTCACGGTGCTGGCCTTCTGCTTTGTGGGCGACGACCCCGGCGAGGTGGCACGGACCCTGCACCCGCACACGGAGGGCCACGGCGAGTGGCTGGGCCGCCCGCAGGAGGACGTGTTCACCGTGTCCGGCAGCGCCCCGGAGGCCGCCGAGGACATCGGCGCGCTGTCGGCGGCCGGCGCGGACACCGTCGTACTCCGGATCGTCGGTGCCGAGCCGCTGCGTCAACTCGAGGCCGTACTGGGGGCCTTGGGGCGTCGCTGACCGGCGTGGTCAGTGCGCGGCGGGTCAGTGCGCGGCGAACTGGACGCGGGTGGGCTGGACGACGTCCGGCCGCACCGTGATCCCGTCGACGGTCAGCTGCTCCCCGTAGATGTCGCTGATCCTGATCGAGCCGCCGCACCCGGTGCCCTGCTCGGAGAGGAAGTAGTTGTAGCTGGTGCGCTCGAGCCGGACCCAGCCGCTGCCGGTACGGACTTCGAGGCGGGCCACGGGATTGCGGTGGCCGATCACCTGGATGCCGCACCAGTACTTGCTGGACCCGGTCTTGTAGCGGATCGAGATCGGGTCCACCGAGGACGGGCTCAGCAGGCTCCAGGTGATCGGGATCCGGCCGGTCACGGGGGCGGCGAGCTTGGCGAACGCCTGGGGACTGAGGTCGAGTTGTCCGGGGAGGCAGTCCCCGGGGCACTCGTTGGTGATCCGTACCGTGACGGAGGCCCCGCTCGCCGCGCGGACGAGGATGTACGCCCCGCACGCCTTGGACGTCTCGTAGTCGGCGGTGTTCATCGCGGCGGTCATCTGGTCGCTGGTCGGCCCGAACAGGCAGGCTCCGTCGCCGCTTCCGGTGTCGTAGAAGGTGGCGACGCCCTTGTAGGTGGTGCCGGGCTGGATCCGCCCCGCCAACGGCGCCGAGCCGGAGGCCGGGCGGGCGGCGACGCCACCGCTGGCGCTGCCACTGCCGGTTCCGCTGCCGCCACCCGTGGCCGGGGGCTTGGGCGTGGCCTTCGGTTTCGGCTTGGCGGAGGCCGAGGCGGTCGACCTGGCCTTCGGGGCCGGGGAGCGGGTGGCCGAGGGCGTCGGGGACGGCGTCGGCTCCGGCGAGGTGGGCGGGACGATCACCCGTGCGCCGGCGGCGGACGCGACCGAACCGCTCCCGTCGTCGGTCTGATGGTCGGGCCGGAGCGCCACGACCAGGGATATGACGATCGCGACGGCCGCCGCCGCGGCGCAGACGAGAGCGCCGCGCCTACGACGGGAGGAACGGCGCTGGGAACGTCGTGAGGATCGGGACGCCACGGCAATGGTCCTAACTGGTCCGGAAGTACAGGTGCTCGATGCGAGGCTCCGGTTGAGGCAGCTTCCGGCCCTCAGTCTCCACCGCGCCCGAAAAGGTTGCCGCGGTTTCGCGGATCCCACGAAAATCACCTCCCTCCCCGTCCGCCGCGAGCCGCGCCGCCGCCTTCCGTGTCCCAGGTTCGTCCCAGCAGTCGTCCGTCCCCGCAGGTCACAGACGTGCGAGTGTCCCGGCGTCCCGCTCCGGAGCGGAAGGATCCGCGGCGGGACGGCCGCTGCCAGCATGGCCGGCAGCCGGGGACCACCACCGGCCACTCGCAAGTCACGCACAAGTCACACGCACGACAGGTAGGGGGAAATCCTGATGGGACCAAGGACACTTCTGCGCGGTCTGACCCTCGCCGTGGCAGCGGTCCTGCCCCTGTACGGGCCCACGGCGGTACAGACGGCACAGGCGGCTCAGGCGGCGGAGGCCGCGGCAACGGCGGTCGCGGTCTGCGGGCACACGAGCGCGCAGCCCACGCTGGAGCGAGGCGCGACGGGGGACGCGACACTCGAGGCCCAGTGCGAGCTGAGTCTGGCGACGAAGCCCAGCCGGTACACGCCGATCGCGGCGGACGGCACGTTCGGGCCCGCCACGGAGACGCGAGTCAGGGAGTTCCAGCGGTGCGCCGGGCTGGGGGTGGACGGTGTGCTCGGCCCCCAGACCTGGGCGGCGCTGAACACCTGGGCCGCCGAGCCGCACACCTGTGCGACCCCGGGCACGTCCAGCACGGCGCAGGCGACCGTGTGCGGCCACACCGACACCCGGCCGACGCTGAAGAAGGGTGCGAAGAGCACCGAGGTCAAGGAGGCCCAGTGCCGGCTGAACCTCGCCATGGAGGCGTTCCACTACCCGCCGCTGACGATCGACGGCGACTTCGGGGGCGGTACGGAGTCCCGGGTCATCGAGTTCCAGCACTGCGCCAACCTCAGTGCCGACGGCGCGGTGGGCCCGAACACCTGGGCGAAGCTGGTGGACTGGTCCAGTCGTAACACGTACTGCGCGCCACCACGCCCCGCCGGGTACGCGATAGACGGCCTCGACACCGCCAAGTACCAGCACCCCGGCGGCGCGCCGATCGACTGGAAGGCCGTACGGGCCTCGGGCGTCGAGTTCGCGACGGTCAAGGCCACCCGGGGCACGAACGTCACCGACGAGTACCTGACCGCCGACCTCCAGGGAGCGCGGGCGGCGGGGCTGGCCGTCGCGCCGTACCACTTCTACACGGGCACGGCGGCGGACACGGGTGGCGCCCAGGCCGACCGGTTCATCGCCGCCGTCCGCGCGACCGGGTACACCGGGAAGCGGGCGGGCGACCTGCCGCCGGTCTTCGACCTGGAACGCATGGACGACGGCAGCGGACGCTGCCCCACCTACGGCACGGTGGACGACGCCAAGGCCTGGCTCGACCGGGTGGAGGCGGCCTTCGGCCGTACGCCGATCATCTACACCCAGAAGTCCGTCCTGGACGACTGCCTGGGTTCGACCACCGCCTTCGCCCGGTATCCGATGCAACTCGCGGACTACCGCCAGTCGATCACCCAGCCGCCGCTGCCGAACGGCTCGACGACCTGGGCGATGTGGCAGTACACGGACGCCGCGCTCTTCCCGGGCATCCAGGCCCCGGCGACCGCCGACGTGTTCAACGGCACCCAGGCCGACCTGGACCGGCTGGCCAACCGGTGATCCCGGCCGTATCGAGGAGGAACCCCATGATCGACCGTTTCGCACGCGCATCCCTCGTCACCCTGCTCGTTGCCCTGGGCTTCACCGTTCCGGCGCCCGCCTCGGCAGCCACCGCCGCCACGAGCTGTTACGGCGGAGCGGTCACGGTGCACTACGGGGAGGTGCGCGACTTCGGCCCGTACGTGACCACGAGCCGCTGCACGGACATCAACATGCGCATGACCGGCGGCGACGCCGACTTCGGCTGGGCCTGCGTGCAGTTCGCGAAGGTCGGCGCCTGCAACTACTGGACCAAGATCGGCCGGAGCTGGACGACCATCGCCACCGACGTCCTGAACGGAACCAAGTTCACCGTGCCCAACGGCGTCGACCTGGAAGGCAGTTCAGCCACCTTCCAGATCGCCTTCTGACCCTCTCACCCACTTCACCGAACGGAGACCCACCATGATAAGGACCAGGGCGCTCGCCTCGGCTCTCGTCACCGTCGCCGCACTGCTGGGAGCGGCTGCCGCGCCCGCCGCCGCACAGGCCTCGGCCGCGGCGACCAGCTGCTACGGCGGCGCGAAGAACCTGAACTACCGCTACAAGGGGGACGGGCCCAGGGAGTACGGCCCCTTCACCACGTCCTCGCGGTGCGGTGACATCAACATGCGGCTCACCACGGACGACCAGAGCTTCCTGTACGCCTGCGTGGTGTTCGTCGACCACACCGACAAGTGCAACCACGACAACACGTACTCCCTCCACGGCACCCCGTGGGCGACGGTCGCCACCGACGTCAAGGACGGCACCCGCTTCGTCCTGCGCGTCGGCCCCTATGACACCGGCGCGCAGAACGTGGACTTCCAGCTCGCCTACTGAACCTCTCTCCGCTCCTTCTCGCACCACCGTTCCGAAAGGACGACGATGACCTTCCTCTTCCGTTCCGCCGACGGCCGCTCCGTCGGCAGCCGCTCGCTCGACCGCCGCAGCATGCTGCGCGGCACGCTGGCCGTCGGCACCGGCCTGGCGTTCAGCCCGCTGCTGCTCTCCGGTACCGCGCAGGCCTACTCGTGGTCGCGCACCATGAACCAGGGCGACAACGGCGCCGATGTGCTGGAGCTGCAGATCCGGGTCGCGGGCTGGGCGGCCGACACCGCGAGCCAGACCCGGGTCGGCCTGGACGGGGACTTCGGTCCCGGCACGGCCGCGGCCGTCAAGCGGTTCCAGGCGGCGTACGGTCTCACCGCCGACGGCAGCGCCGGGCCCAACACCCAGGCGAAGCTCAACGCGCTGGAGCAGTCGGACGGCTCCACGGCCCACTTCAACTGGAGCGAGTTCTACGACCAGGCGAGCGGCAACTTCAACGGCGGCAAGGTGAGCGCGGCCACGGTGAAGGAGAACGCCCGCCGCTGCATGTACAAGCTGGAGGCGCTGCGCAAGAAGCTGGGCGACAAGCCGATCACGGTCAACTCCGGCTTCCGCAGCATCGCCCACAACGCCGACATCGGCGGGGCCAGCGACAGCATGCACCTGTACGGCACGGCGGCCGACCTCGACGTGCCCGGCGTGGCCACCAAGACCGTCTACCAGAAGGCGGAGACCTGCGGGTTCTCCGGGCTGGAGAGGTACACCGTCGACCACCAGCACGTCGACAGCAGGGCCGACCTGGGCCGTGACTGGTGGTGGGAGAGCGGCACGGTCTGACGCCGCTCCGGACGATCGACCGTCCGGAGCCGGCGGCCCCGGGTACCGCCGCGACGGTACCCGGGGCCGCCGCGGTGTCAGCACGGCGTGCCGGCTCACGGCGGCGGACCCCCGACGAAGGTAGGGGGTCGTGATGTCCCTTCGTCGGGGGTCCGGAGTGCGGGCGCGTCCCTAGGATGACCGGGTGACTTCCGGGCCGGAACGTGATGTGCCGCTGTGGGCGGAGGTGCCGTCGGCGGTCCTGCTCGCTCTGCTGTCCGCCCTGGAAGGCTTCCGGTTGGCCGGTGACACCCTGGCCGATCCCGCTCCGTGGGTCGCGGTCCTCGCGTCATTCGCTGCCCTCGGCCGCCACCGGTTCCCGCGGGCGGTGGCGGCCCTGGCACTGGTCTCGGTCGCGCTGGGCTCGCTGCTCCCGTTGCTGGTGACGCTGTATCACTTCGCGTCGCGGGGCAGGTTGCGGGCGGTGTGGGTGTGCCTGGGAGTCGCGGCGGGCGCCGGACTCCCCTGGTTGGCGGTGGCGCTGGCCTCGGACCGTCCTCTCTCCTGGGTACGGCTGCAGACCTGGGCCGGTTCCGGGGTCGGGAACGCCGTGCTGGTGGCCCTGGCCCTGGCGCTCGGGATGTGGGCGGGGAGTCGGCGCAGACTGTTGGGCGCGCTGCGCGACCAGGTGGAACAGCTGCGCGTGGAGCGCGAACTGCGCGCCGAGCAGGAACGGTCGGCGGAGCGGGCCCGGATCGCCCGCGAGATGCACGATGTGCTCGCCCACCGGCTGAGCCTGCTGACGCTGCACGCGGGAGTGCTCCAGCTGCGCGAGGAGGGAATGTCACCGGCCGGCCTGGAGCGACTGGCCCTGTTGCGGGACACGGCCGGGCGGGCGCTGGACGACCTGCGCGAGGTGCTGGGAGTACTGCGCTCCGACCGGCCCGCCGGGGCGGAGGGCCCGGCACCCGTTCCGGCGCCCGCCGTACGGGACCTGGACGAGCTGCTCGCCGAGGCGCGGGCCGCCGGCCAGGTGATCGAGTCGGTGGTCTCCGGTGATGTGGAGAACACGTCGACCGGACACCGGCTGGCGGTGCACCGGCTGGTGCGCGAGGCGCTGACCAACGCCCGCAGACACGCCCATGACGCGCCCGTCGCGGTGAGCGTGCACTACGGGCCGCCGGTCACCACGGTGGAAGTGGTCAACGGCCGTGCCGAGCACACCGGGCACGCCGAGCGCACCGGCCGGTCACCGGTCACCGAGGGTTCCGCGACTGCCGGTGGCTACGGTCTGATCGGTCTGGCGGAGCGGGTCGCGGCGCTCGGCGGTCAGCTGCAGACCGGGGCCTCCGGCGGCGGTTGGCGGCTCTCGGCCAGGCTGCCGGCGTCCGCCCCCGCCTCTCCTCCGGCGCCCGTCCCATGATCAACGTCCTGGTGGTCGACGACGACGCCCTGGTCCGGCTCGGACTCGTCGACCTGCTGTCCACCGACCCGGAACTGACCGTCGTCGCGGAGGCGTCGGACGGCCTGGCCGCCGTCGAGCGGGCGAGCCTGCACAGGGTCGACGTCGCCCTCGTCGACGTACGCATGCCCCGGATGGACGGCATCACCGCGACCCGCCGACTGCGCGCGCTCCCGAACCCGCCACGGGTGATCACCCTGACCACCTTCGACCTGGACGAGTACGTCTACGACGCGCTCGCCGCCGGCGCGGACGGCTTCCTCCTCAAGGACACCGAGCCGCGCGAGATCATCCGCGCGGTCCATGTGGTGGCGGACGGCCAGGGCATGCTGCATCCGGCCGCCGCCCGTCGGCTGATCGACCGCTTCCACCGCACCGCCCACCCCGCAGCGCCGGAAGCACGGTCCCGTGTCGCGGGTCTGACCCCCCGGGAGACGGACGTCCTGGCACGGCTCGCGCAGGGCGACTCCAACGCGGAGATCGCCGGTGCGCTGGGAATGCGGGAGAGCACCGTCAAGGCACACGTCAGCCGGATCCTCGGCACGCTGGGCGCCGGCAACCGCGTCCAGGCCGCCCTGATGGCCCGCGACGCGGGCCTGGGCGACCACGGCTGACGGCACACCCGTTCAGCACCGGTGGGGTCCTGGATCCGCCCGTCCTGGAGCCCGGCCGGCGCGTGCCCTACGTCCTGTGGTTCGAGCGGAGCGGGAAGGTCGCCGTCCGGGCGACCGTGGTCCAGGCGGAGCCCGTGAGGTGAGTTTCGGGGGCCGGGGCGTCGGTGCCCGTGGCCCCGAGGGCACCGACGCCCCTCCCGTCACGCGGCGACGGCGGCCAGGGCCCGGTCCACCTCGGCCGGCTCGGCCGACTCCGCCTCGCCGAGGAGTTCGACGAGGGTCGCGCGGGCGCGTGCCACCCGGGAGCGGATCGTCCCGACCGGGCAGCCCCCGGCGACGGCGGCGTCCTCGTAGGGCAGCCCCGCCAACTGGGTGAGGACGAACGCCTCGCGGCGCTCGACGGGCAGCGCGTCCAGCAGGTCGAGCAGGGCCACGCCTTCGTCGAAGCCGGGCAGCCCGCCGGGCTGGGCCCGCTCGGCCCAGCCCGTCCAGTCGTCCACGTCGGCCGCCCGCGGCCGGCCGGCGGCGTACCGCAGGTTGTCGATGACCGTGCGGCGCGCGATGGACAGCAGCCAGGTGCGTGCCGACGAGCGGCCCTCGAACCGGTGCAGGCCGCCGAGCGCGCGCAGGAACGTGTCCTGGGCGAGATCGGCGGCCAGTTGGCGGTCGCCGGAGAGATACGTGACGTAGCGGACGACGTCCGAGTACAGGGTGCGCACGAAATGGTCGACGGCGTCGGGATCGCCGGCGCGGGCGGCGAGGGCCCAGACGGTGGCCGGGTCGTCGGGCACCGCCCTCGTGGCGGGCCGGTCGGACGCCGTGCGCCCCGCGTCGTGTTTTCTGGACGGCAGGGGGAGGACAGGAGAGGTCACCTGGTGTCCTTCTCGGGTGGTCCGGGTCAGGTCCGCGCGGCGGCACACCCACGAGCGTGCGCTGGGCACGCCGGGTGGGTTCCACCACCGGGGAGGGTCCCGGGACGGGAGGGGGACGGGGCGTACGACGTGCGCGCCCCGCGCCCGAAGCCGCGTGTCCGCGGTACCGACAGACGCGGCACCGGCACGGCGGCCTCGGGGAGCCTGCTGTCTCAGCTGACAGCGGTCCCGGCCGGAGGCCCCCGAGAGATGATCGTGTGGGTGAGCGTCAGCCGCGGGATCCGCTCGGCACGCTCACGCGTCGGCCGCAGACCGGGCCGGCGCGGTGGAACGGGCAGGGCGAGAAGGGGCAGCCGCAGCGGAGCGGCCAGCCATCCGGCGACGGCCCGCAGGAGCCTGAAGGCGGCCCGCTCGCCGTACGCCAGCCACAGACCGGTCAGCAGGGCGGCCAGCGTGTGGGCGGCGAGCATGCCCAACGACGACGTACCGCCGGTGCCGTGAGCCATGTGGCCCATGTGACCCATGTGCGTGGAGTTCATGGGCATGGAGCCCATGTCCATGACGCCCATGGCGTTCGTGGCGTCCATGGACGTCGAGCCGTTGGGCATGCCGGATCCCGCGGCGGCCGTCCCGCCCCACGAGAAGGCCGAGTGGAGCGCCCCCTGCACGACGACCACGACGGACACCACCAGCGGGAGCCCCCGCTCACGGTCCGCCAGGGTCCAGCCGACGGCGCTCGTGGCGGCGAAGCCGGCGGACAGCGTCCACCACGGCACGGTGGAGCCCGACATGAGTACGTGTCCGAGGGCGGCGAGCAGCACACAGACGGCCGCGAACACCGCGGCTCGTACCGTGCGCGCACCCCACCCTGCAGTCATGACGGCCTCATCCTCGCATCCGGGCGCCGCTCGTCACAGGTGGGTACGGACGGGGCCCGGGCCCACAACTCATCCAGCAGGGAGTGATACAGAACACACAGCCCGGGAGGTGGGCCTAGGCTGTTGTCAGGACCCGGCAAACAGGGGAAACAAGGGATCATGGCGATTGGGGACAAGCCCATCTCCGGACGGCCCCGGCCGTCGATGGCGGACGTCGCCCGGCACGCCGGTGTCGCGCCGCAGACGGTCTCACGCGTGTCCAACGGCCACACCAACGTCGACCCCTCGACGAGGCAGCGCGTCGTGGAGTCCATGCAGGCACTGGGCTACCGGCCGAACGGAGCCGCACGCGCGCTCAGAAGCGGGCGGTTCAACACGATCGGGGTCATCACCTTCACGCTCAGGACGTACGGGAACACGCGCACGCTCGACGCCATCACCAGCGAGGCCGCCCGCGCCAAGTACGCCGTCACCCTCATTCCCGTACCGGACCCGACCATGGGCAGGGTCTCCGGTGCCTACGACCGGCTCAGCGAGGCGGCCGTGGACGGAGTGATCCTCGTCTTCGAGGCGCGTTTCCTGGACGACGCGGAGTTCAGCCTCCCGCCGGGGGTCCCGATGGTGGTCGTCGACTCCGACACCGGTCCCGGCTACACCGTGGTGGACACCGATCAGGCGCAGGGCGCCCGGCAGGCGACGGAACACCTGCTGGAACTCGGCCACCGGCAGGTGTGGCACATCGCGGGCCCCCCGGCCTCGTTCTCCGCGGCCCACCGGGTGGAGTCCTGGCGGCGCACCCTGGAGGACGCCGGGATCGTGCCGCCCCCGGTGCTGTACGGCGACTGGACCACCCGGTCCGGATACCAGCACGGATTGGCCCTGGGGCGGCGGCCCGAGGTCACGGCCATCTTCGCCGCGAACGACCATATGGCGCTCGGTGTCATGCGTGCCCTCCACGAGCTCGGCCGCCGGATTCCCGAGGACGTCAGCGTGGTGGGGTTCGACGACGTGGAGGAGGCCCATGCCTTCTGGCCACCGCTGACCACCGTGCGGCAGGACTTCGCCACCGTCGGCCGGCTCAGCCTGCAGAAGCTGCTGGGCAAGATCGGACGCACCGGGCCCGACAGAATCGACAAGACCCTGGTCCCGACCCGGCTGGTGGTCCGCGCGAGCACGCAAGCGCCGCCGCCCTCGCCGGAAGGCGAAGAACGGCGGCGCTGACCCGCGTAGGGACCGGACCGGACCGGGTCGGGTCGGGTCGGGTCGGGTCGGTTCGGTTCAGATCAGTGATCGGATCGGATCGGATCGGTGATCCGATCACTGATCGGGGCGAACAGCTGCCCGTATCAGCTCCTGGCCCACTGCTGGTTGGTGCTTCCGTTGCAGTACCAGACGTCGACCGACGTGCCGTTGCCGGTGCCCGCTCCGGCCGCGTCCAGGCAGAGCGCCGGGTTGGCGACGCTGGTCACCGAGAGGTCCGCGTTCACGTTCCACTGCTGTGCCGCGGCGCCGGTGCAGTCGGTGATGACCACGGGGTCTCCCGCCGTGCTGCCGGTGCCTCCCACGGTCATGCACTTGTTGCCGTAGACGGTGAGTTGTTTGTCCGCGTTCCAGTTCCAGATCTGGTTGCCGCCGGCGTTGCAGTCCCAGAGGTCGAGCTGGGTGCCGTTGGTCGTACTGAAGCCGGGCACGTCGACGCAGCGCGTGGAGCCGACTCCGCGCAGTACCTCACCGGGAGGCGCGGGCGGCAGGTTGTTGACGGGCGGGGTCTTGCCGAAGCCGTAGCCCCAGCGCAGCAGCGCGACTCCGGTGGCGCTGTTGTCCACCAGGTTGCCCTTGGCGTCCAGCGACTCGATCGAGTAGGCGTCGCCGTTGCGCAGCCCCGGCCAGTACACCAGCCCCATCCCCTTGCTGCGGGCGGTGTTGGCCACGGCCGCGAGGTACGAGGTGTAGATGTTGCCGTTCCACGCGCCGTAGTTCAGACCGATGGTCATCGGGGAGCCGGCCTCGTCGATGATGGTCCGGCCGGTGTACTTGCCGAGGCGGGCGTTGAGGTCGGCGGTCCACTCCGACTGCTTGGTGTAGCTGGCCCAGAAGCCGTAGAAGTGCAGCGACAGCAGCGTTCCCCGCAGAGCGGGTGCCGCACCGACACCGGTGACGTTGTCGTTGTAGCCGGTGCCGCTGATCACGACACGGCCGCGCGGGACGTCCTTGTGCTGGGCCAGCCAGCCGCTGGTGACGGAGACCCACTGGTCCAGGGTGTAGCCGTGCGGCTCGTTCATGGGCTCGAAGTAGACGCGCGGGTTCTTCTTGTACTCCCGCACGACGGTGTTCCACATCTTCTTCCAGGCCGCCGTGTCGTCGACCAGCCCGTCCTTGCTGGTGTCGGCCTCCCAGTAGCTGACGATGACCTTGTCACCGTAGGCCGTGGCCGCGTCGATCGTCGCGCGGTACGACTTCCACCAGGTGGTGCCGACGCTCGCCGGGTTGATCGGCAGCCGCAGGGTGTTGGCGCCCAGGTTCTTCCTGAAGCCGCGCACCATGTGATCCGTGGTGCGGTACACCGTGCGGTAGTTGTCGGTGACCGACAGTCCGCTGGGTACGACGGCGTCACTGGCGTAGTTGTCCCGAGGGTCCGCCCAGTTCACTCCACGGAAGTCACTGGTGCCGCCCTTGGACGCGGGCTTCGCCGGCGCGTGCGAGGGGGCCGACTGCGCGAGGGCGGGCGCCGGGGCGGTCAGGAACATGAGGGTCGCGCCGAGGCCGGCCATGAGCACACTGGCCAGTCTTCTCGACCTCGTCGGGGTCTTGGTCATGTCGTCTCCAGTGACGGAAATCGCGGAGGTCGGAGTGCGGGTTCGTCACCTGAGCGACTCGGTGAGGAACCACGGTCCGGAAACAGCTACTCGGACCCGTGTAAACCGGCCATGGTTACGTAACCATGGCCGGACAGTGACACGCCGCCCACCCCGGTGACAAGACTCGTGACGCTTCCGAAACACGCCGGACCCTTTCACCGGGCCGGAGCCGGTTCGTCGCCGTGCGCCGGATGCGGACCTCTCGGGCGAAGTCGACGCCCCGACACCCGGAAACCGCTTCCGGTCCATCGCCGCCGGGATCCCCGGAACTCACGAAGGGCGGGAGCGGCGTGGGGCGGCGCCACCGACATCGTCGGCCGCGACTCCCTCACCGACCCATCCGCGCGGCCCGTACGGCCCACGGCATCCGAGGTGCGGACGCGGCCTGGTTCACCGTCATTGACCGTCATTCACCGGCGCGGCGGTTACTACGATCAACAGGGGAGAATGATATGTGAGGGGAATGTAAAGACAGGGGGCAACTGTGGGGGCGGACAGCGTAGTTGGGGACGGCGGGAACGGGGCTCCGTTACTGGGCCGCTCCGTCGAACTGGCCCGGTTCGACGCACTGCTCGACCGTGCGTCGGAGAGCGCGCGCGGCATGGCACGGGGCGGGGAGTTCCGCGACAGCGGGCGCTCCCGGCTCGTCGACATCACCGGTGAGGCCGGCATCGGCAAGAGCCGGCTGCTCGGCGAGGTCTGCGCCCGGGCACGCCGACGCGGAATGACGGTACTGCGCGGCAGAGCCACGGAGTACGAACGGCAGGTGCCGTTCCAGGTGTTCACCGACGCGCTCGCCCACCTCGACCCGCACGCCCTGGACGGCTTCCAGGAGGCCGACGCGGTGGCGCCCCTTCTCCAGCGGAGCGGCACGGTCGACCGTTTCGCACTGCACCGGTCAACGGCCGTCCTGCTCGCCCGGCTCGCCGCCCCGTCCGGGCTGCTGCTGGCCCTCGACGACCTGCACTGGGCGGACCCGGCGTCACTGGAGCTGCTCGACCATCTCGTACGCCATCCCGTGCACGCCCCCGTCGTCCTGGCCGTGACCCGCCGTGACCGCCAGAGCCCCGAGTCCCTCGCCGCCAGGCTCACCCGCGAACTCGACACCGGCACGGTCGTCAGACTCGGCCTGAGACCGCTGAGCGCCCACGACTGCGCCGAACTGGCCGGCACCGGTCTGCCGCCCGCCGACACCGCCGCGCTGTACGCCGCGAGCGAGGGCAACCCCTTCTACTTCCTGACCCTCCTTCAGGCCCACCGCGGGGGTACGCCGCCCGAGGCCTCGGCACCGCCCGGCCTGGGCACCCTGCTGCTGGACGAACTGACCGTGCTCGCCCCCTCGCGGCGCGGCATCGTCGACGCCGTGGCGGTATTGGGCGAGAACGCCACCCCGGCGATGGTGAGCCGGGTGACCGGCCACTCCGGCACCGCGTTCACCGCCGACGTGCACGCTCTCACCCGACGCGACCTGCTGCGCCCCACCCCGCAGGGCCTGCTGACCCTGCGGCATCCGGTCGTACGAACCCTCGTCCACGAGAGCACGCCCCTTCTGAGGCGCGTCGAGATCCATCGGCTCGCCGCGCGGGAACTGGCCCACGCGGGCGCCTCCGCCGCCGAGCGGGCCCACCATGTCGAACAGTCGCTGACCGCCTGGGACCCGGCAGCGGTGGCCGTACTCGAAGAGGCGGCCGCACGAACCGCCCGGACGGCCCCGGCGAGCTGCGCCCACTGGCTCGAAGTGGCACTCCGCCATCTTCCGCACACTCCCGAACACACCGACCGGCGCCGGGAGTTGGTCCTGCGCCGGGCCCGCGCCCTGGCCGCGTGCGGTGGCCTGCGCGAGAGCCGCGACCTGCTCCAGGAACTGATCGCCACCCCGCGTCGGTCACCCGGTGGCGCGGTCAAGGACGAGAACCAGGACCGCCTCCGAGTGCGCGCGGTCGTCCTGTGCGCACTGGTGGAACGTCATCTGGGGCGCTGTACCGAGGCGGTCGCGCTGCTACGCCGCGAGCTGACGCGCGGCCACGCCCCGGCCGACGTCGTCCGGCTCGGCCTGGAGCTGGGCTCGGCCGCGCCCCAGGACAGCGGCACCTCGTACGCCCAGGTGCGCGCGGAGGTCGACATGGCGCTCTCGGCGGCCCGGTCCACGGAGGACGAGGTCGGGGAGGCGGGCGTCCTCGCCGTCGCCGCGCTGGGAGAGGCGTACGAGGGCAACATGGCCGCCGCGCACCAACTGGCCCGGCAGGCCGCCGCCCTGGTCGACTCCCTGCCCGACAACGACCTCACCGCGCTGTGCGAACCACTGGCCCGGCTCGGCTGGGCGGAGGCCTTCCTGGAGCACTATCCGGACGCGGAGCGGCACGCGGAGCGCGGCCTCGACATCGCCCGCCGCAGCGGTCAGCTCTATGTCGTGCCTCATCTGCTGCTGTGCCTGTCCCACGTACGGGTCCAGACCTGCCGGATCTCCTCGGCGCTGGAACTCGCCGACCAGGCCGAGGACATCGCCCGCGGGATCGGCAGCGACCAGTTGCTGGCGTTCGTCCTGGCGAGCAAGGCGGCGGCACTGGTCGCCGCCTGCCCGCCGGGCGATCCGCGCCCGCTCGCCGTCGCCGAGGAAGCCGTGGCCGCGGCCGGTACCGGGGTCGGCTGGTGGGCCTCCACGGCCTGGTGCATCTTCGCCTGGGCCGCGCTCATGGCCGGCGATCCGGTCCGGGCCCGGGAGGCGATGCTGCAGGCGGGCGGCCCCGAACTGCAGCGGATCCAGCCCTCGTTGCGACCGCTCTACCTGGAGATCCTGGTCACGTCCGCCCTGGTGACGGGGAGGCCCGAGGAGGCCCGCGGCTGGGCCGAGCGGGCGCGCAAGGAGGCGGAACAGCTGGGGCTGCCGATGCTGCGGGCGTCCGCGCTGCGCAGCGCCGCCCATCTGCCGCTGGCGCAGGGGGACACCGCGGCGGCGGCCGACCTGTTCGCGGAGGCCGCGGCGGAGAGCGCCCGCTGCGGCGCGGTCTTCTGGGAGGCCCACTCCCTGCTGCTCGGCGCCCCGTTGGAAGCGGCGGCGGGCCACGGCCGGGGCGGCACGCGCGCCTGGCTCAGGGGGCGCCGGCTCGCCGAGGCGGGCGGCAGCGGAATGCTGGTCGGCCTCGCCGACGCCACCCGTCCGCCCGGTGTCGACTCCGAGGTTCCGTACGGTTCCCCGGACCGCACGGAACTCACCCGGCGCCTGGCCACCCTGACCGCCCGTGAGCTGGAGATAGCCGAACTGGTGGCGCAGGGTCTCACCAGCCAGGCCATCGCGGACCGGCTCTACGTCAGCCGGCGTACCGTCGACACCCATGTCTCCCGCGCCTTCCGCAAGACCGGGGTCTCCTCCCGCACCGCCCTGGCCGCGCTGATGGCCCGCCGCCGTACCGGGAGCCGTTTCGGGGACGCCCGCCCGGAACAGGACTGACCTTGGTCCAGGTGCCCTCGGGGCGGTGATCGGCGCGCCTGTGCGAACCGGTCACCGCCCGACTCGGCCTGGAATCCACCTACTTGACGTCGACGAAGTCGCCGGGCGACGTCGCGGCGCCGGTCGTGGCGGTGCCCGCGAAGACGTAGCGGTAGTCGCCGTCGACGCCGGCCTTGGTGGTGGTGCTCAGGGCGCCGCTACGGCTGGTCCTCACCGTCTTGAGGGTGCTCCAGACGCTGCTGCCCTTCTTGCGGAACTGCAGCTTCACCGGCTGGGTCGCGTATCCCGTGGTCTTGCCCGTGGACCAGTCGGCGCGGGTCAGCTTGCCGGTGACCGTGATGGTCCTGCCCTTCTTCACCGGCTCCGGGGAGGCGTTGACGGTCAGCTTCGCGGCCCGCTTGATGGTGGCCTTGGAGACGTCGTCGTCGATGCTGATGTTCAGGTAGAGGTCGAAGGCGCCCAGGAAGAGTTTCCAGACCCCCGGGGTGCCGTTGCCGTCCTTGAAGTCGACAGCGGGGTCGATGGTGAAGACCGCCTTGCAGCTGTAGCTGTAGCCGCCCTCGACCGTCGTCTCCGTGCAGACGGGGTCGGCGTCCGTCCCCAGGGCGCCGGTGATGGTGTCCGTGCTCGAACTGTCGGTGCCCTGCCACAGGAACGCCTGGGTGAGGGCCAGGCCTTCCTCGTCGAAGGCGGTGAACGTGACGGGAACGGCCTTCTTGCCCGTCACACCGAGCACGATGTCCTTGCCCTTGTTGACGACTCCGTTCTTGAAGGTGGTGTCGCCGATCGGGTCCTTCGGCAGGCCGCTGTGCGCGGCGAAGGCTCTGAGATCCTTCGCCGGCCCAGGTCGCTCCGCTCCCTGGGCGGCGCCCGGAAGAACGAGCGCCGAGAGTACGAGGGCGCCGGAAAGGGCGGTGGCCGCGGTGCGTATGCGCATGTGATGTCCCCAAGGTGAGCTGAAAAAGTCAAGAGGTCGGTGCGTGCCCGGATCCGCGCGCGGGGCTCAGGGTGAGGTCGTAGCGATGAGGTCGTCGAGGTCGAAGCTGTAGTCGGGAGTCGGGTAGAGGTCCGTCGGGTACAGGTCCGTCGGCTGGGAGCCCGGTGCGGGTACGTCGGCCGGGTCGGCGGTGGGCTTGCCGTCCGGGCTGCACACCTGCGGCGCCGAGGGCTCGGACAGTTCGTAGTCGGCGACCCGCTTCGACCGGAAGTCCACGGTGGTACGCCCCGAGTAGTCCTTCTCGCCGCCGACCGCGATCTCCTTGGGCAGTTCCCTGCTCGTCAGCGGCTTGCCCACGGTGACCGTGACGAGGACTCCCACGCAGGGACTGCGGTCCGCCGCGTAGAGGGACGGGGGCGCCGCGATCTTCTCGTCGACGCGCCCGTCCGTACGCAGTTCGACGTGTTTCGTCCGACGCATGTCGAAGTAGTAGGCGGGTCGCGTCCCGTTCGAGAGGCGTTCGCCGTCGGTGTCGGTCGCGACTCCGTACACCAGTTTCCAGAACTCGACCTGCACGGTGATCTTCCGGCAGAGCGGCCCGTTGTACCCCGGCAGGCTGACAAGCGTCACCTCGTTGCCGTCGCTCCCGTATTCGTCCAGAGGCGTGTAGACGGCGCGCTCGACCCACTCGGCGGATTCCTCGGTCTTCCACCACGAGTTGTCGTGGCAACCGGACGCCCCCGTCGGGTACGCGGGAGTGATGGACGGGGTCGGCGAAGGGCTCGGCGACTCGGACGCCTCCGTCGCGCTCTCGGACGGCTCCCCGGCAAGGGAGGTTCCGTGGGCGCTCGTACACCCCCCGACGAACAGGACGGCCACGGCGAGCGCCACGGCGACCGGCACGACGGAGTCCTTCCGCCCGGGTCCACGCCTCGGTACGCACCTCATCGGTCGAACCAGTTCCTGGCTTCCGCGGTACTGAAGCCCCGCAGCACGAGGACGGCGAGGAGGATGCCCGGGAGAACCGAGAATCCCCCCTGGAACAGGCCCACCACCCCGATCAGCAGGCCCAGCGCCTCGATGACGATGACCGTGACACGTACCCCGTTCAACCGCCTCCCCGCGAAGACGCCGCACAGTAGAAGCGCCCCGGCGATCACCAGCGTCAGCACCGCCAGGGACCGGACGAGCCCGGTCCCTTCCCCCCGACCGTGATCCGCCGCGTCGTCCGCCAGGGCCACCAGCAGGAACCCCGCCACCAGGTTCAGCACGCCCTGGATCCACACCCCCACCAACGCCTGCCGGACACTCTTCGGCATCTGCGCTTTCACGCTCGGTGTCGTCATGAACACAAGAAAACGGCACGCGTGTCAGGGACACCTCGGTAGGAATACGTATTCCATGTACGTATGTGCGAATCGCCGCTCGGCTGCCTCCGAAGGCGGAGCTCAGCCCGCCCGTCCCCGCTCCGTGCCGGTCGTCGGCGGGACCACTCGGAGGTTCGCGTCGGACCGCACCCAGGACAGGTCCGTCCCCTCGGGCGCCTCGAGTTCGACGACGGCACTCCAGCCGGGGGTCAGCTCGGTGAACTCCCCGAAGGGTTCTCGGTGGATCCGGAGCGCCCGGGCCGGCGAAGTCCCGGTGTCCGGTAGGGCGTCCTCCGGAAGGACCGAATCGCCGGGGAAGACGCTCCGCCCCACACTGATGCAACGGGCGTGACAGACCACCTTGTTCGGCGCGGGCCGCTCGTACACGATCGCCACCCGCAGAAGTCCGACAGGCTCGGTAGTGCTGCTCATGTCTCGCATGCCTCCATCTTGGGCCGACGGGTCGGACGACACCCCCGGAGACCGCCACGCCCCACACCACCCCACCCCGGCCCGGCCTACCGGGTGGGGCCGGGAGCCGAGCCGTGCGGACCGGGGATCCGGACGATCGGACCGGGAGCCTGGCCGATCGGCCGAAGCGGTGTTCCGGGGCGCGCGCCTAGCGTCGTTCCCAACGAGCCACCGCGGCACGACACCCGAACCCGAGGGGAACGTTCGATGGATCAGCGATCGACGACCGGAGCACCCGCCGACGCCACGACCGTGGACGGTGCGACCACGGAGTTCGAGCCCGACGTCATGGACCTGCTGGTGGAAGCACTGCGCGCCGCGGTCGAGCGCGAGTCGCCGGTCGTGGGTACGGACACGGTACTGGCCGCGCTCGTCATGGGGGACACGGACGCCGGTGCGGCGACAGCACCGGGCATACGGGCGTCCGGTGGGCTCAGTGGCCTGATCTCCGGCCGGGCAGGCCGTGGTTGGGCGAACGACGACGAGGGCGGCGTCGCGCCGGCCGCGACCGAAGCCGACGCGCTGGAGGTCGACACCGCCTGGCGCGAGGCGCGTTGGCGACTCGGCCTCGGCTCACGCGGGTCCGCCCCGCGGAGCGACCGGGCCCGGCCCGGGATGACCGGGGCGCTGCGTACGTGCCTGTTGCTCGCGATCGCATCGGCCCGAGCCGAAGGGACGATCTCGGTGCGCTGCCGGCACGTGGCCCGGGCCCTGGTGGACCTGCCCGGTGGCAGGGCCCGCGAGGCGCTGCTGCTGCGGGGACTGGATCCGGCCGCGGCGGCAACGGCGCTCGACGCGCTGAACACGGGCGCCTCGGCCCGGAGCGAGAGCCCGGAGTCCCGTGGCGTCACCCTGCTCCGCCGGGCCGGAACCCTGGGCCGGAGCGGCAACCGCCTGTCCCGGGCGATCACGTCGTGGACCTCGGGGGTCGCTCAGAACGGCTCGCCGGTTCTGTTCGCGGTGTCCGTCGAGGCCGTACGGCAGGCGGTGCGGCGCGGACACACCGAGGCCGAGCCCGTGGATCTCCTGCTCGGAGTGCTGGCCCTGGACCGGGCCCTCACCGTCGCCGGTCGCGCGCTGCCCGAGAGCCTCGCGACGGCCAACGCCGCCGGGACCCTGTTGCGCCTGCACGGTGTGCGGCAGGCTTCCCTGACCCACGCGGCGATTGCCTCCGCGCCGGTGTCCGGGGCCGCCGACATCACCGATGTCACTCGTGTACGGCTGTCCGCCGCCGCCGACAGGGCGATGGCTGTCGCACGGCTCACCGCGGCCGAGCACCGCTCCCCCACTGCCGGTACGGTCCATCTGCTGGCCGCGCTGCTCGGCGGACCCACGGCGGAGGCGGAGGCGGGCCCGGAAACCGAGGGCGCGGTGGCGGTCGTACGGCTGCTGCGGGCGTCCGGTCAGGTGGACACGGCCGGCCTGCTGGCAGAGCTGCGTCTCCGGTTGGCCGGGTGACCGTGACACCGGGGAGCGGCGGGAGGCGGCCGTTCTGCCGCGTTGACGGCGTCACGGACAGCGTATGAACGGGAGTTGGAGCGGGAGTCGGAGTTGGAGCAGGAGTGAGTATGAGCCAGGTGCCCGATGACTCGGGGCGGCCTCCCGTACGGCTGGGGCGCGGGGCGGCCGAGGTGGCCCGGCGGGCAGGGGAGGCGGTCGCCGAGAGCTGGGCCGCGCTACGCACCGCTCCGCGCCGTACGGTCGTAGCCGAACTGCTGCTGTGCGCCTCGGCGGCGTCCTTCGGGCTGACACCCCTGCTGCTGGTGCGGCCGGACCGGCCCGTTCTGGCGGTACTCGAGGCGCTCTGGGCGACTCTGCTAGTCGCCGCGCGACGGGACCGGCCGGTCGCCGCGGTCCTCGGCGTCTCTCCGCTGCTCGTCGGTCACAACGTATGGACGCTGGCGGCGGTGGCGCTGGTCGTGCTGTCAGCCACCCGCCGTATCGCCCCGACTCGGCGTGCCTGGCAGGTCGTCGGGACGGCCTGCGCCACCGTGGCCCCCCTGACCGTCGTGCGGGTGGCCCCCCTGACCGTCGTGCGGGTGGCCCCCCGGTGGGAGGACCTGCCGGTGGAACTGGCCGGCAACGCGGTCTCCGTGGTCCTGCTCCTGCTGCTTCCCGCTCTCGCCGGCACCCTGCTGGGACGGCGACGGCTCCTGGTCGATCTGCTGCGGGAGCGCAACTCCTATCTGGAACAGGCCCGTTCGCTGAGCGTCTCGGCCGCCCGGCTGGAGGAGAGGAACCGGATCGCGGGCGAGATGCACGACCTGCTGGGACACCGGCTGAGCCTGATATCCGTGCACGCCGGGGCACTGGAACTCGCCACGGCGCGCCAGGCACCTCCCCTCTCCGGACAGGCGGAGCTGCTGCGCACGACCGCCGGTACGGCAATGGAGGAGCTGCGCGAGATCCTCGGCGTGCTGCGCCATACGGACCCGGCGGACGGGTCAGGGAGCGACCGGGGTACGTGTGAGGACATCACCGCTCTGGTGACGGAGTACCGCCGGACGGGCGGCGCGGTCGAACTCGACTGGTCCGTGGCCGACTCGGCGGTCCTGGGTGACCGCACCCGGCAGGCGATCCACCGGGTGGTCCGCGAAGGACTGACGAACGTGCTGAAGCACGCGTCCGGCGCGTCCACCCGGGTGGAGGTCAGGAGCGCGAGCGGCGGCACAGAGGTGTCCGTCACCAACGGCGTACCGCGTACGGACGGCCGCTCCCAGGGCGGAACTCGCAGCGGGCTGGCCGGTCTTCAGGAACGGATCTCGTTGCTCGGCGGCGCGTTCGAGGCGGGTGCGGTGCCAGGCGGCGGCTTCCGCGTGGCGGCATGGCTGCCGCCTCAGGCACAGGCACAGGAGCACGCGCCGGCACCAGCACCAGCACCTGTACCTGCGGGAACAGCCACCGGACAGGGAGGCAGCCGATCCCCGCTTTCGGACGAGATCCTGACCTGGCCGCGTGTCCTGGGAGCGGGCTGCGCGGCGGTACTGGTGATCCTGCCGACGGTGGGGTACCTCATGTTCCTGCTGCTGACGGCGAGCCTGGGATGAGCCCCTAGGATGAGCCGGTGATCCGAGTCCTGGTTGCCGACGACGAGGCGTTGATGCGCGTCGGGATCCGGCTGATCCTGGAGAACGCCGACGACATCGAGGTGGTGGCCGAGGCCGGCAACGGTCTGGAAGCCGTCGCGGCCTGCCGCACGCGGGAGATCGACGTGGCGCTGCTCGACATCCGGATGCCGGGCGGGGACGGAATCGCCGCCGCCGAGGAAATCGGCCGCCTCTCTCCCCGGACCTGCGTCGTGATGCTCACGGCGTTCGGCGAGGAGGCGAGCGTGACGCGCGCCCTGCGGGCCGGGGCGAGCGGGTTTCTGCTCAAGGACACGGGCCCCAACGAGCTGATCCGCGCCGTGCGGCTCGCCGCGAGCGGTGAACCGGTCCTGGCCCCGCGCATCACCCGGCAACTGCTGGACCGGCACGTACGGTCCGGCCGTGACACCGAGACCGCCCTGCGCAGGACCGAGGAGCTGACCCCGGCCGAACGGGACGTCCTGCGGTTGCTCGGCACCGGTCTGTCCAACGTGGAGATCGCCGGGCAGCTGTATCTGAGCGCCGGCACGGTCAAGGCGCACATCAGCAGGATCCTGACCCGCACCGGCTGCGCCAACCGCGTACAGGCCGCCGTCCTGGCACATGACGCGGGTCTGCTCGCCGACCGCTGAGAACGATGCCCACGGGAGTGACCGGGCTACGCGGTCACCGCGACCACAAGCTTGCCCGCGACTCCGCCACGCTCGAACGCCTGGTGCGCGGCGGCGATGTCCGCGAGCGGATAGACGCTGTCGACCACCGGGCGCAGCGCGTGCGAGGTGACATGTCCGGCCAGATCACGGAGCACGGCGGCATCGGGATTGGCGCTGAAAGTGCGGATGCGGCGGGCACCGTACACACTCGACGCGGCGATAGCGGCGAGGGCTTGAGCGGAGAGTCCCACGGTGACCATCCGGCCGCCCTTGGCCAACCGGCTCCGGTAGCAGTTCAGTTCCGAGCCGACGGTGTCGACGATGACGTCGAAGGGGCCGATCCGCTCCGAGGTGGTGGAGCCGTGGTCGAGGACCTCGTCGGCGCCCAGGTCGGCAAGGAGCCGGGCGTGGCGGTCGCGAGCCAGCGCGGTCACATGGCCGCCCATCGCGTGCGCCAACTGCACGGCGGCCGTGCCGACTCCGCCGGCCGCGCCCCGGACCAGGACCCGTTCCCCGCTGGTGAGGCGCACGCTGTCGCGCAGCGCGATCAACGCCGTGGAGCCCGCGACGACCAGGGAGGCCGCCTCGACCGACGAGAGGTCCGCCGGGGCCGGCGCGATCCGGTCCGCGGCGACCACGACGTACTCGGCCGCCCCGGCGACGGCATGCCGCTGCCGGGGATGCACCATGCCCCACACCCGGTCCCCGACCCGAAAGCCCGCGACATCGGGGCCGGTCGCGGCGACCGTGCCCGCGAAGTCCAGCCCCACACCGATCGGGAACCGGCGCCCGGACACCATCTTCAACCCACCCGCGCGGACGATCACATCGTGCCCGTTCACGCTGGACGCCTCGACCGAGACCAGCACCTCGCCCGCACCGGGTGCGGGGCGGTCCACGTCATTGACCCGTAGGACGTCCGCCGCACCGTAGCTCGTGATCTGAACGGCCTTCATGTCGCTGTCCTTCCGTGGCCCGCTGTGGTGGATCCGATACTGGGTCATGCGCTCGGTATCACGGTCGTTCCCCTTGTCCTGGGTCCGGCAGACCCACCCTGGCGGGCCGCGCCGACGGCATACTGACGCCGTGACCGACGATCCCCTCGCCATGAGTGACGATCCCCGACGCGAACTCGCCGACTTTCTGCGAACCCGCCGAACTCGCGTGCTGCCGCAGGAAGTCGGCCTGGAACCCGGCCCGAGGCGACGCGTCGCCGGACTACGGCGGGAGGAACTGGCCCTGCTCGCCGGGGTGAGCGCGGACTACTACCAGCGTATGGAGCAGGGCCGCGACGTCCGGCCGTCCGACCAGGTCCTGGACGCCCTCGCCCGCGCCCTCAACTTCTCCGCCGAGGAGTCCCGCCATCTGCACAGCCTCGCCGGCGCGGCACGCACGCCCACCCGCGGCCGGCGTCAGCACGCTCCGGAGGAGGTACCGCCCACCACGCTGCGGCTGCTGCGCACGATGACCTCGCCCACGCTGGTCGTCGGCCGCTTCCTCGACGTCCTGGCATGGAACCCGCTGGCAGGTGTCCTGCTGGGCGAGTTCACCCGACTCCCCCAGGCCGAGCGGAACCTGCTGGTACTGCTGCTGCACCCCGAAGCCGACCAGGCGTGCCCGGACCGGGCGGCGACCGTCGCCGAGCTGACCGGGATGCTGCGAACGCAGGTGGCCGCTGATCCGGGGAACCCGCGCGCCGTGCAACTCGTGGGTGAACTAGCCGTCCGCAGCGACGAGTTCGCGACACTGTGGGCACGCCACGACGTCGAGGAGGTCACCCGCGGCCGGATGCGGGTCAACCACCCGCTGGTCGGCGAGTTGTCCCTGGACTGGGACGCCTACCCGATGCCGGGTGCTCCCGGTCCGGTGCTCATCACCTACACCGCCGAGCCGGGAGGCCCGGACGACGAACGACTCCAACTGCTGGCAGGCCTGCTCGACGCACCCGGCACGACATCGGCTCGGTGACGCAAGATCGCCCGCTCGGGCCCTCCGGGTGACACTGGTCCCACAACTCCCCCTGGCGGGGCCTGCGGCGGGCCCGGGAGGTGCGGGAGAACCGATGGCGACTCGATGGAGACCTGTTGGAAACCCGATGGAGACCTGTTGGAGACCCGATGGAACGATGCCGGCTGGAGCGTTTCCGGCTTCGCGGGGCAGGTGTGGGTCCTCTCCCTCGTCGCGGGGGTCTGCGCGCTGGTCATGGTCCATCTGCTGGCCGTACGCAGGACCGCCGGCACCTCCCTGGCGGGAGCCGTCGTGCTCACGCTGGCCGTCACCGCGATCCCCGCCGTACGCGGTGAACCGCCGCACTACGTGGCGGGGGCCGCGCTGACGGCCGGTGGGGTGGTGGCGGTCGTCTGGGCGACGGGCCGCTCACGCCGGCACCGGTCGGCCCGCCGGTCCGCACTGGCGGACTACGAGGCCGGCACGGCGGCGGTCCCGCTGTTCGCGGCGCTGGCCGAACGGGACCGGCTGGCGGCGGAGTTGCACGACGTGGCCGCGCATCGGCTGACCGGGATCGTGGTGGCCGCGGGTGCCGCGCTCAGGCTCGCCGACCGGGAACGGGCCGGTGACGCGCTGCGCCACGCCGACGAGGCGGGCCGGGAGGCCGTCGGCGAACTGGAGCGCCTCACCGGACTGGACGCGACCGCGGCCGGCTTCACCGAGGTCGACGCGCTGGCCGCCGCGCACGCGGTGGACTACCGGCGCACGGTCGACACGGCACCGGCGGCCAGTACGGAAGCGGCGTACCGGGTCGTCCGGGAGGCGTTGACCAACGCGGCCCGGTACGCCGAGGGCGCGACGGTGCGCGTCCGGATCGAGCCGACGGACGACGAGGACAAGCCCGAACAGGGCGGCGGCGAGCGCCTCTTCACCGTCACCGTCACGGACGACGGCGGTACGGCCGTCGAGCCGGGCCTTGGGACCGGGCGCGGTCTCGCGGGGCTGGCGGCCGTGGTCACCGCGAGGGGCGGGAGGTTCCACGCGGGACCTCATGGTGAGGGAGCGGGCTGGCGCGTACGGGCCTCGCTGCCCGCGGCGACGGTTCCTCCCCTCCGCCGGTGGCCCCTGTGGCGTGGGACGGTCGCGCTCGACTACGCGCTGGTGGCCCTGGCGATCGCGCTGTCGCTCGGCGCGAGCCTCATGACGGCCGAGGCCCCCTTCGGCGGCCTGCTGCCCGCGCTGGTGACCGTCGTGCTGTCGGGCCTGCACGCCGTGCCGCTGGCCTGGCGCTCACGGGCGCCCGGCCGCGCGCTCGCTGCCGTACTGTCGGCGCTGCTGCTGTGGTGGGCCTGCGACCGGACGGGCTGGACCCAGCCGCCGGTGAGCGACATCTTCCTGGTGTACGGGTGGGTCGAGCTGACGCTCGTCCACAGCGTGGGAGTACGTCTGCCGTGGCGCCGGGGCCTGTTCGCGCCGCTCGCCGTGGCCGCCGTGGGCGGGCTCGCGCTGACGAGCGGCGGCGGCATCACCGGCAGTCGTACGGGTGCGTGGGCCGTACTGGCCGGTGTGCTGGCCCTCCCCGCCCTCGCCGTCTGGTCGTGGGGGCGACGGACCGCCCGGCGGCACGAGCGGCTGCGGGCCGCCGACGCCCGGCGGCGGGTCCTGCTCGACGGGGACGCCGACGCGGCGGTGTCCGCGCAGCGTCTGCTGTTCGCCACCGGGCTGCGGGACACGGCGCTCAGGCACGCGCGGGCGGTCGTCGCCGCGGCGGAGGACGGGGACCTGCGGGGCGTGCGCGAAGAGGCCCGGGCCGGACTGACCGCTCTGCGGGACCTGTTGGCCGGGCTGCGCGCCGGGGCCGCCGGTTTTCTGCTCAAGGACGCCGAGCCGGAGCGGGTGATCGACGCGGTACGGGTGGTCCACGGGGGTGCCGCGCTGCTCGATCCGGCGGTGACCCGCAGGCTGTTCGACCGGTTCACGGACGGGCCGGGTCCGCTCGACGCGGCCCGGCTCGGCCTGCTCACCCCGCGCGAGACGGAGGTGCTGCGGCAGGTCGCGCGGGGACTGTCCAACGCGGAGATCGCGGCGGTGCTGGGGGTGAGCGCGCCCACGGTGAAGGACCACGTCTCCGTCCTCCTCGGCAAGCTCGGCGTACGCGACCGGGTGCAGGCGACGATCGCCGCGTACGAGACGGGGCTGATCCGGCCCGGCAGCGGACCGTGAGGTGAGTGGGGCACCCCGCCGTGAGGTGGGGGTGACACCCCGCCGAGGGGCGGCCCTCGCGCGCGGCGGAACCGTCCCTGAGCCGGACGGATCGTCCGCGTCGGCTTCCTAGCCTCGAAGGCATGTCACGCATACTTCTCCGCCGGGTCGCCGGCGGTGTCCTGCTGTTCCTGTCGCTCTCGCTGAACCCGGCCGTGGCGGTGGCCGGTTTCCTCGCCGCGGCGTTCGTCACCGTGAGCGTGCCGGTCCTGGTCGTCGTCGGTCTCGTCTGCGGCGCCCTCACCGGCGGACTGCTGGGCCGGGCGGCGTTCGCCCTGTTCGGTCTCGGCCGCCGCCCGGCCCTGCGGGCGTCCACGTTCCTCACGGTCGGTCCGACCGTGGCCGTCGCCGTCCTCGCCGCTGTCACCGTCCTGCGTCCGATGCCCACCTCGACGGCCGCCCCCGCCCCGCCCGGCGTGCGGTTCTGGGAGCTGCCGACCGGTTCGCGCATCGCCTATGTCCACGCCCCCGCGACAGGCCGGGCCAGACCGACTCCGGTGATCTTCCTGCACGGTGGTCCCGGCACTCCCGGCGAGGGCGTCCCCACCGGGGGCCGTGAACTCGCGGCGGACGGCTTCGACGTCTACGCCTACGACCAGCTCGGCGCCGGCCGCTCCACCCGGCTGCGGGACGTCAGCGGATACACCGTCGCCCGCCAGGTCGCCGACCTGGAGGCGATCCGGCGCACACTCGGCGCCGACCGGATCATCCTGGTCGGCCAGTCCTGGGGCGGATCACTCACCGCCCAGTACCTGGCCGCCCACGGCGAGCACGTCGCCAAGGCGGTCTTCACCTCACCGGGCGCGCTGTGGGGCCGTCAGTACCCCGGCTCCGAGGCCGGGGAACCCTGGCACCGCCTCTCCCCTGCCCGGAAGGCCCGGCTCGACCGGATGAACAGCGAGCCCCGCATCATCGCGGCGAGCCTGCTCCTTCGGATCAACCCCGGCGCCGCACACGCGCTGGTCGGCGACCGCGAGGCCGACCACTGGATGCACGAAGTCGCCCTCCAGGGAAAGGACAGCACCTCGTGCGAGGACGCTCCGCCGGCCAGGGCGCACGACAACCCTCAGGGCTTCTACAGCAACCAGCTGACCGTCAGGGACTTCGAGCGGCTCCCCGACCCCCGGCCCCGTCTGCGCACCCTGCGCGTCCCCTCCCTGATCATGCGAGGGGAGTGCGACTTCATCAAGCCCGCCGTGACCGCCGAGTACCAACACACCCTCGCGGGCTCCGAGTCGGTGACCGTCAAGGGAGCCGGCCACTCCATCTCGGGCGAACAGCCCGGCCGCTACACCGCCCTGCTGCGAGCCTTCCTCCTGGCCGAACCGCTTCCGAAGGACACCGACTGAGTCCGCCGTGCGCCCAGTTCCGTGCGTCCAGTTCGGTGCTCGTGGTGCCCAGCACCCGGTCGAAGCACGGCAGCTGCCAGGACTTCCCGCCTGATCCACCGCCCCCGAACTGGCCTCGCCCGGGTTTCTCGGCGCCAACGGCCTGACGTTCCACGACGGGGCACTGTGGGTCACCAACCGTTCCTGTGGACTGAGCGAGAGTGAGTCCGTTCAGCCGCGCGCCCCGAACGGTCTTGGGCGAGCTGGTCCCCGGCGTACTCGACCCCGGGTGGCGA
>NZ_JARAZV010000055.1:0-720 GCF_033795085.1 Streptomyces sp. AK08-02
CTGAGCTTGTTCCGCTTTGACGGACACCATTGGTGTGGTGGTCAGGCTGCGTGTGCGGTCTCGTATTCGGCGGGACTGCGGTAGCCGAGGCTGCTGTGCAGTCGGTGCAAGTTGTACCAGCCCTCGATGAAGTCGAAGATCGCGGTGCGGGCGGCGGCCCGGCTGGGCCAGGTTCTCGTGTCGAGCAACTCCCGTTTGATGGTGGCGAAGAAGGACTCGGCGAGCGCGTTGTCCCAGCACTGCCCGGTGCGGCCGACGGACAGGCGGACGCCGAACTCCGTTGCCAGCGTGGCGAATTGCTGACTGGTGTACTGACAGCCGCGATCCGAGTGAAAGATCACCGGCCGCGCGGGGCGACGCTCGCGGCAGGCGGACTGGAGAGCGTCGGCGACCAGTTCGGTCCGCAGGTGGTCGGCAGTGGACCAGCCGACCACGCGGCGGGAGGCGATGTCGATGACGGTGGCCAGATAGAGCCAGCCCTCGCCGGTGGCAACGTAGGTGATGTCACCGCACCAGCGGGTGTCGAGGCCGTCCGGGTCGGGAGCGAAGTTGCGGACGACTAGGTCAGGCCGGGCGGCGGCCTGCGGGTCGGGGATCGTCGTCAGCCGCCGTCGCCTGCGATGGCGGCCCTGCAGCCCGGCGTCGCGCATCAGTCGGGCGACGCGGCGCCGTCCGCAGTCCTCGCCCTGTCGTTGCAGGGCGGCATGGACCCGCGGGACC
>NZ_JARAZV010000011.1:0-388591 GCF_033795085.1 Streptomyces sp. AK08-02
ACACCACCCCCCAGGTCATTCGTTCGACAGGGGGGAACAGTCATGCCGGACCCGGAGGCCAGCGGCCCTCTTGCAGGACCGCGAAGAAGATAACGGGGGTGGGGCTTTCGGTCGGATGTGGTGTGGTGCGGGGTGAGGCCGGAGTGTCGGGTGGGGCGGCAGTGCATCCGGGAGGCATCGCCACGGGCGGTTCGGTGCTCGGCTGGTCGATGTCAACTGCCCATGAGATCAGGGAAGTTGACCGATACGGAATCATACGAACGGATACCCGAGTGAACCGTCTGGCCGCCGAGCTGGGCGCCCTGGTCTCCTGAACGCGGTCAAGTCATGACCCGCATGGGCGGGCAGGCCACAGGGGAAGGTGTAGACCAAGTGAACCCGATGAAACGCTTGGGTGCGGCACTCGCCGCGAGCATCCTGATGGTGGGCGCACTGCTGGGCATGACGAGCACGTCCGCCGCGGCGCAGGGCAGGGGACTGGCGGAAGTGAACAGCACCGTCGCTTCGGTGATGGGTGCGGACGTCGCGGCCAAGGGCCGTCAGATCAACGCGACGACCATGGACTACAACGGTTTCACCGCGACCAAGGCTGTGCGCGGCGCGCAGCTGACGTGTTCCTACCAGTACCTGTGCATGGAAGTACGGGGCACGGTGTTCAACTACTACACCTGCGGCCTGTGGACTGTCTCCAACTGGTACGGCACCGGCCCCTGGATCAACAACCAGACGTCTGGGACGGTTGCCCGGTTCTACGGGCAGAGCGGCAACCAGCTGTGGACCTCGACCGCGTACAGCTCCGGAACCGCGGACTGGGGTCCGGTGTGGTCGCTGCGTCCCTGCTGACCCGGATCGGATAGTCGAACCATGGCACAGGGCTCGCACCCTGACAGGGTGCGAGCCTTCCGGCTCTTGCGGGCGGCGCCGTGAGATCCACCCGCCGCCCGGGACGCATCGACGGCTGCCTCACCGATACCGGCCTGACCCTCAACCCCGGCACCCGAAGCCGATCCGGCAAGGTCAGTAGTCATCCACCGCTCTGGCGAGCGGCTTTGCGAAGCGAGTCCCACAGGGTGTCGATGTGGTCGGGCAGCGTCGTCGTCGCGCCGATGGCGACGCGAATCGCGAAGTGACCGTTGACCGATGTGTGCGTGAGGAAGGAACGCCCTTCGGTGTTGACCGCCTCCATTGCTGCCTTGGTAGCGGCGTCGTCGGGGCGCCCTTCCCGGTCGACGAGGTACAGGCATACGAGTGCCAGTGATGGTGGGGTGGCCAGGGCGAAGCCCGACTCGCTCTCAATCCGGTCGGCCAAGGAGTTGGCCATGGCGACGTGGCCGCGGATGCTTTCGCGCAGGCCTTCCAGTCCGGCGCCGTGCACCACCGACCAGATCTTCAACGCACGCATACGACGGCCCAACGGGACCTGCCAGTCGCGGTAGTCAGTGACTTCACCCGATTCGGTCGCGGCGTTACGCAGGTACTCCGGCGTGATGGACAGCGCTGTGGGCAGCGCTCGGGCATCCCTCACCCACATGAACGAGGCGTCGAAGGCGGTGTAGAACCACTTGTGTGCGTCGGTGCAGAACGAGTCGACAAGGTTCACGCCGTCCAGGAGCCAGCGGAACTCGGGACACAACGCCGCGACTCCTGCCCACGCGGCGTCGACGTGCACCCACGCCTCGTACGCACGCGCTGCCAGCGCGACGTCTCTCACGGGGTCGATGGCACCCGTGCCGGTTGTTCCCACGGTCGGACAGACCATGACCGGCCTCTTTCCTGTGGCCACGTCCTTGGCCAGCATGTCTGCCAGGGCATCCGCCGACATGGACAGCGTGCCCTGGGTAAAGGGGACGATCCGCAATGCTCGCGCACCTAGCCCGGCCACACGCACGGCCTTGGCCAGTGACGAGTGGGTCTCGGCAGTGACGTACACCGTCTCGGTGCCGTCCACGCCGTGTTCGCGCCAGTCCGGGTTGCTGCGCTGCAGCGCAGCCAGCAGGGCAGCCAACGACGCCGACGAAGCCGAATCCTGCAGCGAACCGCCTCCGCCGCCGGCGAAAGTGAACTCGCGACCAAGCCCCAGGGCATCCGCCAGGCCGTCGAGCAGGACCTGCTCGATCTCCGTCCCCGCCGGCGATGTCGACCAGAGCATTCCCTGCGCTCCGATCCCGCCCGATGCGATGTCACCGAGGAGCGACAGCAGGGACGCGTTCGCTGGGAAGTAGCCGAAGAAGCCCGGGTGCTGCCAGTGCAGCGACGAGGGGACGACCACGTCATTGAGCAAGGCGATGAGATCATCGCCCAGCGCCTGGGACGGCTGCTCAGGCAGTTCACGAGGAAGCCGCGCCTTCACGGAGCCCGGTGAGACCTTCGGCCGCACGTGCAGGGAAGGGAGCGAGGTGCGGTATTGGGCGACCCAGTCGACCAACTGGTGGCCCTGGCGGCGGAATTCATCTGGCTCAAGATCAGGCATGCTCTGTCCTAGGAGGTGGTGTTGGTCATGACGAGGGCTGAGCGCCTACCTGAGCGCTGGGGGCGATCAGGTGCCCGGGGCGAGCCGGCCGCTACCGGATTCAGAGGGCCTCGATGCCGCGTACCGACTGGTGCCGCACCAGAGCCTGTCGTCTACAGTTGTAGATTAATAGCTCCAATGTAATCCCTCATGGGGTCGCTGGGAAGAGGGCGCCATGGGGACACCTCTCACGGCCACCGGGAACGGGTTGGGTCTGCGGGTCACGCGACCCCTCGGACTCCTCCGCCGTGAGGCCCGTGAGTGCGACCACAGTCCTCAGCATTCAGGCGTCTACCCGTTGGTAAGGTGTCACCATGCCCAAGATCGTGGACCACGACGCGCGGCGTGAAGAGATCATCGAAGCCGTATGGCGCCTTGTCGCGCGGCGAGGATTCGCGGCGTTGAACATGCGGGATCTCGCCGCCGAAGCTGGATTCACCAACGGTGCGCTCGCACGATACTTTCCCACCAAAGCAGCCATTCTGCGGGCCGCGCTGGAGCGCGCCAATGCAGCCACCGAGCAGCGGGCCGCCCGCACCATCGCCGGCGCCGACGGCCTGAACGCGTTCCGCAAGTTCTGCGTCGAGATCATGCCCCTGGATGACGAGCGTCTCAATGAGGCCCGCGTGGTCATCGGCTTCTGGAACTACGCGGTAGCCGATCAGGAACTGATCGGCGTCTACGACCAGGCGATATCGCGCTGGCGCGATCAGATGCTCTCGTATCTGAACACTGCGGCTGAAGCGGGAGAGATCAACCCATCCTGCGATCTCGATGCGTTCTTGGACCTTGCGATGGCCACGCTGATGGGACTCCAGATCAACGCGATCTTCGCGGCTCGCCTGACCACACCCTCCCGCCAGTTGCGGATACTCGACGGACTCATCGCGGGGTTGCAGACCGGCACCTCATGATTTGAGCACGCGGGCGCAGACGACCTCTTAGTCGCGCTGAGCGGCGAACAGTTCCAGATGTGCGCAGTTGGGGCAACGGAAGGCGTCGATCTGCCAGCGAGGCCGCCCCATCCTCTTGGCACCGCCCAGCGGGCCTCGCTCAAGGGCGCCTTCGATCCACCGGGCGAACCCGCGAGCGCGTTGCCCGGAGTCCTCGACGAAGCCCGGCTGCAGCCCCACGGCACCACACTGGGTGCACCGTATGTTGTTCATCGGCTACCTCCGAGGCAGTCCCGGCGCTCAGGCCGGGGAGAAATCGAATTCCTCGGAGCAGGCTAAGTGGCCGGACAGCGGGGCGGGCAAAGGGGTTGCCACGGCCGTCAGCGGGTCGGTAAAGACCCGGGCAAAGGACGCTCACATCAAGATCGCCGGGAGAGGAGAGAGTTCGTTACGGCCGAGGAATGATCACGTCACGGCGACGATCTACGGGCCAGCCATTCTCACGTCCAGTCATCAGTTCTCCCCCCAGAGCGAAAGACAGGACAATGACGCCTACGCCCCCCAAGCACTCACGTCGAGCAAGGATCGCGGCCCGCATCGGCATGGTGCTGACCGCCATGACGCTCGCGCTCGGCATCACCGCCGGAACAGCCCTGGCGGACACGCTGAAGTACAGCGGCGACTTCAGCTGGCGCGCGACGCAGGTGAAGCGGCTGGCCAACTGCGCCTCCACCCATTGGTACAACGGCACTCAGCAGGCCGCGGGCTCGACGGGCGACGCCTCGACCGGCAGCAAGCTCACCGCCTGCGACGGCGCGGGATCCGACTCGTACTGGGACGGCGTGCATCTCCTCGCTGCCGACACCCTGACCATAGACGGCCGTAAGGTCGGTTACCGCTCCGACCAGAGCTGCCCGCCCAAGCGCGGCTTCCAGTTCATCAAGTGCTGGTACGTGGGCGGCAAGGCCAAGGGCAACCCCGTCATCAACGTCTCCATCATCGCGACCGGCCTCGGCGGCCAGGACGTGGCCGTGGACTGGTACTACCTGTAGAAGAGGAACGCGGCCCAGGCCTCACCGGCGACGGTGAGGTTTGGGCCGCCGGGGTTTTTGGAGTCGCGGATGTGTATCGCGGCGGTGGGGGTGTGGGGGCAGGGGGCGATCTCCACGCAGTTGCCGCCGCCGTCGCTGTACGTCGACTTGCGCCAGGCGTAGGCGACTTCGACGCAGTTACCGCCGCCGTCGTCGCTGTAGCTGGACTTGAACCATCGCAGTGCACCGGCGTCGCTCATGGTTCCTCTCCTGCCAACCGTTCGATGAGGCTGAGTGAGTCGTCAGGGCTCAGAGCCGGTGATCGGATCTTCGCATAGCGGTGCGCGAGTTGGGCCACCTCGGGGGGTTCGCTGACCAGGATGCTCTGGTCCTCGATCTCCATGTAGACGACGTGGTCGTGGTCCTCGGTGACGAGGAGTTTCATGGAACCGCGGGCACCGGCGTGCGATCCGCGCAACCCGCGGTCCAGCGGCAGTACTTGCAGACAGACATTCTCCCTCTGGGCGTCCGCGGCGAGCGAGAGCAGTTGCCCGCGCATGACGTCCCAGTCGCCGAACGGCCGTCGCAGCACGGTCTCTTCGAGGATCAGCTCGATCAGCGGTGCGGGCTCGCGCTCGAAGAGCGCCCGGCGGGCGAGCCGCGCCTCGACGAGTTCCTCGCGCTTCTGGTCGGAGACTGCCGGAAAGCCGCCTCGGATGAGCGCATGAGCGTACGCCTCGGTCTGGAAGATCCCGTCGATGACGAAGGTCTCGTACGAGGAGATGGTGACCGCGCCGCGCTCCAGCCCCGCAAACCCCCGAAACCGGGCCGGGTACTTCTCCAGCAGCATCCACTTCCGCGCCTTCTCAAAGACCCCCAGCCCACCCCCCAACACCTCCTCCAGCTTGACGAGCATCTTGTCGCTGGCGGGCTGCGCGCACGTCTCCATCGCGCTGATCGCCGATGCCGTGTAGCCGATGAGATTGCCCAACTCCTCCTGGGTGTATCCCTGTTGCTCGCGCAGGGCCTTTGCCAGGGCGGCGACCATACGTGCCGTGCCGCCCGCTTCCAACTTGTTGTCCGAACTCGCCATCCGGTCACTCCCGAACTCAACCGAACTCAACTGGTCACCACCGGCCCACGCCGAATTCCGACAGCTACGCACCATCGACACAGAGTTATGGAGAAAGCTAGACCCAGCTGCTCAAACTGTCTCCATGAATACGGAAAGTGACGAGGTAAACCTCGACGAACCGTTTCTAGGGGCTGAGCGGGAGTGAGTCCTGTTGCCAGGTCTCATGCTCGGCCGAACGCCCCGGACGGTGTTGGGCGTTCTGGTTGCCCGCGTTCGCTCCGCGTCCGGCGCCGACGGATCGTGTCCGTGGTCCGGGAATGCGAGGGCGGGGTTCCTCACGCCCAGGAACACGTCGATCGGCCTGGACGGTCCGATGCCCCACCACATCACTCCGGTGTGGTGGGGGCGGTGCCGTCCGTCGCCGGATCGGGTGTTGCTGGGCGCGCCTTCCGATCGCCACGGCGGCAGCATCATGGCGAGTGGTCTTACGGGTTGTGGTGGTGAGGGGTTTCTGCCAGTGCTGGGCACCCCAGCGGCTGGTGTAGGCCGGGTCGACGGCGATGACCGCGATACCCGTCTGGTCGGCCATCGACGCCAGTCGGGCGCGGAGCCTGCCGGTGGGCATGCCGGAGATCAGCTGCCTAAAGCGCTTCCTGCGGCCGTGTTTCTCCCGCGTCTTCTCCGCCGTGAAGTCCAGGTCCTCAACCGCGATCGCCTTCACCCCGCAGGTTCTGGCCCAGTGCAGGAGGCGGGTGAGGGCGTGGCGGACCTGGGCGTCGCGGTGCTTGGCGGTACCGGTGAGGTCGTAGGGGAAGCGGCGTGGGCTGCCGGTGGGGTTGCCGTGGGTGTCGAGGTGCCAGGCGGCGAGGTGGTCGGCGTTCATGTCGACGCCGATCACCCCGTGGGCGAGCGCCGTCTCGATCGGGACGGTCTGTGCGACCGGAATCTGCCAGGCCGCTGTCAGATACCAGCGGTCCCGGCCGGCATCCAGGTGGATGCGGTAGGCGACCGCCCGATTAGCTTCGACGCGGTCCGCCCACTCGCCGCCCCGGTGCGCGAACCGCACCGTGCAGGCCAGGACGTACCGGCCGTGCGGCGCGTTCGCCAGATACGCCAGCGGGGCGGGGAGCCTGATGCTCACCTCACCGTCCGGGCTGATCCGGATCGTCTCGTTGCCGTACCGCTTGCCGGACTCCCCGTCCGCCTGGCAGAACCAGCGTTCCGCCTCCCACCGCCCCCGCCACACCGACTCCGTCAGCCCGGCCGCCTCCAGATGCTGCCGAGTACGCGCCAGCCGCTTGCCGCCCCGCACCACGTGCACGAGACCGGCCTCACGATCCGCCCGCGCGACCGCCAGCCGGTCCTCAAGCACCCGCAGGCGCCGCGACTTGGCATGCCACTCCCGCCGAGACCGGTAACCCCCGGGCTTGCCCTTGGTCCCCTTCTGCCCGAGCGGCTGGGACAGACGGTCCTCGACGGTGCGGATGCCCGCTTCCAGATGGTGGATGTGCGCCGACTGGCCACGCCGGGCCAGCGCCCACTGATCATGCGTGGCCTTGGTGATCGATCCCGCCCACCGCGACGACGACAACGGTGTCAGCTCCCGCTTACGCACCGCCCACGTTTCGGCGGAGTGCTCCAGCGCGTCCCGGCAACGCGCCCTGAGATCCCTCGACGCCAGCGACCCCAGATGCCCGCCCACCAGACGCAACACCATCTCATCATCCGGCATCAGGTCCTTGAGGCGGGTACGGACGGCCACACCGGACGGGCCGGACGCGACGAACGGCGCAGCGACAGTCCGCAGCTCACCCACCCCTGTCACCCCATCCCCTGCCCCACCCGAAAACCTGTCGCCATGAGAAACGAGCGTCACCCATGAAGGTCACGCATTCGACAGGAGAACACCAGTTCCCGCCAGGAACGACCCCACGGCCGCGACGCACGACACAACACGGCCCAGCAACACTCACTCCCGCTCACCAGAACGCACTTGAGCGAACTCCAGCGTCAGCAGTTCCAACCCCCACTCGCCCCTGAGGTCGCTCAGATCCCCGATCTCCCCGACCTCCCGGACTGGATCCCATCCACCGGCATCCAACTCCGCAAGGCCGGCGTCCAGTTCGACGCGGTGCGGGTGGACGGTGACGAGGGCAGAGCGGCGGCGGACCGGCTGGCGAGGATGACCGGCGGGGCGCCGGGGCCGGTCGTGGAGGGGGCGAACGGGAATCGGGCCGTCTACTTCCTCGTGCCCGTCGGGGCGACTTCGCATCGGGTCTGGCCGCCCGGCGTCACCCGTCTCGCGTCCGGTCCGGGCCGCATCGCCTTCATCCCCGTACCGGCGCTCAACGGCCAGACCTGGCCGCTGACTTGGCGTTATCGGCCGACGGGGCGAGATCACTTCGTACACGCGTTGCTTTTGAAGGCCGCACTTCACCCCGAAGAGTGAAGAACGCGAACTTCCGCCCGGGAAAAGCCTGTTCAGCTTGCTTTCGTCGCTCTGTGTGCCCTTAGAGTCACGGCAACAGATTGCCCCCGCGGTGTTACCAGCACCCGGGGGCTTGTCACCGGAGCGCCAGCTCCAAGCACAAAACTGGAGCTCCCAGTGCGAATTCATCGTACGACGCCCACGCGCGCGTTTTCTGTCTTCTCGAACGCTCTTCTCCGCGACCGGAGTCTCTCCTGGTGCGCGGTAGGCGTACTGACGTACCTCCTGAGCCTCCCGAACGGCGCCCGCGCCACCATCCGAACCCTTGCCGAGCAGCGCAAGGAAGGGCGGGCCCGGATCGCCGCCGCCCTGCATGAGCTGGAGAAATCCCGGTATCTGCGGCGGGTGGTGCGCAAGGACGAGGAGTCCGGGCACTTCTCCACCGTGTACGAGGTATTCGACACTCCGTACGAGGACGAGCCGCCTGCGGGTGAATCCGAAGAAGTTCGGAATCGGGCCTCCGGTGAGTCGTGATCCGGGGCTTCGGGCGGCCTCCCTTCGGGAGAAAAGACCAGGGAAGAAGAACCTCCCTCCCCGCCGTCGGCCGACGTGCCGTCAGGCGACGTGCCGTCGGGCGAGGCCGCGCCCGAGGCGCCGCCCGGCGAACGCACCGCGCTCGCCGCGCGGTTGCTCGGCTCGCTCAGCCGTACCGAGCCCCGGCTCGCCTTCGGGGCCGCCGAGGCGTTGAGGCTGGCGCCGCTGGTCGAGGAGTGGTGGGCTGCGGGGGCGAGCAGCGCCCAGGTGCGCGCGGCCCTGACGCAGGGGCTGCCCTCGCCGCTGCACTCGCCCCGGGCCCTCGTCGAGAACCGGCTGCGCCGCAAGTGCCCGGCCGCGCCGGGCGCTCCAGTTGCCGCTGCCCCT
The DNA here is from genome assembly GCF_033795085.1 of Streptomyces sp. AK08-02. Lineage (NCBI taxonomy): Bacteria > Bacillati > Actinomycetota > Actinomycetes > Kitasatosporales > Streptomycetaceae > Streptomyces > Streptomyces sp. AK08-02. Next base: position 8,858 of record NZ_JARAZV010000011.1, read on the forward strand.
GCCGGTGAGGCGGTCGGGTCAACGGCCGTACCTGTCACGACCGTTGAGATCCGCAAGCCAGGTGCCTCCGGCGGTTATCGCGAGGCCGCACGACGTGGTGGCGCACTGGCCCGCGCCCTGATGCAGGGGCGTCCCGCGCCCGTGTAGGCGCACAGACTCCTGGCGTGCGTTCGCGCGCCAGGTCCTTCAGGAGAAATGGAGTATCCATGACCGTCACACTCGAACGCCCAGAGACGGTATACCGTCGGTATACTGTGCTCATGGCTGACACCACGATCAAGGTCGACCCCGCCGTCCGGGACCGTCTTCAGGAGCTGGCGCGGGAGCGCGGGATCAGCATGCGGGACCTCGTGGCGGGGCTGGCAGGGGCCACTCCCACCAAGGAAGAACTGCGCAAGCGGTACGAGGAGACCAGGGCGTATGTCGAGGAGCACTTCCTCGGCAGGCCCTACACCGAAGAGGACGAGAAGGCCGGCGAGAAGCTGTGGGCCGACCTTGAGTCCGGGCGCATCGGGGAGGTCCAGTGAGCGAGGAGAAGTCCTACCCGCTGCCGCGTGCCGTCATTTTCGACGACACCGCCGCGCTCGCGCTCGGCGCGGGCAACAGCATGGCCTCGCGGCTGGTCGTCGAGGCCGAGAAGGACCCGGCGCTGAAGGTCTATGTCCCGGCTCTCAGCCTGGCCGCCGCCGAGTTCGAACGGGCGGGGGTCGCCGAGCATGTGGGCGCGCTGCCGTCAGTCACCATCGAAGGGCTCGACTTCGCGGCGGCGACCGCCGTGGGCAAGCGCCTGCGCGTCGCGGGCGGCCCCGACGTCGAAGGCGACAAGGGGGAGGTGGACTGGAGCGGGGCGCATGTGCTGCACCTCGCCCTGCCCACCGTGGAGTGGCCTCGCGGCCGGCCCGTGCTGACCCGGGTGCCCACCCGCTACCGGGGCACAGGCATCCGTACGATCCGCGTCGTCGAGTAGAACCGCAGCCCCAGGGCCCGCACCCCCAACGGGACGCGGGCCCTGGGCCGGTGGCGGAGTGGGTGTCAGCCCACGGTCACCGAGTACGACGACGTGCTCAACTTGCCCTTGCCGCTGAAGACTTCAGTGCCTGCCTCAACGCTGCTCAGGTAGTTGGTGTTGGCCATGAGCTTGCGCTGGACCAGCGCGTTCGTCAGGGCCGTCAGGTCGGTCGTCTGCGAGTTGGTGTTGGTCTTGCGGACGAACGAGAAGACGTTCCAACTGCTGTTCGTGTTGACGATCTTGCCGACGTAGAGGTCCCAGGCGACGCCGCCCACGGTCAGCGTCTCGCGCTTCGTGCCGAGGGGGCCCGCGCCGTTCTGGCGGTTGAGCCAGACCATCATTTCGTCGTGCGGCTGGTCCTGCCAGTCCGGGTTGGACTTCTGGTGGAACCAGAGGTCGTACGAGACGTTCATGACCGTCGGCGTCGTCTGGGTGATGTTGAAGTTCCAGGAAGACGTCACCTTGCGGCCGCTGTTGAGCCGGACCGGGAGCTTGGTGGTGGTGTCCTTCCAGCCCCAGTGCCAGCCCAGTACGGCGCTGGCGTACGCCTTGACGCCGTGCGGGTCGCCGCCCTTCCAGTCGAAGGACGTCTCCCAGTTGATCTTGCCGCTCTTGTACGAGTTGAGCCAGGTGCACTCCTGGCCCGTCGCGCCCTTCGCACCCCAGACGTTGTTGTTGAGGTAGTACGGCGAGACCTTCACCGTGTTGAAGGCGGTGCAGATGTCCGACGGCCTGGCGGCGGCGCTGGAGTGGGCGTCGGCCGCGGCGCCCGGGGCGAGCAGCAGCGGGGCTGCGACGGCGGCGCTCGCCAGGCCGACGAGCAGCGGCAGGCGGTACAGACGTTTGATGGTGACCACGATGTCTCTTCCTTACCGTTGACCGGTCTGCCGGTTACTTGTAGGTGATGTCGGACGTGCGGTAGACGCAGTTCCTGCCGTCCGGTCCTGATCCCGTCTTCGCGGGCTCGCCGGAGGTCACTCCGCGGAACTTCTGGCAGACCACGATCTTGCGGGCCGCGTCGCCGACGATGGTGACGCGCGTCAGCTTGGCCGTGTCGCCGTACGGTGTGGCGTTGATGCCGACGACATCGAGGCCGGGAGCCTTCACCGTGACGTTGTCGAGGACCACGTGACGCTGGAACTGGGTCTTGCAGTTGCCGCACGAGCGGTAGAGCTTGCCGAAGTTCTCGACCTCGAAGTTCTTGATGACGAACGTGCCGGGGCCGTTGTGCTGGAAGACCTTGTCGGCGGCCTTGCGGGCACCTCCGCCGTCGATCGTCATCGTCTGGTTGGCGCGCGTGCCCTTGAAGGTGCCCGCGTCCTCGCCGACGTCCTCCCACCACACGTTCTTGATGGTGCAGGTGCCCCGGCAGTGGATGCCGTCGGCGGCCGGGGTGCCGATGATCACGTTGGAGATCGTGGCGCCGTCGGCGAGTTCCAGGATGGGCGGCTGGTTCTCGGCCTGGTCACCGCCGCCGAGGGCGCCGCTGCCGACGAGGCGGGTGAAGTCGAAGTCCCTGGTGCCGGCGGGGACCTTGATGGTCGCCGTCACCTTCTGGACGCGCTTCGCGGTCGGCCAGCTCGCGGCGGCGGCGGGGGAGGGCCCGGCGGTGAGGGTCAGGGCCACCGCGAGGGTGAGCCCTGCGCCGAGGAGGGTGCGGATGCGGTTCGCGTTCATGACGTCGTCACCGGCCCCGCCGCCGAGACGGTCCGGGGCACCAGGATGCGTATGTGCTGGTTCATGCACGCATCGTGTTCGTATGGTCACCGAGTGCGCATTTCGAGTGGGCCGAATGTGCGCACGCCAAGCGGACATACCGGGCATATCCTGAGGTGGCGCGAGCGCGTATCCGGCGTGCGGCGCGCGTCGATCAGGAGAAGGTGAGTGCCATGCGCGTTCTGTTCAAGGCGCAGTTCGACACGGACAAGGGCAACGAGGGCATACACAGTGGCGAGATGCCGAAGATGCTGAAGGAGACCCTGGACCACCTCAAGCCGGAGGCGGCGTACTTCGGCCCCGAGGACGGGTGCCGGACCTGCTGGCTGTTCATCGATCTGGAGGACTCCTCCCAGATCCCGGCCATCGCGGAACCGTTCTTCAGCCAGCTGGGCGCCAGGGTCTCGTTCACTCCCGTCATGAACACCGACGATCTGCAGAAGGGGCTCGCGCAGATCCGCTGAGCACCCCGCCGTCGCTGTCGCCGCTCAGCTGAAGACGATCATCGACCCCTGGGCCAGACTCCGTGTCGCCGCCGCGTTCAGGCCCAGCCACACATGCCGTTCCCGGGCGAACGGGCTCGAGTCGAACGGGGGAGGTGCCGCCGGCTCCTCCAGCGACGTGGGTGTCAGCGGCGGGGCCGGGGCCACCGGGGGGTTCGCCGGGTCGATGCCGATCGAGGGGGCCACGAACTCCAGCTCCCTCAGCAGACTCTGGGACGAGCCCAACGGGCCGCCTCCGGCGAGGAGTTCATCGCTGGAGAGCGGGTGCGGGAAGTCCACCGGGACGTACGCGCCCGCGTGGTCGTAGTGCCAGACCAGGTGCGACTGCTGGGCGGTCGCCTCGAACATCTCCAGCAACTGCTCGTAGTCACCGCCCAGTTCGCCCACCGGCGTCACCGGCAGACCGCACACCTGGAGGAGGTAGGCGCGGCGCAGGAAGTGCAGCGCGTCGTAGTCGAAGCCCGCGATCGGGGCCACGTCGCCGGACAGCCCGGGCATGTACGCGTACACCGGCACCGGTGGCAGTCCTGCCTCGCCCAGCACCTTGTCGTAGAGGGCGAGTTCCTCGGCGAAGGGATTGTCGGGGGTGTGACACAGCACGTCGACGAGTGGGACCAGCCACAGGTCACAGGCCAAAGGAGAACTCCTCGCATCGTCGCAGGCGGTGGTCAGGCACCGCGGGCAGAGCAGTCAGGGAAGCGTAATGGGTCATGGGTGGGTCGGACCCCTGTGTGATGGGCCAGACACCGGCAGGAACAGGTCACGTAGGGCGGGGCGGGTAGGTCGGGTAGGGCGGGTCAAGCCAGGCGGGACGGGACTCACGTCCCGTCGTGCAGGTCCCATACCCACACCCCGCCCGTCCACTTACCCGGCTTTCCCGTCAACTGCTTCAGCGTCTCGCGCAGCAACCCGTCGTTGCCCTGCGGAGCCAGCACCAGCACGCCCGCCTTCCAGTACGCGAAGTCCTCCTTGGCCTGCGCACGCCAGTTGGGGCCGATCGTCGGCGCGACGCCCGTGTAGCGCACGTCCCGCAGCATGTTGGAGGTGAAGCGGGGCGAGGCGCCGTAGATGCCGACGCGCTCGGCGCCGTAGGGCCCGTTGAAGTACCCGCCCGGCAACTTGAAGCCGAGGCCGGCCGTCGTCTGCCAGTGCAGCGCCTCGGCGTTGCCGGGATCGGGCAACGGCACCGGGACGAGCGACTCGCCCTTGCCGACGTACGACTTCCATGTGCCGTCCGCGATGAACGCGGGCACGTCCGCGCGCTCCACCGTCTTCAGCGGGGCCGGGACGATCGGCAGCACGGCGAGGAGGACGGCCATGGTGCCGAAGTACTGCGTGGGCAGCCGGCGCGTGGCCGCCAGCCGTTCCACCGCGAGGGCCAGGAGCATGCCCAGCGCGGGCGCGCAGATCATCGCGACCCGGCCCTCGATCACCGACTCGAACAGCGGCTTCTTCGCCAGCAGCGCCCAGGGACCCGGCAGCACGGTGTCGCTCAGCGGGACACGGAACTCGGGGCCCAGGGACAGGAAGGCCGCGGCGACAGCCGTGAAGGCGAGCGCCTTCACCGCCGTGCGCTCCCACAGCCGTACGACGATCGCGAAGGCCAGCAGGACCAGCGGCCAGCCGTAGAACGCGTTCTGCTCGGTGGGGTTGAGGGAGAGGGCGTTGGCCCGGTCCGCGTCGCCCGCCACGAGGGAGCGCTCGGCGAAGGAGAGCAGCGCGAGCGGGCTGTTGCCGGCGTTGTCGCCGTGCAGGACGCTCTTGTAGCTCTGCGGCCCGGCGAACTGCCAGTAGAGGGGGAAGGCGACGATCGGGAGACAGACCGCGCCCCCGATCAGCAGGCCGCGCAGCAGCGGACGCCAGGCGGCCTTCGCCAGGTCCCGGCGCAGGACCGCGTAGGCGAGGGCGAACAACACCATACCCATCGCCGCCAGCAGCAGCGGTTCCTCGCCGAGGAAGATCTGGTACGCCGCCATCAGGCCCAGGATCACGCCGTTGCGGGTGACCCGCTCGCCCTCGCACAGGCGCAGGGCGCGGTCGATGATCAGCGGCATCATGAAGAGGATGACGAAGTTCGGGTGCGCGTTGGCGTGGCTGACCATCGGGGGCGCGAAGGTCGCCAGGGTCGCGCCGGCGAAGGCCGCTCCCCGCTGCCGTACGACCCTTTTCATGATCAGCCAGTACCAGGCGGTCGCTGTCGCGGCGAGGCCCAGTGTCATCACCAGGGCGAGGGAGACCGCGGGGCCGGCCAGCAGCGTGATCGGGGTGAAGGGGACCGAGAGGCCGAGCATGACCGTGTTGGCCATGAGGTTCACACCGTCGGGGAAGCCCTGGAGGTCGGTGAAGAGGGGGTTGGTGAAGTGGCTGACGTTGTCGGCCGTGACCGCGAAGAACCACTCCCACTGGTTCTGGTCCTGGAGGGAGTCGGGGAGGTAGCGGTGGGCCGGGTCGAGCCAGCGGCCCGCGTACAGGGCGACCGCCATGAGGAGGAAGAGGGTGACCGCGAGGAGGTCGGCCGGGCGCAGGGCCCGCGCCTTGAGGGCGGTCAGTTCGGCGAGGACCCGGGCGTAGTCCAGCGGGCGTACCTTCGAGCCGGACTGGTGGGCCCAGCGGACCGGTATCTCGGCGACCGGCCAGTCCGCGCGGCGGAAGTGCTGGAGGACCTCGACGTCGATGCCCCAGCCGTTGAGCCGGGACGCGGCGAACGCCGTACGGGCACGGTCGCCGTCGAACAGCTTGAAGCCGCACTGGGTGTCCCGTATGCCGGGGACGGCGACCCTGCGTATCAGGAGGTTGCCGGCTCTGCCGAGGAGTTCCCGTACCCGGTGCTGGTGGTGCTCGATGGTCGCGCCGGGGACGGAACGGGAGCCGATGGCCGCCGCGTGCCCCTCGGTGAGCGCCTCGTCCAGGACCGTCAGCTCCTCTATCGGAGCCGCCAGATCGGCGTCGGTCACCAGGACGCGGGCCCCGCGCGAGGCGGCGACGCCGAGGCGCAGGGCGTGGCCCTTGCCCCGGTTGCGGGGGCTGGTGACGAGCTGGACGCGGGGGTCGGCGAGGGCGGTGACGAGATCACGGGTGCCGTCGGTGGAACCGTCGTCGACGACCACCACCTCCCAGGAGCCCCAGCGGGCCTCGTTCTCCTGGAGGTGGCCGGTGATCGCGGCGAGGGTGGGGCCGAGCCGCTCCTCCTCGTTGTAGGCGGGGACGACGACGGTCAGGTCGAGGGTGCCGGTGGTACGGGTGGGAGCGCTCATCAGAGGGTGCCTCCGCCGTTGCCCGCAGGTGCCGTGACGCCGTCGTCCGTCTCCGTCCCTGCCCCTGTCCCCGTCCCCGTCTCCTTCTCCTTCTCCTTGTCCTCGCCTCCGTCGGAGGGGAGGACAGCGAGGCCCTCGATCAGGGCGAGGGAGTGCAGGTCGTAGTCGTCGACCATCCGGTGCGCCTCGGCGAGGTCACGGAGGGTCAGGGCGTCGATGACCTCGGTGTACCTGGACCACAGGTGACCGCGGAGGTCGCTCAGTCGGCGCAGGTGCTGCACCGCGCACACCCAGGACTGGACGCGCAGCCGGTGCAGGAAGTCGGTGAGGTACTGGTTGCCGAACAGGGCGCCGAGCTCGCGCCAGAAGCGCAGGTCGTAGCCGATGAGGATGTTCAGGTCCCCGGCGGCGGCGGCGCGCCGCGCCTCCTCCCCCCGGCGGCGGACACCCGCGAGGGCGGCGGCGGCACGGGGGTCGCCGACCCGGACGAAGAAGCCGCGCGGACCCGGGCTGTCAACGGCGAAGCCACTCACCCGGCCGTCCGTCGAACGACCCGCCGCACCGGTCGCCAGGCCCTTCGCCAGACCCTTGGCGAGGCCGTGGAACATGCCGTCGGTGACCAGACCGCGGGCCTCGATCATGCCCCGGAAGTCGGCGAGCGAGTACTCGTGCACGCGGAAGCCGCGGTGCTGGTCCGCCTCCAGCAGGCCCTGGGCCGACAGATCGACGAGGGCCTCGCGGACGGGCGTCGCGGAGACGCCGTACTGCTCGGCGATCTCCTTGACCGTGAACTCCTGACCCGGCTGGAGACGGCCGGCCAGCACCTCGTCGCGGAGTGCGTCCGCGATCTGCTGCCGCAGGGTGCTGCGGGTCACGGCACCGTTGCCGCTGCTGGCGGGCATGGTCGGGGCCCTCCCCCTTCACGCGTTCGAATGGCTACTCGCATATGTCTACGAGCACGTCACCTTACGCGTTCGGTTTCCCGACGGACTTTCCCGTGCGCTTACCCACATGCCGACGTACGAGGGCGCCCGTTCACCCCGTTTCACCCCCGTACGTTCCCCTCCGGCCCCACTCCTTGCTTGTTCACGTTCCTACTTGTTCATGTTCCGCGTGCTCCGCCCTACGCGGTGTACTCGTCGGCGACCGACAGCGCGGCGTCCAGTGCCGCGAGCCCCTCCTTGGCCTCGGCCTCGGTCACGTTGCAGGGCGGCACGACATGGGTGCGGTTCATGTTGACGAACGGCCACAGTCCGTTCGCCTTCGCGGCGGCGCCGAACGCGGCCATGGGCGCGTTGGCCTCCCCGGCGGCGTTGTACGGGACCAGCGGCTCCCGGGTCTCCTTGTTCCGTACGAGGTCCAGGGCCCAGAAGACACCGGTGCCGCGTACCTCGCCGACGCTCGGGTGCCGTGCGGCCAGCTCCCGGAGGCCCGGGCCGAGGATGTTCTCGCCGGTGCGGGCGGCCTGCCCGACGATGTCCTCGTCCGCCATGACCGTGAGCGTGGCGACGGCGGCGGCGCAGGCGAGGGGGTGCCCGGAGTAGGTGAGCCCGCCGGGGTAGGGGCGAGTGGCGAACGTCTCGGCGACGGCACCGGAGATCGCCACACCGCCGAGGGGCACATAGCCGCTGTTGACGCCCTTGGCGAAGGTCATCAGGTCGGGTACGACGTCGAACAGGTCGGCGGCGAACCACTCACCGGTCCGCCCGAACCCGGCCATGACCTCGTCCAGGACGAAGACGATCCCGTACTGGTCGCAGAGCGCGCGCACCCCGGCGAGATAGCCGGGCGGCGGGATCATGATGCCGGCGGTGCCGGGGATGGTCTCCAGGATGATCGCCGCGATGGTGGCGGACCCCTCGAAGACGATGGTGTCCTCAAGGTGCTGGAGCGCCCGCGCGCACTCCTGCTCCTCGGTCTCCGCGTAGAACTTCGAGCGGTAGAGATAGGGGGCCCAGAAGTGGACGACACCGGCGGTGCCGTTGTCGGAGGGCCAGCGGCGGGGGTCGCCGGTGAGGTTCACGGCCTGCTGGGTGCCGCCGTGGTAGGAGCGGTAGGCGGACAGCACCTTGGGCCGCCCGGTGTGCAGCCGGGCCATGCGGATGGCGTGCTCGACGGCGTCGGCGCCACCGTTGGTGAAGAAGATCTTGTCGAGATCGCCCGGGGTCCGCTGGGCGATCAGCCGGGCCGCCTCGGACCGCGCCTCGACGGCGAAGGCGGGCGCGAACGTCGTCATCCGCCCGGCCTGCTCCTGAATGGCCGCGACGACCTTCGGGTGCTGGTAGCCGATGTTCGTGAAGACCAGCCCACTGGTGAAGTCCAGGTACCGCCTGCCGTCGTAGTCCCAGAAGTACGCCCCTTCGGCACCGGCGACGGCGAGCGGGTCGATGAGCTCCTGCGCGGACCAGGAGTGGAACACGTGCGCACGGTCGGCGGCCTTGACGGCCGCGCCGGACTGGGGGCTGGGCTGAGGGGTCATGCGGGGAGCGTAGGTGTCCGGGGTGAGGGCGCGGTATCGGCGACCTGTCTGGGGAATGGCGGCTGACGCGACAGGTTGTCGACCTGGCCCAAACCGCCGGCCACCGACGAAAACCCCGGCCACCGACGAAGCCGCGCACAAGCGCTTGCCGCACGATCACCGCTCCGCACTATCCTCGGCCTGTCGCGGCGGCATCCGCGCGGACGGGCTTACGGGGTGTACGGGTCGTCCGGGTTCTTGCAGGGCGGGTACGGGGCGTTACGGGGAGGAGGCGCGGCATGCGGAAGCTCGGGGACGGCGATCCGGTGCGGATCGGGGCGTACCGGCTGGTCGCGCGGCTCGGTGCGGGCGGGATGGGGCATGTGTATGTCGCGCGCTCCGAGCGGGGGCGCACGGTCGCCGTCAAGCTGGTCCGGCGCGAACTGGCCGAGCAGGACGAGTTCCGGGACAGGTTCCGGCAGGAGGTCGCCGCCGCGCGTCGCGTCGGAGGGCACTGGACGGCGCCCGTGCTCGACGCCGACACCGAGGCCGCCGTGCCGTGGGTCGCCACCGGGTACGTCGCCGGGCCGAGCCTGAAGCAGGTCGTCGGGCGGGACCACGGGCCACTGCCCGAGCGGTCGGTACGCGTTCTCGCCGCCGGGCTCGCGCACGCCCTCCGCGACATCCACGCCGCCGGGATCGTCCACCGCGACCTCAAGCCGTCCAACGTCCTGGTCACCATCGACGGGCCCCGCGTCATCGACTTCGGTATCGCCCGCGCCCTGGAGACCGTCGCCGACGGCGGCCTCACCCGCACCGGCGCGCTCGTCGGCTCACCGGGCTTCATGGCGCCGGAACAGGTGCGGGGCGACCGGGTCACGCCCGCGGCCGACGTCTTCTGCCTCGGCACCGTGCTCGCGTACGCCGCCACGGGCGCCCTGCCCTTCGGCGCGGTCGGCAGCGGTGCCCACGCGATGATGTTCCGCATAGCCCAGGAGGAACCCGACCTGACGGGTGTCCCGGAGGGCGTCGCCGACCTCGTCCGCGACTGCCTCCGCAAGAACCCGGCCGACCGCCCCACCCCGGAACAGATCCTGGAACGTACGGGGGTGCCGGCGGACCTCGTCGCAGACGGCCACGCGGGGGACACCTGGCTGCCGGCCGCGCTGGTCGCCCAACTCGGGCGGCACGCGGTGCGGTTGCTCGACGTGGAGACAGAGGTGGAGGAGAGGCCGGGGGCGGAGGCGGGGGGCGGCGTCGAGCGGAGCGAGGCTGCCGGGGAGAGGGAGGCCAGGGAGCGGGAAGCCAGTGGGCGGGGGGCCAAGGCGCGGGATTCCGATGAGCGGGAGGCCAGGGCGGGGGACATCGAGCCCGAGCACACGCCGCCCGACGAACCGCTCACCTTCCCCGCCCACCAGCGGCCCCACCCGCAGCCCTTCGCCACCGCCCCGGGCGCGAGCCAACGGCCCCCTGTCTGGCCCGGGGACCCGGCGCTCGAAGAGCCGGTCATGCCGGTCGCGTGGAGCAGGACGCCCAGCGAGGCGCCGCTGCCCTACGCGACAGGGCGTGCGCAGCCGGCCGGGCGGAGATCCCGGCTGTCGGTCGGGCTCGGCGTCGCCGCGCTGGTCGTCACCCTCGGGGCCGGCGCGTCCATCGCCGCCCTGCTGAACGGCGACGACGGCACCCCGCCCGTGTCCCCGACGCCCACACCGACGTCGTCCGGCCGGTCGTTGTCCCCGCCGAGCGGTGTCGTCCCGTCCGGCCTCCTCGGCACCTGGACCGCCTCGATCGACAACTCCACGGGCCACAACACCCGCCGACTGACCATCACCCAGGGCGAGTTGGGCGACAGAGTACTGACCCTGGTCGCCGACGGCCGCACGGAGACGGGCACCTACCACTGCGTCTTCGCCGCCGCCCTGACCGAACGCCCCACCGGCGACACCCTGCTGAACCTCGGCCCGTCCCAGGTCACCTCCGGCGAACCGGCCTCCTCCTGCACCCCGGGCGCCGCCTCGACCCTCACCCTGCGCAAGAACGGCACGCTGAGGCGAGTGACAGCGGGCGGGGGCGGTGAACTTACGTACGAGAAGGAGAGTTGAGCGGCGGCCGCAAGTGAGTGACTTTTGGTCAATTCATGGCCGAGATTGAACTCTGTACGCACGCTTTCTTTACCTCTCCCGCACATGTAACTCCCGCTCTGAGCACGGCGTTTGCTCGTGCTGTGCAGCGAATCGCAGAGCAAGTGATTTCCCGTTCCACGGTCCGGGCGCCGAAGACGAGTCTTGTCATGCCCTGTCCGCCTGTGGCTATGGTGAGCGCCGCGCCGACGGCAGGGGCCTTGACCACCCCTCCCATGTTGCGCTCACGTCATTCGGCGGCCGGGGGGACTGTGCCGCCACGGGGGATTGGTTCGTCATGCCGCGATGCCGGCTCGTTTTGAACGTCTGCCCGACCGCTGCTGTCTGCGGTCCCTCTTCCCGCGCTGGGGCGGCGGGCTGACCCACGCGCGGCTCACCGCCTCTTCGGGCGGCCACCGCTGCCTGTCCGCTCTCCGCTCAGTCGCCTCCCTGCCTGCTCTCACTCGCTTTCTGCGAAGGATTTGCTTTTGCGCTTCAGACCGGGGCTGTTCGAGCCCAGATCACGAACCTCTGCCACTTTCACCTCCGCTGTCACGTCCGTAGCCGCCCTGGCCGTCCTCGGCGGCCTGGCCGTCCAGCCCGGCCTGCTCGGTCGGGACGCCGCACAGCCTGTCGCCGCGACGGCCGACTCGTACGACGGCTTCGACTCCAAAGCAGCCGAGCAACTGCGCGACGACCAGTGCGTGGCTGCCTACGGCCTGCGCAAGGGCGGGCCCAACCTGTTCGCCCTCGCGCAGAACGCCGTCGGGCTGCCTGCCGATCAGCTCCATCAGAAGCTCAGCCGGGATCTCTCCGACGCGACCACCCCACTGCACCAGGCCTTCAGCGCGGACAGTGCCGGCGTCAAGCAGTGGGACGACAAGATGTTCGCCCAGGAGTTCGCGCTCACCAACGCCGTCAGCGGCTTGAGTTCTTACCCTGGCGAACCCGACGATGAGTTCGAGGTCTACGAGCGGACCGGGCTGCAGCAGTGGGTCTGGCAGTCGTACAGCAGCTCGATCGACCTGTTCTCCCCGTTTTACGATCCGTCGCCCACGGCCGACGACAAGACCAAGGCCGCCGCGCTCGCGATAGGCGACCCGCTGTACACCGCCGGGGGGACACCGGAGGAGCAGCAGGCGTGGAAGCTGTGGAAGAAGAACTCGGGGAAGATCGAACCCAATGTGCTGTTCGTTCCCCGGGTGTTCGCCGATGACGCCCGGATCTTCCTGGCCTCCGGTGGATTCCCCCGCACCGCCCCGGCCCCGGGCACCCCGGAATTCCGTATCGCGGTCGAGGATCTGAAGGCCCGCTTCGCGTCGTGTGCGTGGCACGCCCCGATCGACCCGAACCGGGTTCTCGGCAAGGAGGTGGCGCAGGCCTCCGCCGAGTGGCAGCAGGAGATCGCCGCGCAGGCCACGCAGCGGCAGCAGATCCTCACCGCCGGTCTCAGCGCCACGAACGCGTTGCGGGACGGCACGTTCGCGCTGGGCCAGGTTCTCGGCCAGTCATGGCTCGCTGACTATTCCACCCGCTGGCAGGACTACTGGTCCGCGGGCGGGCTGGGCTGGATCGGCGACAGCTATGTGACGATCGAGGTGCCGGGTGCGAAGGGCAACTGCCTGGATGTCCAGGGGAGTGGCAAGACCAACGGCACACCCGTCCAGATCTTCACCTGTAACGGCGGCGCGTCCCAGCAGTGGACGCTGGAGGGCAAGGAGGACGACCTCCACCTCCGTAATGTCGGCTCGCTGAAGTGTCTGGACGTGGCCGGAAACGCGTCGGCGAACGGCACGAAGATCCAGATATCGGACTGCTACAAGTCCGCGGGGCAGTCGTGGAAGGGCGACGTCCGTGCCACCTCGCCCTTGAAGAGCGTCACCACGGGCAAGTGCCTCGACCTGAGCGCGTTCACCAAGAGCACGGACGCACGACTGCTGGACTGCAAGAACGCCGACTCGCAGAAGTTTCTGATCAAGCCGTCCGGCCACAAGGGCACGGACAGCTCTCTGTACCCGGAGAAGGCCGAGTTCGACAAGGCGAAGAAGATCGTCACCGACGCCCAGGCGGCGGCGAAGAAACATCTGGCCACGATCAGAACCCAGTTGGAGAACGCGAAGAAGTCGGCCACCGCCTCCAACGCTGCCGAGCAGGCCGCGTACGGCATCGCGGACGGAGCCGGCGCGCCGCGAGGTCGTGGGCTCCTGGTCGGTCAGCAGAAGGCACAGGTCACCAAGGGGACGGTGGCTGCGCTGACGGCGACGGTGAAGGCCGGTGAGACCGCCGAGGCCGCGACCAGGGCAGCCGCGGCGGACAGCGCGACGATCACGCAGCGGGCTCTGGCGCAGGCCGCGCAGGTCAACGCGGAGTTCCGCAAGGAGGCCGCGCACGCGGCCGAGTTGCAGGCGAAGGCCGCGGCGGACGCTGCCAAGCTGCACCGTGACAACGCCAAGAAGGACAAGGAGACGGCGGAGGCGAAGCTGGCCGTCGCGCTGAAGGCGGAGGCTGACGCGAAGGCGGCTGCCGCCGACGCGCGCGCCAAGCGCCTCGCGGCCGAGGCCGAGGAGAAGACGGCCAGGGCGGAGAAGGACACCGCCACCGCCAAGCAGATCGAGGCCAACCAGCACAAGCGGACCGCGCAGGCCGAGGCCGCGAATGCCAAGGACGCCAAGGAGAAGGCCGAAGCCGCCGGTGCGACCGCCCTCGCGCGGAAGAACGACGCTGTGACGGCCCGCGACAAGGCCCGCGATCTGCGGGACGACGCCTGGGACGCCGAGCAGAAGGCGGACGCCTCCCGCGCGAAGGCGGACGCGAGGGAGGCGTTCGCCCAAGCCCACGAGTCCGACAGCAACGCGGGGGAGTCGAGAGCGGCAGCGGACGCGGCCTCCGCGCACGCGGACGACGCCGAGGCAGCCGCAGGCCGTTCCCGGGCAGCGGCGGACGCCGCCACCCAGGCGGCATCCGAGGCGGATGCCGCGGCCACCCGCGCCGAAGCGGCTGCCAAGCGCGCCCGCTCGAACGCGGACGCCGCCCAGGCAGCCAAGCTGAGGGCCGACGCCGCCGTAGCGACCGCGACCAGCGCGGTGGCCGACGCCATCACGGCGTCTCAGCACGCATCCTCCGAGGCCAAAACAGCCGTCGAACTGGCGGACGAGGCGGAGACGCTGGCCGAGACCGCCATGTCCCAGGCGGACGAGGCGAACAAGGAGGCCGCCAAGGCCCTTGCCACCTCGGCGAAGGCCGCGGGCTTCGCCCATGTCACCGCGCAGGCCGCGGCCGACGCGGGCAACGCCGCGTCCCAGGTCGCCAAGCCGGCCAACGACGCGATCGAGCTCGGCTCCCCCTACGTCACCACCGACTCGGCCGCGGGCCTGGTAGTGCTGGCCGGTCAGGGCGCGAAGTCGATCGCCGACCAGCAGCAGGCCGTCGCCGATGCCCACGCCAAGAACGCGCAGGCGGAAGCGGCAGCGGCCAAGAGCCTCGCCGACCAGGCTACGGGCGACACAAAGCTCGCGTACCAGTACGCGGCCAACGCCGCCGCCCACGCGGCGACCGCCCGCACCTACTCCAAGGAGGCGCTCGGCTACGCGGCCGACGCCGCCAAGGCCGCCTCACAGGCATCGGCGTCCCTGGCCCGCACCGTCGAGTACGACCGACAGGCCGCCGTCGACGCGACAGCCGCCGACCAGGCGGCCGGACGCGCCGAGGGCTACGCCAAGGACGCCCGCGCCGCCGCCGACCAGGCCGCCCTCGACGCGTCAGCGGCCCGCGACGCCGCAGCGGCGGCCGAGCAGTCGGCCAAGGACGCCCGAGCCGCCGCCGACCGCGCCGAGGCAGCCGCCACCGAAGCGGAACAGGCGGCGAAGGACGCGCTGAAGTACGCGCAGGAGGCGCAGAAAGCAGCGGAAGCAGCGGCCCGCAACGCCGCGAACCAGCAGGTCTCCACCGGTGCGGGCACCGGAGTCGGCGGCACGTGGTACGTCGTCGACGAGGACAGCATCGAGATCTCCGACGCCAAGCAGCACGACCCCTGTGATATCACGGTCGGCTTCGAAGGCTGCACCGTCACGTTCACGGTCACGTTCAGCGCGATGGTCGACTTCTTCCTCTGCACCGACCCCGCCAGTACGGCCAGCACCGAGGGTTGCGCATCGGCGGACACGTTGCTCATCGAGAGCAAGCGCATCCCAGGTCTGAAGAAGGACGTCACTCAGTACTTCTCCAAGCTGGCACTCATCCAGCAGACGCTCACCTACAAGATCATCAAGGCGGTCCTGGTCCAGGACTTCGTCGACTGCTACCACGGCAGCGCCAGCGGCTGCGCCTGGGCCCTGAGCAACTTCATCCCCGGCAAGGCGTTCACCAAGGTCTTCGAGGGGATCCGGGTTCTGGACGCCGCGATGAAGACGGGCGTGGGAGTCCGTGACGCGTTCAAGGCGCTCAAGACTCTCGACCTGGACCCCGGCACCATCTCCAAGATCAACAAATTCGTCACCGCCTACGAAGACCTGTACACCGCCTGCAAGGCGAACAGCTTCCCCGGCACCACCCAGGTACTGATGGCGGACGGCTCACGACGCCCCATCAGACAGGTGGTCGTGGGAGACCTCGTCATGGCCACGGATCCGGCTTCCGGCGAATCGCTGGCCAGGCGGGTCACCGACACCTTCAGGCATGACACCCAGCGGCTGGTGGACATCACCGTCGCCGGTGGGGGGAAGCTGGCCAGCACCGCCGGTCACAAGTTCTACGAGGTGGATCGCGGCTGGACACTGGTCTCCGACCTGCGCGTCGGGGACCGTCTGCGCACCCCGGACGGCTCCGTCCGGGCGGTGACCGCACTCCTCGACCGATCGGGCCTGGCGCCGCGCACGGTCTACGACCTCACGGTCGCGGACCTGCACACGTTCTTCGTGCTGGCAGGCGCCACTCCCGTTCTTGTCCACAACTGCAAGCTGGCACTGGGGTGGCAGAACGGCGGAAAGCTCGACGAGTGGGCCAAGCTGCCGGAGAACGAGTTCCTTACCTTTTCCCAGGTGTCCCCGAAAGACTTCGCCTCGATGGCGGAAATGGCCATCGCCGATCCGAACGTGATTCTGCACGTCAACATGACAGGGCTGGCCGGACAGGGAACCTTCATGGATGCTGCCCGGCGCGGCCTCCTGGCTGGCGAGCATGGGCATGCTACGGACTACGAGATGTCCATGATCGTGAGAGCTCTCGCCAACGGTCAACGTCCATGGAGTTCGATCAAGTTCTACTCCCCATCGGGTCCGGGCGGAGCCATGCGGCTGGATCCCCCGACATCCATGCCGGACCTCTCGGAGCTGGGAAAGCTTGACCGTGTGAAGGGTATGAGCATTGGTTACTGCCAGTGCTGAGGAGTCGAAGTATGGATCCCCATGGGACAGACCTGTACCCGGATGTGACCGCTGCGGGCGGCCTCGTACCGGCGACGAAACAGGCCGCAGGGCTGGGCAGCGGCGAAATCTGGCCGACGCCCTCAACCACGGACGGCATGACTGTCAAGACCGCAAGGGGTCACGTGTCGGTCGATCCCGCGGCCGAGGAACGACTGTTCCGCGTGAGCGTCCGTGTTCCTGGGTCCACCTGGGACGTTCCCGGGTTCTCCTGGGAGGTCGGTTCGACAGACGATCTCGGGTTGCTCGTGGAGGCGGTCGTCGCATGGCGCGAAGGTGTGCCGTTCGGCGAGTTGCAGGCAAGGTTCGATTTCCTGGAGCTTGACGAATACGCCAGGGCCATCGAAAGGGGAGAACCTACCTCTTCGCAGTGGTCTCTCCTTCTGTCGACCGAATTCCATCGGGGCCAGTGGAACCTTCTCCGTCGCCTTCATGAGGACGAGGTGCTGAGGCACATGTTCCCGACGGTCTCGCACCGTGCCGTCCGTCTGCGAGTGGATCTCTTCGACGGAGCGAGCCGTCAGGTCCTGGTCCACGAGCCGGACGAGGAGCGTTATGAGGTCTGTGCCGTGGAGCCCGGGTCCTCTTGGGACGAGGTGCCACCCGGTGATCTGATCGCCTACCTGCGCGCTGCCCTGACGGAGCAGTGACCTCGACAGATCGATGAAGTCGAAACCCCGCCAGGCAATCCCTGGCGGGGTTTCCTCCTGTTAGTCACGCGTGCCCTACCTCACCGCGCCTCCGGCGGCCTCTGGCGGGGCATGTTCGGTCGGGCGCCCGGGGCGGCGACGCCGAAGCGGCCCTGGTGGACCGTCGCGTCCTGGCGGGGTACGACCATCCCCGCCGACTGGATGCCCAGCGGAGCGGAGCCCGTGCGGAACTCGACCATCCAGTCCGCCGTCTCCGCCCGGACCAGCTCCGTCACGTCCTCCGAGAAGCGGCGCAGTACTCCCAGGCACCGGTCGGCCGCCTCGCTCGCCGTTCCCTCC
The DNA here is from genome assembly GCF_033795085.1 of Streptomyces sp. AK08-02. Lineage (NCBI taxonomy): Bacteria > Bacillati > Actinomycetota > Actinomycetes > Kitasatosporales > Streptomycetaceae > Streptomyces > Streptomyces sp. AK08-02. The sequence goes on from NZ_JARAZV010000011.1 coordinate 26,327, forward strand.
GTCGGTCCTAGGACCTCGCGCACGCTCTCCGACGCCCAGTCGAACTGCAGCACCTGAAGGCGTCGCTGGACGGCCTGGGCGGTGGCGACATCCCTTATCCAGCCCGAGGTGACCCCGAAGAACCGGTCGGCGGCGACGCATGCCACCGCGACCAGCATCGCCAGGTATCCCCAGGGCGCGATGTCGCCCACCACCCCGGTGAGGTCGAGCAGCGGCAGCGCGGCTCCGGAGATCGCCCCGAGCGCGGCGCCCGTACGCAGGGCCCGGGCGCCCCGCCGTTTCCAGACCCGGTCGGCGAGGTACCAGGCGGCCGTCTCCAGCGCCCCCTGCTCCACCCACCGGTACAGCTCGTCGAGGCGCGGCGCGGGCTCGCCCCAGTCGCCGAGGGGGAAGGGCCGGCCGGTGAGGTCCCCGGGCCGTGGCCCGGCGGTATTCAGCCCGGCGGGATCTTCGCTCCGCCCCTCATGGGGCGGTCTCTGGGACGGCCCCTCGGGCTGCATCTCCGGCTGGCTCACCCGGCACTCCCTTAGCTGAGCAGACTGACCACAATCCATCACAGTCCGTGACACCGTACGGGCGCCCACGTGACGTCTGATGCCGTTGTAAAGCTGTCGTGCCGCCCCCTTCCTACCGCCCAATGGGTGGCGATGACCAAGCTTTCGTTACTTTTCCGCTCGGACGGATCGCTTGATCAGGTATAGGCCGGTCAACCGGCTCACTCGAAAGAGTGCTGGAGCGACGGCCCACCCGACCACGTAGGCTCGTGCTGAAGCCGAATTCGGCACGCACGACGACGCACAACGACGACGCACAACGATGACGAACGACTACGGACGACGAGGAGCTGATCGTGATCCCCGGTGGTGGCCAGCCCAACATGCAGCAGCTGCTTCAGCAGGCCCAGAAGATGCAGCAGGACCTGGCGAACGCGCAGGAGGAGCTCGCGCGGACCGAGGTCGACGGGCAGGCGGGCGGCGGACTGGTCAAGGCGACCGTGACGGGCGCCGGCGAACTGCGGGCCCTCAGGATCGACCCGAAGGCGGTCGACCCGGAGGACACGGAGACCCTCGCCGACCTGGTCGTGGCGGCCGTACAGGCGGCGAACGAGAACGCGCAGCAGCTTCAGCAGCAGAAGCTCGGCCCGCTGGCCCAGGGTCTGGGCGGCGGCGGAAGCGGCATCCCGGGCCTGCCGTTCTGACGTTCGCCCCGCGCGCCCCCGGTCCCGCCTTCCTCAGGTGGGCGGCGGCCAACTACGGTACGTACAGCGGGCGCGAGGCGACCGCCGTACCGATGACCGTTGTACTGATGTACCGACGTACGGAAAGGCAGTCCGTTGTACGAAGGCGTGGTCCAGGACCTCATCGACGAACTGGGGCGGCTCCCGGGCGTCGGTCCCAAGAGCGCGCAACGGATCGCCTTCCACATCCTGCAGGCGGAGCCGACGGACGTACGGCGGCTCGCGCACGCCCTCCTCGAAGTGAAGGCGAAAGTCCGCTTCTGCGCGACCTGCGGGAACGTGGCGCAGGAGGAGCTGTGCAACATCTGCCGCGACCCGCGCCGGGACCTGACGGTCATCTGTGTCGTCGAGGAGCCCAAGGACGTCGTGGCGGTCGAGCGGACACGTGAGTTCCGCGGCAAGTACCACGTCCTGGGCGGCGCGATCAGCCCGATCGAGGGCGTGGGCCCCGACGACCTGCGGATCAGGGAGCTCCTGACCCGGCTCGCCGACGGCACGGTCACGGAACTGATCCTGGCCACCGACCCGAACCTGGAGGGCGAGGCCACGGCCACGTACCTCGCCCGCATGATCAAGCCCATGGGCCTCAAGGTCACCCGCCTGGCCAGCGGCCTCCCTGTGGGTGGCGACCTGGAATACGCGGACGAGGTGACCCTTGGCCGCGCCTTCGAGGGGAGACGACTTCTAGATGTCTGACGCCACGCTGCACAACACGACGCAGGACCCCGACGACTTCGCGGTCCAGATCGCCGACCAGGTGGAGAGCTTCCTGGTGGCCGTCACCGAGGTGGCGAAGGGCGACGAGCCGGACTCGGCGGTGCCCTTCCTCCTCCTGGAGGTCTCCCAGCTCCTGCTGGCGGGCGGTCGCCTCGGCGCGCACGAGGACATCCTCCCGGACGAGCGCTACGAGCCCGACATGGGCCCGGAACCGGACGTGGACGACATCCGCGAACGGCTGGCGCTGATGCTGGACCCGGTGGACGTCTACTCGGAGGTCTTCGACCCCTACGAGCCCCGCAAGGCCCCGGTCCCGGCCCGTATCTCCGACGACCTGGCCGACGTCATCGCCGACCTCCGCCACGGCATGATCCACTACCGGGCGGGCCGCACCACGGAGGCCCTGTGGTGGTGGCAGTTCTCCTACTTCTCCAACTGGGGCTCGACGGCGTCCGCGACCCTGCGCGCGCTCCAGTCCCTTGTCGCCCACGTCCGCCTGAACCAGCCCCTGGCGGAGCTGGACGGCCTGGACACGGACCAGGAACTCGGCGACGAGACCCTGGCGGAGGAAGCCGGCAAGGTGATGGAGGAGGAGATCGCGGAGCCGCTGGGGCTGCGTACGGTGAAGTAGCGACAAGTCAGGCCGCTGGAGGGAATCGCGTACGGGGACCGGGTGGTCGGCGCGGCCTGACCGGCGGCGGGATCATGGATCGGGACGTACCGGGTGGGGCGCGGCGAGTACGCCGCGCCGGACATGAAGAACGAACTCAGGAGTCGGTCGGCCCGACCGGTGACGGGGACGGCTCGACGGGCGGCGGCAGGGGTGAGTAGCGGGCGCGGTTGGCGTTGAAGTGGGCCAGATGATAGGTCGCGCCCTCGAACTCCAGCTCCATGGGCGGAGGATCGGTGACGGGCGGAGCCCACAGGGTGTAGTCCCTGCCCTCGACCTCGACCTGCGTCTCCAGCCTGGGCGTGCCCCAGTACCGTACGTAGCTCTCCGCATGCTCTTCACCCCAGAGCGGGCCGCCACCGAGCGCGCTCAGCAATGCTGAGCTGTAAACGGCACGAACCCGAAAGTTCTCCAGGAACCGGCGCGGGATCACCATCGCGCTGTAGCGGCGGCTGTTGCCCCGGTGCCGGCCCACGACAGGCACGCTCGGACTGCCTCCGTCCCACCGCAGCGGTGCGATCCAGACCTTGGCCCCGGGAGCGAAGTGCCGCAGTCCAGCACGGATCTCCAGCCCGCCGTCGCCATGGCTGGTCTCCCGCGCCACGTTGGCCACCACACAGAGGCCCAGCGGTTCGGGGCCTGTCTCGTTCGGCATGGCCACCATCATTGTCGAGCGGTACCCGTGTCCGGTACCGGGTTTCCGGGCGGGTGGTCGGGTGCTTCCGATCAGCACCGCCCGCGTATCCGCCATGCCGCTACTGTGAGTCCACGATCCGGTACTCGCGTGCCGTCACCGACGGCTTCCCCGTCTTCGGGAGGGTTGCCAGGGCCATGCCCTGGTAGGTGTTCACCACGGTGTCGCGTTCGCGGCCGTTGAAGACCGACTCCACCTCGGTCGGGGTGATGTCGTAGTTCTCGCGGTAGGCGGCCTTCATCACGAACTGGGAGGCGTGCGCGGTCGGCAGCGCCGCCAGGACGCCGCCGTCCTTGAGGCGCAGGGCGTAGACCGTGTCGAACTCGGTGGGTGTGGTGACGTACGCCGTGGTCGCGAACTTCGCGTTCTTGCCGCTGTCGCGCTTCGTGTGGGTCTCGATCGCGTCCTTCGCGACCTCGGTGGTGTGCGAGATGCCAGCCCCGGCCTTCGTACCGCCGGTCGCGTACAGATCCTCGAACGCCGCCGAGATCTGGTTGGGGGCGAGCGTACCGACGCGGGTGGTGGCGTCGACAGCGGTGGCGAGGCCCGAGTCGTCGGTGGCGATCGCCGGGAGCGGTACCTCCGAGTAGACGGCCGACATCATCTTCCAGTCGTCGTACTCCTTGCCGAAGACCAGCAGCGCCTCGCTCTTGGAGTCACTCGCTTTAGTCGTCACCGCGAACCAGTCCTTGCCCGCCGGGATCCAGTACTTCATGCCGGTGTAGTGGAAGGGCTTGCGGTACTCGGCCTGCTCCTTCTTCGACTTGGTCGCGAAGAGGCGGTAGTCGGCCTTGCTCTGCTCGTACAGCTGCCCGCCCTCGACGGTGCCCAACAGGGCTGAGTCCTGCTGGGCGTTGGCCTTGTTGTTGACCGACTCGTAGGTGCCGAGGATCTTCGCCGCCTGCGCCTCGGTGACGGCACCCTTCGCCACCGGGCTCGCGTCGGCGCCGTCGGCACTGTCCTTCGAGCCGGCGCCGCATCCGGTCAGCGCCAGTGCGACGGCCACCGCCGTCGTCGTCGTGCCGAGGGTGAACAGCTTCTGCCGGGAGGTCATACGGGGGCTTCTCCTCAGGGAGGGGCGGGAGTCGGGGCGGCCTGTGGGGCCGGGCTCACCGTACTGGGGTGAGTGTGAGCGTCCTGGGTGGGACCGGCGGACCGATGGTGCAGCTCATTGACTGCGGAACGTGACCGCCCGTCGCGCTACGTGAGTTGGAGGTGTCCTTCCCGCCCCCTGTACGTCCCTTGCACGGGCGCTAACCAGCGAAAAGAGAGGCTGGAGTCACTTCCACCGCAGGACCTGCGGAGAAGGCGAACCCCCCTCACCCGTACAGGAGTTGCGATGAACCGCAAGACCCGCATACGCGCCGCCCTCGTCACGGCCACCGCCCTCGTCACCGCCGCGACGGTGACCGCCGGTGTCAGCGTGGCGGGTGGCGAGCAGTCGAAGAAGCCCACCAAGAAGCAGATCGCGGCCCTCTTCGACGGCTGGAACAAGACCCTGCAGACCGGCGACGCGGAGAAGGTCACCGACCGCTACGCGAAGGACGCGGTGCTGCTGCCGACCGTCTCCAACAAGATCCGGACCAACCACGCCCAGATCGAGGACTACTTCGACCACTTCCTGCTGAACAAGCCGGTCGGCAAGAAGATCAAGTCCTACATCAACATCCTGGACGACAACTCGGCGATCGACGCCGGCTCCTACTACTTCATCCTCACCGACCCGAAGACCGGCGAGAAGAAGAGGGTCGACGCCCGCTACACGTACGAGTACGAGAAGCGTGGCGGCAAGTGGCTGATCGTCAACCACCACTCGTCGATGATGCCCGAGGGCTGATCAGCCCGGACCGGAACGGTCCCGATCGGCCAACGGAGTTGGTCAGCCGGCGCTCTTCTGAGTTGCCGCACGCAGGCTGATCACCACGCTCAACCCGCCCCCGGGCGCGTCCGCCAGGGCGACCGTCCCGCCGTCGTCCGTCACCAGCTGTTTGACGACGGCGAGGCCGAGCCCCGAGCCGGAGCGCCCGGTGAGGCCCTGGCCGCGCCAGAAGCGGTCGAAGGCACGGGACTTCTCGGCGTCCGACATACCGGGACCGCCGTCCGAGACCGTCAACTCCAGCCAGTCGCCCCGAGGTTGTGCCCGTACGGTGATCGTCCCGCCGTCCGGTGAGACCTCCAGGGCGTTCGACAGAACGTTGTCCAGTACCTGGTCCAGATGACCGGGGCTGGCCAGCACAAGCAGCCGGCCGTCGACACCCCTATCCCCCGGGAGCGCGATGGTGACTCCGCGCTCGTCGGCGGCCGGCCTCCACACCGACAGACGTTCGTCCACGATGTCCCTGAGGGACAGCGGCTCGGCCGCCGTGACCTTCGCCTCGGCCCGGGCCAGCACCAGCAGCCCGTTGACCAGCCGGCTCATCCGGACGACCTCGGCGGTCGCCTGCTCCACGTCCTCGCGGACGAACTCGTCGTCGGTGCCGTCCGCGATGTTGTCCAGCGACAGGCGCAACGCCGTGAGCGGGGTACGGAGTTGATGCGAGGCGTCCGCCACGAAGATGCGCTGCGAGGCGACCAGTGTGTCCAGGCGTTCCGCCCCCTGGTTGAGGGTGCGGGCCAGCGTCTGGGTCTCCGGCGGGCCCGTCACCTGCGAGCGCGCGGTGAGGTCGCCGTCGCTGAACTTGCTCGCCATGCCGTTGAGTTCACGGAGGGGCGCGGTGATGCGACGGGCGGCGTACGCGCCGATCGCGGCGGCAGCGGCAAGGACGAGCACGGCCAGGCCCGCCCGGAAACCCCAGATGTTCCAGAGCCGCTTGGTCATGTCCGACGTCGAGTACACGATCCGCACGGCCGAATCGCCCTGTGCGGGGACGGTGACCGTCAGCTGCTTGCCCCAGATGAAGTCGGAACCCCAGTCGGTGGTGCCTTCGTTGTCCCGTAGGGCGCGGGTCAGGGCGGCGTCCGAGCTGGGCCTCGGCAGTTTCGCGGCGCAGCTGTCGGTGGCCACCTGGACCTGGCCGAGCGTCTCGCGGTCGTAGGCCCTGGCCACCTTCTCCAGGGCCTCGCACGAGATCCTGTCGCCGTGGCCCAGGAGCAGCGCCATGGTCTGGGCCTCGCGCTGGACGGACACCTTGGTGTCGTCGCGCAGTTGCTTGGTGAGCGTGAAGGCGACCGGCACGGTGAAGAGGAAGATGGCGACCGCGACGAGCAGGATGTAACTGCGGATGAGCTGACGGTTCACGAGGGCTCAGCGTCCTTGACGGTCTCGTCCTTGCTGATCTCGGCCTTGGCGATCTCCAGCCGGAAGCCGACGCCCCGTACCGCCTCGATCACGACGGCGCCCCTCAACTTCCGTCGCAGCGCCGCCACATGAACGTCGAGCGTCTTCGTCGGCCCGAACCAGTTCGCGTCCCAGACGGCCTCCATGATCTGCTCGCGCGACATCAGCGCGCCCGGCTCCTCCGTGAGGAAGGCCAGCAGGTCGTACTCCTTGGGCGCGAGGGCGACCTCGTCGCCGTCCAGGCGGACCCGGGCGGCCTTGCGGTCGATCGTCAGTCGGGTGCCGTACCGGTCGGGGCCGGCGTCGGCCTGGGCGCGCGGCTGGACGCGCCTCATCACCGCCCTTATGCGCGCGATGACCTCCCGTACACCGAAGGGCTTGGAGACGTAGTCGTCCGCGCCGAGCTCCAGGCCGACCACCCGGTCCGTCTCGTCGCTGCGCGCGCTGATGACGATGATCGGGACGTCACCGCGTTCGCGCAGCGCCCTGCAGACGTCCAGGCCGTCGGTGTCGGGCAGGCCGAGGTCGAGCAGGACGACGTCGTACGGCTCGGAGTGGCTGAGTGCCGCGCCGCCCGTGGACACCCACGCCACCTCGAAGCCGTAGCGCAGCAGGCCGCGACGGAGCGACTGGGCCACAGGTTCATCGTCTTCCACCAGAAGTACGCGCACGTCCGAACCTTAGTCCTTGAAACTTAATTCACAGCGGCAACGCGTATCCCAGGAGCGGGTGGGCATGAGCCCCGCTGAGCGGCCGAAGATCCCCCGGTGAACGCCGTGGTGAGCGGGACATCTCACCATGCGATATCCCGTAAGGGGAATTCGGCCGCTCGTTAGACTGAGTCGACCGCAGACGGACTGAGCTAGGAGCGCACGTGGGCCTTGTCGTGCAGAAGTACGGAGGCTCATCCGTAGCCGATGCCGAGGGCATCAAGCGTGTCGCCAAGCGAATCGTGGAAGCGAAGAAGAACGGCCACCAAGTGGTCGTCGTCGTTTCCGCGATGGGCGACACGACGGACGAGCTGATCGATCTCGCCGAGCAGGTGTCTCCGATGCCTGCCGGGCGTGAGTTCGACATGCTGCTGACCGCCGGAGAGCGGATCTCCATGGCGCTGCTGGCCATGGCGATCAAGAACCTGGGGCACGAGGCCCAGTCGTTCACCGGCAGCCAGGCAGGCGTCATCACCGACTCGGTCCACAACAAAGCCCGGATCATCGACGTCACGCCGGGGCGCATCCGGACCGCGCTGGACGAGGGCAACATCGCCATCGTCGCCGGGTTCCAGGGCGTCAGCCAGGACAAGAAGGACATCACCACGCTGGGGCGGGGCGGCTCGGACACGACGGCCGTCGCGCTGGCCGCCGCCCTGCACGCCGAGGTGTGCGAGATCTACACCGACGTCGACGGTGTGTTCACCGCCGACCCGCGTGTGGTGAAGAAGGCCCGGAAGATCGACTGGATCTCCTCCGAGGACATGCTGGAGCTGGCCGCGTCCGGCTCCAAGGTGCTGCTCCACCGCTGTGTGGAGTACGCCCGCCGTTACGACATCCCGATCCATGTGCGCTCGTCCTTCTCGGGACTGCCGGGCACCTGGGTCAGCAACGAGAAGCCCGAGTGGCAAGGGGACCAGCAGGTGGAGCACGCCATCATCTCCGGAGTCGCCCATGACGTCTCCGAAGCCAAGATCACGGTCGTCGGCGTCCCGGACAAGCCGGGCGAGGCCGCGGTGATCTTCCGCGCGATCGCGGACGCCGAGGTCAACATCGACATGATCGTGCAGAACGTGTCGGCGGCGTCGACGGGTCTGACGGACATCTCCTTCACCCTCCCCAAGACCGAGGGTCGCAAGGCCATCGACGCCCTGGAGAAGGCGAAGGGCGGGATCGGCTTCGACTCCCTGCGCTACGACGACCAGATCGGCAAGATCTCGCTGGTCGGCGCGGGGATGAAGACCAACCCGGGCGTCACCGCGTCCTTCTTCCAGGCGCTGTCCGACGCGGGCGTGAACATCGAGCTCATCTCGACCTCCGAGATCCGCATCTCGGTCGTCACCCGCCAGGACGACGTGCCCGAGGCCGTCCGCGCCGTGCACTCGGCCTTCGGCCTCGACTCCGACAGCGACGAGGCCGTCGTCTACGGAGGCACCGGCCGCTGATGGCTCCGCCCGGATCGACGGTGACTGGATCGACGGTGGCCGGGGTGACCGGTTCAACCGGTCCTGGGTCGTCCGCGTCCGGGTCGGCCGCTGTGCCCCGGTGGGCCGGGGTGACCGGCTCGGTCGGTCCCCGGTCGGCCGGGGATCGGGTGGTTACTGAGCCTGGGCCTGGGCAGGCCGCTGCTCGGTCGCTCGCGTCCCGGCCGGCCGCCTCCGGGGCGATCGTCGCGCCCCGGTCCGCCGCGCGGCCCACGCTCGCGGTTGTGGGAGCGACCGGCACCGTCGGTGCCGTCATGCTCAGGATCCTGTCCCAGCACGCGGACATCTGGGGCGAGATCCGTCTCGTCGCCTCCCCGCGCTCGGCCGGCCGCAAACTGACCGTGCGCGGCGAGGAGTCCGAGGTCGTGGCGCTGTCGGAGGAGGCCTTCGACGGCGTCGACGTCGCGATGTTCTCCGTGCCCGACGACATCGCCGAACAGTGGGCGCCCGTCGCCGTCGCCAAGGGTGTCGTCGTCATCGACAACTCGAACGCCTTCCGGATGCACCCCGACGTCCCCCTCGTCGTCCCCGAGGTCAATCCGCACGCGGTACGGCAGCGCCCGCGCGGGATCATCGCCAGCCCGCACTGCACGACCCTGTCGATGATCGTCGCCCTGGGCGCGCTGCACGCCGAGTACGGCCTGCGCGAGCTGGTGGTCTCCACGTACCAGGCGGTGAGCGGGGCGGGCCGGGCCGGCGTCGACACCCTGCGCCGGCAGCTGTCCCTGGTCGCCGGTACGGAACTGGGGACCAGCCCCGGAGACGTACGGCGGGCCGTGGGCGACGGGACGGGGCCGTTCCCGGAGCCGGTCGCGCTGAACGTCGTACCGTGGGCCGGTGCAGCCCGGGCGGACGGCTGGTCGTCGGACGAGATGCAGCTGCGGGACGAGTCCCGCAAGATCCTCGGCCTTGCGAAGCTCCCCGTGGCCGTGACCTGCGTACGTGTGCCGGTCGTCACCGCGCACGCGCTGACCGTCCACGCCCGCTTCCAGGGCGAGGTCACCGTCGCCGGAGCCCGGGAGATCATCGCCACCGCGCCCGGGGTCGTGCTGTTCGACAACCCGGACGCGGGAGAGTTCCCGACCCCGGTGGACGTCGTCGGTACCGACCCGACCTGGGTCGGCAGGGTCCGGCGGTCGCTGGACGACCCGACCGCGCTGGAACTCTTCGTGTGCGGGGACAACCTGCGCAAGGGCGCAGCGCTCAACACGACACAGATCGCCGAGCTGGTGGCAGCCGAGCGGTCCTGATCATCGCCGGCCCCCAGACCAACCCCTGGCCAACCCCAGGGCAACCCCAGGACAACTCCTGACCAACCCGCCCACCCACCACCGGCTGACCTGCGGGTAACGCTCTGTGCCGGTCCGTAGCGATCCGTTGATCTTGTCGGAAATCACTCCGGTTGCGGCAGAAAACGTTTGTAGGATCCAGGTGAGAACGGCGAGAACAGAAGTTTTGCTCCCCGCTGCCCGCAACCGCGCGGACGGCGGGGAGCGTCTTTGCGGTCGCCCTTCCAGGGCGTGGGACGTCGTGACCATGCGGGGGACGCGCGGTGACCATGGATTTAGGGGAAGAGCGGGACGCATGAGGGTGGCTGTGTCGTACGACGCAAAAGTGATGCCGGATGCGTACAACCCTGACGGGGGGATGCGTGTCCAACATGCGTGGCAGAGGTACTGGACTTCAGAACGGCGACGCGCGGCACAGCCCTGCGTCCGCCCCGCCGACCCCGCGTGCCGGGTGCGCACGGCGGCATGCCGGTGATCGCGCCGATGCCCGCAGCGCGGCCGGCCCGCATACCCAACCAGCGTGACGGCGCCGACGAGAGCGTGGCGGCGGGGACGACGGTCGATCACCTGACCGAGACGTACCGCGCCCACTACCGCTCCCTCCTCGGCCTCGCCGCGCTCCTCCTCGACGACACCGCGTCCTGCGAGGACGTCGTCCAGGAGGCGTTCATACGGGTCCACTCCGCGCGCAAGCGCGTCCGTGACCCGGAGAAGACGCTCGCCTATCTGCGCCAGACGGTGGTGAACCTCTCCCGCTCCGCGCTGCGCCGCCGCATCCTCGGCCTGAAGCTCCTCTCCAAGCCGATGCCGGACATGGCGAGCGCGGAGGAGGGGGCGTACGACCTGCTGGAGCGCGACTCCCTCATCAAGGCGATGAAGGGCCTGCAGCGCCGCCAGCGCGAGGTTCTCGTCCTGCGCTACTTCTCGGACATGACCGAGGCGCAGGTCGCCGAGACGCTGGGCATATCGCTCGGCTCGGTGAAGGCGTACGGCTCACGGGGCATCGCCGCGCTGCGCATCGCCATGGAGGAACCGGCATGAGCGGCGATCACGGCCAGGACCGGGAGCAGGGCCGCGAGCGGAATCGGGAGCGGGAGCAGGCGCAGGGCCCCGAGGTGACAGGACCGGAGGCTTCGGGACCCGAGGCGCGAGGACCGAAGGCTTCGAGCTCGGAGGCGCCGGGATCCGAGGCGTCGGCATCCCCGGTGCCGGCACCTGAGGTCTCGGAAACCGAGGGCTCCGAACGCGAGCCCTCCGAACGCGACGTTTCGGACTCGGCGGCTGCCGGGCGCGAAGGGCGCGGGGATGCCGGATCGGGGAGCGACGGTTTCCGGCCCGCGGAGTTTCGGGCCGGTAGGGTTTCCGGCAAGGGGGCCCGATCCAACGGGAGTTGGGCGGCCGGAGTCCACGGACCTCGCCGCCATGAGCAAGAGCACAAGCAATCGCACGCTGGGAACGGAACTGTGAATCACGGCCCCGACGACGAGGCCCTGGACGGGCTCGGCTCGGAAGAGCTGGCACTGCGCACGATGCTGCACCAGGCGGTGGGCGGAATCCAGCCGACCGACGCGGTGCTGGACCATCTTCGGCGGGCGGTGCCCGCCCGACGGGCCCGTAAGCGGCACGCCGCCATCGGTCTGGCCGCCGCCGCGCTGTTCATCGGCACGGCCGTCCCGGCCCTGCTGCACGTCTCGAACGTCAACGGCGCCGCGTCCGGCCCCTCCGTCAACGCGGGCCACGGCTCGGCGACCGACGGGGACAAGGGCACGAGCAAGGGCCCGGACGGCGGCGAGAGCACCTCCGGGGGCAACTCCGGCACGGTCAAGGACAAGCCGACGAGCACCCCGTCGGGCGGCGCGAGCGACCCCGACAAGGGCGGCGGCAGCGGCAGCACCACCGGGAGTTCCAACCAGTCGGACACCCCGCAGACCCCGGCCACCTGCGACGCCACCCAGCTGGGCTCGGCCACCGGGTCGGTCGGCGCCCCCGACGCGGGCGGCGCGGTCTACGGCACGTTCCGGGTCGTCAACGTCTCCAGCGCCAGCTGTACGGTCGGCGGCACCGGCTCGGTGTCCCCGCTGGCACAGGGCGCGGCGGACTCGTCGAAGATCGGCACCGCCGACCACACGGCGGGGGACGCGGCCGGCGGCCTGCCCGACCCGGGCCTCTCGGTCAGCGGTCTGGTTCTGGCGCCGGGCGCGGCGTACACGGTGCAGTTCGCCTGGGTGCCCTCGGAGACGTGCCCCACGACCGGTACCGGCTCCGACGGCGGTACGACGGGCGGCTCCACGGAGTCCCCGACGCCCACTCCGACCGAGAGCACCGACTCGTCCACGACCACGGCGGGTGGCGACGCGGGCACCACGTCCCAGCTGCTGACGGAGGACGGCACGTTGGCCGACGGCAGCGTGGCGGTGACCTACACGGCGGAGGCCGGCTCGCCCTCGGTGACGACGACGGTGTCCAACGCGTGCGCGGGCACGGTGTACAGGACCGGGGTCATGGCGGAGAGCGCGTAGCGGTCACGTACGGGCGGGCCCGGCCACGCGTCCCGGTCGGCCGCCCGACATCCTCGTCAGGAACCTGACCAGGATCCTGGTCAGGCGCTGGCGCCTTCCCGCGTCGGATCCGCGGAGGGCGTTTCGTCGGCGGTCTTGTCGGCCGTCCCGGTGGGCGTCCGGTCGGGGAGGAGCCCCAGTTCCGCGTCCCGGGCGAACTCCGCCTCGCGGCGCACCAGTCGGAACCACATGAAGACGACGAAGCCCGCGAAGACGAACCACTCGCCGGTGTAGCCGAGGTTCTGGAACGCCTTCAGGTCGAGGCCGGTGTTCGCGGGCGCGGTCGCCGGTACGGCCTTCATGCCGGAGTCGCCCTTGTCGAGGGTCACCCAGGCGTCGTACACGTCGTACGGCACGAGGTTCACCAGGGAGGCGGCGCTGATCGCGCCGGTCTGCCCGGCCGGGAGACCGCCCACCGCGCTCACGCCGTTGGACCCCGGTGACTCCGACGCCTGGAGCGCACCGGTGACGGTGACCTCGCCGGTGGGCGGGGCGGGGGCCTTCGCGGGGTCGGGGGTACCGGGCAGCCAGCCCCGTACGACGGGCAGTGCCCGGCCCCCGTCGGTGCGCAGCAGGGTCAGTACGTAGTAGCCGTTCCGGTCGTCGAGCTGCCGGTCCGGGACGAGCAGTTGGCGGGCGTATCGCCCGGTGACGGTGACACGGTCCCCGGAGGTCTTCTCGTCTACGGGCAGCAGCTCGGCCAGCGGCCGGGCGGCCTCCTCCTTCTCGGCGGAGACCTCCTTCGTGGCGGTCCGGTGGTCCTGCACCCGGTCCTCGAACCGGCTCAGCTGCCAGGACCCCATGAACACGCAGAAGGGGATGGCGAGCAGCACGAAGACGTTGATCCCCCACCAACGGGGCGTCAGCAGAAACCGGTACACGCCTTCCAAGGTACGGGGCGGGGGTGGGCGCCGGGTTCGCGGGGTCGGCCGGGGCCGTCAGCGCAGTCAAAGCCGTCAGCTGGTCATGCGGGAAGGCCGCATCCTGCCGCCGGCAATCGGATGGCCGTCGCTCGAGCGGCGGATTGTCCACACCAATCGGCAGGGGATAGCTGGACAATTGCTCGGATGTGAGGATTTGCCGTAGGCCGCCGAACACGGCGGAGTGGCAAGTGAAAGAGAATCCGATCAGCATGAAGAAACTCGTTGTCAAGAGCAGGCGTGCGTTCGCCGTGGGCTTCGTCGCCTCCACGCTCGCCCTGGGAATAGGTGTCGCCGCCCCCGGTGTCGCTTCGGCGCAGCCGGCGCCGGTCTCGGGTAGTTCCCAGCACACCCAGAATCCGCCGAGCAACATGGAATTGGGCATCGACTTCTGGGAGAATATGGGATGGCCGAACTGGCGCAACCTCGGTGACCGGGAGTGGATCGAGGCGGCCCGCTGGACTGACAGCAACGGGGTTACCCACTCCGACTTCGTCTTCACCGGCGGCCGGTTCTACGACCGCGACCAGGGCCTCATCAACTTCATGAACAGCCCGGCGGCCCCCAGCTCCAGCCACGGGTACACGGGGACCTTCCAGGAGTACAACACGACCATCTACGACCGTCAGCGGGACGACGTGGTTCCCCGGCGTGACGCCAACCGGATCGTCAGGGCGATCGGTACCGGCGACCTGTTCTGGACCAACGACCACTACTCGACGTTCCACTACGCGGGACGGAGCTAGCACATCCGAAGGGGGTGTGACCGCCGCACGGCGGTCACACCCCCTTCTGCCGCGTCCACGCGTTGTGGTCACGCGGCGGGGCGGTGCCCCTGAGCGTGGCGGGAAGCGGTGAGGAACTCGCGTTCCAGACCGGTCAGCTCGTCGGGTTCCTGACAGCGGGGGAAAAGGCTTTCCGCGATGGCGAGGCGCTTGCCGCGATAGAGGTCGCACTCGTCGTGGCCGAGCTCCTGCCAGGCTCCCGCCGCCTCGGTCAGATACCGGTGGTGCAGCAGGCGCTCGCGGTCCTCCTCCAGCCACCGACGCAGCCTGGGAGACTCGCTGATCACGGCGTCGTGGGTGAGCTCCGCGGAGTCCTCGCCGAGTGTGACGAGCCGGGCGCCGACCAGCGTGTTCAGCACCGGCCGCGTCTCCCGGTCCTCGAACGCGCGCAGCTCGGACGGCCGCACCGGCCGGCGCACGTAGGAGCGGTTCTCGTCGGGGGCGACAAAACGGCGCAGCACCCTGCGCGCGGTGAGCCGCTGCCGGGCGCACAGCCGGTCGAACACTTCCTCCGCGGTGGTGGCGAGGGCGCCCCGCACCCCGCCCGTCTCCTCGTAGTCGGCCAGGGTGAGCACCCGGCCGCGCCGGCGGCACCAGACGCGCAGCAACGCGTTCGAGAGCATGGGCAGCATGGTGGGCTGCCCGAGGAAGTCGTCGACCAGCCGGGCCGTGAGATCACGTTCCACGGCGAGCCCGGCCGCCGCCGCCGGGCGGACGATCGCCTCGCGCAGCTCCGCCGACGTCATCCCCGGCATCCGCACGGTGCAGTCGGTCAGTGCGTCGAGCCAGGGTGTCCGACGCGGGCACCACCACAGGAAGTCCGGCCTGAGGCCGAGGACCACCCTCAGCCGCGATTCCGGTCGCCGCGCGGCCACCAGCAGTTCGACGAACCGCAGCCGCTCGTCCAGGTCCGGCACCGGCGTGCCCGGCTCGTGGGACTCGTCGACGACGATCCAGCGTTCCGGGTCGTCGGCGCCGGGCGACAACAGCTGCTCGTACGTGGTCGCCGGCCGTGGTCCCGGCGTGATCAGGTGGACGGTGACCGGGTGTCCGACGCACCGCGCGGCATCTCGCAGGACCGGCAGCAGGCCGGCGCGCAGCAGCGAGGACTTCCCGCTGCCCGACGGTCCGGACAGCGCGGCGAACCGCTTTGTGCGTATGAGGTCGAGCAGGCTGTCCACCACACGGTCGCGCCCGAAGAACAGGTGCCGCTGCTCACTCTCGAACCGCTCCAGCCCCCGGTAGGGCGACAGGGCGACGTCGTCGTCCCGGAACGCGGCCGACTCCTCGGCGGCCCGCGACCACCGTCGCTGCCATTCGTCCGGATTCCCGCCACAGGCCCGGGCGAAGGCCACGACCACGGCCAGGGACGGCAGCCGGTCGCCCGCGGCGGCCTGGGCCAGCGCGGTGGGGGAGTAGTGGGCACGGCACGCCATCGAACGGTAGGTGGGGCTGCCGGCGTCGCTCCGCAGCGCACGCAGTTCGCTCGCGAAGCGCTGAACGGGACCTTCGCCGGGATCCAGCGGTTTCTCGGGACGACCCATCTTTCCTTCCCTGCCTGAGCACGCACCCTGCCTGAGCACGCACCTGGGCTGGGACACGCTGCCCGGGGCGCATGTTCGACGCTGCCGGTACCGGCCGGACGGAACAATGGGGGCCGCTTAGAGTGGGTATGTACGGCCGCCAAGATGGGTAGCGGCGCACGGCAGCAGTGTCCGCTGAGGACGGTGACGGGATGGCCGGGACGGCTGACCAGTGTGGTGCCGCGGGCTTCGGACGGGGCTTCGCGTTCGTCGGACGCCGCCCCGAACTCGACCGGCTGCTCAACGCCGTTCGGCGGCCACCGGCTGTGGTGATGGTGGAGGGCGACGCCGGCATGGGGAAGTCCCGGCTGGTGAAGGAGGCCACCGCGATCCTGCGGTCGGAGGGCTGGCGGGTGGTCACCGGTTTCTGTCACCCGCTGCGCGAGCCCCTGCCCTACGGGCCGGTGGTGGACGCGCTCGGCAAGGTCGGTCCGTGGCTGCCGGACACCGGTCTTCCGCCGACGGCCGGCGCGCTGGCTCCGCTGCTGCCGGACCTGGCCGACCGCCTGCCACCGGCACCGCCCGAACCGGGTGACCCGCGTGCGGCACGCCACCGGTTGATCCGGGCCGTGCGCACGGTGCTCGCCTCGATCGGGCGGGTGGTGATGGTGGTCGAAGACCTCCACTGGGTCGACGACGCGACCCGCGAGCTGCTTCTGTTGCTCGCCCGGGACCTGCCCGAGCACTTCGCACTGGTGGTGACCTACCGGGCCGAGGACCTGCCGCCCGGGACCCCCGTCCTGGGCGCGGCCTACCGGCCTCCGCCCGGTGCGGACGGCACCGTGATCCGGCTGTCGCCGCTCACCGGGACGGACATCGCCGACCTGGCCGCGATCGCGCTCGGCGCACAGGCCACGCCCGAGCTGTGCACGGTGCTTCACCGCCGCAGTGAGGGCCTGCCGCTGGTCGCCGAGGAAGACCTGCTCACGCTCCGGGCCCAGGCCCGCCGCGACGTCGGGGAGCTGGAGCGGGCCGCTGTGCCCAGCGGTCTGCGGGAAGCGGTCACCGAGCGTCTGACATCGCTGTCCCAGGCCGGGGCGGCGGTGGTGGACGCGGCGGCCGTACTGGCGGTGCCCGCCACCGAGGCGCTGCTCGCCGAGGTCGCGGGACTGGACGGCGACCCGGCCGCCGAAGCGCTGACCGAGGCGTTGCGGGCGGCGGTGCTGCGCGAGACCGCCACCGGCCGGTACGCCTTCCGCCACGTGCTGGCCCAGCAGGTCGCCTACCGGCGGATCCTCGGGCCGCGCCGGGTCCGCCTGCACCGGCGTGCCATCGACGAGCTCCAGACGCACGACCCGCTGCCGCTGGTGCAGATCGCGCACCACACGCTCGCCGTCGGCGACCAGCCGGGCTGGCTCGATCGCACCGAGGAGGCCGCCGAACAGGCCGTCGCGCTGGGCGACACCGGCACCGCGGTCACGCTCCTGCACCAGATCCTGGCCCAGTCCGGGGCGGACACCGAGCGACGTTCCCGGGCCGCGCTCGCGCTCGCCCGGATCGTCAACTTCGGCATCGACTACGCGGCGACCGTCCGCGAGCTGCGCGCCGTGCTGGCCGATCCGCGGCTGCCTGCGGCCACCCGGGGTGAGATCCGCATGGGACTCGGTCTGAACATGCTCAACATCGACCGCGACCCTGCCGGCTTCCGCGAGCTCGAACACGCCATCGACGAGCTGGCCACCCTCCCGCACAAGGCGGTGAAGGCGATGATCGCGCTGGCCCTGAACGACCTGGACGGCGTCGCCACGCAGGGGTGGAAATGGCTCGGCCGGGCCGAGCAGGCCGTGGCGGACGGTACCGACGAGGCGAGTCGGATGGCGGTCAGGATCACCCGACTGCTGTTGATGGCCAGGGACGGTGATCCCGCCGTCTGGCCCTTGGTGGACCGGCTGCCGCGGCGCGGCGCTGACGGCGTGGTGCTGAGCCAGACCATTTTCGCCCTCTACAACCTCACCGCCGAGGCCATCCAGCTGGGCCACGACCGGCGGGCCCGCGCCCTGCTGCTCGAGATGAGGGACCTGGCCGACGGCGTGGACGGTCGGCCGTTCGAGTGCCTCGTCCGCGCCCAGGAACTGTGCATCGACCGGCTGGTCTGCCGCTGGGCCGACCTGGACGGCGAGTACGCGGCCCTGGGACGTGCCCACCCCGATATGAGACAGGTCGAGGTCGACCGACTGCTGTACCAGGGACACCATGCCCTCGCCCAGGGCAGGCACTCCCGGGCCCTCGACAACTTCATCGCCGCCGCGGAGCACGGAGGCACCTCGGCGGACGTCACCATGGGGATCGCCGCCGCACTCACGGCTGTCCGGCTCGCCCAGCACGACCCGCGGGCGGCCTGGGCGGCCGCCGAACCGGCGTTGTCGACGTTGCGTGAACTCGGTTCCTGGACACGGACCTTCGGCCTGCTTCCCGTCGCGGTCGAGGCCGCGCTGGGCTGCGGGCACCGCACGGCGGCCGAACAACTCGTGACGGAGGCCGAGTCCGGTGTCCGCGACCGGGACGCGCCGGCTGCCCTGGCCGAACTGGAACTGGCCCAGGGGCTGCTGCTGCTCCGCGCCACCGGGCCGACGGCGACCACCGAGCGGGTGAAAGCCGCCGAGCACTTCGCCGAGTCGCAGCGGAGGTGGCAGGAGATCGGCCGCCCCTACGAGGTGGCCAAGGCCGCCGAACACCGGGGCGACGCCCTGACGTGCGCCGAACCGGAGGACGCGGCCGGACACCTGGCCGAGGCCGTGCGCGGCTACACCGACCTGGGTGCGACCGGTGACGCCGCGCGCTGCCAGCACCGCCTGCGTGAACTCGGCGTGGCGGCGGTGGGGCGCCGTGGCCGGCGCGGCTACGGGAGCGAGCTGTCGCCCCGGGAACTGGAGGTCGCCGAGTTGCTGTCCGGCGGGGCCACCAACCAGGACATCGCCGAGACCCTGTTCCTGTCCCCGCGCACAGTCGAGAAACACGTGGCCCGGGTGCTGACGAAGCTGGGCGCGTCGAGGAAGGACGTCCACACGGCCCTGCCGGACTCCGGCGGCGACCGATCCGGCGGGACACCGCTTCAGCGTTAGATCGTGCGCCGCAGCAGACCGCCGATCGGGTTACATAGAGACATGAGCTACGCAGAAGCCATGCCCGACTGGGAGAAGCGGTTCCGAGCCCCGCGGGTCTCCCTCCCCGACTGGGCGGAAGACGCCCCCGACCGGTCCCTGTTCGTGTCCAACGCGACGGGGACGTACGAGATCTACGCCTGGGACCGTGCCACGGGCGAGCAGCGCCAGGTGACGAACCGGCCGAACGGCACGACGGACGGTGTGCTGTCGCCCGACGGCGAGTGGATCTGGTGGTTCGACGACAAGGACGGCGACGAGTTCGGCGTATGGCGCCGGCAGCCGTTCGCGGGCGGCGAGGACGAGGTCGCGACGCCCGGTCTGGAGGCCTCGTACCCGGCGGGGCTCGCGCTCGCCCGGGACGGTCGTACGGCGGTCGTGGGGCGCTCGACGGACGAGGACGGCACGACGATCCATCTGGCGGTGGCCGGCGCGCCCCCGGTGGTGATCTACCGGCACCGCGAGTCGGCGGGCGTCGGCGACCTCTCGCACGACGGTTCGCTGATCGCGATCGAGCACACGGAGCACGGCGACGCGATGCACTCGGCGCTGCGCGTCCTGCGCCCGGACGGTACGACGGTCGCCGAGCTCGACGACACCAAGGGCGGCGCGGAGGAGCTGGGCCTGGAGGTGCTGGGCTTCGCTCCGGTGGAGGGCGACACACGGCTGCTCGTCGGGCATCAGCGGCGCGGGCGCTGGGAGCCCCTCGTGTGGGACGTGGTGAGCGGGGAGGAGACGGACCTCGGCCTCGACCTGCCGGGCGATGTCAGCGCGGAGTGGTATCCGGACGGCTCCGGACTCCTGATCGCCCACGGCTTCGAGGCGCGCAGCGAGCTGTTCCGTTACGACCTGGACTCGCGCGAGCTGGTGAAGGTGCCCACGCCCCCCGGCACGGTCTCGGGGGCGACGGCCCGGCCCGACGGCAGCGTGGAGTACCTGTGGTCGTCGTCGGAGCGGCCGTCGTCGGTGCGCTCGACGACCGGAGCGGTGGTCCTGGACCCGCCCGGGCTGAAGTCCCCGGGTTCGGTGCCCGTGGAGGACGTGTGGGTGGAGGGGCCGGGGGGCCGTATCCACGCCCTGGTGCAGAAGCCGGCGGGAGCGGACGGCCCGTTCCCGACGGTCTTCGACATCCACGGCGGGCCCACCTGGCACGACAGCGACTCGTTCGCGGCGGGCCCGGCGGCCTGGGTCGACCACGGGTACGCGGTGGTGCGGGTCAACTACCGGGGATCCACCGGGTACGGGCGTGAGTGGACCGACGCCCTCAAGCACCGGGTCGGTCTGATCGAGCTGGAGGACATCGCGGCGGTACGGGAATGGGCGGTGGGCTCGGGCCTCGCGGACCCCGACCGGCTGATCCTCTCCGGCGGTTCCTGGGGCGGCTACCTCACGCTGCTCGGCCTCGGTGTCCAGCCCGACGCGTGGGCACTGGGCCTCGCGGCGGTGCCGGTCGCGGACTACGTCACGGCGTACCACGACGAGATGGAAGCGCTGAAGGCGATGGACCGCACGCTGCTGGGCGGCACACCGGAGGAGGTCCCGGAACGCTTCGAGGCGTCGTCACCGCTGACGTACGTCGACGCGGTGAAGGCGCCGGTGTACATCTCGGCCGGCGTGAACGACCCGCGCTGCCCGATCCGCCAGATCGACAACTACGTGAAGCGCCTGGAGACGAGGGGCGCGGTCCACGAGGTGTACCGCTACGAGGCGGGCCACGGCTCACTGGTGGTGGACGAGCGGATCAAGCAGGTCCGCCTGGAACTGGAGTTCGTGGAGCGGCACTTGGGGGCGTGAGGGCGTTCTGGGGGCGGGTGCTGCCCACCCGCCCCACCCGCCCCACCCTTCTCCGTCCAGCGGCAGTCCTGCGCGGCGGAAGGCTCGCCCGGCGCCACGAGGTTCACGGCGCCGGCACGGCACCGATCTGCCGCATCACGCCGAGGAGATCGGGCTGGCCCCGTTCGCCGACGATCCGGCCGTCGGCCAGGTAGTAGAAGTTCATGGCCTGCACCGAGATCTTGTTGCCGCTCGCCGGGATCCCGAAGAACGTACCGTCGTGGGTTCCCCGCATGGTGAACCGCGCGGCCACGGTGTCGCCTTCGGTGACCGTCTCCTCCAGCGTCCACTGGACGTCGGGGAAGGCGCTGCGCATCATCCCGATGACTTCCAGGTAACCGTCGGGCCCCCGCAGTGGTTCCGGGTGGCTTGGCGCGTGGAACACCGCGTCCGGAGAAATGATCTCGCGGGCGAGATCCTCGTTGCCCGTGTTGATGAACTCGACGAAACGGTTCATCACTGACTCGGTGGACTGCGACGGCATCTTGCTGTGCCTCTCCGGAGACGTTCGGGCGGGTCCTCGACCATAACATCGAATCGATGTTCACATCGATTCGATGTCTGCATGCGAAGATGGACTCATGCTGGAACTCGCGATACTCGGCTTCCTCGCCGAGGGCCTCCTGCCCGGACACGAGCTGCGCCGCCGCGTCTCACAACTGACCGGCTACACGCGGCCGGTCAGCGACGGCAGCCTGTACCCGGCGATCAATCGCCTGAACAGGGCTGACTTGATCGAGCGGCGCGCCGACCCGGCCGCAGGGGCGTCCCGGTACGTGCTCAGTCTGACCGCGGCCGGACGGGCCGACATGTTTCAGCGCCTGCGCAAGCCCGCCGACCACGAGATCACCGACTTCACCCGGTTCTTCGTCGTCCTGGCCTTCCTCTCCCACCTGCCCGACGTGGCCGAACAGCACGCGGTGCTGCGCAGACGGCTGGAGTTCCTGGAAGAACCGGCGAGCTTCTTCTACGACAGCGAGCGGCCCGTGCGTGCCGAGGAGATCGCCGACCCCTACCGGCGGGGCATGCTGCTCACCGCCCGCGCCACCAGCCGCGCCGAACGGACCTGGCTGCGCGAGGCCCTCGGGGAGAAGCCGCCCGCATTCGACACCGCAGGCACCGACAGCGATCCGCACGCACCCGCCGCTCCCGCGAACTGACCGCCCACGGAGGTACCTCCATGCTTGCTTCCTGGTACGACGACCAGGGCCCCGCCGCCGATGTCCTGCAGGTCGGCGAACTCCCTGATCCTCTCCCCGGCCCCGGTGAGGTCCGCGTCCGCGTCACCGTCTCGGGCGTCAACCCCGGCGACACCAAGAAACGACGCGGCTGGCTCGGCTCGTCCATGCCTTTCCCGCGGGTGATCCCGCACAGCGACGCCGCCGGAGTCATCGACGCGGTGGGCGACGGGGTCGACGTCCACCGCGTCGGACAACGGGTCTGGGTGTACGGCGCCCAGTCCTACCGCCCCTTCGGCACCGCCGCCCAGTACACCGTCGTACCCGATCACCAGGCCGCACCCCTGCCCGACCACCTCGGTGACGAGCTGGGCGCGAGCCTCGGCATCCCCGGTATCACCGCCCACCGCACCGTCTTCGCCGACGGCCCGGTCGACGGCCGGCTGGTTCTGGTCCACGGAGTTCTCGGCGGCGTCGGCTCCCTGGCCGCCCAGCTCGCCCACTGGGCCGGCGCCACCGTGATCGCGACCGTCCGCCGATCCGCGGACCTCGACCGCGTCGATCCGGCCGTCGTCTCCCACGCCGTCGCCCTGGACACCGGCGACCCCGCCGCGGCCATCCGCTCGTACGCGCCACGGGGCGTCGACCGGATCATCGAGGTCGCACTGTCCGACAACGCCGACCTCGACAACGCCGTCGCCGCCCAGGGCGCCGTCATCGCCGCCTACGCCACCCGCACGGACCGCACGGAGATCCCCTTCTGGCCGCTGCTGTTCAACAACGTCACTCTCCGCCTGCTCGGCAGCGACGACTTCCCCGCCGAGGCCAAGCGCCAGGCCGCCCGCGACCTCACCTCCGCCGCCGCCGTCGGCGCCCTCACCATCGCCTTCGGCGACCGCTACCCGCTGGAAGACATCGCCAAAGCCCACGACCAGGTCGACACCGGCGGTGGCCACGGCCGCATCCTGGTCACCGTCCCCCAATAGCGCAGACCCGGAACACCGCCCTGCTCGACTGCCCGGCTCTGTGCGGCGGTCCGTCGCGCCGCCAAGTAATCGGCGAACTGGAGCGGGCCCCAACTCGGTGCGTCAGGACTCGGAGCGGCTCTCACGTACACCGGTGACGAGGGCCTCGAACAGGGTGGACGGCTCAGCAGAGCGAGACCGTCGAGGTTCTTGAAGTCACGTACGGCGATGATGCCTGCGGCCTTCTGTCTTAGGCTCGCAGGGTGACTGAGACTGTTGTGTTGGACGTCGGAGAGACCATCACCCGGGACGACCGCTATTGGGCTTCCTGGGCCGATTGGCTGGCCGTCCCCCGCCACACCCTCTCTGCGCTCGTCGGTGCTGTCGTGGCCCAGGGCCGCGACAACGCCGACGCACTTCGTCTTGTACGGCCGGACATCGACATCGACGCCGAATACCGGGCCCGTGAAGGTGCCGGCCGTGGTGAGCAGCTCGATGAGAGCGATCTCTACGGTGACGTACGGTCTGCTCTGTCCGAGCTGCGAAGGCTGGGTGTGCGCGTCATCATCGCGGGCAACCAGACGACTCGTTCGGGTGAGTTGTTGCGCGGTCTGGATCTCCCGGCGGACCTGATCGTGACGTCGGGGGAGTGGGGTGTCGCGAAGCCGCAGTCAGCATTCTTCGAGCGTGTTCTGGACGTGGCCCAGGCGGCACCGAGCGAGACCGTGTACGTGGGCGATCATCCCGCCAACGACGTCTTCCCGGCGAAGGCGGCCGGGCTGCGTGTCGCTCACATTCGGCGCGGCCCGTGGGGACATCTGTGGGCGAACGACCCGGATGTCGTCGCGACGGCGGACTGGCGGATCGACAACCTCACTCAGCTCACCGAGATCGTCGGCGGCTGAAGCGAGCGGCCCCACCGGCCTTGAACTGGAGCAACCATGGCTGCACCCACCCGTGGCGGGGTAGGAAGGCGAATCGCCTACTACCGCAGCGTTGTCCGTCCGAAGATGTCGCAGCAGGAACTCGCGGCTGCCGCCTGCGTGGCACTCGGCACCATCCGCAAGATCGAGCGTGGTGAGCGCGGTGTCAGCGGCACCACCCTCGAAGCCATCGCGGACGCTCTCGGTATCGATCCCACTCTCCTCCTCGCAGACCGGGACACAGCTCGCACTCGCGTCCACGACGCACTGCCCGCGTTGTCTGCGGCGATCGCGACGTACGACCTTCCCGAGGACGGCCCGGTCCGTCCTGTCCCTGAGCTGCGCGCAGTTGTCGCCGCAGCCGTCCGCTGGAGACTGGCCGCGCAGTACACCCGCATCGCCCGCGAGCTGCCTGAACTCCTCGGCGAGCTTGCCCGGGGCTATCACGCGGCTTCCGCCGTAGAACGAGCCGAACTGGCTGGACTCCTGGTCAGGGCCTATCGCTCCGCGGATGCCGTCGCCTACAAGTTCGGTGCCCGCGACCTGTCCGCGCGTCTGATCGACCTCATGCGGTGGGCCGGACCCGAGGCAGGCGATCCGCTTCTGTCAGCGTCCGTCGCCTACGTGCGCACCGAGACCTTCTTCGCCGCACGCGCACACGCTGCGGGACTGCGTGCCTTGGAACATGCCCTGGACTCCGCACCAGCCGCTCGTACGACGCCGGAGATCGCAGCACGCGGCGCACTACACATGCGGGCCGCCGTCCTTGCGGGCCGGGCACATGATGCCTCCGCCGCCGCCACTCACCTTGGCGAGGCTCGCTCGCTTGGCGACCAGGTACAGGAGGACGTGTACTGCGGCACCGCGTTCGGTCCCGAGTCCGTCCGCATCCACGAGGTGTCCGTCGCCGTCAGTCTGGGAAACGACCACGTTCACCGCGCCCTTGACGTCGCAGGGGAGTGGAAGCCGCCCCAGGACCTTCCGGCTGAACGGCGCTCCGGTTTCTACATCGAGCTTGCCCGGGCCCAGTTGTGGTCCGGGCTCGCGGATGATGCTTTCGAGTCGCTGAAGGTCGCGCGGCAAATCGCCCCGCAGCACACGCGTGAACACCTGTGGGTCCGTGAGGACGTCGGCACGCTTCGTCGTCTGAAGCGTTCTGGCTCGGAGAGCCTCACCAACTTCGCCGAATGGTGCGCTGCCACCTGAGCGACCTCACCCAACTACCCCTCACTGGGGTACTTGTGCCTCTTGCCGGACCCCACCATCTGTCACACGCGTAGAAACCAGCAGATGGGAATCGGGGATGGCCAATGCACTCCCGCTCGTGCCGACGATCGTTGACGCGCGCGTGAGCCTCGTTCGACTGCACGCGGGTGCCCCGCGCCATGACCACGGCGTGGCCTTCTTTGGGAGACGCCAGCAGACCCCGGCGGTGCGTGAACACCCCGGGGCGCGGCCGACTATGAAGGAGTCGACGTGTATCTCGTACCGCGATTGCTCGAACGTGTGAGAACACTCGTGCTCGGGCCGCCTGCGTTCAGCAGCCCCACTCCTGATGCGGACCGGGACGACGGCTCAGGCGTGATCGTGCACGATCCGTCGCCGGAGATGTGGGGAGCCATCCTCGTCCACGCCCGACGTCGCAGGGCTCAGCGCCAAGGGTTGGTGCCGACGCGCGCTTGGTTCGTCGAGCTGGGCGCAGCCCTTCCGGTGCGCGCCTACGCCTTTCCACCGAACGGGCAGGCGCGAGCGCTGACCCTGTCGGCGCAGGAGGTCCGGTGAGCATGACCGCGTACAGGCCGAACCTCGGCGACACCGTCGAGGACACCGACGCCGGGAGGATCGGCAAGGTCATGGGCTTTGAGGGGCCGTACGTGCAGGTGCGGCCGGTCGGTGGCGGCCGGGAATGGGATGCGCGTCCGGAGAATCTCCGGCCCGTCACCGGCGCCGACGCGCTGAGTTCGGCCGTCGCGGTGGCCAACGCCCGTTCACGGGGAGAGTGGTTGTGACGCCGAAGACCCCCCTGCCCCTCGACGTCGAGACGATGCGCGCCACCGCGTCCCGACTGCTGGCGCCGGACGCCGAGCCGCCCTCCGTGGACGAACTTCACACGCTGATGCTCACGCTGAAGGGGCACCTGGCGCTCATCATTCCCGAAGTAGGGCGGGTTGCCTCAGCAAGGCGCGGTGACGACACCCTCGCCCGAGTGGACGCTCGGATGGCCATTTCCGAGACGCGCAGGAAGCTGCGTATCAAGCCGAACCTCGGCCCGAGTTCACACGTCGCGTACGCACGCCGTCTTTCCCGGTCCTTGAATGCCCTGTGCGACCACTACGAGAACCTGCGCGGCGCACATCCG
This sequence comes from Streptomyces sp. AK08-02, assembly GCF_033795085.1. Classification (NCBI taxonomy): domain Bacteria; kingdom Bacillati; phylum Actinomycetota; class Actinomycetes; order Kitasatosporales; family Streptomycetaceae; genus Streptomyces; species Streptomyces sp. AK08-02. The sequence goes on from NZ_JARAZV010000011.1 coordinate 52,610, forward strand.
GAGGCTGGGCAGTGAGTGCCAAGACCCGCGGAAGACCTGACGCTGTCCGCCGAGTGCACGTCGCGAAGCATCTCGACCACAACTGCCGCGCACGGATCACGGATCACGGACAGGACGGGAACAGGACGGGTAGAGGCGCCGGAGCCGAGGAACTACACCCCCGCCCGCTCCGCCCGCCGCCGGCCCAACAGCTCCGCCAACCCCCGTCGCGTAGCGGCCAGTACCACCCTGTCCTCCGCCCGCAGCACATACGTCACCGGCAGATCCCACACCAGCCCGGACGGACGTCCGTCCTCACCGACGCCCTGTGCGGAGCCGCCCGCGGCACCCACCCCCGTGTCCAGCGCCAGCACCCGCCAGGCCCCCGCACGGAACGCCTCCCCGACCGTCCGGCCCTCCAACTGGGCGTGCCCGCCCACCCGCATCGCCGCGAACAGCAGCACCCGCCGCTCGACCGGGATCGTGCCCAGGATCTGCGTCTGGCGCCCCATCATCGCCCCGGCGAAGGCGGGCGCCGCGAGATGCGACACGCTCCGGCTGCGGGTGGTGGCGCCGGGGTGCGCCGCTCGCAGGGTGCGGTACACGGCGGTGGCGAAGTCGTCGTCGTACAGGCGCAGGACGACGCGCAGGTCGGGCCGTACGGAACGCCCGTACAGCACCGCCTCCAGGTTGGTCGTGTCGGCGCTGGTGAGGGCGAGCAGGGCCTGGGCGCGGTTGATCTTCGCGGCCTCCAGGACGCCCTCCTGGGTCACGTCGCCCAGGACCACCGGCACCCGCAGCCGCCGTGCCGTCGCGAGCCCGCGCGCGTCGGGGTCCGCCTCGACGCACACCACCGGGATGTTCAGTTCGCGCAGCCGGGTCAGTACCCGGGTGCCGATCTTGCCGAGCCCGAGCAGCACCACGTGGCCGCTCAGTCCGCGCGGCGGCCTCCGTACCGCGGATCCGCTGCGGAACGTACCGAGCGCCTCCAGGACGGCGGCCAGCAGGACCGGCAGCAGCAGCAACCCGACGAGCCCGGAGAGGAGTTGGAGGATCTGGCGGGGCATCGAGGCGCCGAGTGCCGGGTCGTTGATCGCGAAGAGGTCGAGCAGGGTCAGGTACGTCGCGTGGATCGGATGGTCGCCGGTCGCGATGGTCAGCGCGATGGCGAGGGCGATCACGGCCCCGACCATCCCGGCCAGCGACCACCGCAGCCGCCGGGAGAACAGCGAGGCGAACGGCGGCACCACGCCCCGCCCGCGCCCGCCCGACATCGACGTCCCGGAGTACGCGTACGCCACCTGCTGGAGCACGACCGTCCCGCGTCCGGTGGCCGCCGCGACCGCCGCCTCGTCGGGGAGCAGCCGGGGTCCCTGGTCGCCGCTGCCCTCGGAGCCGTCCGCGCCGGCCGGGTCGCTGCTCGTCGCGGACAGCAGGGCGAGTGTGTGCAGGCCGGGGTCGGCGACCTCGCCCGGCGCGGGCGGCAGCCGTTCCACCGCGCGCAGCAGCAGTCCGGCGGTCTGGACGACCTTGCTGGTACCGGTGATGGCGGTGGCGGCGAGTGCGGGGGCGGCGGTGTCGGCGTCGGACAGGACGGTGGTCGACGCGTCGAAGTCGCCTGGCTCGGCAGTGCCGTCGCCGGGGTCCGCCGACAACACCGATGCCTGGTCGAGGAGTTCCTCGATGTGCTGGCCCAACCGCCGGTTGTAGAGCCTCAGTACGAGCCGCAGGCGTGGGTTGAGGCGGCGGGCGGTGAGTGCGGCGCGGATGTTGGTCTCGTCGTCGTCGTACACGAGGGCCAGGGCCGCGGCCCGTTCCGCGCCCGCCTGGGCGAGTACGGCCTCGGTCGCCTCGACGGCCTCCAACATCCCCGCGTGCGGCCCGGGTTCACCGCTTCCGGCCGGCCCGGTGGTCCCGTTGCCCGCCGCCCGGTTGACGGCCGCGGACATCCGGTCGAGCAGCGCCGACGCGGTTCCGGCGGGCCGGACGACCACCGGCGGCCGTACGTTCCGCTCCGAGGGCGGGACGACGAGCGTGACCTGCTCGCCGTAGACGTTGCGGAGTTCGTGGGCCAGGCGGTGCGCGAGTCCGTCGTCCCCGGCCACGATCATGTGCGCGGCGGGATCACCTGCACCCGGACCACCCGGACCACTCGGCCCGTTCGGCCCGCTCTGACTCGGAAGGTTCCCCAGGATCGCCACGAGGGAGAAGACTGCCGTACGGGGACGGGCGGTTGCGGGCCGGGGCCCGTCGGACGCGGAGGTCAGGCGTTCGGAAGCGCGGTCACGCGCGCCCGCCGGCGCTCACCCCGCTGCGTCCCACGATCCCGCCCGCCCGGTCGATGCAGATCACGTCGACCGCGACGGGCGCCCCGCGCAGCACGGTCAGGGCCTCGTCGCGTGCGGCCACCGCCACCAGGTCGCCGAGCGGGACACCGGCCGCCGCGCACAACTGCAGTGCCGCGAGGCCGGTGTTGGCGTCCGCGACCTCGGCGGCCAGGGTCTCGCTCGCGCCGCCGCGCCGGGCCAGTTCGGCGAGGAGGCCGAGGTCGACCTGGGAACGGGCGGAGTGCAGATCCAGGTGACCGGCGGCCAGCTTCGACAGTTTCGCGAACCCGCCGCAGATCGTGAGCCGGTCGACGGGATGACGGCGTACGTACTTCAGTACCGCCCCCGCGAAGTCGCCCATGTCGAGCAGGGCCTGCTCGGGGAGTCCGTAGGCGGCCACGACCGTCTTCTCCGAGGTCGAGCCGGTGCATCCGGCGACATGGGTGTGTCCGGCGGCCCGGGCCACGTCCACGCCCCGCCGGATCGAGTCGATCCACGCCGAGCAGGAGTAGGGGACGACGATCCCGGTGGTCCCGAGGATGGACAGGCCGCCGAGGATGCCCAGACGCGGGTTCCAGGTGGACCGGGCGATCTCCTCGCCGTGGTCGACGGAGACGGTGATCTCGACGTCCCCGCCCCCGCCCCCGATCCCTTTCCCGTGTTCGGCCGCCACCCGGGCGACGTGCTCGCGCATCAGCTGCCGGGGGACGGGGTTGACCGCCGGTTCGCCGACCGGCAGCGGCAGTCCCGGGCGGGTGACCGTGCCGACGCCCGGACCGGCCCGGAAGACGACGCCCGACCCGGCGGGCAGCAGACGCACGGTCGCCCGGACCAGCGCGCCGTGGGTGACGTCCGGGTCGTCGCCCGCGTCCTTGACGATGCCCGCCATGGCGTACGAGCCGGTCAGCTCCTCGGTGGCCAGCGCGAACGCCGGTGTCTGGCCCCTGGGCAGCGTGATCGTCACCGGGTCGGGAAAGTCGCCGGTCAGCAGGGCGGTGTACGCGGCTGTCGTGGCGGCGGTCGCGCAGGCGCCGGTGGTCCAGCCGGGGCGCAGGCCGGTGTGCTTGAGTTGGGCGCCGCGCCCGCCCCCGGCCTCGCTGCCGTCGCTCGCCGCTCGTCGCTCGCCGCTCATGAAGGGAACCCGGTCCTCGTGCATGTACTGATCCTGGGCGGAACGGCCGAGGCCCGCCGTCTCGCCGAGCTGCTGGCGGCTGAGGAGGGTGGGGTTCGGGTGACGTACTCGCTGGCCGGACGGGTCTCCGCGCCCCGGCTGCCGCCCGGCGAGGTGCGCGTCGGTGGCTTCGGCGGGGCCGAGGGGCTCGCCGAGTGGCTGCGCGCGCACCGGGTGGACGTGCTCATCGACGCCACTCATCCCTTCGCCGCCACGATCGGTTTCCACGCGGCGCGGGCCGCCGCCGCGGTCCATGTTCCCCTGCTCGCGCTCCGGCGTCCCGGCTGGGTGCCGGTCGAGGGCGACGACTGGCACGGGGCCGGCTCCCTGGCGGAGGCCGCCGCGCTGCTGCCCGCGCTCGGCCGGCGCGTGTTCCTCACCACCGGACGCCTGGGCCTGGCCGCCTTCGCGGGAGCCGCCCTGGACGAGCTGTGGTTCCTCGTCCGTGCCGTCGACGCGCCCGAGGCCCCGCACCCGGCCCGTATGGAGGTGCTGCTGGACCGGGGTCCCTTCACCCTTGAAGGCGAACGCGAGCTGCTGCGCCGCCACCGCGTCGACGTCCTCGTCACGAAGGACAGCGGCGGCCCGGCGACCGCCCCGAAGCTGACGGCCGCGCGGGAGGCGGGGCTGCCGGTGGTCGTCGTACGGCGTCCGGCGGTACCGGAGGGTGTCCGGGTGGTCGACGGGCCCGAGGAGGCGCTGCGGGTGCTGCGGGTGCTACGGCTCGGCGACCGCCCCGCACCCGGCGAACCGGGCTGATCCCTGCGGCCGGGGTACGGGGGCCGGTCCTCACCCGGGCCCACCCGGCCCCCTGGGCAGGACTCCGCCCCCGAGCAAAGCCAAAACCGTCTCCTTCCCGACCAATCTGCTGTCCGACCTGATCCGGATTACGCGGAGACCGCGTAGACGGCGGATCGCGGAGGCGGGAGGAGAGACGATGCGGTGGACGTCGAGGGAGGCGTCGGACGACCCGGGGCGGGCGGCACGGGGCGGGCGGCGGACGGCGGTGGTGGGCTCCGGGGTGTCGGGGCTGACCGCCGCGTACGTCCTGGGCCTGGACCGGCACGTCACCCTGTACGAGGCCGACGACCGGCTCGGCGGACACGCTCACACCCACGAGCTGACCTCGCCGCACGACGGACGGGTGCACCACGTCGACTCCGGGTTCATCGTGCACAACCGCCGCACCTATCCGCGCCTGCTGCGGCTCTTCGACGAACTCGGTGTCCCCACCCAGGAGTCGGAGATGAGCATGTCGGTGCGGTGCGAGGGGTGCGGACTCGAGTACGCGGGGGCGCGCGGCCCGGCCGGACTGTTCGCCCGGCCCCGCAACCTGTCGCGCGGCCCGTACCTGCGGCTGCTGACCGAGGTGCCCGTCTTCTACCGGGCGGCCCGGCGGCTGCTGGCCGAGGACGGACGGGCCCCGCTCACGCTCGGAGAGTTCCTGGACCGGGAGGGCTTCTCCGCCTACTTCCGCGCCCACTTCGTGACACCGGTCGTGTCGGCGGTGTGGTCCTGCGACGCCGGCACCGCCCAGCAGTACCCGGCCGCCTATCTGTTCCGCTTCCTCGAACACCACGGGATGCTGTCGGTGGGCGGCTCCCCGGTGTGGCGCACGGTCACCGGCGGCTCGCGCACGTACGTCGACCGGGTCGCCAAGCAGCTCGGCGAGACACGGACCGGCGCTCCGGTGCGCGCCGTGCGGCGCCACGCCGACGGCGTCGAGGTGACGACCGACGACGGCGCCACCGAGCCGTACGACTCCGTGGTGATCGCGGTCCACCCGGACCAGGCGCTGCGGCTGCTGGCCGACGCGACCGAGCGGGAGCGGGAGGTGCTGGGCGCCTTCCGCTACTCCCGCAACACCACTCTTCTGCACACCGACACCCGGATCCTGCCGCGCGCCCCCCGGGCCCGCGCCTCCTGGAACTACCTGATGCCGTCGTGCGAGGCGGGCGCCGACCGGGTGCGGGTCAGCTACGACATGAGCCGGCTGCAACGCCTCGACGCCGCCGAGACGTTCGTCGTCACCCTGGGTGGCGAGGACCGCGTCGACCCGGAGCGGGTGCTGGCCCGCATGGTGTACGAACACCCGGTCTACACGCCCGAGTCGGTGGCCGCGCAACAGCGGCTCCCCGAACTGGCCAGTACGGTCTGCGCGTTCGCGGGCGCCTATCACGGCTGGGGGTTCCACGAGGACGGCTGCCGCTCCGGCGTCGAGGCCGCCGCCGCGCTGGGGGCACGCTGGTGAACGCCGTACCCGCCCTCTACGCCTGCACGATCCGGCATGTGCGGACCACGCCCCTGCGGTACACCCTGCGGCACCGCACCTACCTGTGGCTCGTCGACCCCGACCACCCGCCCCGGCTGCCGTTGCCGCTGCGTCCGCTGGCCCGGTTCGACCCGCGTGACCACTTCACCGGTGAGCTGCCCTCCGTCCGGGCCGGTCTGGACGCCTTCCTGGCCGGGCACGACGTCCGGCTGGACGGCGGCCGGGTGGTGATGCTGACCCACGCGCGCGTGTTCGGGTACGTGTTCAACCCGCTCACCCTGTACTGGTGCCACGGCCCTGACGGTGAGCTGCGCTGCGTGGTCGCGGAGGTGCACAACACCTACGGCGGGCGGCACTGCTATCTGCTGAGCCCGGACGCCGCCGGGGTCGCCCGGACCGGCAAGGAGTTCTACGTCTCGCCGTTCTTCCCGGTCGACGGCGACTACCGCATGCGGCTGCCCGCGCCCGGGGAGCGGCTCGACCTGACCGTCCGGCTGGACCGCGCGGGCGGCCCGGCGTTCACCGCGACCGTACGTGGCGTCCGGCGCGAGGCGAGCCCTGCGGCCCTGCTGCGGCTGGCCCTGCGCCACCCCTGGTCCACCCTCGCCGGATCGGCCGCGATCCGGTTCCACGGAATACGCCTCTACCTGCGGGGACTGCCCGTCCAGCCCCGCCCCGACCACCGCACCCCGGAGAACATGACATGAGGACCGCAGACCCACAGCCCGCCCTCCCCGGGCAGGCCGCCGCCGTCGACCCCGCGCGCTGGCCCGACGTCGCCGCCGTGCCCCGGGCGTCGCGCCCCCGGACCGCGGTGACGGCGGCCCTGGTCCGGCGAGCGCTGAGCGGGCTGCCGTTGCGGGTGCGGTTCGCGGACGGCGAGACCGTCGGGCTGGGCGGGCCGCTGCTGGAGGTGCGCGACCCGGCCGCCTTCCGGGCCCGCCTCGGCACCGGGGGACTGGTCGGGTTCGGCGAGTCGTACATGGCCGGGGAATGGGACGCCCCCGACCTGGTCGCCACCCTCACCGTGCTCGCCGCCCACGCCGCCGAACTGATCCCGGCTCCCCTGCAACGGCTGCGCGGCCTGTGGGCGCCGCGTCACCCGTCGGACGAACGCAACACCCCCGACGGCTCCCGCGCCAACATCAGCCGCCACTACGACCTGTCCAACGACCTGTTCGCCCTCTTCCTCGACGACACCCTCAGCTATTCCTCCGCGCTCTTCCGGGGATTCCCGGCGAGCTGGGACCTGCTTGCCGATGCCCAGCACCGCAAGATCGACCGGCTGCTCGATCTCGCCGAGGTCGGCGAGGGCACCCGTGTGCTGGAGATCGGCACCGGCTGGGGCGAACTGGCCCTCCGGGCCGCCGGGCGCGGCGCCCGCGTCACCTCGCTCACCCTCTCCGCGGAGCAGCGGGCGCTGGCCCTGGAACGGGCCGACGCGGCGGGGCTCGCCGACCGGATCTCCGTCGAACTGCGCGACTACCGTGAGGCGCGCGGGGAGTACGACGCCGTCGTCAGCGTGGAGATGGTCGAGGCGGTCGGCGCCGAGTTCTGGCCGGTGTACTTCCGCACCCTGGACGCGCGGCTCGCCCCCGGCGGCCGGGTGGCGCTCCAGACCATCACCATGCCGCACGAGCGGATGCTCGCCACCCGGGACACCTTCACCTGGATCCACAAGTACGTCTTCCCCGGCGGGTTCATCCCGTCCACGCGGGCGATCGAGGAGACGGTCCGCGACCACACCGGCCTGCGCCGGGCCCGACGTGACGGTTTCGGCGCGCACTACGCGGAGACCCTGCGGCTGTGGCGGGAGAGGTTCGCCGAGCGCGCGGACGACGTCGGGGCGCTCGGCTTCGACGACACCTTCCGCCGGTTGTGGACCTTCTACCTCGCCTACTCCGAGGCCGGGTTCCGCGCCGGTTACCTCGATGTCCAGCAGTACCTCTTCACGAAGGAGACCTCCGCCGTGAGCACCCACCGGACCCACCAGCAGGGACGGCACCCGGCGTGAACGGCTTCTCGTGGGAGGCCTTCGCGCAGGGCCTGGCCCCGGCCGCCGGCGCGGCTCTCACCGTCATGCTCGTCACCTTCGCCGTCGCCGTACGCACAGGCCTGCACCGGATCGTGGACATCGCCTGGGGGATCGGGTTCGCGGCGGTGGCGGCGGTGAGCCTCGTCGTCTCCGCCGGGGAAGGCGATCTCGTACGACGTCTGCTGGTGACCGTACTGACAGCGGTGTGGGGGCTGCGGCTGGCGGCGCACATCGCCCGCCGGGGCCGGGGTCACGGCGAGGACCCGCGCTACGAGGCACTCCTCGCGAAGGGCTCCGGCAACCGGAACCTGTACGCCCTGCGCATGGTCTACCTGCTCCAGGGAGGGCTGGTGTGGCTGGTGTCGTTGCCCGTCCAGGCCGCGCAGTACGTGCCGGGACCGCTGTCGGGGCTCGCCTGGGCCGGCGTCGCGCTGTGGGCGGTCGGCCTCGGCTTCGAGGCGGTGGGGGACGCGCAGCTGGCCCGGTTCCGGGCCGATCCGGCGAACCGGGGCAGGATCATGGACCGGGGTCTGTGGGCCTGGACCCGGCATCCCAACTACTTCGGCGACTTCTGCGTGTGGTGGGGTCTGTTCCTGCTGGTCTGCGACTCCCCGGAGGCGGCGGCCGTGTCCGCGGTCTCCCCGGTGGTGATGAGTCTGCTGCTGACCCGGGGCAGCGGAAAGCGCCTGCTGGAACGGCACATGACCGGCCGGCCCGGCTACGCCGAGTACGTGGCCCGCACCAGCGGTTTCCTCCCGCGTCCACCGAGGCGGAAGGCGCCGGACCCGTCGTGACCGAATTCCCGGCGGCACCCTCCCGTCGAGGCGGGAGGGCCGGGACGCCAGGGCTCAGCCGGGGAAGCTCATCAGGGCGATGGGCGCGGAAGTGGGGTGCTTGGAGCCGCCGGTGGGTTCGACGGTGACGCCCATGCCCGACGCCCCGTCCACGGTGCCCTTCAGCAGGACGGTCTGTTCACTGCGGCCGGGGTTCATCAGGCCGGCGGAGCGCATGGTGCCGTCGTCGTCAAACCACAGTTGGTAGACCTTTCCGCTCGGCGGGGAGGCCATCCCGGACACGGCGAAGACGGCCTTGTCCAGGCTGGGGGAGACGACCACCGAACCGGCGGCGCCACCGGCCAGCCGGGCGGCCCGGGTCCGGGCGTCCGGCGCGGCCAGTACGGCGGCGATCCCGTCGGCGGCCCGGGTGGCACGGCGCGCCTGCTCCTGGGCGTCCCGCGCCTGCTGGTGCTGCCACACGGTCGTCCCGCCCAGCGCCGCCACGGCGGCGAGGCAGGCGGCGAGGGCCCACCGGGACAGCGTCCGCGCGCGCGGGCCGACCCGTACGGGAAGCTCCTTGGCCGGGGTGCCGGGGGTCTGCTGACGGACGGTGGTGATCCTGCGCAGCACCTGTGCGCGCAGCTCAGGAGAGGGCTCGGTGGCCACCGCAAGGCCCAGTCGGACGGCGGTCTCGCGCAGCTCGGCCGTCTCCAGCGCGCACGCCTCGCACCCGGCGAGGTGCCGTTCGAACGCCTCGCCCTCGTCGTCGGACAGGGCGTGCAGGGCGTAGGCGCCCGTCAGCCGGTGCGGATCGGTGGTCGTCACGCGGTCACCCCCAGGCAGTCGCGCAGGCGGATGAGTCCGTCCCGCAGTCGGGTCTTGATCGTGCCCAGCGGAACGGCCAGGGCTTCCGCCACCTCGGGGTAGGTCAGCCCCCGGTAGTACGCCAGGGTGACGGCCTGGCGCTGGATCTCGGTCAGGGTGCGCAGACAGCGCCGCACCTGCTCCCGCTCCAGCCGTGCCTCGACGCGCTCGACCACCTCGTCGTACTCGGGCACGCGTTCCAGCAGCGCCGCCTTGTGGTCCCGGAGGGTGGCGGCCTCCACCGAGCGCACCCGGTCGACCGCCCGGCGGTGCGCCAGGGTGAGAATCCAGTTCATGGCCGTCCCGCGCTCGGGCCGGAAGCGCGGAGCGGTCCGCCACACCTCCACCAGCACCTCCTGCGCCACCTCCTCCGACTGGGCCTGATCCCTGACCACGGCCCGCACGACACCCAGCACCCCGGCCGAGACGGCGTCGAACACACCGGAGAACGCCTCCTCGTCGCCCAGGGCGACACGGCCGACGAGTTCCTGCAGGTCCGGCCCGGCCGATGGATTTCTGCTGATATGTACCGCTTCTTTCACCGAGAGCCTCCATGGTCGGGACATGTCCAGGCGTAATCCGTTCCCGCGCGGACGGTGGATTGGTGCGGATTGGTCAGGACGGCGCACATGACCGGCCCCGGCTTCCCCGGGCCCCGCAGGTCTCCCGAACCCCCTGACCGAAACCTGTCGGGAGCTTTACTGCACATTGATTGCAGGTGACTGTTGCTGGCAGCAGGCTGAGGCGATGAGTCGTGAGGAGTGGATCAGGGTCGGTGGCATGGCCGCCTTCATCGTGGCGCTGCATGTCATCGGCTGGTTCACGCTGGTGGCGCTCGTCGCGCCGGAGCACTACAGCGTGGGCGGCAAGGCTTTCGGCATCGGCATCGGCGTGACCGCCTACACGCTCGGCATGCGGCACGCCTTCGACGCCGACCACATCGCCGCCATCGACAACACGACCCGGAAGCTGATGGGCGAGGGGCAGCGCCCGCTGTCCGTCGGGTTCTGGTTCTCGCTCGGCCACTCCAGCGTCGTCTTCGTCCTCGCCCTGCTGCTGTCGCTGGGCGTCAAGGCCCTCGCCGGACCGGTCCGGGACGACGGATCCGACCTGCACGACGTCACCGGCCTCATCGGTACGACCGTCTCAGGGACGTTCCTCTATCTCATCGCCGGCATCAACCTGGTCATCCTCGTCGGCATCTGGAAGGTGTTCCGGCAGATGAGGACCGGCCACTTCGACGAGGCCGCGCTGGAGGAGCAGTTGGCCGGCCGGGGCTTCATGAACCGTCTCCTGGGCCGCTTCACCAGGTCGATCACCAAGTCGTGGCAGATGTATCCCCTGGGCCTGCTCTTCGGCCTCGGCTTCGACACGGCCACGGAGGTCGCGCTCCTGGTGCTGGCCGGGTCGGGCGCGGCCTCGGGGCTGCCCTGGTACGCGATCCTGTGCCTGCCCGTCCTCTTCGCGGCCGGGATGTCACTGCTCGACACGATCGACGGCTCGTTCATGAACTTCGCGTACGGCTGGGCGTTCTCCAAGCCGGTCCGCAAGGTCTACTACAACCTGACGATCACCGGACTGTCCGTCGCCGTCGCGCTCATCATCGGCACGGTCGAACTCCTCGGCCTGCTGGCCGAACAGGCCGACCTCCACGGCCCGTTCTGGGACCGGGTGTCCGGCCTCGACCTCAACATCGTCGGCTACGTCATCGTCGGCCTGTTCTTCGGAACATGGGCCGTCGCCCTGGTGGTGTGGAAGGTCGGCCGCATAGAGGAGAGGTGGACCTCGGACCTGGCAAAACCGGCCCTGGCGAAATCAAAGACGTAGCGACCCGTTCCTGACCGACTCCAGGAGCACCCCGCCCACTTACACCGACCGCACGGCCCGCCCGCGCAGTGCCCGGTTCACACGGACTGCGGGGCCTCCTTCCTGTCCGTGCAGTGCCCGGTTCACACGGATCGCAAGGCCTCCACACTCGTCGGTGCAGCGCTCGGTTCACACGCGCCGCGCGATCCCTGCCCCACCCGTGGAGCGCACTGTTCACACGCGCTGCGTGACCCCCGTACCCGTCCGTGCAGCGCTCGGTTCACACGCGCCGCACGCCCCCCGCCCTGTCCGTGCAGCGCACTGTCCACACGCGCTGCGTGACCCCCGTACCCGTCCGTGCAGCGCTCGATTCACACGCGCCGCACGACTCCTGCCCTTGTCCGTGGAGCGCACTGTTCACACGCGCCGCACGCCCCCCCCGCCCACCGCACTGTTCACACCGGCCGCGCAACACCCCCGCCCAGGCCGGCGCAGCGCCCCCCTCTACTCCGTCTCGTTCGCGATCGCGTTCACCGCTGCCGCCGCGATGGCGCTGCCGCCGCGGCGGCCCCGTACGACCAGATGTTCCAGTCGGGACGGGTGCTCGGCCAGTGCGGCCTTCGACTCGACCGCGCCGACGAAGCCCACCGGGACGCCGATCACCGCGGCCGGGCGGGGGGCGCCCTCCTCGATCAGTTCCAGTAGCCGGAAGAGCGCGGTCGGGGCGTTGCCCACCGCCACGACGGCACCCTCCAGCCGGTCGCGCCACAGCTCCAGCGCGGCGGCGCTGCGCGTGGTGCCGAGTCTCGCCGCCAGGTCGGCCACCGCCGGGTCGGTGAGCGTGCAGATGACCTCGTTGCCGGCGGGGAGCCGCGCGCGGGTGATGCCGCTGGCCACCATCGAGACGTCGCAGAGGACGGGCGCGCCCGCGCGCAGAGCCTCGCGGGCGCGGGTGACCACGTCCGGGGTGTAGCCGAGGTCGCCCGCGAGGTCGACCATCCCGCAGGCGTGGATCATCCGTACGGCGACCTGGGCGACGTCGGCGGGCAGCCCGGCGAGGTCCGCCTCGGCGCGGATGGTGGCGAAGGACTGGCGGTAGATCGAGGCGCCGTCCTTCTCGTACTCGAACACAGTGCTCTCACTCATCCGTCGACGTGCGTGCTGCGGGCCCCGGTGATTCTACGAACGCGCGGACAGCGGCCCCTTCCACCGCGTCCGGACGGTTGATTCTCTGAAAGTGAGAAGCTAATTTACGTTGACAGAGAAGGTCGGAATCAGTGCGGAACCACTGCGGAGGAACGTCATGGAACGGGACGACCTGATCCTGATCAGCGTGGACGACCACATCATCGAGCCGCCCGACATCTTCGTGAACCACCTGCCGAAGCGGTATCTGGACGATGCGCCGAAGCTGGTCCACCGCGAGGACGGCAGCGACGTGTGGCAGTTCCGCGACAGCACCATCGGCAACGCCGCGCTGAACGCGGTCGCCGGGCGCCCCAAGGAGGAGTACGGCCTCGACCCCCAGGGCATGGACGAGATCAGGCCGGGCTGTTACGACGTCCATGAGCGCGTCAAGGACATGAACGCCGGCGGCGTCCTCGCCCAGATGAACTTCCCGTCCTTCCCCGGCTTCGCGGCACGCCTGTTCGCCACGGACGACGACGACTTCTCGATGGCGCTGGTGAGGGCGTACAACGACTGGCACATAGACGAGTGGTGCGGTGCCTACCCCGGCCGTTTCATCCCCATGGCACTGCCCGCGATCTGGTCGGCGGAGCTGTGCGCGGCCGAGATCCGCCGGGTGGCCGAAAAGGGCTGCCACTCGCTGACCTTCCCGGAGAACCCGGCCGCCCTCGGCTACCCGAGCTTCCACGACGAGTACTGGAACCCGGTGTGGCAGGCGCTGTCCGACACGAACACCGTCATGTCGGTCCACATCGGTTCCTCGGGCAGGCTGGCCATCCCGGCGGTCGACTCGCCGCCGGACGTGATGATCACCCTCCAGCCGATCAACCTGGTCTCGGCCGCGGCCGACCTGCTGTGGTCGAGGGCCGTCAAGGAGTACCCGGACCTGAGGATCGCGCTGTCGGAGGGCGGCACGGGCTGGATCCCGTACTTCCTGGAGCGGGTCGACCGCACCTTCGAGATGCACGCGACGTGGACGCTCCAGGACTTCGGCGGCAAGCTGCCGTCCGAGGTGTTCCGCGACCACTTCCTGACCTGCTTCATCAGTGACGACCTGGGTGTGAAGCTCCGGCACGAGATCGGCATCGACAACATCTGCTGGGAGGGCGACTACCCGCACAGCGACTCCATGTGGCCGGACGCGCCGGAACAGATCCACGACGTCCTGCGGAAGCACTCCGTCCCGGACGAGGACATCGTCAGGATGACCCACGAGAACGCGATGCGCTGGTACTCCTTCGACCCCTTCTCCCACATCCCGAAGGACCGGGCCACGGTCGGCGCGCTGCGCGCGGCGGCCGAGGGGCACGACGTCACCGTCCGCTCCCGCAGCCGCCAACTGATCGAGCCGGTGGACAAGTTGGAGGCGTTCAGGTCACGCGCCCGGGCGGCGGTGGCGGCAGCGGCGGCGGCTGGGCGGTAAGGGGGCAGGTGAGGGGCGTACCGGCGCTGTCGGTGAGGCGGGGCGCGGCGCGGCGATCGGTGCCCCTCCGGTCAGCCCGGCCTGCCCGGACGGCTCCTGACGGATGACCCGCACGGCCGTAGCGTCGAACAGTGAGCCTATGGACTTCCCTCGAACCTGCTTCGACCACCGTGGATCCCGGCGGCAGTGCGACCGTGCGGCTGCGTCTGCGCAACACCGGTGACGTGGTCGACGAGTACCGCTTCGAACCTGTCGGGGCCCTCGCGCCCTGGACGACCGTGGAGCCCGCCTCGCTGCGGCTGTTCCCGGGTACGACAGGGACGGTGGAACTGACCTTCGCGCCCCCGCGCACACCGGACGCGACAGCCGGCCCGAACGCGTACGCGGTACGGATCACGCCGACCGAGTATCCGGAGTCGACGACCGTCCCCGAGGGGAACCTGACGATCACCCCCTTCACGGAGGTGCGCGCCGAGCTCGTACCCCCGACGGTGAAGGGCCGTTTCCGGGGGCGGCCGAAGCTCGCCGTCGACAACCTCGGCAACACCAGGGTGACCGCGTCACTCAGCGGGCACGACAACGGCGACCAGCTGTCGTACGACATCCATCCGGCCAACGTCCAGATCGAGCCCGGCCGTGCCGCGTTCGTGAAGACCACGCTGAAGCCGCGGCAGATCATCTGGTTCGGGTCCAAGCAGGAGCAGCCGTACACGCTCGCGGTGAAGCGGTCGGGTGTCACACCGCTCGCCGTCGAGGGCACCTATGTGCAGCGGAGCTTCCTGCCCGGCTGGCTGGCCGGCGCGCTCGGGATCTTCCTGGCGCTCGCGATCACGTTCGCGATGCTGTGGATCGCCTACAAACCCCGGGTCGTCAGCAGCGCCAAGGAGTGGCAGGAGACCGCCGTCAGCACGTTGCCGCCCGCCCTCTCCGCGCCCCCGGCCCAGCCCTCGGCGCCCGCGGTGTCGGCGCCGCCCGTCGAGGCCGCCCCGCCGGTGGCACAGCCGACGGCTTCGCCGCAGGCCGACGGAGGTGGCGGCGGAGGGGGAGGCGAGAAGGCCCCGCCCGCCAAGCCGAAGGCGCCGAGCGTGCTGCCCGCGCCCGACATCATGCTGCGCAACCCGACCACCAAGATGTGCGCCGATCTTCCGGCGGCCGACGACACCGACTCGAAGAACCGGGTGGTGCAGTCGACGTGCGACGAGGGCTCCGCCACCCAGCGGTGGAACCTTGAGGTGAGGTATCCGAAGCTGGGGCCCGGTGCCACGGCTCTCTTCCAGATGCGCAACGTCAAGGAAGGGCTGTGCATGGATCTCGGGTACTACGGGGCCCAGCCCCTCAGGTCCCCGATCCTGCGGTACACCTGCGACGGCACGACCGCCGACAACCAGCTGTGGTGGCTCGCCAAGCAGAAGAGCGGCGACTACTGGATCCGCAACTACGCGAGCAACAACGCGTGCCTGGACGTCGCGGGCTTCAGCACCGGCGGCAAGGGAACCAACCTCACGCTCTTCACCTGCTCGAACACGGACGACCAGGAGTGGCAGATCATCCGGCCCGCGAGCGCCTGACCCAGGTGACGGCCTGCGGGCACAAAAGAACCCGACCGCTGGCGACGGGGGATGCACCAGCGATCGGGCTCTGGCCAAGGATAACAAGACTGGATGCCCGGTGGGAGCCGACTACTCCGCAACAACGACCAGTTGTGATCGGGATCACTAACTTTATTGCCCACTTCAGTACAACCGTTCCCCAACTACTTGCCAGTACTTCCCAGTAAGACGCCCTCTCGTGTCCAACGCGTCGGAGATCATGAACCATGCGCCCGGATGACTGGTACCTCACCGACGACGTCCACGAGTTCCTCGCCCACGCCGGGGACTTCCTGTGTTCCCGGCCCGCCCCGCACACCACCGCGCTGACCACGCTGGAGAGGCTGCGGACAGGCGGAGCCGACGCGCCGGTCACCGAGGACCCCGTCTTCGGCCGGCTGGAGGAGGCGGGCCGGGTCACCGCCGTCTTCTACCGGCTCACCCCGCGCAGACTCCTGAGCACCACCTCCCTCACCCCCGAGCAGGCCGACGGCCTCGCCGCCCACCTGGTCGCCCTCGGCCACCGACTCCCCGGCGTCAGCGCGGAGATCGGCACCGCCACCGCCTTCGCCGAGGCCTGGCAACGGCGTACCGGCGCGACACCGGCCTTCCGCGACCGGATCCACCTGTACCGCCTCGGCACGCTCACCCCGCCGGAGCCGGTCCCGGCGGGCCGGGGACGACTCGTGGGCGACGAGGACCACGAACACCTCATGGGGTGGTGCCGCGAGGCGGCGGAGGAGTTCGGGGAGGACGTCACCATCAACGCCGAGACCTGGCCCCGCACCCGCTTCGGTGAGAAGCGCTACACCTACTGGGAGACCCCTGACGGCACCCCCGTCTCCATGGCGGGTGTGAACCCGCTGGTCGGCGGCCAGGTGCGGGTCGACCCCGTCTACACCCCGGCCCATCTGCGCGGCCGGGGCTACGCGGGCGCCGTGACGGTCGAGGTCACCCGAGCCGCGCTCGCCGCCGGTGCCACCGACGTCGTGCTGTACACGGACCCGGCCAACCCCACCAGCAACGCCCTCTACCGGCGCATCGGCTACCGACTGCTCACCGACTGGGGTTCGTACGACTTCGGATGACCGGCCTCTTTCCGCACCCGCACGAGCCCCCGCCCCCGCACCCGCCTTCTGACCCGCACCCGTACCCGCCTCCTGACCAGCACCCCTGCCTCATCCGGCACACGGTGGCTCGTACGACAGCTGCGGCAGATACTCGTGCCACCTCTCCGCCGTCAGAACGCCCCGGGTCGTCGCGCAGATGTGCTCGACGGCCGTGTCGACGTCGAGGTTCCACAGCCGGACCGTGTCCGCGCCGCTCGACACCCCGACGAAGTCGCCGTGGGGGCTGAACGCCAGGAAGTTGCCCGTCTTGGCGTTGGGGCTCATCGACTGGCCGATGGGTTTCGCCCTGGCGGGGTCGCCGACCTCCCAGAGCCGGACGGTGTTGTCGTTGCCGCCGCTCGCCAGGACGTCTCCGTCCGGGCTGAACGTCAGTGACTCGACCGCCTCGGTGTGCCCGGTGAGAGGGGAGCCCACGCTGTGCGCGTCCGCCGGGTCGGAGACGTCCCAGAGGCGGACCGTGCCGTCGTCGCTCCCGCTGGCCAGCGTGCGGCCGTCCGGACTGAGGGCCAGCTCGTTGACGGGACCGAGGTGTCCCCTGAGCACCTTGCCGAGAAGGGTGGCCCTGGCCGGGTCGGTGACGTTCCACAGGCGGATCGTGCCGTCCGCGCTGGCGCTGGCCAGCGTACGGCCGTCCAGGCTGAACACGAAGGAGTCGACGTAACCCTTGTAACCGGTGAGCTGGGGTCCGAGCGGGCGCAGATGGGCCGGGTCGGTCGCGTCCCACAACTGCACGGTGAAGTCCTCGTACGCGGTGGCCAGTACGCGCCCGTCCGGGCTGAAGGCGACGGTGGCAGCGAACCGGGTCTTCAGCCGGACGGGGGCCGCGAAGGCCACGGGTCGCTTCGGGTCGCTGACGTTCCACAGCTGGACCGTGCTGTTTCCGCTGGCCATCGCGAGAACGCGGCCGTCGGGGGAGAACACCGGCGACCGTACCTCGCCCTCGCCGGGCGTGAACGGTTCGCCCTCCGCCACCGGGTGCTCGGGATCGGACACGTTCCACAGCCGGACCCGTCCGTCGCGCGAACCCGTGGCGAGCAGCCTGCCGTCGGGGCGGAACACGCCGATGCGGCCGATCATGTCCGACGTCGGCAGCGACCACAGCCGCACCTTCCGGTCGCCGCTGCCGGTGGCGAGCGTACGGCCGTCGGGGCTGAAGCCCAGCGCGTACATCTCGCCGCTGCTGCCCGCGAGGGGTTCGCCGACCTCCGACGGGTACTGCGGATCGCTGACGTTCCACAGGCTCGCCGTGCCGTCCGCGCTTGCGGCGGCCAGCGTGGTCCCGTCCGGGCTGAACGCCACCGACCAGATCGCGTCGGTGTGACCGGTCAGCGGTGCGCCGAGCTGGGCCGCGTGGGCGGGGTCGGACACGTCCCACAGCCGGATCGTGTCGTCGGCGGCGCCGCTGGCGAGGGTACGGCCGTCGGGGCTGAAGGCCACGGAGTGCACCAGGTCCGTGTGCCCGGTCAGTCTCGTGTCGTACGGCTTCGGGTCACCGGGCTTCGAGACGTCGTACAGCCGGATCACCCGGTCGTCGCCGCTCGCCGCCAGTCTCCGCCCGTCGGGGCTGAACGCGATGGCGCGCACGGCGGCGCCCGCGCCCCTGAGGGTGCTGCGGAGCGTGGGTCGGGCCGGGTCGGCCATGTTCCACAGGCGGACCGTGCGGTCCTCGGCGGCCGAGGCGAGCGTACGGCCGTCCGGGCTGAAGGCGATCAGATAGATCGTGCCGTCATGGCCGTCCAGGGGTGTGCCGAGGGGGCGCGGACGGGCGGGGTCGGTCACGTCCCAGCGGCGGACCGTGCCGTCGTCGCCCGCGCTGACCAGAGTGTGCCCGTCGGGGCTGAAGACCGCGCTGCTCACCCAACTCGCGTTCGCGGCAAGGGGCTTGCCGAGCGCCTTGGGACGCGCCCGGTCCGACACGTCCCACAGGCGTACGGTCCCGTCGTAACTGGCGGTGGCCAGGAGCCGTCCGTCGGGGCTGAACGTGGTCAGGTAGACGGCGCCGGTGTGGCCGTTCAGCGGCGTGGCCAGTGGTGTGTTCACGATCGAGATCAGACGGCTGCGGGTACTCGCGTCGTCCGGGCGGAGACCGTGGGCGACCAGGCTCAGCTGCGCCGACAGCGACGGGTCGCTGGACTGGACGCGGTCCGCCTCGGCGAGCACGTTCTCGAACACCGCGTCGTCGCGCTGCTGCCGGGCGATCAGCGCCGCGCCCCCGGCCAGCAGGGCCAGCGCGACCACCGCGGCGACGGCGGCGCGGCTGATCAGGACGGTACGTCGGCGCAGCTTGACCGAGGCGGCCAGGAACTGCACGGCGCCACGGGTCAGGAACGTGTCACCGGCGGCCTTGGCCCAGGTGTGCGCCTGCTCCAGCCGGGAGCCCCGGTAGAGGAGTGAGGTGTCGCGCTTCGACTCCTCCCAGGACCGGCTGTCGTCCTCCAGGCGCTGGCGCAGCAGGTTGCCGCCCCGGTCCTCCTCGATCCAGTCGCGCAGTCGCGGCCAGGCGTGCAGCAGTGCCTCGTGGGTGATCTCCACGCTCTCCGAGTCGAGCGTCACCAGCCGGGCGCGCACCAGCGCTTCGAGGGACTCCTCCGTCTTGTCCGGGTCCGTCGACTCGGCGGTCAGCTGCCGTCGCGTACCGCGCCTACGGGTGGCCTGGGTGTCCTCGCCCAGCCGCACCAGCCGGAGCAGCAGCAGCCGCGCGGCGGTACGGGCCGCCGGGTCGAGGCCGGTCCAGGCGCGCTCGGCGGTCGCCGCCACCGCTCCCTGGATACCGCCGGCCGCGCGATAGCCGGACAGGGTCAGCCGTCCCGCCTTGCGGCGCTGCCAGGTGGCGAGCAGGGCGTGCGAGAGGAGGGGCAGGACGCCCGCGTCGTGCGTGCCGCGCGGTCCGTCGGCGCTCACCTCCCGCACGATCAGCTCCGCGAGCCCCGGTTCGAGCTCCAGACCGACGGCCTTGGCCGGCCCGGTCACCGCCTCCCGCAGCTCGGCGCTGGTCAGCGGCCCGAGGACCATGTGCCGGTGCTGCAGCGCGTCGGCGAGTTCGGGATGGCGCAGGCACTGCTCGTAGAAGTCGGCGCGCACACCGAGGACGACGAGCGCGGCGGCCTCCTCACCGTGACCGGGGGGCGAGGAGGCGGCGTGGAGAAACTGGATGAAGGTGTTCCGGACCGCCTCGTCGGAGCAGAGCGTGAACGTTTCCTCGAACTGGTCGACGATGACGACGGGTCGCCCGCAGGAAGGAGAAACAGAAGGAGAAACAGAAGGAGGAAGAGAAATGGGAGGGGAAATAGAAGGAGATGGAGAAGAGGGAGGGGGAAAGGCGGAGGAGTCGCTGGGGGCGTCGCGGCGGGACCAGGCGGTGATCGTTTTCCGTATCGCGCGGGCGAATTCGGGCGTACCGGGTTCGTTCGCCGGCTGTCCGGCGGGGGAGAGGATCTCCGAGAGGGCGGGTATACGGCTGGTCAGTTCGGCGAGTGGATCACTGCCCGGCACGAGCTGAAGGATCTCGGGGGCCGGCTGTTCCGGGCCGTCCAGTGCCCCTTCCCGCAGCGCGGGCACAAGTCCGGCGCTCAGCAGGGAGGACTTGCCCGCCCCGGAGGCGCCCACGAGCATGACGAGACCGCCGGCGGCGTCGCTGTCCCCGCTCGCGGTGCTTCCCGCCGCGCGGAGCTGCGCCACGAGGGCGTCGGTGCTGCGCTCCCGGCCGAAGAACCACCGGGTGTCCTCCAGCCGGTACGAGGCGAGGCCCCGGTAGGGGCACACCCCGCCCGGCACCGCCGGGACCTCGGCGGCGGGCGGTTCCTCCTCGTCCGGGGGGCCGGTGACGCGGTCGCCCACCGGGTCGGCGACGGCGCGTTCCCACAGGCGCTGCCACTGGACCATGTCGTAGAGACCGGGGGAGACGGGCACGGGCCGGGCCCGCCGGGCCCGCGGCACGAGGACGCTCAGTACGGCGGCGAGGGCGGCGAACTGAGCGGGCACGTTCTTGGCGCGCCGCCAGTCGCTGATCCGCTGTACGGAGACCCGCACGGGGCGCCCTCGTTCGTCGACCCGCTGCAACTGGACGACGGCTTCGGCCACCCGTTTGAGGGGAGGATTACCGGCCTCCTTGTACAGCAGTGAGAGCCGCTCCGCGAAGGCCGTGCGTGCCCCTGAGTCGGAACTCAAGGTCTCCACCCCTTACCTCGCCCGCGTGCGTCATCCGGTGTCATCCGGACCGGAAAACCCACTCTATACGGCTGACCTGCGGTTACGTCGTCGGCCCCGGACCGGAACCTCCTCTCCGGGAGCCGTGAATGGCAGGATCATGCCGCAACAAAGAACCAGCCGCGTGGCGTCCACCCGGACCACCAGCGCAGCGATCCCAGGGGCAGCTCGGAGGCCGGACGTTTTCGGCCACGGCTTCCGGGATTCGCCAGCCGGGGGAGTCGATGGCACCACACAGGCCTGAGATCCGCGGAACCGGCCGATGTCCGGACTCCTCCCGGGTCCCCGACCATCGTTCGGCACCGGTCCCCACGTGGGGAGGGACCGGTGCCGAACGGCGTTGTGGGGGCAGTACGGTGCTGTGACGCGCAGGACCTCGCTGGGGGAGAACCGTTGAGCGCTCGGATTCTGGTCGCCGAAGACGACGAGATGCAGTCCCGCCTGATCCGGATCTATCTGGAACGGGAGGGAAACGCCGTACAGGTGGTCGGCGACGGCCGCGCGGCGCTGGACCGGGCGCGCTCGACGAGCCCGGACCTCATCGTGCTGGACGTGATGCTGCCCCTGGTCGACGGGCTCGACGTGTGCCGCATCCTGCGCGGCGAGTCGGACGTACCGATTCTGCTGCTCACCGCGCGCACCACCGAGGAGGACATGCTCCTCGGCCTCGACCTCGGCGCCGACGACTACCTCACCAAGCCGTACAGCCCCCGTGAACTGACCGCACGGGTACGTGCCCTGCTGCGCCGGTCCCGGAAGGCGGGCGCGGCGGCGCAGCCCTCGGTGCTGCGGGTCGGCGACATGGAGCTGGACACCGCGCGCTTCGAGGTACGGATGGCCGGCCGGCCGGTGGTGCTGACCTCCAAGGAGTTCAACATCCTGGAGACCCTGGCCCGCGAACCGGGCCGGGTCTTCACTCGGGCCCAGATAATCGAACGCGTCTTCGGTTATGACCGGGATGTGCTGGAGCGCACGGTAGACGCCCACGTCATGAACTTACGCAGGAAACTGGAGGCCGACAGCCAGGCAGGCCCCCGCCTCCTGGAGACGGTGTACGGCCGGGGCTACCGCCTGGCAGACGGCTCGGGAGCACCCTGAAGGAGCGCGAGGAACTGCGCGCCCAGCCCCCACGGGCCGGTGGTGGAGGAGCGCCTGTCGTGAGTGGCGGGTTCGCGGTTCGGGCCGCGCCCTGTAGGGGCGCGGGGAACTGCGCGCTCAGCCCCCACGGGCCGGTGGTGAAGGAGCTGCCTGTCGCGAGCGGGGCGTTCGCGGCCCGGGGGTGCCCGGCAGGGGCGCGGGGAACTGCGCGCTCAGCCCCCACTGGGCCGCAGCGAACCACCTGCTTGCCCAGCGGAGCGGAGACGCGGGGAACTGCGCGCTCAGCCCCCGCCGGGCCGCGGCGAAACACCTGCTTGCCCAGCGGAGCGTGGCAGCACGATCGTGAACGTCGTCCCGGTCCCCACCTCGCTGCGTACGTCGATCTTCCCCCGGTGATCGGTGACGATCTGGCGGGCGATCGACAGCCCGAGCCCGCTGCCCCCCGTCGCCCGCCCCCGTGAGACGTCCGCCCGCCAGAAGCGGTCGAAGAGGTGAGGCAGGTCCTCCGCCGCGATGCCCTTGCCGGTGTCCCGGACCTCCACGACCGCCAGCTCACCCCGGGGAGCCACCGCCAGGGTGACCGAGCCCCCGACCGGAGTGGCCCGCAGCGCGTTGCCGACCAGGTTGCCGACGACCTGGCGCAGCCGGTCCGTGTCCGCGGTGACGTGAACGGACGTCGGTGCGTCCACCCGTAGCGCGACCCCCGCCGCCTCGGCCTGGGCGAGATGGGCCCGGCGGGCCGCCTCCAGAACGCCGCGCAGGTCGACGTCGGTGGGGTGGTAGGTGAGCGCGCCCGCCTCCGCGAGGGCGAGATCCTGCAGGTCGTCCACGATCCGCTGCTGCAGCAGGGCCTCCCGGTGGAGGGATTCGAGGAGTTCGGGGGTCGGCTCGACGACCCCGTCCCGCAGCGCCTCCAGGTAGCCGCGCAGGTTGGCCAGCGGGGTGCGCAGCTCGTGCGCGATGTCCCCGGTGAGCCGGCGCTGCCGTTCCTCGCCGGCCTGGATCGAGTCGGCCATACGGTTGAAGGCGCCGCCGAGCTGCGCGATCTCGTCCCGTCCGGAGACGGGCACCCGGCGCCCGAGGTCGCCCTCGCCGAGCCCCTTCGCGGCGACGGTCATGGCCCGTACGGGACGCAGGACGGCCCGGCTCAGCAGCAGGGCGACGGCGACGACCGCGAGGGCGACGCCCGCCGCGACGGCCACGGTGGGCGCGGCGGCCAGGGTGGGCGCCGACTCGTTCCGCACGCCCAGGTGGACCTGCAGCCGGGGCGGGGCGGCCGGGCCGACCCGGTCGTCGAACACCCGTTGTATACAGGCGGCGAACTGCTGCTGGGCATCGCAGGAGTTGACGGCGTTCAGATCCGCCGGGTCCAGCGGACCACCGGCGGCGCCCGGCGCCGGGCACCGCGCAGGCCGCCGGTCGGCGCTGTACCGGGGGATGCCCAGGCCGTCCGCCCGGACGGTCACCTCGGCTCCGGCTCGCGTGAGACAGGCCGCGTACGCCACTTCGGCGCGGTAGGCGGCGATCGCGACGGAGACCTGCTTCATGGAGGCCCGGTGCCCCTGGCCCGCCGGCAACTTCAGCGCGGGCCGCGCGTCCACCAGCACCGCGGGCTGCCCGCTCAGCGCGCGGGGCGTACGTCCGGCCAGGGCGTCGGAGTCGGTGAGCAGCACGTCGGACTCGGTGGCGACCCGGATGCGCTGGCCGGTGTCCCGGGCGAGCTCGGCGACCGTGGGCGAGAGTCCGTCCCAGGTGCCGTGGGTGAATCCGTACGTCCGCAGCTCACCGGTGATCCGGGCGACCTCCTGCCGCCCGGCCGTGACGGTCTCCTGGACCTGGCGGTTCGCCTGTCGCAGGGTCAGCCAGCCGGTGGCGGCGGTCGCGGCGAGGGCGACCAGCATGAGCAGGCCCAGGACCCGCAGCCGGAAACTCATCGACATGATCCTTTCTCGGTGGGTTTCATGAGTTCCCTGGTCTTCGTGGGTCTCCGTGGATCGCAAGAGGGCGTTGTCGGCCAGAATTCCTCAGGAGTGGCGAATTTCCTCCCTGATCGATTTCGGTCTCCTGGGTATCAAAAGTAGACAGTCCTAGGCGGAATCATTTCTTCAATATGAATGCCCGGTGATCGTACTTAAGTCACTGAGGCCCCAGTCACAGCAGGGGGTCGCAGGGGCCGCTGCATTCTCCATTCGCAGCGCCGACGAATCACATACAGGGGGTATGAAATGAAGCGTCGACTCGCGGCCGTCGTTCCCGCACTCGCGGCCGTGGCCATCGCCGTTCCGCTGTCCATCGCCTCGCCGGCCAGTGCGTCCGCCTCGTGCGGCACCACCGTGGCCGACAAGGACGGCAGCTCCTGGAACAAGACGGCCAACGGGGCCAACGAGCGCAGCGGTTCCAGCACCGGCTGCACGATCAAGGGCATCGCCTACAACACCCAGTCGCTCGACTACCACTGCTGGACCTCCGGTGAGGGCGGCACCTGGACGTTCGTCCGGAACGACTCCACCGGCGTCACCGGCTGGATCCGCGACGACCTGCTGAGCGACAACGGCAGCAGCGTGTACTGCGGCTTCTGATCCGCCCGGTACGGCTCGCACAGTGAAGTAGGCACACAGAACAGCGCGACAGCGGGGGCGGTCCCGGTTCTCGGGTCCGCCCCCGCTCCGTACCACCGGAGCGTCGGCCAGAACGCCCGGTGGTGGTCATGTGCCGGCCAGCGCCTCCGTCGGAGCGAGCCGGCTCGCCCGGACCGCCGGATACAGCCCGGCGATCATGCCGATGAGCAGGGTCGAGCCGATGCCCGCGACGCTGGCCCAGGCCGGAACGACCGTCGGCCAGTCACGGCTGAGGGCGTAGCCCGCCGTGATGAACGTGCCGAGCACCGTCCCGCCGAGCCCGCCGATCAGGGACAGCAGCAGCGACTCCGTCACGAACTGCGTCCGGATCTGCCCCCGGGTCGCCCCGAGCGCGCGACGCAGCCCGATCTCCGGCCGGCGTTCCAGCACCGAGATGACCATGGTGTTGCCCACCCCCACCCCACCGACGAGCAGCGCGACCCCGCCGAGCCCGAGCAGCAGCCCGGTCAGCGCCGACTCGGTGGCCTCGCGGGCCGCGAGCGCGTCGGAGGGCCGCGAGATCTGCACCTCGCCCGGCTTCTCGGGGTAGGCGGTGGCCGCCAGCACCGACCGTACGGCGGTCACCTGGCTGTCCTCGGCACGGACGTACACCGTCGACGGATGACCGTCGAAGCGCAGATAGCTCCGGGCCGCCTGCCAGCCGACCAGCGCGGCACTGTCCAGCTCCGGTGCCAGCGGTACGGGTTCGAGGACGCCGATCAGGGAGAACCAGCGGCCCCCGATCCACAGCCGGGTCCCCGGGGTGTACACGTCCAGGCGCTGCGCGGCCGTGGCGCCCAGCACGACCGCCGGGTACTTGTCGGTGGCCGAGTCCAGCCAGCGGCCCCGGTTCATCTCCCCGCCGACGGCCGGCAGCAGATCGGTGCCGGACGCCAGCACGGTCAGCGAGTTGGTCCGCCCGATGGCGATGCGCTCGTTGCGGTACACGCTGGCACCGACCGCGCCGGTGGCGGTCACCCGCTCCACGGGCGGGATACGCCGGACCATCGCGACAGCCTCGTAGGGCAGCTTGGTCTTCTCGCCGGTGAGGGACTCGCCCGGGGCGACCCGCAGCAGGTTCGTCCCCAGGGCGTCCAGCCGCCGGTCCACCTCCGCCTGTCCGGACCCGGAGATACCGACCACCGCGACCATGGCGGCGACCCCGATGGCGATCCCGAGCGCGGACAGGAACACCCGCAGCGGCCGTGTCCGCAACCCGGTCCCACCGAGCCGTACGACATCGGCGGGCCGAAGCCGCGCCGCCCGCAGTGGCGGCCTGGACATCTCCGAGCGGTCCGTCACCGATGAGCCCCGATCGTCGTACCCGTGCCTGTATCCGAACCTGTACCCGAACTCGCTTGCTGCAGGGTGTCGTTGACCAGTCGGCCGTCGCGCATCTCGATACGGCGGGGGAGCTGGGCGGCGATCTCCAGGTCGTGGGTGATGACCACGACCGTCGTCCCGGCCGCGTGCAGTTCGCGCAGCAGTTCCAGTACGGCGGCTCCCGACACGGAGTCGAGGTTGCCGGTCGGTTCGTCCGCGAGCAGCACCGACGGGCCGCCGACCACCGCACGGGCGACCGCGACCCGCTGCCGCTCGCCCCCGGAGAGCTGGTGCGGCAGATGCCGGACGCGATGGCTGAGCCCGACCCTGGACAGCGCGGACGACGCCCTGGCCCGGCGGCGGCGCATCGGCATGCCCGTGTAGAGCAGACCGTCCGCGACCGAGTCCAGCACCGGCACACCGACGGCCAGATGGAACTGCTGGAAGACGAAGCCGATCCGGGTGGCCCGCAGCGCGGAGACCTCCCGGTCGGACAGCTTCGCCACGTCGTATCCGTCGACCAGGACCCGCCCCGCCGAGGGCCGGTCCAGGCTCCCCATGAGATGCAGCATGCTCGACTTGCCCGACCCCGACGGCCCGACCACACCGACCAGTTCACCGCGCCCGATCCGCAGACTCACGTCACGGACGGCGGCGACCCCGCCGGGATAGGTCTTGGAGACGGAGTCGAACTCGACAACGGGCGTTGCTGTGAAGGGAGTTGCGGCAAGGTGCTTGGTCGCGGCGGGAGTTGACGCGTCCGGAGGTGAAGGCTCGCTCACTCGGGGATCCTCACCTTCATGCCTTCGGTGACCCCGGAACCGCTGACCTGCACGTTCCCGTCCGCGAAGAGTCCCGTCTTCACCGCGACGAACCGGCCGTCGTCGGTCTCCAGACCGTGCCCGCCCTCCGCGAGGGCGACCAGCGCGGCGACCGGCACACTCAGCACGTCCTTGACCTCGCGGCCCACGTACTCGACGGTCACGGGTCCGCTCTCCAGCCGCCCCACGGACTTCTGGTCCGCGATGGTGATGGTCACCGGCAGGGTCGCGGAGCCCGCACCCGACTCGCCCTCGGCGCTGCCCCCTTCGGGCGCGCTGGCCTGCCGTCCGACCGAGGCCACCTCGCCCCGTACGGACTTCCCGCCCGGCAGCGCGATCCCGACGACCGTGCCGCGTACGGCCCAACCGGCGTCCGAGGCAGAGGCGTTGACGACGACCTTGCGTGCCGTACCGGTGTACGTCAGCGTGTTCTCGCCCACGGCCGCGCCGAGCCGGGCCCCCGGCTGACCGATGCGCACCTTGCCGGCGGAGTAGATGACGTCCCCGACACCGACCGTCCCGGTCTCGGCCAGCCCGAGCGACTTCTGCCAGCGCTTGACGGCCCGCACGGTGGCTTCGGTGAACTTCTCGTCCACGGTGAAGCCGGTGTAGCCGAGCGCCGCGAGGTTGGTCTCGAACTGCAGGACGTCCATACCGGTGAGCGGCGCGGGCGCACTGTTTCCGGTTCCATTTCCGCTTCCGGTTCCTGCTCCGGTCCCGGTCCCCGAGGTGGGGGCGGGGGACGCGGAATCCGAGGCCCCGGCTCCGGCATCGGCTCCGGCCCCGGCGGACGTGGAGGTCTCGGTGGACGCGGCGGCGAGGCCGAGATCCCGGTACATGGGCATCGACCCGTACAGCAGCACCACGGGACGGTCGTCGACCCGCAGCAGCGTGTCACCGCGCTCGGCCGTCGCGCCCTGCTGGGGCAGCCAGGTCACGGTGCCCGTCGCCTTCACCGGCAGCGGTATCTCCGTACCGAAGCCCAACTGCCCGTCCACGTCCGTGCGTTCGGTGAGCGTCGCCCGGGTGACCGGAACGACCGAACCGGCCCGGGGCGGTGCGCTCGGGCCCTTCTCCTCGCCGCCGCCGAGCCCGAGAGCCCCGACCACGGCGACGGCCGCCACGACGACCACGGCACAGGCGATGAGCGCGGTACGCCGGCCACGCGTCCCGCGAGGCGGCTCGGTCTCCGCCGGTTCGGTGTCGTCGTCGAAGTGCGTCACGGTGTCCGTCTCCGCCACGGTCAGCCCTTGCCGGGCGCGGCGGTCGCCGGAACGCCGACGATCGGCCCGCAGACGCGGGTGGCCCGCTTGGCCCCGGCCGACGTCTGGTCCCACTCGCCCTGGCCCAGACCGTCGGCACCCGGGTCGGGGAAGTCGGCGGCGCCGTTCTTCTGCATACAGGTGGCGTACTCCTGCTTCACCCTGATCTGCGCGGCGGTGAGCGCGGGCTGGTTGCCCTTCTCGACGCTCTCGGGGACGGCCGTCAGATACTCGGCACACGCCACCGAGGCGGTCTTGAACTTCGGGTCCTTCTTCAGGGCCCGCAGGTTGTCGCCGCCGCCGAAGTCGATGTTGCCCTTCGCGTCCGGGTCGGGCGCGTCGATGCCGTTGTCCCGCAGACACTTCACGTACTTGCCCTGGGCCGCCACGTAAGCGGCCACATCGTCCCCGGCGCCGTTCCCGCCGCTGCTCCCGGCCGACGAGCCGGACGTCGACGCTCCCCCGGTCACCGCCGAGGGGACCTTCGAGTCGCCGTCGTCGCCCCCGCAGCCGGTCAGCGCCAACGCCATGACCGAGACCGCCGCGGCCAGCAGTACCCGATTCGTCCTCATCGGTATCTCCCCGTAGTCCTGTCGCGTCCGGCCACGAACGCGGCGGACAGCCCGACGGTAGAACGGACATGATGAAGAACTTTTGAAGAACCTGTCATCCGATCATGCGACTCCCGCGCTCAGGCCCGTCCGCGTGACTCAGGGGTGCGCCGGGCCAGCGAGTCGAAGATGACGGCGGTGATCAGCACCCCGCCGGTGATCATGTACTGGACCGCTGTCTGCACGCCCACCAGCGCCATGCCCGAGGCGATGGACTGGATGATCAGCACGCCCAGCAGCGCGGACCAGGTCGAGCCGCGCCCGCCGAACAGACTGGTGCCGCCGATGACGGCCGCGGCGACGGCGTTGATCAGCAGCATCCCGGAGCCCGAGACCGGGCTCGCCGAGGTGAACCGCGAGGCGACGAACAGCCCGCCGAACGCCGCCAGGGCCCCCGACACCATGAACACCGAGATCCGTACGCGTGTCACGTCCAGGCCCGCCCGCCGGGCCGCCTCCGCACCGCCGCCCAGCGCGAGGACCTGCCGCCCGTAGGGCGTGCGGCGCAGCACGAGGTCCGAGGCGACGATGACCGCCAGGAAGATCAGCAGCGCCAGCGGCAACCCCTCGAAGCGGCTCAGTACGGCGACGGTGGTGAACGCGATCGCCGCGAGCAGGGCCATACGCGCCCAGATCTCGCCCACCGGCCGGCACGGCATCCCGGCGCCGGCCCGACGGCCGCGGTCCCGGAGGGAGACGAGCAGGTAGGCGGCCGTGCAGAGCGTCGCCAGGCCGTAGGTGAGGACGGGGGCGCCGATGTACCGGCTGGTCAGCTGGGCGACCAGGCCGTCCTCACCGAAGTGGATGGTGTTGTCCGGCCCCAGCAGGTAGAGCATCAGACCGCTCCAGGCCAGCAGCCCGGCGAGGGTGACGACGAAGGCGGGTACGCGGAACCGGGCGAAGAGGAACCCGTGGATCGCCCCGATGGCCGTACCGCAGACCACCGAGATGATGACGGCCAGCCATTCCGTCATGCCGACGTTCACGTTGAGCGCCGCGAACACCGCGCCCGCCAGTCCGGCGAGTGAGCCCACGGAGAGGTCGATCTCACCGATCAGCAGCACGAAGACGATGCCCACGGCGACCATGCCGGTCCCGACGATGTCCACGCTGAGGACGGAGAGGTTGCGCGGCGAGAGGAAGTGGTCGTTGAGGCACTGGAAGACCACCCAGGTCGCGGCGAGAGCGAGCAGCACCGGGGCGGGACCGAGCCCGCCTTCGCGCGCCCTGCGCCGCACGGCGCCGACGCCCGCGACGAGACGCGGCTTCACCTTCCCGGCCACACCTCGCACAGCGGCGTCCTTCACAGCCGCACCTCTCACGGCCACACCTCGTCGGGGTGCGGCCGGTGGGCCACGGCGTGGTCCGCCGCGCCGGTGATGGAGGAGATGATCTGCTCCTGGGACGTGGTGTTGACGTCGAAGAGGCCGTTGTTGCGGCCCAGGCGCAGGACGGCGACCCGGTCGGCGACGGCCTTGATGTCACTCATGTTGTGGCTGATCAGCAGCACTCCGAGCCCCTGGTCGCGCAGCTCCTCGATCAGGTCGAGGAGCTGGTTGGTCTGCTGGATGCCGAGGGACGCGGTGGGCTCGTCGAGCAGCAGCAGCCGGGGCGAGGCCAGAAACGAGCGGATGATCGCGACGACCTGCCGCTGACCGCCGGAGAGGCCGGCGAGCGGTACCCGTACGTCGGGGATGCGGATGGACAGGGTGTGCAGCAGCTCGCGGGTGCGGCGCTCCATCTCCACCTCGTCGAGTACGCCGAAGCGGTGGATCTCCCGGCCGAGGAAGAGGTTGGCGACGACATCGAGGTTCTCGCACATCGCGAGGTCCTGGTAGACGGTGGCGATCCCCAGCAGCCGGGCGTCCTGGGGGCGCCGGATCTGGACGGCGCGGCCCTCCCACTCGACGACCCCCCGGTCCGGGGGCCCGACCCCCGAGATCACCTTGACCAGGGTGGACTTGCCGGCGGCGTTGTCCCCGACGAGGGCGACCACCTCCCCGGCCGCGACCTCCAGCTCGATGTCGACCAGCGCCTGGACGGCGGCGAACCGCTTGGAGACACCGCGCAACGCCAGCAGGGGCTGACCGGGCACGGGTCCACCTCCTTCGGATGGGTCAGGTGAGTCCGGCCCGGTCACAGGCCGACCGGAGAGCGGGCGTACAGATCTGATCGACGGTGTACATACCGTCCTTCACCAGGGTCCTCCCGATATCGCCGGCGGTCACCGGGACGGACGGCTGCAGAACCGCCGGTACGTCCTTGGTGGTGGGGCTGTCGACGCTGCCGGTGGCGATGGCCCCGACCTTCTCGCCGCGGCCGAGGGCGACGGCCATCTCCACGGTCGCGTCGGTCGCGCGCTTGTAGGGCTTGTAGACGGTCATGTACTGCTCGCCCCTGACGATGCGCTGTACGGCCAGGAGGTCGGCGTCCTGACCGGTGACCGGGGGCAGCTTCGCGACCTTGGCGGCCTTGAGGGCGGAGATCACGGCGCCGGCCATGGTGTCGTTGGCGGACAGCACGCCGTCGATGTTCTCGGCGCCCAGGGCGGCGATGGCGCCGGTCATGTTGACGTAGGCGTTCTCGGGCCGCCACCCGACGGTGTCGTACGACTTGCCGATCGTCACCCTGCCCTTGAGGACTGAGAGGGAACCCCCCTTGTACCAGCCGGAGTTGGGGTCGGTGGTGGCCCCGTTCATCATGACGATCCGCCGGCCGGGGCCCCTGGCGCTCATGGCCTTCAGCAGCGCCTCGGCCTGGAGCCGCCCGACCTCCGCCCCGTCGAAGGTGACGTACCCGGAGATCGGTCCCTCCGCGAGCCGGTCGTAGGCGACGACGGGAATGCCGGCCCGGTGCGCGGCCTCGACGGACGGACGCATCAGCTGGGGGTCGACGGCCGCGAGGATGACCACGTCCACACCCCGGGTGATCATGGCCTCGAACTGCTGCTGCTGAATCGTCGGGTCGGACGTGGCGGCGACGGTCGCGGCGGGGCAGTCCGGGCACAGCACCTTGACCTGCTTCTCGATCAGCGGCCGGTCGAACCGCCCGAACCGGGAGTCGCCGCCCCCGGGCATCAGCACCCCGACGTTGATGCTGTCACCCCCGTCACCACCGGCGCTCTGGCCGCCGCAGGCTCCGAGAAGGGACGTACCGACGGCGACGGCGACGACGGTGAGGGTGACTGAACGGCCGGTACCGAGACTCATGTTCGGTTCCTTTAAGTTTTTGTGCAGTTCTGGCACAAAGTGAAACATAATCCCAATAAGGGCTTATGTGAACTTGAGGCCAGCGTAGCCAAGCTGTCGAGGTCGCGCTCGGAGCCGTCCTCGGGGTCGCACGGGACGTTTCAGAGGCGCAGGACGATCAGGGCGGTGTCGTCGGTGTGGCCCGCGGGTGGCAGGAGGTCGGTCAGCAGTGCGTCGGCCAGGGCCTCGGGGGTCGCGCGCCGGTGGTGGGTGAGGGAGTCGGAGAGCCGGGTCAGACCGGTGTCGATGTCCTCGTCGCGGCGTTCGATCAGGCCGTCGGTGTACAGGACCAGGAGGGAACCCTCGGCGAAGGGCGTACGGGCCTCGGGGCGTGGGGTGGGCTCGGGTCTGGCACAGAGCGGTGGGTCGGTGGCCCCGTCGAGGAAGGCGACCTTGCCGTCGGGGTGCACGAGGGCCGGCGGAGGATGACCGGCGCAGCTGTAGGTGATGGTGCGGCTGTCCCAGTCGATGAACGTCGTCACGACACTGGCCGACTGTGCGCCCTCGACGGAGCCGGCGTACAGATCCAGGGCGTCCAGAGCCTGGGCGGGCCCGCCCGAGACCCGGGTCGCGCCGCTCAGCGCGCTGCGCAACTGGCCCATCACGCAGGCCGCCGCCAGACCGTGGCCGACGACGTCACCGACGGCGACCGCGAGGCCTCCGCCGGGCAGATCGACCAGGTCGTACCAGTCGCCGCACACGTTCAGCGTGCCGACGGCGGGCTGGTAGCGCACGGCTGCCGCGTGCGGCCCGGTCGGGCCGGGCGGGGGCAGCATCGCCGCCTGCAGCGCCAGGGCGACCTCACGCTCATGGGCGTGCGCCGTACGCAGCCGCTCGTTGACCTCCTGCAGTTCGCGGGCCCGGGTGTACAGCTCGGCCTCCAGCGCGTGGGCCTTTCTGTCACCGTCCGGAACGCCGAAGGCGTGGATGAACTCGGTGACCTCCTCCACCCGGTGCACCACCAGGGCGACATGCCCGGCGGAGTCGAGGACCGGCGCGTTGACCGGGCTCCAGTAGTGCTCCTGCCAGTGGCCGGGCCGTTCCGGGTCCTCGATGTCGTAGCGGAGCAGCGCCATCGTGTCCCGCTCGCCGGTGGCCACCGTACGGAGCATCGACGTCTTGGTCTCCCGCATGCTTTCGGCCGCGTCCGGCTCGTTCGGGTTCTCGGGGAAGACGTCGAAGATGTAGCGGCCCAGCAGCTGCTCACGGGTACGCCCGGACAGCCGTACGAAGTCGTCGTTGGCGTCGGCGTACACCAGTTCAGGGGTGAGCAGGGCCACCATGCCGGGCAGGGCCCGGAAGACCGCCGCGTAGTCGATCTGCGGTTTCCTCATGTGCAGCCCTGTCTGTTCTACCTGTCCACCTGTTTACCGTGTTTCGCCAGTCTGCCTCGTGTCGGGCGCCGCCGTGCCATTCCCCGACAGAAGCGACAACGGCCCGGGGCCCAGGTACCGGCGGAGTGCTTTGCCGGTCGTGGTGCCGGGTGAGAGACTGGCGCACTGCTCGATCGGCGGAGCGTACGGGGGCGCGATGAGTCAGGTGGTGACCGCGGCCATGCTGCGGGTGGCGGATGTGCACAAGTCGTACGGCCGGGGCGTCAGCGCCGTCCACGCGCTGAGGGGGGTCTCCTTCGAGGTCCCCCGGGGGGAACTCGTCGCTCTCAAGGGACGCTCGGGCTCGGGCAAGACCACCCTGCTCAACATCGTCGGCGGCCTGGACGAGCCGGACAGCGGAGACGTCACCGTCGACGGGCTGAACCTGCGGGACCAGACCGAGGACGCCCTTCTCGCACTGCGCCGGGAGCGCATCGGCTTCGTCTTCCAGTCGTTCGGGCTCATCCCCATCCTGACGGCCGCCGAGAACGTGGGCGTGCCGCTGCGGTTGCGCAGGGCGGACCCGCGCGAGCGGCGGGAACGCGTCGAGCTGCTGCTGTCTCTCGTGGGGCTCGCGGACCATGCCGCGCAGCGCCCGGGCGAGCTGTCGGGCGGGCAGCGCCAGCGCGTCGCCATCGCCCGTGCCCTGGCCAACAGCCCCTCGATCCTCATCGCCGACGAGCCGACCGGTCAGCTGGACGCGGAGACCGGGCACTCGGTGATGGAACTGCTGCGCGCGGTCGTCCGCAGCGAACGGATCACGGCCCTCGTCGCCACCCACGACCGAACGCTTCTCGACCTCGCCGACCGCGTGCTGGAGCTGAAGGACGGCGAGATCACGGCGTCGTAGGGCCGCCGCCGGGACGCTGGGCCGGTGTGTCGTCCGGGCGGACGGCGATGTGGTCGGGTTCCAGTTCCAGGGCGACACGGTCACGCATCCCCAGGGCCCGGGTGTACTCGGCGGGGAGCTGGAGGCGGCCGGCCCGGTCGAGCATGGCGTACTCGCGGGCGACCAGGTTCTCCTGGCCGGTGGCGGAGTCGACCTCGCTGTGGCGCAGTACCTCCGTCGAGGTGCGGCCGTCCCGGATGGCGACCGTACGGCGGACCTCGCCGGCCACGGACTGGTCGTGGGTGACGATCACGATGGTCGTCCCCAGCTCCTCGTTGGCGGTGCGGAACGCGGCGAAGACCTGCTCGGCGGTGTGGGAGTCGAGTTCGCCGGTGGGCTCGTCGGCGAGCAGGACCGCGGGATCGTTGGCGAGGGCGACCGCCAGCGCGACGCGCTGCTGCTGACCGCCTGACATCTGGTACGGCCGACGGTCGCGGCACTCGGCGACCTCCAGCAGGCCGAGGAGCTCCATGGCGCGCTCGGCCATCCCCCGGCGCCGCCCCCGCCCGCCGGCCAGCTGCAGGGGCAGGGCGACGTTCTGCGCGGCGGTGAGATAGGGCAGGAGATTGCGCGAGGTCTGCTGCCAGACGAAGCCGACGGTCCTGCGGCGGTAGGCGAGCCGTTCCTTGGCCGACATCGTGACCAGGTCGTGGTCGGCGACCCGGGCCACGCCGGCGCTGGGTCTGTCCAGTCCGGCCAGGATGTTCATGAGAGTGGACTTGCCGCTGCCGGAGGCGCCGACCAGGGCCATGAGCTCCCCCTTGCGGACGAGGAGGTCGAGGCCCTGCAACGCCTGCACCTCCACGCCGTCGGCGGAGAAGATACGTACCAGCCGGTCGCAGGTGATCAGGGCGTCGTGACCGTAGACGGCGGCGTCGCGCGCGGCGAGGGCACGGTCGGTGAGCTCATGGAAGGTGGGGGTGCTGGTCATCGGCTGCTCCTGGGCTGACGGTTCGCCACTCGTCGGTCGTTGCTGGTCAGGTGATGTCCGCTGATGTCCACTGGCTAGTCGTCACCCGCCCTCAGTTCCCGCACCGAGCCACGCCGGCCGGTCCACCAGGCCTGGCCCGCGGGAACGCCGACGGCCAGGAGCAGCACGGTCAGCGCCGGAACCGCCAGCGAGAGCGGATCGGCGCGCAGCGCGGCCCCGTCGAGTCCGTCGAGGGCGGACGAGGAGGCCAGGGCGATGGCCGTGAGGTCGACGCCGGGCGACAGCAGGTGAATGCCGGCCCAGCCGGTCAGCAGACCGCCCGCCGTGGCCAGGAACGCCTGGGGGAGAGCCGTGAGGATCAGCAGTCGGCGGCCCTGGGACCGGCTCATGCCCATCGTGCGCAACCGGGCGAGCAGGGCGCCTCGTTCGGGCGCGGTACGCAGCACGGTCAGCAGCAGGGCGAGGACCGCGTATCCGGCGCTCGCGGCGACCGCGACTCCGAACACGCGTTCAGCGCCGGACTGCAGAGGTGAGTCGACGTGCCGCGCGCGTTCCTCGCCGCTCAGCCGGACGGTCGCCGTCGTGCCTTCCGCCGCCGAGCGCAGCGCCCGGCCGTCCAGGGCGTCACCGGTCAGCAGCAGCGTCGTCGTACGCGCCACATCGCGGGAGAGAGCGGCCCGGTCCACGACCAGGAAGTCGTCGCCGACGACGGCCGGGGTGCGCTCCCGGACCAGGACGATCCGGACGGTGACGGAGGTGCCGTCCGGGAGCAGGACGGGGTAGGGGCCGGTGCCGTACTCCTCGGCCACGCCGGGTGAGGCCAGCGCGGGCAGCGGCCGGTCGGCGCCGCCTGCCGTACCGGCGCCCTCCGGCCGAAGGGCCGACGCGTCGAACGAGCCCAGCCCCGTACGGTGCGACAGGCGCGCGTAGGCAGCGGGGTCCACGCCGGCCAGTGGCACCGCCTGGCTGCCCTCCTGGGGCCTCGCCTCGTTGATCACGCTCGCCTCCGTCATGTCCCGTACGCCGGGCAGCCCGCGGACGCGGTCGGGCATGGCCCCGGGGAGTTCACCTGTCGGGGTCTCGACACGGCCGTCCGCGCCGACGGCGAGCAGGGCCGCCCGGTCGCGGGCGGCTGTGACCCCGGCCAGGACCGAGCCGCCGAACGCGGCCGTGGTCAGGGCGGTGAGCAGGGCGAGCAGCGGCAGCACGGCGAAGCCGGGGGCGCGGGCCACCTGGGCCAGCGACAGCGGGATCACCGGGCCGCGCATACGCGTGGTCGCCCTGCTCAGCGCCCGCAGCGGCAGGGGGTGCAGACGGGCCAGCAGCAGGGCCGCGACCACTCCCGTCAGCAGCGGGGCGGCGGCGACCAGACCGGTGCTGCCGGATCCCTGTCGGCGCAGTGCGGCGACCGCCCCCACCGCGATGACCAGCACGGTCAGTTCGGCCACCGTACGGCGCCGCGTCGGCCGGGCGGAGGTGAGGTCGTCCCGGTCCTCGTGGATCCGTACCGTGCGGTGCGTCACCACACCGCGCAGGGGGAGCGACAGACAGCCGAGCAGGGTGACGGCGAGGGCGGCGGCGACGGCGGGCGCGGTGCGGGCGCCGGGCAGGACGAGCAGGGCGGCGGTCAGCCCGAGGGCGCCGGCCGGTACGGCCACCACCGCCGTCTCCGCCAGCAGCCGCAGGGCGATGCCGGGCAGTGAGGCGCCACGGGCCCGCAGCAGCGCCAGCTCCGCGCGGCGGCGATCGGCCGCCACACCGCCGGCCATGGCCAGGACGATCACGGCGAGGCTGCCGGTCCCGACGGCGGCCAGGAGGAACAGCGGTTCGATCCCCGACCGCAGCCGGGCATGGTCCGCGAGGACCTCGTCGAGATTAGTCCCGGCCTCCAGGCGCGGGTCGACGACCGTCCGCAGGCGCTGCACTCCCGGGCCCGACTCGAACGCGGCCACGGCTGACGCCAGCCGGCCGAGATCCCGGCCGCGCAGGGCGGCGGGGTCGGGCGCCACGTGCCAGTAGCGGTGCGGGACACCGGCGGTGCTCAGGAGGACCGGGCCGGCGTCGGGGGCGAGGAGCAGGCCGCCGAGCCAGTAGACCTCCGACAGCTGGGCGCCGGGCAGGCGGCTCAGCGCGGGCTTACGCAGCACCGGCAGCGTCGACCAGTAGGCGCCCGTGGGCGTGCGCGGCACGACGATCCCGGTGACCCGGACGGCGAGCGGGGCGCCCGCCGGTCTCGGCAGGTGGATCACGGAGCCCGCCCGGATGTGGAGCGTGCGGGCGGTCTCGGTGGTGACGGCGGCCTCGACGAGCCCGGTCGTCGCGGTCACCGGTCCGCCCGTGGTCCGGGGCAGCCGGCCCGCGCTGAGCCGGCCGTGGGAGGCCAGGTCCTGCTGGGCGGCGAGCATCAGCTGGGCGGGGATGCCGGCGGGCTGCGGCAGCCAGGCGTCGGACGCCACCAGGCCGACGGTCGTGCGCACGCCGTACGACGACTGCGCCCGGTCGGCCACCAGCGGCGCCCTGGGGGTGGCGAGGACCTTGGCCCGCGCGGCGGCCAGCGCACCGGGGCGCAGGGCGGCCTCGGCCTCCTCGGCGGTGTCCGTCCAGGGTGGAGGCGCGTCCACGCGCACGGTCGTCCGGTCGGGAAACGCCTGCTCGACCGCCCGGCGCAGCCCCGCGTCCCCGTACCGGTCGACGGCACGCGGATACGCGGCGGCCAGCGCGGCGGTCACCGCCACCAGCAGCGCGAGCGCCACCGACGTACCGGCGAAGGCCGCCAGCCGGGCCCGCACCCCGGCCCGTACGCGCGAAGGCACTTTTCTGGTCCCCCCGCTCTCAGGGGGCCCCGGCTGGGCGGTCGTGGTCACTGCGTCACCTCGTCCCTGAGAGTCGACACGGGCTTCGCCCGCCGAAGCGCGAGGGCCACGGTCACGAGGGCGGGGCCCGCCGCGAGGGCCGCCAGCAGGACGGCCAGCCGCAGGGCCGGGAGTTCGACCAGCACCGGCGGCAGCGGCCGGGTGGCCTGCCCGGTCAGGACGACGAGAGGAACCAGCGCGTACGTCAGCACCGCGCCCAGGGCCGTGCCGACCAGCAGCGCCAGGGCGACCAGCACACCGTGCTCCACCGCGACCAGCCGGACCAGCCGACGGCGCGGTGTCCCCAGGGCGCGCAGCACGGCGAACTCGCCGTCCCGGGCCCGCAGCGCGCCCGCCGCGCTCACCGCGAAGCCGAGCGAGGCGAAGAGCACCGTCACCCCGGCCGCCCCGAGCAGCGCGGCCTCCGGGGCCGCCCCGAAGGGGTCGTCGCGCAGCTGAGCCGCTGTCTCGTCGCGCACCACCACCTGCTCCGGCTCGACGTCGGGCAGGGCCCGCACGGCAGCTGCCGCGGCGGCGGGCGCGGTCGTGCGCAGCCACCACTCGGTGGGCGCGAGACCGGTTCCGTAGCGGGCCTGCAGCACCCGGTTGACGGCCCGCAGATCGACCATCAGGGCCCCGCCGTCCGTCGCGGTGGTCCTGGAGGCGGTGGTCGAGGCGGTCGTGGCGGCGGTCCCCGCGGTGATCCCCGTGGTGGTGTCCGTCGTGGGCAGGGCGCTCGCGGTACGGACGATGCGTACGGGCACGGAACGGCCGTCGAACGTCACCTCCACGCGCTGGCCCTCGCGCGCGCCGGACGCGCTGAGGAACCGTCGGGTGGCGACCGCGAGGATCTCCGGCGTCGGGGGCTGCGGCACCTTCAGCCGGACGTCCAGGGGCACGGAGGTCGGCGGGACGTCCGGCGGCAGGTATCCGGTGCTGTACGTCATGGTGAGGGGTGCCGTCGACGTGATCCGGGGCCGGGTCGGCCGGGCGCTGTCGTCGGGGGCGAAGGCGATGGAGTCGGCCTCGAACGAGGTCGCCCACTTCGTCGGCAGGGTCAGCCGCCGGACGTCACCGTCGCTCGTCGTCGCCGTGAGCGAGCCCAGGACCAGACGGTGCCGGTCGGCACGGTCGGCCGGCTGCGACAGGGTCAGGGTGAGCCCGGTCAGCGCCAACGGGCCCCGGGCGCCGCCCAGATCGGGGGTCAGCGGATGCGGGCGGCCGTCGGCGGCGAGGCTTCCTGACGGTATGTCGTACGAGGTTCCGTGCCGGTCCCGCAGGGTGAGGGTGACGTCCGCGGCCGGCCCCGGCGTGCTGCTGTGCAGGGTGGCGGTCAGCGTGAGCCGGGCCGTGCCCGCCGGTACGTCGATGCCGGCGGGCACTCCGTGCGGCGCGAGCCCGGCGAGCAGCGGACCCTCCGTCAGGTCGCCGCGCGCCAGCACCGTCCCGGCCGCCTCCGCCGTGTTCAGGGCCACGACGGTCGCGGTGCGGCTGCCGGAGAGCGACACGGTGCCACGGGCGGCGGGGACGACCGCGTCGACGTGCGGAAGGGCCGCGTAGACGTCCGTACGGCCCACACCGCCGCCTCCCGCGGTCAGTACGCGCACCTCGGCGCCCGCCCGGAAGTCGGCCTGGTCGGCCTGGGAACGGTGCCAGGACGCGCTCTGCCCGATCGCGATCACGCCCAGCGCCACGGAGATGACCAGGAGCAGCACCGGACCCGCGCCCCGCATCGGCCGACGGCTGAACTGCCAGCCGACCATGGCCGCCGTCAGCCCGTGCCCACGGGCCAGCAGCCGCTCACCGATCCGCGCCAGCAGGGGCAGCAGCCTCAGCACCAGGACCGTTCCGGCGAGCAGCACCAGGGCGGGCGCCGCCACCAGCAGCGGATCGACGCCGAGGACCCCCTCACGGTCGGCGGTGACGGCACCGGAGTCCTGGCTGCCGAGCAGCCAGACGGCGACACCGGCCACGGCGACCAGCCCGACGTCCGCCCCGCCGCGCACGGAAGCGGGCAGCGCCCCCGCCCGCTCCGCGCCCGAGTCCGCGAAGGACGCCCGCCACGCGGGGACGGCCACCGCCAGCGCGCACAGCGCGGCCACGCCGGCGGCGACCACCCACACCTCGGGCCGACCCCCGACCGGCACCTCGACCCGCACCCCGGTCCGGCCCAGCGCACCCTGCCCGACCAGCAACCGCGTCAACGGCCCCGACAACAACGGCGCCGACACCACCGCCGGTACGGAGATCAGCAGGGCCTCCAGCGCGGCCAGGCCCGCCAGCCGCGCCCGGGTGGCACCGCGCGCACGCAGCAGCCGGGTCTCGGCCGTGCGCTCGGAGCTGAGCAACCGAGCGACGAGCAACAGGGCGCAGGCCGCGAGCAGCACCAGCTGACCGGCGACGATCAGCATGCTGGACCGTGTGACGAGCAGGGAGCGTTCGATACGGTCCAGCACGTCGGGCAACGCGGTGGCCGCGACGGTCGCCCCGCTGAGCGAGGGCTGCTTGCGCAACTGGGCGCTCCCCGCACGTACGGCCTCGCGCAGCGCGCCGATCCGCTCGGTCGTCAGCGAGGAGTAGTCGGCGGACGCCAGCCATCCCGACGCCCCGACGCTCACCCGTCCCGACGCCGGCACGCCCGCACCGGTGAGCAGCGGGCCGTACGTCGTGAAACTCGACGCCTGCACACCGCGACCGCCCAGATCGTCCAACTGCCAGTAGGGCGCCCGGATGTCCACGGCCCGGTACACGCCGGTGATCAGCACCCGCACGGCAGGCCCGTGCAGCTGGTCGGTGACGGTCAGCCGGTCGCCGGGCGCCACCCGAAGCTGCCGGGCGGCACTCTGCGGCAGCGCGGCCTCGACGGTCCCGCCGGTCCCGCCGGTCCCGGCGGCCTTGGGAAGCCGCCCGGCGATGGTCCGCACCTGCGTGCGATCCAGGGCCGCGAAGTACGTGAGATCCGGGTTCCCGCCCCGCTCGGAGGCCGACCGCGACGAGGGCGGCAGGGCGTAGGGACCGGAACGCGGCAGGGTACGCACCCGCACGGGCAGCCCGTCGAAGATGGCACGGGCCCCCACCCGCACGGCGTCGTCGGCAGCTTGCCGCTCCCCGGCGGGCACATCGGCCTTGACCACCAGAGCGGCCTCGGCAGCGGTCCGCTGCTCGCCGAGCGACCGCCGCAACGCGGCATCCCCGATCGCGCCCGAGTAGGCGGTGAGCGTGGCCAACACGGTCGTGGTCAGCAGCACGGTCAGCAGAGCGGCCCCGAGAAGCGCGCGATACACCCACGCCCGCAACACGACAAACCCGAACACGCCTGCCGGCAACCCTCGTTCCCCCACCAAACCCCCCGGTTTTCCACCACACGAACCGAATCGCACGAAGGCGCCGGCGGCGTGCAGCAGGTGTAGGTGGGCATTGTAGGACTGACTTCGGTCGGGTTGTGATCGAAAGTTGCCGGGTTTTGGGCGGGAGTTGATGGTTGTCGGGGTCCCCCGAAGTAAGCCGGTGCATGCGATCAGGTGATTGTGGCGGGGCGTGGGCTGCCGTGGAAGACCTGACTGGTGTGCCAGGAGCGGTGGACGGCCGCGACGGGCTGGGCGCCTGGTTGGGGACCTATGAGCGGGCGGTCGGCAAGGGCTATGACGTGTTCCCGGGCGGCAGGACTCCGGCCGACGAAGCGCTGCGAGACCAGGATGCGGTGACGGTCGTCGACGCCGAGGACGCCCTTGTCGAAGAGCTTGTGGTGCAACGAGCACAGGCACAGTCCGTTGTCGACGTCGTCCGGGCCGTCGAACGCCCACCAGCGCACATGTGCGGCCTCCAGCCCGACCGGCACCGCGCCGATCCTGCCGTCGTAGCCGCAGAAGGCGCACTGGTATTCGTACGCCGTCAGGACCTGCTCCCGCATCCGCGGATCCCGTCGCCTCCGAACGACGGCCGAGAGCTGTCCGGTCTCCACCGGCTCCAACTCCAACTCCAGGTCCAGGCCGACGGATTCGCACAGATCGCTGTGGAGCGAGGGCGGGAAGTTCAGATCCAGCAGAACCCGTGCCATCCGGCCGAGCAACGACGGCTCTCGCCGCAGCGCCGCCCGCAGTTCCGGCGTCAGCCGCCCCGCGGCTCCGACGGCCCGCAGCTCCAACACACCAGTGCCGGGGCTGCCTGGTCCGCGTTCGGTGCGCACCTCCCACACACCGTCGCTCACCAGATGATGGAACGGGTAGGCGGGCGACGTCCTGTTGGCCGATCCGTACTCGGCCAGCAGCCGTTGCAGATCCTCCTCCACCGCGCTGAACCGCAACTCACCATCGGCATCCTGCTGGAACCGACCGAGCGCATACAGAAACAGCAACGGCTTGTGCGGAGCACGGGCCCCGCTCCTCGTCCACTGCCTCAGGTTCGCGGTGCGCTCCAGCCAGTCCATGACCGGCGAGCGTAGTGGGGCCACCACGAAGTGACGGCTCCTTACTTGAGAAGGGGGCTCCAACCTGGCATCTACGGCATGACTTTGAGCCTTCTGGAAAGCGCGTCGAGAAGCGGATTCACGGTCAGATGATGCCGACGACGCTCCGCCGCCGGGCGCTCGGTCCACCGGCTACGGCCACGTGCGCTCGATGCGGTCGCTCCTCACCGCGTAGGCAGCCGGGCCGCCCTTCTCGACAGCCCGGTGGATCGCGTCACGACGCGCCACGAGACGTTCGATCATCTCGGCGGCAGGAAGCTGTTGGTTGTCGAGATAGAAGAGCACCGCCGCACGCTCCAGGACGGGCTGGATCTCCAGGTCTCGCGTCTTGATCCGCCCGTCCTTCGAGAGAGGGACCCAGGACCGGTCGAGACCATGAGCGATCCACTCCTCGTCGGCGACGTCCTGGCCGTCGTCGGGGAAGACGTCTCCGATGCGGTGGACGGTCCACCCGCAAGCCCTGAGTCCTTCGGCGACACGGCGACCGAGATTTCGGTCGAGGAAGAACTCAGGCGACAAGGTGCACCACTGCCTGGCAGAGCGCGTCCACCTGCTCAGGCGTCATGGCGAAGTCGTACGCGATGTCCTCGACGCTCTCCCCGGCCTCCCACAGGTCGGTGATCGCCTTGACCGAGACCCGGTTGGCGGCCACCACGGGAAGACCGTGGCCGAACCTGGGATCGATCACGACAGGGACGGACTCCGGGTACTGCCTCAGCCGCAGGCTGGAGGGAAAGTCGTCGCCGGCGTCCCAGTTCAGGTAACGGAGATATCTGGAGACCACTTCCTGGATGGGAGCCTGGCCGTCCCGGGCTCTGCGGAGATCCCCGAGACCGTGTTCGACGAAGATGTCCACACCGTCCGTCGCGATGCGTTTCGACACGAGGCCGTAGGGGGTGTCGAAGGCGTCCCGTACGGCGGCGGCGGCTTCCTTGATCTCACTCATGCGGAGTCCGAGGGAACGCAGGGAACGGAGCACGTGTGCCTCTGCCACCGCGATGAACGGCACCGAGGGCTGCCCCTTGCGCAAGGGCTCCACCTGGTGGACGAGAGGCGCTCCGGCGGCCTTGCCCTTCAACCACGAGGCGAGCGTCGTCTGCGGAATCTGCAGATAGGAGGCCGTCTCCGTGGGAGTCAAAAGTCCGTCTACGAACCTGTCGACCATGCTCCACCTCCTCCCGGTGCCGGTGCTGGTGCCGTTGTAGATGAAAGATCTCGCATCGTCGCACATCAAGCCTCCCACCCGGGGTCCGACCGCAATCCCGTTCACCGCCTCAGCCCGCTGCCCGGAGCCGGTCCCCCGGTCGGCAGTCCCGGCAGCGTCCGGGTGTGGGCGCTCGGAAGGGCCGGTCGCAGCCGTCGCAGTCCTGGAAGGGCAGTACGAGTGGGCGGGGCGTGATCGGGCTGAGGGGGAGCGGCGGTGGCGCGGGAAGGGGCGTCTCCCGGAGGCGGAAGGCAAGGATGCCTGCCGGACGTCCCTTGAACGTGTCGGGAAGCCGTGCGGTGAGCAGCCCGGTGATCTCGGGCGCCGCCACACCCGCCTCCAGCCACTGGGCCACGGCCGGGGCCAGCCGGACGGCCTCCTGCGCGGACAGGACGAGGCGCGGGTCGACCCGCCGCAGCGCGGTGAGCACGGCGACTGCCTGCGGATCGGCGTCGCCGAGGGCTGCTGGTGCTGGTTTTTCGGTTTCCGCCTGAGCGAGTACGGGCGTGGCATCCCGCAAGGTCACGGAAGGGGCCGCCGCCTGCGAAATGTCCGGCTGCTGACGAGACCGACGCGGTTCGGGAGGGCCATCCGGATCCGGGCCGGGATGGCCGCCGGGGACGTCGTAGAAGTAGGTGCGGGTGCGAATCTTCCCAGTGGAGGTCCGCTCGCGGCGGCGCTCCAGATAGCCCGCCGACTCGAGTTCCCTGAGGGCGCGCGAGATGAGGATCTCGCCCTCGCTGAAGTGCTCGCACAGGGCGGTGATGCTCACGGACGAGGCGTCGGGAAGGGAGGCGATGTAGGCGGCGACGCCGATGGTGACCGCGCTGCCGCGTCGCTGGACGAGGGCGTTGGCGATCACGGTGAAGTCGGAGGTGAGGCGGGTACGTACGTGGATCACGCCGGAGGTAGGCGCTCCGGCACCGGCGCGTAGGCGCGCACTAGACTGCGTTTCAGCCATTTGGGAAGCGTCTTCTTCCTGATCGGTCAGGCCCTCGATCGGGACGGGAATCCCGGCCGGGGGCCGCATTTGTCTGTGGTGGTCGCGGCGAACGTAACCGCCCGCATCCCGCGCCTGCAAGCCGGTCACTCGGACGGGTGAACGCGGGCTCGCGACCGGGGAGGGTGGGTGGGCGGGTAGTTC
The DNA here is from genome assembly GCF_033795085.1 of Streptomyces sp. AK08-02. Lineage (NCBI taxonomy): Bacteria > Bacillati > Actinomycetota > Actinomycetes > Kitasatosporales > Streptomycetaceae > Streptomyces > Streptomyces sp. AK08-02. The sequence goes on from NZ_JARAZV010000011.1 coordinate 97,215, forward strand.
TTTCCCCCGGTTCTTTCAGGAGGTCAGTGGCCCGCCGGACCCTCGCGAACAAGGACCCGGTGAGCCCGTAGGACGGACGGCGACCGGGCCCCGGCCACCCGGACGACGGCGGTGTCAGCCCTTCAACTCACCTATGAACACAGCCCAGGAGCCGTCACCGAAGCACAACTCCGGCCTGTCCGGCGCCTTACTGTCACGAACCGGGACGACGCCCCGGAACCCGTCGGCCACCTCCACGCAATCGCCCCCCTCTTGATTGCTGTAGCTGCTCCTGCGCCAAGCGACGCCGTTCAGATCGGGACGGGACCTTCGCTCCACGGTGGTTGTCCTCCATCACGGATCGGATCATGTCGAGCGACATGAGCGGGGGCAGGGCTGCCGCCCGCAGCCGATCGTAGGACAGCGCCAAGTTCCTGACCTCGTCCGGATCCTCGACGAGTTGGCCGTAGTGCGCGCCTTCCGTGTACGCGATCTCCGAGCCGCCCGGCATGGTGAGCACGGTGAGCGAGCCGCCCAGGGCATCGTGCTCGCCTTGGTCGAACGGCAGTACCTGGACGGTGATGTGAGGCTCCGTCACGGTCCCGAGCAGTCGCGCCAACTGCTCCTGCATCACCGCCTGTCCGCCGACCGGACGCCTGAGCACCGACTCGTCGAGGACCGCCCACAGTTCGGGCCGGTCGGGCGTACCAAGACGCTCCTGGCGCCCCATGCGCAAGGAGACCCGCTCCTCCAACTGCTCCTCGCTGCCGAGTGTTCGCCCGACTCGAAGCAGCGCCCGCGCGTAGTCCTCCGTCTGCAACAGACCCGGCACCACATGGGCCGCGTACTGCCTGATGGCCACCGCCCGCGCGGAGTACTCCATGAACTTTCGCGACCAGTTGGGAAACGCCTCCCGATACACGTAGGGCCACAGGTCGACGAGCAGATCGTCCGCTTCGAGGGCCACGTCGAGCGCACGGGCCAGCGGGAGTGTCGGTTTCGCCCCGGACGCCCGTTCGATCTGCGTGATCCGCGTGCCCACCACGTGCACCATCGCACCGAGTTCGGGCTGGGTCAGTCCGGCCGCCGTACGGAGCCTGCGCACCCGGGAGCCGAAGAGCGCCGCCATCGACGTACTGGGGTCAATTCCGTTGGCCAAAGCGTCACTTCCGTTCCTTACGGGATGAAAGGTAAGGCTGCGCCCCCTGTCGAGCGTAGAGCGATCAGTCGACTCTTGAGTACGGAACGTGACGTCTCGTGTACGTCGCGAAATGACATCGAACCAGATGTGCCGAGACAGAACAGACAAGGACGGAGACCAGCCGTGGCGACCGCAACAACCGAAACAACCGCAATGGGTGACGAGCCGAGTGAACTCCGCTCATTCGCCGAGCAGTTCGGATCCTCACCGAGAGGCGCGCAGCTCGCCCGGCGTCTCGCTGTCCGGCAGCTGGAGGTGTGGGGCCACCCGCCGGCGTCGGACGCGTCGTGCACGATCGCCCTCGTCGTCGGTGAACTCGCGGCGAACGCCGTGCTGCACGGCCGGGTCGCCGGACGGGACTTCGGACTCCGGCTCACTCTCGACACGGCCGCAGGCTTCGTACGCATCGAGGTCTCGGACGCCGCTTCCACGAAACGTCCGCCTACGACCCCACCCACTTCGTACCCCGAGGGCGAGTCGGGCCGGGGCCTGCTCCTGGTGGACGTCCTGTCGGTGCGCTGGGGATCGACACCCCGCCACCCCTTGGGCAAGACGATGTGGGCGGAGTGCGCAGTCCTGGCCGCGAGCGGACGGACAGCAGATCATGCGCAGGACGCACGGGACGGCACCGAGCCCGAACCCGCGAAGGCGGCCAGGTTGAGCGATTGACGCGTCTGTACTGGCCAGGATCCGGGGCTTGAAGCCGCGCGGGTCGGGTCACACCTTCTTGACGTCAGAAGCGGTACTGGAGCATCCGCCCGGCCCGCTCACTGGGCCCTCCTCGCAAGGCTGGTTGCCCCACCAATAAGATCGACTGCCGCGAAACGACCACAGGGGGGAGGGCGTGATGACCGGCCAGGTCGCCGCAGTGAGCCGTAACGAGGTGTACTCGTTCAGCAAGCCCAATCGAGATTCCATCAGGCTGCTCACAGGACTCGGGGTGGAGGGAGACGTGCACGCAGGTGAGACGATCCGCCATCAGTTCCGCATGACCTACGAGCCGGACCTGCCCAATCTGCGCCAGGTCCACCTGATGCACGAGGAACTCTTCGGCGAGCTCGCGCTCAAGGGCTTCAAGGTCTCTGCGGGTCAGCTCGGCGAGAACATCACCACGCGAGATGTGGACCTGCTGGGGCTGCCCACCGGCGCTCTGCTCCATCTCGGAGAGCAGGCGGTACTCGAGGTCACGGGGCTGCGCAACCCATGCGCGAAGATCAACGACTTCCGCAAGGGACTGCTCGGCGAGGTCTTCACCATGGACTCCGTGACCGGTGAGTTCACATTCAAGAGCGGTGTCATGGCCGTGGTCCGACACGGAGGCATCGTCCGCCCCGACGATGCCATCCAGGTCGAAACCCCGCCTCTCCCTCACCGCCCGTTGGAACGGGTCTAGCAGCCGCGCTGATCCGGAGACAGACTCCAAGATCTTCTCCCAGATTTCTCCAGAGAGCCCCTGGAGAACGAGGCAGGCCCGGCGCTGATTTCTCAGCACCGGGCCTCACCTGGCGTTTTACTGTCGGGGTGGCGGGATTTGAACCCACGACCTCTTCGTCCCGAACGAAGCGCGCTGCCAAGCTGCGCTACACCCCGATGTCGCTGCTTGTCCTGCTTGTCGCGGCGACGTCGTTTACTTTAGCCCACCGGTGGCCCCAGGCGAAATCCGGTTTTGGCGCGGTGGTGGACGGGGTTCGGGCGGATGTGGTCGAGGGTTATGAGGAGGACGGCGAGGGTGTAGAAGGCCAGGCCGAGGAGGAGGGCGTTGGCCAGGATGCTCTTGTAGCCGTGCTCGTCCACGTCGAGGAAGGCGTAGAGGTAGCGGTTCGGTGAGCCCGGGAGGAGGAGCTCGCCTCGGAGCAGGGAGAAGGTCAGGTACGCCAGGGGGTACAGGAGCCACGGTGCCGCCTGGCGCAGGTGCAGGTGGCCGGCGGCGGTCAGGAGCAGCCAGTTGGTGAGGGCCGCGATCGGGATCGCCGTATGCAGGACCTGGTCGGTGACGGCGTGCCAGCCCGTCGGGGAGGGCGGCGTGGTGAACGGGCTCGACGGGTTCGCCACCAGGATGTGGTGGACCAGGGCCCCGATCACCACGTACAGGAGGGCGGCGCCTGCCAGGGCGCTGGGCAGTGGGCGGCGGGCTGTCCAGGCGCGGCGGGCCGAGACGGTCATGACCAGGGTCAGCAGGATGCTGCTCTGGATCGTGAACTGGCTGAGAACCTGGGCGGGGCTGCCCAGGACCAGTTCCGTCGTCACGGCCGCGGCAGCCGCGGCGGCGGTGAGGAGGCGGAAGACCGCCGTCACCGGGCGGCGTACCGGGGTCACCACGGCCGTGGCGGGGACGGGGGAGGGGAGGAGTCCGGGTCCGCCCGGGAGCGCGGGGAGGTCCGGTATGTCCCTGGGTATCGGCGCGGTCATGCCCTCACGCTAGGGCGAGTGGGCAAAAGGGGCGATCCGGGCGACCCGAGTGGGCTACGCCCGTGCCGTCAGCGTCAGCAGGGTCGCCTCGGGCGGGCAGGCGAAACGTACCGGCGTGTAGCGGTTGGCGCCGCAGCCCGCCGAGACGTGGAGGTACGACGTCCGGCCCTCCGCCGTGTGCGTCGACAGGCCCTTGACGCGGTCCGTGTCGAGGTCGCAGTTGGTGACCAGGGCGCCGTAGAACGGGATGCACAGCTGGCCGCCGTGGGTGTGGCCGGCCAGGGTCAGCGGGTACGCGTCCGCCGTGAACGCGTCCAGGACCCGGAGGTAGGGGGCGTGGACGACGGCCAGCGAGACGTCCGCCGTCTTCGAGGGGCCGCCGGCCACCTGCTGGTAGCGGTCCCGCTTGATGTGCGGGTCGTCCAGGCCCGTCAGTTCCACGGACAAGCCGTCGATCTTCAGCACGCCGCGCGTGTTCGTCAGGTTCAGCCAGCCCGCGGTGTCGAAGCCGTCACGCAGCTCCTCCCACGGGTTGTGGATCACGTCGACCGCGGGCGGGTTGCCGTTCAGGCCGTGCTTGCCCTGGGTCTTCTCGAGCAGGTACCGGGCGGGGTTACGGGGTTTGGGGCCGTAGTAGTCGTTCGAGCCGAAGACGTACGCGCCCGGGAACTCCATCAGCGGGCCGAGCGCGTCCAGCACCTCGGGCACGCCCTCCGGGTCGGACAGGTTGTCGCCCGTGTTGATCACGAAGTCGGGGCGCAGGCCGGCCAGGGAGCGCAGCCAGCGCTGCTTCTTGTACTGACCGCCGACCATGTGGATGTCCGACACCTGGAGCACGCGCAGGGGGCGCATGCCCGTGGGCAGCACCGGCACGGTCACCCGGCGGAGGCGGAAGGAGCGGGTCTCGAAACCCGCCGAGTAGACGAGGCCGGCGGCGGCAACGGCCGTGATTCCCAGGGGTACTGCGTATCGCGCGCGCATGCTCCCATCGTGTCAGGCGGGAAGGAGCGGTGGAAATCCACGGGCGTTCCGCTTGCCGCACCTGCGACAATCGATCCCATGACCACGCTCAAGTCGAAGCTCAGGGAAGACCTCAACACCGCCATCAAGGCGCGCGACGAACTCCGCTCCTCGACGCTCCGGCTGACCCTTACCGCGATCACGCAGGAAGAGGTCTCCGGCAAGGAGAAGCGAGAGCTCTCCGACGAGGAGATCATCAAGGTGATCAGCCGCGAGGCGAAGAAGCGCCGTGAGGCGGCCGACGCCTTCGCCCAGGGCGACCGCCCCGAGCAGGCCGAGCGGGAGAAGGCGGAGGGTGTGATCCTCGCCGTCTACCTGCCCAAGCAGCTCGACGACGAGGAGCTGAACCGGATCGTCGCCCAGGCCGTCGAGGAGGCGAAGGCGGCCGGTGCCGAGGGGCCGCGTGCCATGGGTCAGGTCATGAAGATCGTGAACCCGAAGGTCGCGGGCCTCGCTGAGGGCGGCCGGGTCGCCGCCGCGGTGAAGAAGCTCCTCGCCGGCTGACCTGCGGCGAGCAACGACACGAGCACCGACGCGAGCACCGACGCGCCTGTACGTCGATGGGGGCGCCCTTCCTGAGAAGGGCGCCCCCATCGACGTACAGGCGACTACGGCTCACTCGCTGCCCGGCTCACTCGCTCGGCCGCGGCGCGCGGACCCTCTACGGGAAGCCTCCGTTGCCGTTGCCGTTGCTGTTCCCGTTGCTGGTTCCGTTGTTGCCGCCGTTGTCGTTGCCCTGGATGAAGCCCTCGGGGATCGAGAAGGTCGGGTTCGGGAACGTCGTGCCGCCGTTGTCGTTGCCGTCCGTCGCGCCACCGTTGTTGTTGCCGTTGTTGTCCCCGTTGCCGCCGTCGTTGTTGCCGTTGTCGTCCGGCTTCGGGGGGGCCGGCTCGATGATGGGGATGATGTTGAACTTCCCGGAGTCCTTGCCCTGGAGGGCGCCGGTCATGGCGTCCTTCCAGATGGGGCCCGGGACCTTGCCGCCGAAGACCAGGTCGTAGTAGTTGCCGCCGATCCTGATGTTGCGCATCTTCACGTTCTGCATGGCGCTGCCGACCCAGACGGCACCCGACAGGGTCGGCGTGTAGCCGACGAACCAGGCGTTCTTGCGCTCGTCCGTCGTACCCGTCTTACCCGCGTTGTCGCGGCCGTCGGTGAGGCCGGCCGACTGGCCGGTGCCGGAGTCGATGACGCCCTGGAGCAGGGTGTTGACCGTGTCCGCGGTCGTCTCCGACATCGCACGGGAGCACGTCGACTTCGGGACCTCCAGCGACTTCTGCCCGCCGTTGACCTTCTGCGTGATCGACTCGATGGCGATCGGCGTGCAGTACATGCCTCGGGAGGCGAAGGCCGCGTACGCGCTCGCCATCGTCAGCGGGGAGATGCCCCTGGAGCCGAGGGCGATGGCCGGCACCTCGGGGAGCTTGTCGCCGTTGCCCTGTCTGACGTGCAGTGCGTCGGTCATGTTCATCACCGGGCACAGGCCGATGTCGGAGATCATCTGCACGAAGTAGGTGTTGACCGACAGCGCCATCGCCTTCTTCAGGCGGTAGGGGCCCTTCTCCGACTCGCTCTCGTTCTCCAGCTTCTCGCCCTTCAGGTTGACCCACGGCTTGCCGCTGCACGTCTGGACCGGGCTGGGGTACTCCATCTCGTACGGCGCCGAGTACTGCTGGATCGCCGGGCGCCCCTCCTCCAGGGCCGCCGCCGCCACGAACGGCTTGAACGTCGAACCGGTCGGGAAGCCGTAGTTGGAACCGCCCCGGTCGCTGCCGACCGAGTAGTTGATCTCGGTCTGGTTCTTGCCGTAGCCGTACGGCTTCGACTGGCCCATGCCGAGGATCTTGCCGGTGCCCGGCTGGACCAGCGTGACGGCTGTCGCCACCGAGTCCGACTGGTACACGTGTTCCTTGATCGACGCCTGCACGGACGCCTGCGACTGCGGGTCCAGCGTCGTACGGATGGTCAGGCCGCCCTGGTTCCAGATCTTCGCCCGGTCCGCGCGGGTCTTGCCGAAGACGGGGCTGGCCAGGAACTCCTTCTCGACGTACTTGCAGAAGAAGCCCGCGCCCTTGACCGCGGCGATGCAGCCGTTCTTGGGCTCGCTGACCTTCAGGCCGAGCGGCTTCTCCTGCGCGGCGGCGGCCTCCTGCTGGGAGATGTCACCGACCTCCGCCATGCGCTTGAGCACGGTGTTACGGCGCTTGGTGGCCTCCGCCGGGTCGTTCACCGGGTCGTACCGGGTCGGCGACTGGACGATGCCGGCCAGCAGGGCCGCCTGGGGGAGGGTGAGGTTCTTCGCGGACTTGGAGAAGTAGCGGCGGGCGCCGGCCTCGACGCCGTAGGCCTGCTGGCCGAAGAACGTGATGTTCAGGTAGTTCTCGAGGATCTTCTTCTTGCCCAGTTCCTCCTCGACCTGGATCGCGTACTTCAGCTCCTTGATCTTGCGGCCGATCGTCTGCTGCTGGGCCTGCGCGACCTTCGTCGGGTCGTCACCGGCCTCCTCGACGAACACGTTCTTCACGAGCTGCTGCGTGAGCGTGGAGGCGCCCTCCGCGACGCCGCCGCTCTGCGCGTTCTTGTTGAGCGCCCGCAGGACGCCCTTGAGGTCGATCGCGCCGTGCTCGTAGAACCGGGAGTCCTCGATCGCGACGATCGCCTTCTGCATGTACGGCGAGATGTCCTTGAGCTCGACGACCGTGCGGTCGCGCGAGTAGACCGTCGCCAGCTGGCCGCCCTTGGCGTCCAGGATCGTGGTGCGCTGGCTCAGCGGCAGGGTCTTGAGATTGGCCGGGATCTCGTCGAACCCCTCGACCGAACCCTTGGCCGCGAGGCCGAGCGCGCCGGCGGCGGGCAGGGCGATGCCCGCCGCGACCGCACCCGCGAGCACGCTGACACCGAGGAACTTGGCGGCCTGCTGGACTACCGACAGGCCTCCGCCCGAGCGCTTGTTTGGCATAAGGGCAGCCTACGTTCTCATTCGCCGGACACACGTACAGGCCTTGGCCTAAGCTGCTCACAACTGTCACAGCTGTGAGGTCACGTATCAATACGTCCCTGAGACCGGAAACGTTTCGGATGTAGTCCAACTTTTTTTGTGGAGTACGCGCCCGGATTGGCCTCGTGTGTCACGAGGTATCCGTTGTGACCCAGGTGAACTGTCCCCCTTTGTCGGGATGGTCACGCATGTCGGTCGCTCACTCCCCCGGGTGATCTGCCGCTTACCCATAGTCCGTTCGGGCCATTCAAGATTGGGCCCGAAGGGGGTGTTGCGCTGTCCCCGCCTTCCGTAACGTCCTCAACTGGCGCGGTGAATATGCCGCTGCCGCCGTGGGGGAGCCTCGATTCGGGAGAGGACGGCGCCGGTATGGGCTGGGTAACCGACTGGAGTGCGCAGGCGGGCTGCCGCACTACCGATCCGGATGAACTGTTCGTTCAAGGAGCAGCGCAGAACAGGGCCAAGGCGGTGTGCACCGGATGTCCGGTACGCACGGAATGCCTGGCTGACGCGCTCGACAACCGTGTCGAGTTCGGCGTGTGGGGAGGAATGACGGAGCGGGAGCGCCGCGCACTGCTGCGCAGGCGTCCCACCGTCACCTCGTGGCGTCGGCTGCTCGAAACCGCGCGTACGGAGTACGAGCGGGGGGCGGGAATCCTGCCCCTCGACGAGGAAGAGGTGTACGAGAACTACTTGGCAGTGGGCTGAGCCGTCGACAGTCGGTCACTGAACCTCGTGGAACCTCGTGGAACCTCGCGGTCGGTAACCGCCGTCTCGTCAGTCACTCGTCTCAGTCACGTCTCGTCTCAGTCACGTCTCGTCTCAGTCGCTCGTCACCGGAGGGTCCGGCAGCTCTGGCCGGTCGGTCGCGAGTCGGTCGCCGATGTTCCGCAGGCCCGCGAGGTCATGCACATCGCCGGGCAGTGCGGCGACCTCGGTGACCGCCACCTCCGGGTGGAGGGCGGTGAAGCGGTCGCGTGTGCGCTGCTCGCGGGAGAGCAGCTGCATACGGTCGGCGTGCAGCCGGAGCAGGCCTGCGGTGAGTTGTTGGACGGTGGGTTCGCTCGGGTCGGCGGTCGGGGCACCGTCGGTGGCGGTGGGGGAGCCTTCGACGTGTTCCCTGACGTGTTCCTCGACGCCTGCCTCGGGCGCTGCTGTCTGGTCCGGACGTTCTGAACCGCCGTACGGGTCGGGGGAGTTACGAAGTCCAGCTTTCCCGTCCTCCTGATCGACAATGCGGGGCTCTTCAAGATTTTCCGCGGCGGCGAGCGCACGCTCGGCCGACAGCTGGGCGGCGCCGCTGCCGTGGACCCGGTTGAGCACCAGCCCGGCGAGCGGCATGTCCTCCGCGGCCAGCCGCTCCACGAAGTACGCGGCCTCGCGCAGCGCGTCCCGCTCCGGGGCCGCGACCACCAGAAACGCCGTACCGGGCGCCTGAAGAAGCTGGTAGGTGGCGTCGGCGCGGGTACGGAACCCACCGAAGGTGGTGTCCATCGCGGAGACGAACGTCTGTACGTCCTTGAGGAGTTGGCCGCCCAGGAGCTTGCCCAGGGTGCCGGTCATCAACGACATGCCGACGTTCAGGAACTTCATTCCGGCGCGCCCGCCCAGCTTCGCCGGCGCCGTCAGCAGCCGGATCAGCCGGCCGTCGAGAAACGAGCCGAGCCTCTTCGGGGCGTCCAGGAAGTCCAGCGCGGACCGGGACGGAGGTGTGTCGACGACGATGAGATCCCACTCGTCGCGCGCCCGCAGCTGCCCCAGCTTCTCCATCGCCATGTACTCCTGCGTGCCCGCGAAGCCCGCCGAGAGTGACTGGTAGAAGGGGTTGGCGAGGATCGCGGCGGCCCGCTCACGGTCGGCGTGCGCCTCGACGATCTCGTCGAACGTCCGCTTCATGTCGAGCATCATGGCGTGCAGTTCGCCGCCGCCCTCGACGCCCTTGACCCGCCGCGGGACGTTGTCGAGCGAGTCGATGCCCATGGACTGGGCGAGTCTGCGGGCCGGGTCGATGGTCAGCACCACCACCTTCCGCCCCCGCTCGGCGGCGCGCAGTCCGAGCGCCGCCGCGGTGGTCGTCTTGCCGACCCCGCCGGATCCGCAGCACACCACGATCCGCGTCCTCGGATCGTCGATCAGCGGATCCACCTCAAGCACGCGCGCGGGGGACAGGCCGTGACGGGAGGCGGAGTCGTGCGGGTCCGGGCTCATGAAATCCTCTGCTTCCGCAGCTCGTTGGCCAGTTCGTACAGACCTGCCAGATCCATGCCCTCGGCGAACAACGGCAGTTCGTGCAGGGGCAGCTCCAACCCGCCCAGCACGGACCGCTGTTCGTGCTCCAGGGCGTACCGCTCGGCGTACTCCTCGACCTGGGCCAGCAGCGGATCCACCAGCTTCTCGGCGTTCCCGCCGCGCCGCGCCCCGCCGAGCCCGGCGGCCGACAGCGACCGCGCGAGCGCGCCGCGAGGGGCCGCCCGTACGAGTTCCAGCTCGGCCTCGTCCAAAACCTCGGGCCGCACCATGTTGACGATGATCCGCCCCACCGGCAGCTTCGCCGCACGCAGCTCGGCGATGCCGTCCGCGGTCTCCTGGACGGGCATCTCCTCCAGCAGCGTCACCAGATGCACCGCCGTCTCGGGCGACTTGAGCACGCGCATCACGGCCTGGGCCTGATTGTGTATCGGGCCGATCTTCGCGAGGCCGGCCACCTCGTCGTTGACGTTCAGGAAACGGGTGATGCGGCCGGTCGGCGGGGCGTCCATCACGACGTGGTCGTAGGCGAACCGCCCGCTCCTGTCCTTCCGCCGGACCGCCTCGCACGCCTTTCCGGTCAGGAGCACGTCCCTGATGCCCGGGGCGATGGTGGTGGCGAAGTCGATCGCGCCGAGTTTCTTCAGGGCACGACCGGCGCTCCCGAGTTTGTAGAACATCTGGAGGTAGTCCAGCAGTGCCTGCTCGGGGTCGATGGCGAGGGCGAACACCTCCCCGCCCCCGGGAGCGACGGCGATCTTCCGCTCCTCATAAGGCAGCACTTCGGTTTCGAAGAGCTGCGCGATGCCCTGCCTGCCCTCGACCTCGACGAGAAGCGTGCGCTTCCCCTCGGTTGCGAGGGCGAGCGCGAGCGCTGCGGCGACCGTGGTCTTTCCGGTCCCGCCCTTACCGCTGACGACCTGGAACCTGCTCACGTATTCGAGACTAACCAGTCCGGCTCGAACCTACGCCGGAGGCTGTGGACAACGTGGGCGCGGAGCGCTTGGCGGCAGCGGATAAAGTCGCCTCCATGACCAAGTGGGAATACTCGACCGTGCCGCTGCTCGTCCACGCCACGAAGCAGATTCTGGACACCTGGGGCGAGGACGGCTGGGAGCTCGTCCAGGTCGTGCCCGGGCCGAACAACCCCGAGCAGCTCGTGGCCTACCTGAAGCGGGAGAAGGCGTGAGCGCGGTGGAGGCCCGCCTCGCCGAGCTGGGCCTGACCCTGCCGGCGGTCGTGCCGCCGCTGGCCGCGTACCAGCCGGCTGTGCGGTCGGGGGTGTACGTGTACACCTCGGGCCAGCTGCCCATGGTGGACGGGAAACTTCCGGTCACCGGGAAGGTGGGCGCGGAGGTCACGCCGGAGGAGGCCAAACAACTGGCCCGTACGTGTGCGCTGAACGCGCTCGCGGCGGTCAAGTCGGTCGCCGGTGACCTCGACCTGGTCGCGCGCGTCGTGAAGGTCGTCGGCTTCGTCGCCTCGGCGCCGGACTTCACCGGGCAGCCCGGTGTGATCAACGGCGCGAGCGAACTCCTCGGCGAGGTACTGGGCGACAAGGGCGTCCACGCCCGCAGCGCGGTCGGCGTGGCGGTACTGCCACTGGACGCGCCTGTGGAGGTCGAGGTCCAGGTTGAGCTGGTCGGTCTTTAGCCCGTCCGGCGTTTGAGGACGAGCGCGTTCAGCGCGACAGGGGGGGGGCTGGGGGCGCAGCCCCCAGGGATGGGACGGGGAGGGGCGGCGGGGGCGAAGAAACCCTCGCGCCCTCGAACATGCGCTCACCACCGGATAGCCTCCGCCCATGGCAAACGGGCAGTGGTACCCACCGGAGTGGCCGGACCTCATCCGCGGGCTCGCCGAAGGCACCCTCACCCCGGTCACCCCCAAGCGTGCGGCCACCGTCATGCTCCTGAAGGACACCGACACCGACACCGACACCGGCCCCGTCGTCCACATGCTGCGCAGACGCGCCTCCATGGCCTTCGCCGGGGGCGCGTACGCGTATCCGGGCGGCGGCGTCGACCCCCGCGACGACGACCACCTGATCCGCTGGGCGGGCCCCACGCGCGCGTGGTGGGCCTCCCGGCTGGGCCTGGGCACCGACGAGACGTCCGCGCAGGCGGTCGTCTGCGCCGCCGTACGGGAGACGTACGAGGAGGCGGGCGTCCTGCTCGCGGGCCCGACCGCCGATTCCGTGGTCGGCGACACCACGGGCGACGACTGGGAGGCGGACCGCGCGGCACTGGTCGCCCGGGAACTGTCCTTCGCCGAGTTCCTGGACCGCCGCGGACTGGTGCTCCGCTCGGACCTCCTCGGGGCGTGGGCCCGCTGGATCACCCCGGAGTTCGAGTCCCGCCGCTACGACACCTGGTTCTTCGTCGCCGCGCTCCCGAGGGGCCAGCGCACCCGCAACGCCTCCACGGAGGCCGACCGCACGGTGTGGATCGAACCCGCCACCGCGGCGGCCTCGTACGACAAGGGCGAGCTGCTGATGCTGCCGCCCACGATCGCGACCCTGCGGGCGCTGGCACCGTACGACAGCGTGTCGGGGGCCCTCGCCGGGGCCCTGGAGCGCGACCTGGCGCCAGTCCTGGCCAGGGCCAGCCTGGAGGACGGTGAGATCGTGCTGGCCTGGCCGGGGCACGAGGAGTTCACCAAGCACATCCCGCTCGGCGGAGCCCCCGCATGACGGCGCCGGCGAGCACACCCGCCCCCGTGCACCCGCACACACCCCCCACCCACCCCCTGGCCCTGGCAGGTGCCCCCGCATGACCGAAGCCGCCGCTCTCCCCGGCCAGCCGCGCGGCGGGGTTCTCTCGGGCCCCGCGACCGCGCGCGCGGTCAATGTCCTCGCGCCCAACGCCTCCGCGATGACGCTCGACGGGACGAACACCTGGATCGTCTCGGAGCCCGATTCCGAACTGGCCGTCGTCGTCGACCCGGGCCCCCTCGACGACGTACACCTCCGGCATGTCGTCGACACCGTGCGGAAGGCCGGCAAGCGGGTCGCGCTGACACTGCTCACGCACGGGCATCCGGACCACGCGGAGGGCGCCGGACGCTTCGCCGAGCTGACGGGATCGCGTGTGCGGGCGCTCGATCCGGCGCTGCGGCTGGGGGACGAGGGGCTCGGGCACGGGGACGTCGTGTCCGTCGGCGGGCTGGAGCTGAGGGTCGTACCGACGCCGGGACACACATCGGACTCGCTGTGCTTCCATCTCCCGGCCGATCGGGCCGTCCTGACGGGTGACACCGTCCTGGGGCGTGGAACGACCTTGGTGGCCCATCCTGACGGCCGCCTGGGGGACTATCTGGACTCCCTGCGGCGACTCAGGTCCCTGACCGTGGACGACGGCGTACACATCGTCCTGCCGGGTCACGGTCCCGTCCTGGACGACGCCCAGGGGGCAGTCGAGTTCTACCTCGCCCACCGGGCCCACCGACTCGCCCAGGTCGAGACAGCGGCGGAGAACGGCTGCACGAGCCCCGCGGAGGTAGTCGCCCACGTGTACGCGGACGTGGACCGCTCCCTGTGGCCGGCCGCCGAACTGTCCGTACGGGCCCAACTGGAGTACCTGCGCGAGCACGGGCTCATCTAGGTCCGGCCCGGGCCCCTATTCGGGCCTGGGTGCCTTGACGCCGTGCACGCGCGTGTACTCCTCGGCGAGCCACGAGCCCAGCTCCTCGACGTGCGAGCGCGAAAACGACCGCAGGACGGCCGGGTCGTCCGTCGGCTCGTGGCCCAGTGACGCTGCCTCCCTCATGCGCGGGCCCCACTGCGGGTAGTACGCCGCGAACGCCTCGGCCATCTCGTACAGATCACTGGTCCAGCCTTCCCGGCGCGGCATGACGAGAGTGAAGCCGGTCCGCACCAGGCGGCGGGAAATGCCCCGCACGCGTGCGCGTACCGCCCCCGTAGGAGCCCCCGGGGCGGTCGCATCGGCGATCAGGCGCCGCCAGCGCGGGAGGCACAGGGCCAGGTCGCCGTTGGTCTCGCGGGCGAGGAGGGAGTCGGGGCGGTAGCGGGGCAGGTACCCGGCCAGGTCCTCGCCGAGGAGAGGTGTGCAGAGGCAGGCCACGAACCAGCCCAGGTCGTGCCTCTCCAGGTCGCTCAACACCTGTGCCCGCGAGACCAGCAGCGTGCCGGAGCCGTCGATCTGCTCGAACTCGTTGTCGAGCGCCGCGTCCAGAGCGCGGGCCGCCGCCCGGTCCACCTCTGTGGGCTCATCGCGCAGGACGAGCAGAAGGTCCAGGTCGCTGCGGCCCACGCGCGCGGTGCCGCGCGGGACGGACCCGTACACGTACGCACTGTGCAGCCGCGCCCCGAAGACGTCGACGACCCGGTCGCGGGCCGCACCGACGACGGGCCGGAAAGCGGGCGGCACGCGAGCGAGGGAGCCCTCACGCGCGATGAACCCGTGCTCGTCCAGCCCCGGACGCGCCGGCACCCCGTACGTCACGTCACTTCCAGCGGAACACCCGCACGCGCCGGGTCTCGCTCACCGCGTGGCACACCACGGCCAGGCGGTCGTCCCAGGCGGCGTACCGGGCCCGGTAGCTGAAGCCGGGCAGTCTGCGCTCCGCGACGACCCGGCCGTCGGTGGGGTCGAGGACGGTCACCCGGCTGCCGTAGCCGTTGCCCACCATGAGGTATCCGCGGTGGGCCAGCGGATGGAGCGTACGGCCGTGATCGGTGCGCCACTCCCAGAGCTGCTCGCCGGTCGGGACGGAGTAGGCGCGCAGGACCGTGTCGGCGCTCTTCTCGGTGTCGCCGACGGGGTCGTCCGGTTCGAGGCCGACGGCGAGCGTGTCTCCGACGACGGCGACCGCGGGTCCGAAGTCCTTGTAGCCGTCCGGAAGCTCGAGGTACCACTCCCCGTCCTCGCGCACCACGTACAGCCGAGGGCGGGAGCGCTTGCCGTTGTTGCGGACGGACAGGACCGGCGGGTCCGTCGCCAGGACGGAGAACCAGTCGCCCCACTGGTCCGGGAGCGACCGCTCCCACTGGACGGCGCCGGTGCGCGCGTCGAGACACCGGACGACCGGTGGTTCGTTGCCCTTCCAGCCCTGACTGTTCGCGATCCAGACCGGGGCGGTCGCTATCCGGCCGCCGCCGATCGTCACCCCGCGCGCGGAATCGGCGCCGATGTAGGCCAGCTGGTTCTTCGGCTGTTCACGCGACCACGCCACGGCCCCGGTACCGAGGTCGAGCGCGGTGAGGCGGACATGCTCGGCGCGAGGTTCGCCGTCGTCGTGGTGCAGGACGACGCCGAGGCCGTCCTGGGCGTCCTGGGAGGCCCCGACGATCACGTCCTGGCCCGGCGGCTGCCAGGTCCAGAGAGGCTCACCGGTCGCCGGTGCGTACGCGGTGACGCGGTCGAAGCGGGCCTGGGCCACTGCCCGGTCCGTCGCCCACAGGCCCAACGGCTCGCCCAGGTCCCGCTGCTCGAACTCGGACTGCCACAGCGTCTGCGCCTCCGGGTCCCGGCGGAAGAGGCGCAACCTGCGTTTCGTGGGCTCCGGTGCGGCCTCCCAGACCGACTCGGGCGCTCTGTCCTGGTGCATGCCACCCACCCCTTGGTTCCGTGCAACACGTTCTCGTCACCGCATGGCCCCCGCCCCGGTGAACCCGTTGAATGCGAGAGGGGCCCCGCCATGCGGCAGGGCCCCTCTCGCACGTACGGACGGCTCCCGGCTAACGCGAACGCTTCGCCAGCCGCTCCACGTCCAGCAGGATCACGGCGCGCGCCTCCAGGCGCAGCCAGCCGCGGCCCGCGAAGTCGGCGAGCGCCTTGTTGACCGTCTCGCGAGAGGCGCCGACGAGCTGCGCCAGCTCCTCCTGCGTCAGGTCGTGCACGACGTGGATGCCCTCCTCCGACTGCACGCCGAAGCGGCGCGAGAGGTCGAGCAGGGCGCGCGCGACGCGGCCCGGCACGTCGGAGAAGACCAGGTCGGACATCTGGTCGTTGGTCTTGCGCAGGCGCCGGGCGACGGCGCGCAGGAGCGCGGCGGCCACCTCGGGGCGGGCGTTCAGCCAGGGCTGGAGGTCGCCGTGGCCGAGGCCGAGCAGCTTGACCTCGGTCAGTGCGGTGGCCGTGGCGGTGCGCGGGCCCGGGTCGAACAGCGACAGCTCGCCGATCAGCTCACCGGGGCCGAGGACGGCCAGCATGTTCTCGCGCCCGTCCGGGGACGTGCGGTGAAGCTTGACCTTGCCCTCGGTGACCACGTAGAGCCGGTCACCCGGGTCGCCCTCGTGAAAAAGGGCGTCACCGCGCGCGAGGGTCACCTCACTCATGGAGGCGCGGAGCTCCGCGGCCTGCTCGTCATCGAGCGCCGCGAAGAGCGGGGCGCGCCGCAGAACGTCGTCCACGAGTTCTCTCCTTGTCGACCTGCTCAGGGGATCTTGCTCCCCGGTTAACGGGGACCGTGTTCCCCATCTTGCCGGACGGTCCAAACAGTGTGATCTGTCACAAGGATGCCGCACGAGTGTCTCCGCCAGTGTGGCAGGGGGCCAATTGGGCGCCGATCTTCAGGGTCCGGGGCGGATGTCAGTGCCGGGCTCTAGGCTGGCCGGGTGTCCAAATCGCCGGTGGGAGCGCAGGCCGAGGGGGCTGAGCGGGTGGCCGCAGGGTGCGATTCCGCTGTGGGCGAACAGGGTACGGGTGGGGGCCGGAATGCGTAGAAAGCGGCAGAGGTGATGTCGGTGGAGAAAGCCGCCAAGAAGGTGACCGGGGCGACCGAGCGGGCTGGGACGACCGCGAAGGGGGCCCTGGAGGACAAGTCCGCGGGACCGTCCGAACCGGAAGAACCGGCAGAACCGGCGGGACTGGCAGGACCGGTGCGGAAGGCCGCGCCGGCGAAGAGGGTCGCGCCGGTGAAGAAAGCCGCGTCCGCGAAGCCGGCCACCACCAGGCCTGCCTCCAGGGCCGCCGTTTCCAAGGCCGCCACTCCCAAGGCGGCCGGTTCCAAGACCGGTACCGCCAAGACCGCAGCCGCCCCGAAGTCGCCGCCCCGCAACGAGTCACGCACCGCTCTCGTCCGGCGTGCTCGCCGGATCGACCGGGAGCTCGCCGAGGTCTATCCGTACGCCCACCCCGAGCTGGACTTCGAGAATTCCTTCCAACTCCTCGTCGCCACGGTCCTGTCGGCCCAGACCACCGACCTGCGGGTCAACCAGACGACTCCCGCCCTCTTCGCCAAGTACCCCACCCCCGAGGACCTGGCGGTCGCCAACCCCGAGGAGGTCGAGGAGATCCTGCGCCCGACCGGCTTCTTCCGGGCCAAGACCAGGTCCGTCATAGGGCTGTCGAAGGCCCTGTCGGAGGAGTTCGGCGGCGAGGTGCCCGGACGGCTCGAAGACCTCGTCAAACTCCCCGGTGTGGGCCGTAAGACCGCCTTCGTCGTGCTCGGCAACGCCTTCGGGCGTCCCGGTATCACCGTGGACACGCACTTCCAGCGGCTCGTGCACCGCTGGCAGTGGACGGCGGAGAAGGACCCCGACAAGATCGAGGCCGCGGTCGGCTCGCTCTTCCCCAAGAGTGACTGGACGATGCTGTCGCATCATGTGATCTTCCACGGCCGCCGTATCTGCCACGCCCGCAAGCCCGCCTGCGGCGCCTGCCCGCTCGCTCCGCTGTGCCCGGCGTACGGAGAGGGCGAGACGGACCCGGAGAAGGCACAGAAGCTCCTGAAGTACGAGAAGGGCGGCTTCCCCGGGCAGCGGCTGAACCCGCCGCAGGCGTACCTCGACGCGGGCGGCATCCCGGCGCCGCCGCTGGGGGCCGGATGAGGCCCGCGGTGAGGCCTGGGAGTCAGGCGGCATCGACGGAACCAACGGGGCGGCCGCAGGCGTTGAAAGCAGCAGAACGGGGGTGGCGGTGACGCGCGCGAGCAACACACAGGGCGGCGAGGCGACGCTCAGCAAGGTGGGCCTGCCCGGCTGGCTCGATCCGGTGGTGCACGCCGTCGAGACGGTCGAGCCGCTCCAGCTGAGCCGCTTCCTGCCGCCCGAGGACGGCGCGGGTCGCCAGTCCGCCGTACTGATCCTCTTCGGGGAGGGCGACAGAAAGACCGGAGACATCGGTGACGGCGTCGGCGGTGAGGACGGCGTCGGCGGTCGTGGCGAGGTCGCCCCCGAGCTGCTGCTCATGGAGCGGGCCAGTTCGCTGCGCTCCCACGCGGGTCAGCCGTCCTTCCCCGGCGGCGCACTCGATCCCGAGGACGGTGATCCGCAGGGTGAGGGACCGTTGCGGGCCGCGCTCCGCGAGGCCGAGGAGGAGACCGGGCTCGATCCGGCCGGCGTCCAGCTCTTCGGCGTACTGCCCAAGCTCTACATCCCGGTGAGTGGCTTCGTCGTCACGCCCGTGCTTGGCTGGTGGCGCGAGCCGACGCCGGTCGGGGTCGTCGATCCGAACGAGACGGCCCGGGTTTTCACGGTTCCCGTGGCGGATCTCACGGATCCGGCCAACCGTGTGACCGCCGTGCACCCAAGTGGCCACAAGGGTCCGGCATTTCTGGTCGAATCGGCCCTCGTGTGGGGCTTCACGGCCGGGGTCATCGACCGTTTGCTGCACTACTCGGGCTGGGAGCGTCCCTGGGACAGAAACAAGCAGGTCCCGCTCGACTGGCGCGCGTGACAGGGTGGCCCTCGTGAACGTGCTGGACATCTTGTTGCTGGTCGCCGCCGTGTGGTTCGCGATCGTGGGCTACCGCCAGGGGTTCGTCGTCGGCATCCTGTCGGTGATCGGCTTCCTCGGCGGCGGTCTCGTCGCCGTCTATCTGCTGCCCGTCGTGTGGGACGGCGTGACCGACGAGGCCGAGGTGAACACGACCGCCGCCGTCGTCGCGGTCGTCATCGTGATCGTCTGCGCCTCCGTCGGCCAGGCCCTGACCACCCACCTCGGCAACAAACTGCGCCGATTCATCACCTGGTCGCCCGCCCGGGCCCTCGACGCGACCGGCGGCGCCCTCGTCAACGTCGTCGCGATGCTCCTGGTCGCCTGGCTGATCGGCGCCGCCCTCGCGCAGACCACGATGCCCACGGTGGGCAAGGAGGTCCGCGGCTCCAAGGTGCTGGCCGGGGTGCAGGAGGTACTGCCCTCCGACGCCGACACCTGGTTCAAGGACTTCACCTCGGTCCTCGCGCAGAACGGCTTCCCGCAGGTCTTCAGCCCGTTCTCCGACGAGCCCATCAAGGACGTCGACCCGCCCGACCCCGCGCTCGCCAACAGCGCGGTCGCCGTCAACGCCCAGCGTTCCATCGTCAAGGTCATGGGCACCGCCCAGAGCTGCGGGAAGGTCCTGGAGGGCTCCGGCTTCGTCTTCGGCGAGCGGCGCGTGATGACCAACGCGCACGTGGTCGGCGGCGTCGACGAGCCCACCGTCCAGATAGGCGGCGAGGGCAGGAAGTACGACGCGACGGTCGTCCTCTACGACTGGGAGCGCGACATCGCCGTCCTCGATGTACCCGATCTGCGAGCGCCCGCGCTGCGGTTCGCCACCGAGGACGCGAACAGCGGGAAGAGCGCGATCGTCGCCGGCTTCCCGGAGAACGGGTCGTACGACGTCCGTCCCGCGCGCGTGCGTGGTCGCATCACGGCCAGCGGCCCGGACATCTACCACCGCGGCACGGTCCGCCGCGACGTCTACTCCCTGTACGCGACCGTCCGCCAGGGCAACTCCGGCGGCCCGCTGTTGACGCCCGACGGCAAGGTGTACGGCGTGGTCTTCGCGAAGTCCCTCGACGACCCGAACACCGGTTACGCGCTCACGGCGGACGAGATCCAGAAGGACATCGCAGAGGGGCGCACCGCGAACCAGCAGGTGGACAGCGACAGCTGCGCGCTCTGAGCCCGGTACGGAGGTACGGGGTTCAGGGGCGTGGGTGGCGCAGGCGCACCGAGACCCATCGGGCCCGGCGGCGCAGGATGCGCGGGATTCCCACCCTCAGGTCCGTCCCCGCGAGGTGCGGGGAACCTCCTTGGTGGGAGCTCAGGCCATGACCCGAGCGGCGATTGCGTGGTGCGTCACTGTAGTCGTGCGTCCAGCCCATACCCCGACGTCTGCCCCTGCCCCAAGGTCGATAACCGCCCCAGGGGCCCCGAATTGGCCTATGCGCCGGGCAATTGGCCGTTCGTAGTACAGCTGTTCCCGTCCTCGGATACCGGCCGTGCCGACACGGTCACCGGTCCGGTTCGGGGTCCTTCAACCAGTTCACCAGCTCCGTCGAGAAGGCGACCGGGTCCTCCTCGTGCGGGAAGTGTCCCAGGCCGTCGAACAGGCGCCAGCGGTACGGCGCTTCGACGTACTCGCCGGAGCCGGCCGCGCTGCGTGTGCGCAGCACCGGATCGAGTGAACCGTGCAGATGAAGTGTCGGCACCCGTACCGGTCGCTTCATGCGCCGGTTGAACTGGATGCCGTCCGGACGGGCCATCGAGCGGACCATCCAGCGGTACGGCTCGATCGCACAGTGCGCGGTGGACGGGATGCACATGGCCGCGCGGTACGCCTCCACCGCCTCGTCGTCCGGCAGCCTCGGCCCCGACCAGTCCCGGATCAGCCGTCCGACGAGCGCTCCGTCGTCCGCGACGAGCTGTCGTTCCGGGAGCCAGGGCCGCTGGAACCCCCAGATGTAGGAGCCGGCGGCCGTCTGCCTG
The DNA here is from genome assembly GCF_033795085.1 of Streptomyces sp. AK08-02. Lineage (NCBI taxonomy): Bacteria > Bacillati > Actinomycetota > Actinomycetes > Kitasatosporales > Streptomycetaceae > Streptomyces > Streptomyces sp. AK08-02. The sequence continues at coordinate 117,724 of NZ_JARAZV010000011.1, forward strand.
ACGTCCGAGAGCATCGCCGAGCGCCAGCGCCGGGGGTGGGGCATCGAGGACACCACGAGCCGCCGGACCAGCTTGGGGCGCATCACCGCGGCCGTCCACGCCAGGTATCCGCCCAGGTCGTGCCCGACCAGCGCGGCATCGGGCTCGCCCAGGGACCGTACGACGCCCGTGATGTCGAGGGCGAGGTTCGCGGGGTCGTAACCCCGGGGCGTACGGTCGCTGCCGCCCACGCCCCGCAGGTCCATGGCGACGGCCCGGAAACCGGCGTCGGCGAGGGCGGCCAGCTGGTGTCGCCATGTCCACCAGAACTGCGGGAACCCGTGCACGAGCATGACCAGCGGCCCGTCGCCCAGCTCGGCGATGTGGAACCGGGCGCCGTTCGCGGCGACATCCCGGTGGATCACCTCGCGCCCGCCGGGCAGGTCGAGCCGTACGGCCGAGGCAGGCTGTGTCGACGAGGAGGGCGCCGGGGGTGTGGCGGGGTCCGTCATGAGGACGAGCGTGCCACAACCTCGACCGCGTCACTCACCGGGGCGGGCCGGGGGTGCGGCTTGGCCTTCTGGAGGACGCCCGCCGTCTCCTTCATGGACGCGGCGACCTTCTGCGGGCCCTTGCTCTTCTTGGCCTTCTTCGCGAAGACGACGCCGACCAGCACCAGGAGGAGGGCGACGAGGACGTTCGCGGCGAACGAGAGCAGGAAGCAGACCGCGAGATTCCAGTCGCTCCAGGTCCGAATGGCGTACGCCAGCGCGAAGTTGAGCATCGGCAGGGAGAACACCAGTACGGCGCCGGCCACCGTGAACGCGCCGCCGCTTGTCGCGCCGCGTTTCACATCCTGCTTGAGCTGGGCTTTCGCCAGTGCGATCTCATCGTGCACCAGCGCGGACATCTCGGTCGTCGCCGAGGCGAACAACTGGCCGATGCTGCGTTCGGCGCCGACCGGGCTGCCGTCGGGTGCGCTCATCGAGATCTCCCTGTTGTCTTGGGTGTATTGGTCGCTTGCTCAGCTGTCTGAACGTACGCGCCTGGCGTACGAACCTGACCGTGTGTCTGACGTCTACGTGTCAGATCATGCCGGACCGTCACCCCCGTCGCCCGCCCCGCCCGCCACTTCGGCAAGCCGGTCACGTTCGGCGGCCTCCAGTTCGGCGGCCCTGAGCCCGGCGATGCGCCGGTGTTCCGCCGCCTTCCCCTCGTAGATGTCGGCCATGCGCAGGTGGTACGCCGGATCGTGCTCCTCGTAGATGTCGGGGATGCCGTCGAGGTCGTCGTCCCGCTCCTCCGCCTCGCAGATCCTGCGGTATCCGGTGTTCCGTATCTTCAGCAGTACGGTCGCGGCGAGCGCGGCGATGAGCGAGCCGGTCAGGACGGCGGCCTTGACCTCGTCGCTGAGCGCGGGGTCGCCGTCGAACGCGAGTTCACCGATCAGCAGTGAGACGGTGAACCCGATCCCGGCGAGCGAGGAGACGGCGAAGACGTCGGCCCAGGCGAGGTCGTCGCTGAGCGAGGCACGGGTGAAACGGGCGGTCAGCCAGGTCCCACCGAAGATCCCGACCGTCTTCCCGACGACGAGCCCGAGCACGACCCCGAGCGTCTCGGGCTGTGTGAACACGTCCCCGAGCACCCCGCCGGACACCGAGACACCCGCACTGAACAGGGCGAACAACGGCACCGCGAGGCCCGCCGACAGAGGTCGCACCAGATGCTCGACGTGCTCGCCGGGCGACCACTTCTCCCCGTCCTCGGTGCGGGTCGTGCACCGCAGCATCAGGCCCATCGAGACACCGGCGATGGTGGCGTGGATGCCGCTGTTGTACATCAGCCCCCAGATGACGAGCGCGAGCGGGACGTACACGTACCACCCGCGTACGCCCTTGCGCAGCAGCGTCCAGAAGACGGCGAGGCCGACGAGCGCGCCGCCGAGCGCGGCGAAGTTCAGCTCGTCGGTGAAGAACACCGCGATGATCAGGATGGCGAAGAGGTCGTCCACGACGGCGAGCGTGAGCAGGAACGCGCGCAGGGCGCTCGGCAGGGACGTGCCGATGACGGCGAGCACGGCGAGTGCGAAGGCGATGTCGGTGGCCGTGGGCACGGCCCAGCCGGCGAGCGAACCGCCGCCGGTGACATTGGTGAGGGTGTAGACGAGCGCCGGTACGGCCATTCCGCACAGGGCGGCGACGACGGGCAGCGCGGCGGCCCTCGGGTCGCGCAGATCCCCGGCCACGAGTTCGCGCTTGAGTTCGATACCGGCGACGAAGAAGAAGACCGCGAGCAGACCGTCGGCGGCCCAGTGCTGGAGGGAGAGGTCGAGCCCGAGGGCGGCGGGCCCCACATGCAGGTCGAGAACGGCCTCGTAGGTTTCCTTGATCGGGCTGTTCGCCCAGATCAGCGCGGCGATCGCGGCGACGAGCAGCAGCACCCCACCGACGGTCTCGGTCCGCAGGGCCTCCGCGACGAACCTCCGCTCGGGCAGCGAGAGCCGTCCGAGGAGTTTGCGGGTGGCGGTACGGGGGGTGGCCACGGGGAGACCTCCGGTCGGTGGGCAGCACGGAACGCATGCCGACCAGACTTCCCGGCGCACCTTGGCGATCCTCGCGGATCTTGTCGCGTTGTTGACGCGATCTTCAGCCTACCCAAGGTGCGGGGAATGCACCGCCCGGAGGAACCCCTCCTGTCCTCTTCTCTTCTTCTGCCCTTCTGGTCTCCTGCTCCTTGCTCAGTCCTCGCTGCCCGCCGCGGGCAGCTTCGTCTGGATGAGGTCCATGACGGTGGAGTCGGTCAGGGTGGTCACGTCACCCAGTTCCCGGTTCTCGGCGACGTCGCGCAGCAGACGGCGCATGATCTTGCCGGAGCGGGTCTTGGGGAGCTCCGCGACCGGCAGGATGCGCTTGGGCTTGGCGATCGGGCCGAGGACTTCACCGACGTGGTTGCGCAGTTCGGCGACGAGGGTGTCGGTCTCGGAGGCGGTGCCGCGCAGGATGACGAAGGCGACGATGGCCTGCCCGGTCGTCTCGTCGGCGGCGCCCACCACGGCGGCCTCGGCGACGGAGGGGTGCGAGACGAGCGCAGACTCGACCTCGGTGGTGGAGATGTTGTGCCCTGAGACGAGCATGACGTCGTCCACGCGCCCGAGCAGCCAGATGTCGCCGTCGTCGTCCTTCTTCGCGCCGTCACCCGCGAAGTACTTGCCCTCGAAACGGGACCAGTAGGTATCGATGAACCGCTGGTCGTCGCCCCAGATGGTGCGCAGCATGGACGGCCACGGCTCGGTGAGGACGAGGTAGCCGCCGCCTCCGTCGGGCACTTCGCGTGCCTCGTCGTCGACGACGGTCGCGGAGATCCCGGGCAGCGCCCGCTGCGCTGACCCGGGCTTGGTCTCGGTCACGCCGGGCAGCGGGGAGATCATCATGGCGCCGGTCTCGGTCTGCCACCAGGTGTCGACGATGGGCGTCGCGTCCCCGCCGATGTGCTTGCGGTACCAGATCCACGCCTCGGGGTTGATCGGCTCGCCCACCGACCCCAGCACCCGGAGGGAGGAGAGGTCGAACTTGGCGGGGATGTCGTCGCCCCACTTCATGAACGTACGGATCGCGGTCGGCGCCGTGTAGAGGATCGTCACCCCGTACTTCTGGATGATCTCCCAGAAGCGGCCCTGGTGCGGGGTGTCCGGCGTCCCCTCGTACATGACCTGGGTCGCGCCGTTGGCCAGCGGCCCGTACACGATGTACGAGTGCCCGGTGACCCAGCCGACATCGGCCGTGCACCAGTAGACGTCGGTCTCCGGCTTGAGGTCGAAGACGGCGTGGTGGGTGTAGGCGGCCTGGGTGAGGTAGCCGCCGGAGGTGTGCAGGATGCCCTTGGGCTTACCCGTCGTACCCGAGGTGTAGAGGATGAACAGCGGCTGCTCGGCCTCGAACGCCTCGGGCGTGTGTTCGGTGCTCTGCCGCTCGACGATCTCGTGCCACCACACGTCCCGGCCGTCGTGCCACTCGACGTCCTGCCCGGTACGGCGGACCACGAGCACATGCTGCACGTTGTCGACGCGCTCGACGGCGGCGTCGACAGCCGGCTTGAGCGCCGACGGCTTGCCGCGTCGGTAGCCGCCGTCCGTGGTGATGACGACCTTGGCGTCCGCGTCCTGGATGCGGGTGGCGAGCGCGTCCGCGGAGAACCCGCCGAAGACGACGGAGTGCGCGGCGCCGATCCTCGCGCAGGCGAGCATCGCGATCGCCGTCTCCGGGATCATCGGCATGTAGACGGCGACCCGGTCGCCCTTCCCGACTCCCAGCTCCAGCAGGGCGTTGGCGGCCTTGGAGACCTCGTCCTTGAGCTCGGCGTAGGTGATCGCCCGGCTGTCACCGGGCTCCCCCTCGAAGTGGATGGCGACCCGGTCGCCATTGCCCGCTTCGACGTGCCGGTCGACGCAGTTGTACGCGACGTTGAGGCTGCCGTCCTTGAACCACTTGGCGAACGGCGGGTTCGACCAGTCCAGCGTCTCGGTCGGCTCGGTGGCCCAGGTCAGCCGACGGGCCTGCGCGGCCCAGAAGCCGAGCCGGTCAGCCTTGGCCTGTTCGTACGCCTCCGCCGTGACGTTGGCAGCTGCGGCCAGCTCGGCGGGTGGCGCGAACCTGCGCTCTTCCTTGAGCAGGTTGGAGAGGGAGGACGGCTCACTCATACTTCCCTCTCCTCCCTCGGCAGGTTGGCCAGGCTTTCGTTGCTCACGACATCTCCCTTGCGGTGCTTTGCCGGGGCGGCCGTTGTGTCCCAGGCCACAGCTCATCAGACCGGGGGGCCCGCTGACAAGGGCCGACGGAAAATTGGTTTAGACCTTTAGGTCCGCAGTCCTTCGGTCGACCGATTCCGTCGGCATACCTCTCGGTGAGAGGGACAACCAAGGTCACGTACGTGATGGTCGCCCGGTTCACCCGTCAGCCCCCTTGCCCCTCCCTCAGGCGGACAGCCCGCCCGCCCGCACATGATCGAACACCCTGTCCTCGTCCGCCTCCCCGGTGAGCAGATACGCCTGCGCCTCACCCACGTGGAAATACATTCCGTGCAGTTCCAGCGCACCTTCCCGCATCGCCCGCGCCACCGACTCCTGCGCCTGGAGATGCTCCAGCTGCTGGACCACGTTGGTCAGACAGAGCTGCTCGATCGCGTCGGCGGGCGCCCGCCCGGCGAGCCGGGCCCAGGGCTGGTCCGTCGCGCCCATCCGTTCCAGGCTCGGCAGCCCGTGCCGCAGCCACCGCCTCAGCGGCGTCGGCGTGCCGTCCGGCTCCATGGTCAGCAGCGCCTGCATGGCCCCGCACCCGGAGTGCCCGCACACCGTGATGGAACGCACCTTCAACACGTCCACCGCGTACTCGATCGCGGCCGCCACCGAGTCGTCCCCGCTCTCGTCGCCGGGCAGCGGTACCAGGTTGCCGACGTTCCGTACGACGAACAGGTCGCCGGGACCACTGGAGGTGATCATCGACGTCACGAGGCGCGAGTCGGCGCACGTCAGGAACAACTGGGAGGGTTGCTGCCCCTCACGCGCCAGCCTGGCCAGCTCACCACGCACCAGCGGAGCGGTGTTCCGCTGGAACGCGCTGATACCGCGCGCCAGTTGATGCCCGCTCGGCTCGACGGCACCGACCGACCGCACGGAGCCCACCGACTCGGTCGAACCGGGGAAACCACTCGCCCCACCGAACGCCACGGCCGTCTCCCCGGCCCCCTGGCCGGACTCCGGACCCTCGCACTGATGGTTGCGCCAGGGTGTCCAGGGCCGACAACGGCAGCCGGAGTCGTCCGCGGGCTCCGCGATACGGGTCCCCGCCCGGCCGGTCACCTCGACGGTGCCGCCCTGTGCGGTGTGCGTGCTCTGCCAGTGCTGCAACGATTCGTACGCCGCGTGGTCCATGAACGACCCGTCCAACTCCACGACGGCGTCGGCCCCTTGGGGTACGAGGTGCAGGGTCCGGCTGAGCCGGGGCACCGCGAGGAACGTCAACTGTCCTCGTACGTGTACGTAATGGACTCCTCCCCTCTCCTCGTCCCTCTCTTCGTAGGTGATCCGGGTGCGGGCCAGTCGGTTCAGGGCGACGGCGACGGCGACCGCGACGCCCAGAAGCACTCCTTCGAGGACGCCGAAGACGACGACGCCCAGGGTTGTCACCGCGTAGACCAGCACCTCGCGGTGGCGGGTCACCGTACGAATGTGGTGCAGGGACACCATCTGGATGCCGACGGCCATCACCAGGGCGGCGAGCGAGGCGAGCGGGATCAGCTCCAGGATCGGAACCATCAGCAGTGCGGCGACTACTACGAAAACGCCGTGCAGCATCGTGGAGTTCCGGCTCACGGCACCGGCTTGCACATTCGCCGAACTCCGCACGGCCACACCCGCGACCGGCAGTCCGCCGAGCACTCCGGACACGACGTTGGCGGCGCCCTGGCCGAGCAGCTCACGGTTCAGGTCGGAGCGTCCGACGCGGGCCGAGGATCCCGACCGCCCGGAGGCGAGCAGCTCGGGCCGGGACGCCACCAGCTTGTCCACGGCGACCGCGCCGAGCAGCGACTGCACGCTGCACACCAGCGTGACGGTGAGCACGGCGGCGGCGACGCCGAGCACGGGACCCTCGGGCAGCCCGGCCAGCGCGTGGCTGCGCCAGGACGGCAGGTCGACCTTGGGCAGGCTCAGCCCGGCGAGCGCGGCGGTGAGTGTGGCGCCGCTGACGGCGACGAGCGCGGCCGGCACCTTGCGCAGAACACTCCCCGCCCGGCCGGGAATCCGTGGCCAGGCCAGCAGCAGGGCCAGGGTCAGCAGGCTCATCGACACGGCGGAGGGCCGCAGGCCGACCAACTGGGCAGGCAGCGCCCGGACGTTGTCGAGGACCGAGCTCGTCGGCGTACCCCCGAGGACGATGTGCAGCTGGGCGACGGCGATGGTCACGCCGATCCCGGCGAGCATGCCGTGGACGACGGCGGGGCTGACGGCGAGCGCGGTGCGGGCCACGCGCAGACAGCCGAGGCCGAGTTGGGCGAACCCCGCGAGGACGGTGATGGCGCAGGTCGTCCGCCATCCGTACCGCTGGATGAGTTCGGCGGTGACGACGGTGAGTCCGGCGGCGGGGCCGCTCACCTGGAGCGGGGAGCCGCCCAGCCGTCCGGCGACGAGTCCGCCGACGGCGGCGGCGACCAGGCCGGCCTGGAGCGGGGCGCCGGTGGCCAGGGCGATGCCCAGGGAAAGGGGCAGGGCGATCAGGAAGACCGCGATCGAGGCCGACACATCGGCGCCCGCGACGCGGAAGCGCCGGGGTGGAGTCGGCGGGGGTGGGGGGCTCTGGGGCTGGTGCATGCGCGTTGTCCGAGTCGTGTCGGGGGCGCGAGTGGGGACGCAGGCAGACATGTTTCCCGTCTCCTCCGGGGCAGCGCGGTCGCGGAACTGGGGGTCCCCCCGCCTGTGGCGGGGGGTCGGGTCGCGGCCGTGGGTCACGGCGTGCAGCGGCGGGATAATTCAACGCTCGGTAAATGGATCGTAATGCACAGTAAAGGACGTGTATATATTTTCGAGGCAAATGGGTTAATCAATCACTCCAGTGAGCGAACTGAGCTTTTCATCGGCTTGTCGTACTAATTCCTTCCAGGTCGCGTGTGACCTTGACGGCGCCGCGCCCGAAAGCGCCGGCCCGAACGAAGGAAGAGGTGGGCGGACATGGCCGTCACCAAAAAGATCGCCGCAGGCGTCCTGGCCGTCGCGGCCTGTGCCGCGTCACTCGCCGGCTGCGGCGCGGGAAACTCCGGCTCCTCGGGTGCCGAGGAGGACACGCATGGCTCGAAGAGGGCGGCGCCGGCCCCCGCGCCCAGGAGCGCGGTCAGGCTGATCGGGGACGGCTCCACCGCGTACACCGGAGCCCAGCCCTACCAGCCCAGGCCCGAGCGCCTCAAGCCCGGTCAGAAGCCGCCGCAGTTCGTCGTCTTCTCCTGGGACGGCGCGGGTGAGGACAGCCAGCGGCTGTTCTCCCGCTTCCGCAAGGTGGCCAAGGCCAACAAGGCGGCGATGACGTACTTCCTGAGCGGTGTGTACATGCTCCCGGAGGACAAGCGCGACCTCTACCGGCCGCCACAGCACTCGCAGGGCCGCTCCGACATCGGCTTCAACGACGAACAGGGCATCGCCGACACCGTGAAGCAACTGCGTCTCGCCTGGCTGGAGGGCAGCGAGATCGGCACCCACTTCAACGGCCACTTCTGTGGCAGTGGGGGAGGCGTCGGCGATTGGTCGGTGGAGGACTGGAAGGACGAGATCGCCCAGGCGAAACGTTTCGTGAAGTCCTGGAAGACCACCACGGGCATGAAGAAGGCGTCCCCGCTGCCCTTCGACTACGAGAAGGAGCTCGTCGGCGCCCGCACGCCCTGTCTCGAAGGGCAGGCGAACTTCATGAGCGCGGCCCGCGAACTGGGCTTCCGCTACGACACGAGCGGTGTCGACGAACAGCTCTGGCCCGCGAAGAAGAAGGGCCTGTGGGACCTGTCCATGCAGCTCGTCCCGATGCCCGGCCGCCGCTTCGAGACGCTGACCATGGACTACAACTTCTACATGAACCAGTCCGGTGCGCGCACGGGCGACGAGGGCCGGCACGAGTACTGGGGCGACCAGTACCGCGACGGCCTCCTCAAGGGCTTCGAGCGCGCCCACGACGGCAATCGCGCCCCCCTGCTCATCGGCAACCACTTCGAGTCCTGGAACGGCGGCGTCTACATGCGCGCCGTCCAGGAGGTCATCGAACGCGTCTGCACGAAGTCGGACGTCCGCTGCGTCTCCTTCCGGCAGCTCGCCGACTGGCTGGACGCACAGGATCCGCGGACCCTGGAGAAGCTGCGCACACTCCAAGTGGGTGAGGCCCCGAAGGAGGGCTGGAAGACCTTCCTGGCGGCCGGCCCGGCGCCGGCGCCCAAGGGAGTCCCGGGGGCCCCGGCGGCCAAACGGTAGGCGCGCTTGCCGGACGCGGTTCTCAGACGGTGGTAGCCGCCATCTGTTCGGTCAGCACGAAACCGGGGTCGACCTGGCCCGCGAGGTCGACCCCGGTGCGGGCGTTCGCCCAGGAGTGGGCGTTCTTCAGGTGGAAGTGCACCATCTGGTGCGTGTAGCGCTCCCAGTCACGCCGTTCGTACGTGGCGTCGACGGCCGTGTGCAGGAGGCGCAGGGAACGCCGGTTGGTGTCCTCCAGGAGCTCGAACCGGCTGGGCCGGCCCTTCTCCAGGGCGCGCACCCAGTCGGAGTGCCCGACCGTCCCCAGGAGATCGTCCCCGACCTCGGCGCGGAGGAAGTCGAGGTCGTCCTGGCCCTGCACCTTGTTGCCGACGACCTTCAGGGCGACCCCGAAGTCCTGTGCGTACTCCTTGTACTGGCGGTAGACGGAGACCCCCTTCCGGGTCGGTTCGGCGACGAGGAACGTGATGTCGAAGCGGGTGAAGAGGCCGGACGCGAAGGAGTCGGAGCCGGCGGTCATGTCGACGACGACATACTCGCCCGGGCCGTCGACGAGGTGGTTCAGGCACAGCTCCACCGCGCCCGTCTTGGAGTGGTAGCAGGACACTCCGAGATCGGCTTCGGTGAACGGGCCGGTGACCATCAAACGGACGGCGCCGCCGTCGAGTTCCACCGGCCGCGCACAGGCGTCGTACACCGGATTGGTCTCCTGGATCCGCAGCAGCCGCGAGCCCTCGCCGGGCGGGGTCGTCTTGATCATCGCGTCGGCGCCGGAGATCCGGGGGTTCCTGCCGCGGAGGTACTCCTTGATCAGCTCCATCCGCTCGCCCATCGCGGGCATCGCGGCGGCTTCGGCGTCGTGGAGGCCGAGTGCGGCGCCCAGGTGCTGGTTGATGTCGGCGTCGATGGCGAGGACCGGCGCCCCGGAGGCCGCGAGGTGACGGACGAACAGGGAGGACAGCGTGGTCTTGCCGCTGCCGCCCTTCCCGACGAAAGCAATTTTCATGTTCACTAACGGTAGTGGAGCGACCGCCCAGGGTGTCCATGGGCGTGAGGAAGTCCACTCCTTCGTGGGTCGGCCCGCTTCCCGGAGTGCGTAGGGTCGTACTCATGAGTACGACAGGCGCGACCGCCGACCCGCTCGCGGCCCTGGGATCCCTTCCCGGGGTGGCCGACTCCGTGGAGTCCGTGCGCAAGGCCGTGGACCGGGTCTACGGCCATCGCATCATGCGGCGGCGCAGCAACGAGATCACCGGCGAGGCGGCACTGCGCGGTGCGCGCGGTTCCGCTGCCCTCTCCGGCGCTGACTGGGCCCTCGAAGAGGTGCGTCGGCGCACCGACTTCAGCGGTGACGACGAGGCCCGGGTGGTCGGCGCGGCCCTCCGGCTGACCGCGGAGGCCGGCCAGCTCCTGTCCATCTGGCGCCAGTCGCCGCTGCGGGTCCTGGCCCGGCTGCATCTGGTCGCCGCCGCGGGTACGGCCGACGAGGTGGGGCGCCCGCGGCAGGACGGCGAGCCGGTCGACGAGCCACTGGTCGAACTTCCGCTGCCGAGCGCGGCCGAGGTGTCCGGACGGCTGGAGGGACTCGCGGAGCTGATCATCGCGGGAGGTTCGGCCCCCGCCCTGGTCACGGCCGCGGTCGTGCACGGCGAACTCGTCGCACTGCGACCCTTCGGCTCCCACAACGGCCTTGTCGCGCGCGCGGCCGAGCGCATCGTCCTGATCGGCAGCGGCCTCGACCCGAAGTCCGTGTGCCCGGCCGAGGTCGGCCACGCCGAACCGGGCCGCGCTGCCTACCTGGCGGCGCTCGACGGCTATGTCTCCGGCACCCCGGAAGGCATGGCGCGGTGGATCGCCCACTGTGGCCGGGCGGTCGAACTCGGAGCCCGTGAATCGACGGCGGTGTGCGAGGCGCTGCAACGCGGGGCGGCGTAGGAAAGACGGCACAGGGGAAACGAAAAGGCCCTCCGCGGAGGGCCTTCAACGGGTTGCGGCGGTACGAGGATTCGTACCGCCGCCAGCATGTCCACTCGGTTACCAAGCGTCCTCGGATTTTTGCCCATCAGGTCGGGAACTCTGCCCGTCGCCTGGTGCGGCTGGCCCGTAATCGACGGGTCGACGTCGCGTGGGTGCCCAGTGTTCATACTCGGGTCCGTGGGGCCAAATGCGTTATAAAGGTGATCCTTTCGGATGTCCTTGGTCTCGCGGGCCGTTGAGTCCTTTCTACTCCTGGACCGGTGTAAGCGGAAGCCCTGGCTGCACTTCTTTACTTTTATCCTCAAACGGGAATGAATCGGGCGCCGGTGTGCCGGATGGCTCCGGACGGGGTGCGGGAGGCGGCTCAGACGACCGTCGGACGGCGCCGGTTCGCGTACCAGACCAGGCCCGCCGTGGCGGCCGCCGCACCTATCGCGGCAGCGGCGACGAGGGCCGGACGCGGCGGCACGGAGAGCGCGGGCAGGCGCTGCTTCAGCCGGACCGGGCGGTGGAAGTCCAGGATCGGCCACCCGCGGGCGACCGCTTCCCGGCGCAGCGCGCGGTCCGGGTTCACGGCGTGCGGATGGCCGACGGACGACAGCATGGGGATGTCGGTGACGCTGTCGCTGTAGGCGTAGCAGCGGGCGAGGTCGTATCCCTCGGACTCGGCCAGCTCCTTGATCGCCTCGGCCTTCGTCGGCCCGTACGCGTAGTACTCCACCTCGCCCGTGAAGCAGCCGTCGTCGCCGACGACCATCCGCGTGGCCACCACCCGGTCCGCACCGAGCAGTTCACCGATCGGCTCGACGACCTCGGCGCCCGATGTGGACACGATCACCACGTCTCGGCCGGCGGTGTGGTGCTCCTCGATGAGGGAGGCCGCCTCGTCGTAGATGATCGGGTCGATCAGGTCGTGCAGTGTCTCGGCGACGATCTCCTTGACCAGTTGGACGTTCCAGCCGCGGCACAGCGCGGACAGGTACTCGCGCATGCGCTCCATCTGGTCATGGTCGGCACCGCCCGCCAGGAAGACGAACTGGGCATACGCGGTACGCAGGACGGCCCTGCGGTTGATCAGGCCGCCTTGGTAGAACGACTTGCTGAACGTGAGCGTGCTGGACTTCGCAATGACCGTCTTGTCCAGGTCGAAGAAGGCGGCTGTGCGGGGCAAGGAGTGGTTTTCCACGAGCCTGAGCATAGGCGCCCACCATTCGGCCTAAGGAGTGGCACGCGGGTTTGCCCGAGAAGGCTCTCGGGTACACCATGGAAGTCACGGATCGTTCGCGACCGTGCTAACCCGGTCCGGCTCCTCCCCCCCCCGAGTCGAACCGTGGGGACGACCCCCGCTCTCCCCCCCGGCGGGGGTCGTCGCATGTCCGGGTGGGTTTTCTTTCTTCCCCAGCACACTGTCCGCGGCCCTGGTGCCGTCCGAGGCGGCTCCGGCCGCCTCTTTTGCATGCCCAGGGCTCGTCACTGTGTGTAGCTGACGCAGTGCTCTGTGGAAAGTCGAAGAGTGCTCACCTGTTTGGGTGATGCCGATATCCACAACCACCGAGTTGTCCACAGATTTCACTCAAGATCCACTTGTTTTCCGGGTTCGCTGCACCGTGATTCCAGCGCGTCCCGCTCGCGGCGAGTTCATGGCCGGTTCCGTTTGCCGGGCGCGTACGGCCGGATTCCGTCGGCCGCGTATATGGCGAAGGGGGCTGGAAGACATGGCGGGAGCCATCACACACGACAACGACCGGGCCGGGGCCGAGGGACGGCAGAGCGGACCGCTGATCGTCACCGAGGACGCCGACCTGCTGGACGACCTGCTGCGGTTGTGCGCGGCGGCCGGAGCCACACCCGAAGTGCACCACGGGGTACCCGAGCGAGGCGGTGGCTGGGAGGCGGCACCCCTCGTCCTGGTCGGCGACGACGCCGTACGACGGGTACGTGGGGCCGCGCGCCGACGGGGCGTGGTGCTGGTCGGGCGCGACCAGGACGACTCCGGGGTCTGGCGGCGGGCCGTCGAGATCGGCGCCGATCACGTCCTGATGCTGCCCGACGGCGAGCAGTGGCTCGTCGACCGGATCGCCGACGTCGCCGAGGGCGTCGGCAGGCCCGCGCTCACGGTGGGCGTCATCGGCGGCCGGGGCGGCGCGGGAGCGTCCACGCTGGCCTGCGCGCTCGCCGTCACCTCCGCGCGTGAGGGACTGCGCACCCTGCTCGTGGACGCGGATCCGCTGGGCGGCGGACTCGACGTACTCCTCGGTGGCGAGACGGCCGACGGACTGCGCTGGCCGGCCTTCGCCGCCTCGCGAGGCCGGGTCGGCGGCGGCGCCCTGGAGGAGTCGCTGCCGAAACTGCACTCCCTGAGGGTGCTGAGCTGGGACCGCGGAGACAGCGTGTCCGTCCCGCCCCAAGCCGTACGAGCGGTGCTCGCCGCGGCCAGACGGAGCGGCGGCGCTGTCGTCGTCGACCTCCCTCGCCGCGTCGACGACGGCGTCGCGGAAGTCCTCGCCCAACTGGACGTCGGACTCCTGGTGGTCCCAGGTGAACTGCGCGCCGTCGCGGCGGCCGGCCGGGTGGCGTCCGCCGTCGGCATGGTCCTGCGCGACCTGCGCGTGGCCGTAAGGGGGCCGTACACACCCGGGCTGGACGACCACGAAGTGGCCCGGCTGCTCAATCTGCCGCTGGCCGGTGAGGTCCCCGTCGAATCGGCGCTGTCCCGCCCGCACGAGGGCAAGGCGCCCCCAGGAGCGGCCGTACGCGGACCGCTGGCCCGGTTCTGCACCATGTTCTGGGAGCGGGCGCTGGCCGAGGCAGGCAGCGTATGAGCGGCGGACGTTGGGACGAGGGGCCGGGCGCGTCGACCGGCCTGCTGGACGGCGTACGGCAGTGGCTGGCCGAGAGCGGGGCCGAGGCGACGCCCGCGCGCGTGGCACAGGCACTGCGGGAGCAGGGACGGGTCCTCGGGGATGCCGAAGTGCTGGGCGCCGCCGAGCGGTTGAGGTCGGAACTGGTCGGCACCGGCCCGCTGGAGCCGCTGCTCGCCGATCCGTCGGTCAGTGACGTGCTGGTGGCGGCCCCGGACCGGGTGTGGGTGGACCGGGGCGGCGGACTGGAGCTGACCGACGTCTCCTTCCCGGACGCGGGTGCCGTACGGCGGCTCGCGCAGCGCCTCGCCGCGGTGGCCGGACGGCGCCTCGACGACGCCCGGCCGTGGGTCGACGCCAGGCTGCCAGACGGGACCCGCCTGCACGCGGTACTGCCGCCGGTGGCCGTCGGCTGCACCTGTCTGTCGCTCCGGGTGGTACGGCCGCGCGCGTTCACCCTGGATGAGCTGATGGCCGCGGGGACGGTACCGCCGGGCGGCGACCGGGTGCTGAGGGCGCTGCTCGACGCACGGCTGTCCTTCCTGGTCAGCGGCGGTACGGGGTGTGGCAAGACCACTCTCCTCAGCGCGTTGCTGGGGCTGGTCGGCCCGGGCGAGCGGATCGTGCTCGCCGAGGACTCCGCGGAGCTGCGGCCCGAGCATCCGCACGTCGTGCACCTGGAGACCAGACCCGCCAACCAGGAGGGCGCGGGCCTGGTCACGCTCCAGGACCTGGTGCGGCAGGCGTTGCGGATGCGGCCCGACCGACTGGCGGTCGGGGAGGTCCGAGGTGCCGAGGTGGTGCATCTGCTCGCCGCCCTGAACACGGGTCACAGCGGCTGCGGGACGGTGCACGCGAACGCAGCGGCGGACGTACCGGCGCGGCTGGAGGCACTGGGTACGGCTGCCGGGCTCGACCGGGCCGCGCTGCACAGCCAGTTGGCGGCCGCGCTGTCGGTGGTCCTGCACCTCGTCCGCGACCGGGCCGGGCGGCGCCGGATCGCCGAGGTGCATGTGCTGGAGCGGGACCCGTCGGGGCTGGTGGTGACGGTTCCGGCGCTGCGGTGGGGCGAGGAGGCGTTCGCGTACGAGCGGGGCTGGGAGCGGCTGCGGGGGCTGCTCCGCGCCGTCGGCGACAAGGGGCAGGGAGGTGAAGGCACATGACCGGGACAGGAGCGTTGGCGATGGGCGTGGCCGGGGTGTGCGTGGTGTCGCTCTGCTGGCTGCTGGGCGGGCGTAATCCGGGGGCACGCCGGGCGGAGTTGCTGCTCGCCGGGGGCGGGCCCTTGGGCACGGGGCCCCCTCCGTGGAAGCAGGCGGTCGGTGAACTGCGGCGGCTGCGTGCGTGGTTGCGGGCCGAGTGGTGGTCGGTGGCCGTCGGGCTGGTGGTGGCGCTGCTGGGCGCCTCCGTAGTGCCGGCGCTGGCGGGCGCGGCCGGGGTGCCGTTGCTGCGCCGGGTACGGCGGGCCGGTGAGGTGCGCCGGGCACGGGAGCGGCGCGGCGACGAGGTGATCGCGCTGTGCGGGGCGCTCGCCGGCGAGGTGCGCGCCGGGCGGCAGCCGGGGGAGGCGCTGTTGCGGGCGGCACGTGACTCCGGCGGGCTCGGCGAGGCGCAGGCGTCGGTGCTGGCGGCCGCGCGGTTCGGCGGTGACGTACCCGGGGCGCTCGCCGTGGCGGCCCGACAACCGGGCGCGGAGGGGCTGTTGGGTCTCGCGGCGTGCTGGCGGGTGGCTGTGGATCAGGGTGCCGGGCTGGCGGCCGGACTCGACCGCCTCGAAGGGGCCCTGCGCGCCGACCGGGACCAACGTGCGGACCTGCGTGCCCAGTTGGCGGGTGCCCGGTCGACGGCGGTGATGCTCGCCGGCCTGCCGGTGCTGGGACTGGTCCTGGGCACGGCCCTGGGCGCCGACCCCCTGCACGTGCTGCTGCACACCGGCGCCGGACTGGGCTGCCTGCTGGTCGGCGGGGTGCTGGAAGGCGTCGGCCTGTGGTGGGCACTGCGGATCGTGCGGGGAGCGGAGACGGCATGAGGGCCGGCGGAGTGAGTGACGGGGGCCGCCTCGGTGCGGCTGCCGAGGGCGCGCGGAGAGGGGAGTCGGTATGAGCGCGGAGGTTTTCCACAGGTTGGGGGTATCGCTCGGGGTCGTGCTGGCCCTGGGGTGGCTGCTGCGGTGGATCGGGGTCGTACGGCGTGAGCGGCGGGTGCGCCGGAGGCTGGCCCGGCTGCTCGCGCTGGAACTGCGGCGGGAACGCGCAGCGGTGGAACGGCGGTTCGGGGCGCGGAGTGCCGTGCGGCGGTGGCTGCCCGTGGCGGGTGCGGTGAGCGGCGGGTGGGTGCTGGTCGGCGGTGTGGCCGGCGTGGTGGTGGGGCTGGTCGCCGGGGTCGGGCTGTGGTGGTGGCGACTGCGGCGGTCGGTCGGTGATGCGGCGGCGGAGGCTGTCGACACCGCCGAGGCGGCTCGGCAGCTTCCGCTTGCGGCCGACCTGCTGGCGGCGTGTATCGCGGCCGGCGCCGGTCCGGTGATCGCCGCCCAGGCGGTGGGTGAAGCGCTGGCGGGGCCGGTCGGGGAGCGGCTGGCACGAGGTGCGGCGGAGGTACGGCTCGGCGGCGAACCGGCCGAAGCCTGGCGGAGGTTGGCGTCGATACCGGGAGCCGGCCCGTTGGCGGGACTGCTGGAGCGGGCCGACGAGTCCGGCGTCCCCGCGGCGGGGCCCGTCGCGCGTCTCGCCGCCGACACCCGCGCCGAGTGGGGCCGCACGGCGACGGAACGGGCCCGGCGGGCGGCCGTCATGGTCACCGCGCCGGTGGGCCTCTGCTTCCTGCCCGCCTTCATCGCGGTCGGCGTACTGCCCGTGGTGATGGGGCTGGCCGACGGGCTGCTGGGCGGGGGTGGTGGATGACGCGAGGGGTGAGTGCTCAGGAGCAGGTCATCGGCGGATCTTGATCGACAACAAGCCGACAACACACCCACGACAACAGACCCACGACAACAGGTCCACGACAAACAAGCCATAGACAAGGCTGAAAACTTACGGGAGTTGAGATGTTCACAGTGGTGCGGGTGCGGATGTGTGCCCTGGTGTGCAGGACGCGTGTGGCGCTGGCGGCGCGGCGGGATGCCGGGATGGTGACCTCCGAATATGCCGTTGGCATCATCGCGGCGGTGGCGTTCGCCGCGGTGCTCTACAAGGTGGTGACGAGCGGGCAGGTCAGCTCGGAATTGCAGGCCATCGTGAAGAAGGCCCTCGATGCCAAGATGTGAACGCCCCGGCCAGGAGCGGGATGTCGGGCGGTTCCGGGACCGGGGGTTCGTGACCGCCGAGGCCGCGGTGGTGCTGCCCGCGCTGGTGCTGTTCTCGATGGCGCTGGTCTGGGCCCTGCTCGTCGCCGCCGCGGAGATCCAGTGCGTGGACGCGGCCCGGGCCGGTGCCCGGGCCGCCGCCCGGCAGGACCCGCCCGGCGCGGTCGCCGAGGTGGCTCGCGGCGCGGCCCCGCGCGGGGCGGAGGTCACCGTCACCAGGGAGGGCGACCTCGTGCGCGTGGAGGTGGTGGCCCAGCCGCCGGGGCTCGGTGGTCTCACCGTCGATGTGGCGCACGAAGCGGTGGCGTTGGCGGAGGAGACGGTGGGGGTGGGCACATGAGGCCACTGGGAATCGGGAGGCGAGGGCGGCTGCTCAGAGCTGTTTCCTGTCGTCCGTTCCGCTCCGACCGCGGCTCCGCGACTGTGTGGAGCGTGGGCGCCATCGCCGTCCTGTGTGTGGTGTTCGGCGTGGTGCTCGCCATGGGGCAGGCCGCTGTGGCCCGGCATCGGGCCGCCGCCGGTGCGGATCTGGCGGCGCTCGCGGCGGCGGACCACTGGCCTGAGGGCGCCTCGGAGGCCTGTGCTCGGGCGGACCGGGTGGCCGCGGCGCAGGGCACCCGGCTCGTTCGGTGCGCGATGGTGGGCGAGACGTCGGACCTGACGGTGGCAGCGGGACGGGGCCTGTTCGCGGCCGAGGTCAGGTCGAGGGCGGGTCCGCCGGGACCCGTCGGCCCTCTGGGGCCGACTGGGCCGTCGCCGTGAGGCGAGCCCCGGCCTCAGCCCTTCCCGTCCGGAGTCTTCTCCTCCGGTGCTCCCTGAAGCAGAACCGTCAGCAAGCGCACCGCCCCGCGTTTGTGCAAGGGCTCGTTGCCGTTGCCGCACTTGGGGGACTGGACGCAGGACGGGCAGCCGGCGTCGCACTCGCAGGAGGCGATGGCCTGCCGGGTGGCCGTCAGCCAGGAACGAGCCGTGTGGAAGGCGCGCTCCGCGAAGCCGGCGCCGCCCGGATGGCCGTCGTACACGAAGACCGTCGGAAGAAGGGTGTCCGGGTGGAGCGGGACGGAGACGCCGCCGATGTCCCAGCGGTCGCAGGTCGCGAACAGGGGCAGCATGCCGATCGACGCGTGTTCGGCGGCGTGCAGGGCGCCGCCGAGGATCTCCGGGTTGATGCGGGCGGCGTCGAGCTGGTCCTCCGTGACCGTCCACCACACGGCACGGGTGCGCAGCGTCCGAGGAGGGAGGTCGAGCTTCGTCTCGCCCAGGACCTCACCGGTGATGACCCGTCGGCGCAGGAAGGAGACGACCTGGTTGGTGACCTCGACGGAGCCGTAGCAGAGGCGGCCGTCGCCCCAGGGGATCTCGGTGTCCGTCTCCAGGACGGCGATGGACGTCGTGTCGCGGGCGACCGTCGAATACGGCGGGTTCGCCTCCTCGACCAGGGCGACCGAGTCCGCCAGGTCGAGGGAGCGGACGAGATAGGTACGGCCCTGGTGGAGGTGGACCGCCCCCTCGTGCACAGCCGTGTGTGAGGCCCCCGCGTCGACCGTGCCCAGCAGCCGTCCCGTGCCCTCCTCGACGATCTGGACCGGGTTGCCGCCCCCGCCCCGGATGTCGGCCAGGTCGGCGGCCCGCTCGCGGCGGGTCCAGTGCCAGCCGCCGGTGCGGCGACGAAGCAGCTTCGCGGCCTCCAACTGGGGCAGCAGGGCAGCGGTTGCGGGGCCGAAGAGTTCCAGGTCCTTCTCGGTCAGGGGCGATTCGGCCGCCGCCGCGCACAAGTGGGGGGCCAGGACGTACGGGTTGTCCGGGTCGAGAACCGTCGACTCGACCGGCTGGTCGAACAGGGCCTCCGGGTGGTGGACGAGGAAGGTGTCCAGCGGGTCGTCGCGGGCGACCAGGATGGCCAGCGCGCCCTGTCCGGCACGTCCGGCGCGGCCCGCCTGCTGCCACAGGGAGGCGCGGGTGCCCGGGTAGCCGGCGATGACGACGGCGTCCAACCCGGAGACGTCGATGCCGAGTTCGAGGGCGGTGGTGGCGGCGAGGCCGAGGAGCTCGCCGGAGTGGAGGGCCTGTTCAAGGGCTCTGCGCTCCTCGGGGAGGTAGCCGCCGCGATAGGCGGCCACCCGCCGGGCCAGCGAGCGGTCGACCTCGGCCAGGCGTTCCTGGGCGATCACGGAGATCAGCTCGGCTCCGCGTCTGGAGCGCACGAAGGCCACCGAGCGCACGCCCTGGACAGTGAGGTCGGTCAGCAGGTCGGCCGTCTCGGCGGTGGCCGTTCGGCGGACGGGAGCGCCCTTCTCGCCGTGCAGTTCGGTGAGCGGGGGCTCCCAGAGGGCGAACACCAGTTCACCACGGGGTGAGGCGTCGTCCGCGACCTCGACGACCGGGAGGCCCGTCAGACGGCCGGCCGCGACGGACGGCTCGGCGGCCGTGGCCGAGGCGAGCAGGAAGACGGGGGAGGCGCCGTAGCGGGCGCACAGGCGGCGCAGCCGGCGCAGGACCTGGGCGACGTGGGAGCCGAAGACACCGCGGTAGGTGTGGCACTCGTCGATGACGACGTACTTCAGCGACTTCAGGAAGGAGGCCCAGCGGGGGTGGGACGGGAGTATCCCCCGGTGCAGCATGTCCGGGTTGGTGAGGACGTAGTTCGCGTACTGGCGGACCCATTCGCGTTCCTCGACGGGAGTGTCGCCGTCGTACACGGCCGGGCGTACCGCGTTTCCCAAAGGTTGTGAAAGTTCCTTCACCGAACGGCGCTGGTCGGCTGCGAGGGCTTTGGTCGGGGCGAGGTACAGCGCGGTCGCCCCACGGCCGTTGGGCGCCTCGGAGCCGTCCAGAAGGCGGGAGAGGACCGGCACGAGGTAAGCGAGCGACTTGCCCGAGGCGGTGCCTGTGGCGACGATCACGTTGTCGCCGTCCAGGGCGTGCTCGGCGGCCAGTGCCTGGTGGGCCCAGGGGTGTTCGATACCGGCGGCCTGGACGGCCGCGACGACCTCGGCGCGAATCCGGTCGGGCCAGACGGCATGGCGGCCCGTACGCGGGGGCAAGTGCTCCGTATGAGTGATGCGCGAAGCCCGGCCAGGGCCCGAGGCGAGCCGGTCCAGGATGGTGCCCGGATCGGGTCGCGAGGCGGCCGGAGACGAGGGTCGTTCGGATCGGTGATTCTTGGCCATCGGCATCGAGTGTGTCACTGGCGTGACGGACAATGGGCCCAAGGCGTCGTGCACGCCCTGCGGTAAGTGATTGAATGCCATCGCGGCTGGCGAACCGTCCTGGGGACTCTGCCGAGGTGTCCCTTGGGATGACCGCTCGATAGCAAGGTGCTGGAGGATCCGTGGACCTGTCCCTGTCGACCCGTACCGTCGGCGATCGTACGGTCGTCGAGGTCGGTGGCGAAATCGACGTTTATACCGCGCCCAAGCTGCGTGAGCAGCTGGTCGAGCTGGTCAACGACGGGAGTTTTCACCTCGTCGTCGACATGGAGGGTGTCGACTTTCTCGACTCCACCGGGCTCGGCGTGCTGGTCGGCGGCCTGAAGCGTGTGCGTGCCCACGAGGGCTCGCTGCGCCTGGTCTGCAACCAGGAGCGCATTCTGAAGATCTTCCGTATCACCGGTCTGACCAAGGTGTTCCCGATTCACACCTCGGTCGACGAAGCGGTGGCGGCCACCGACTGACGACTGTTTGACGGACGCCTGTGCGGTCACCCGTACGTGCGTCCGTGACGGAAGAAGTAAACGAGGGGGGTCCGGGTCTCGGCGATCCGGCCCCCTGATCGCACGCCCGTATTCCGAGGGGGATGCATGGCCACCGTTGAACTCCGCTTCAGCGCGCTGCCCGAGCACGTCAGGACCGCCCGACTGGTGGCGGCAGCGGTGGCGCGCAGGGCCGGAGTGGACGAGGCCGTACTCGACGAGGTGCGACTCGCCGTCGGCGAGGCCTGCTCCCGTGCCGTCGGACTGCACCAGAGCGGCGGCATCACGGAGCCGGTGTGGGTGACGCTGATCGAGGAGGAGAAGCTGTTCTCCATCGAGGTCGGCGACGAAGCACCCCGTTCGGCTCCCGGTGACAACGCTCCGGGTACCGGTGATGTGGACGTGGATGCCGAGGAGGACGAGATGGGCCTCGCGGTCATCAGCGGCCTCGTCGACGACGTCGAGGTCACCGCGGGGGAGAACGGCGGATCGATCCGCATGAGCTGGCCGACCACGCCGCCGGCCACGCTCATCCCCTGACCTCACCTCTCTGCAACGCCAAGGGCCCTGCTCAGCAGGGCCCTTGGCGTTTTTGTCGGCGGGTTCCGGAATTCGTGAAGGTATTCACGATCCCTTCGTGAAGTCATTCACGATCAGTCATGCAGGAATTCGATCACGCGTCAATGCGTCTGCGGCATTACGCCATGTGGGTCAATTGATCACACGGGGATCTTCGAGGGATCTTCCGCCGATCATTTGCTGAATAGCATGGGGCGATCTATTCCGTTTCCGCGTACTGTTTTGATCAGCTTCCGGTACCTACAATCCCGTCCACATCTTGAGCTCAGCCCAAGCGTCAAGGAGGACGAATGGCGGGGCTTTCTACCCCTCATCGGTTCGACCAACCCACAACCTTCGCAGCCGCGGTACTGACCGACGACAACCGACTGATCGTCATGGTCATCGGCGTCGTCGCCCTGGCGGCGCTCGCGGTCGCCGGGGTGCTGGTGCGCCAGGTGCTCGCGGCGGGCGAGGGCACCGACAGCATGAAGGAGATCGCGAAGGCGATCCAGGAAGGCGCGAACGCCTATCTGGCACGGCAGTTGCGCACGCTCGGCGTATTCGCCGTGGTCGTGTTCTTCCTGCTGATGCTGCTGCCCGCGGACGACTGGAATCAGCGCGCCGGACGGTCGGTGTTCTTCTTGATCGGCGCCGCGTTCTCGGCGGCCACCGGTTATATCGGCATGTGGCTCGCTGTGCGCAGCAATGTGCGGGTCGCCGCAGCCGCGCGGGAAGCGACACCGGCGGCAGGCCAGCCGGAAAAGGATCTCACCGACGTCTCCCACAAAGCGATGAAGATCGCTTTCCGTACGGGCGGCGTCGTCGGCATGTTCACGGTGGGCCTCGGCCTGCTGGGCGCCTCCTGCGTGGTGCTGGTGTACGCGGCCGACGCGCCCAAGGTGCTCGAAGGCTTCGGCCTCGGTGCCGCCCTCATCGCCATGTTCATGCGTGTCGGCGGCGGCATCTTCACCAAGGCCGCCGACGTCGGCGCCGACCTGGTCGGCAAGGTCGAGCAGGGCATCCCGGAGGACGATCCCCGCAACGCCGCGACCATCGCCGACAACGTGGGCGACAACGTCGGCGACTGCGCCGGCATGGCGGCCGACCTCTTCGAGTCGTACGCCGTGACGCTGGTGGCCGCGCTGATCCTCGGCAAGGCCGCCTTCGGGGACGCCGGGCTCGCCTTCCCGCTCCTGGTGCCGGCGATCGGCGTACTCACGGCGATGGTCGGCATCTTCGCGGTGGCGCCGAAGCGTTCCGACCGCAGCGGCATGAGCGCGATCAACCGCGGCTTCTTCATCTCCGCGGTGATCTCGCTCGTACTCGTCGCGATCGCCGTCTTCGTCTATCTGCCGTCGTCGTACGCCGATCTGGACGGGGTCACCGACGCGGCGATCTCCGGCAAGGGCGGCGATCCGAGGATCCTCGCGCTTCTCGCGGTGGCCATCGGGATCGTGCTGGCGGCCCTGATCCAGCAACTGACCGGCTATTTCACCGAGACCACCCGCCGACCCGTACGGGACATCGGCAAGAGCTCCCTCACCGGTGCGGCCACCGTCGTCCTCGCCGGTATCTCCATCGGGCTCGAATCGGCCGTCTACACCGCCCTGTTGATCGGCCTCGGCGTGTACGGGGCGTTCCTCCTCGGCGGGACGTCCATCATGCTGGCGCTGTTCGCGGTGGCACTGGCGGGCACCGGCCTGCTCACCACGGTCGGCGTGATCGTGGCGATGGACACCTTCGGGCCCGTCTCCGACAACGCGCAGGGCATCGCCGAGATGTCCGGCGACGTCGAGGGCGCGGGCGCCCAGGTGCTCACCGACCTGGACGCCGTCGGCAACACCACCAAGGCCATCACCAAGGGCATCGCCATCGCCACCGCCGTCCTGGCCGCCTCGGCGCTCTTCGGGTCGTACCGGGACGCGATCACGACCGCCGCGCGCGACGTCGGCGAGAAGGTCGGCGAGGGCGGGCCGATGAACCTGGTGATGGACATCTCGCAGCCCAACAACCTGGTTGGCCTGATCGCCGGCGCGGCCGTCGTCTTCCTGTTCTCCGGGCTGGCGATCAGCGCGGTCTCGCGGTCGGCGGGTTCGGTGGTCTACGAGGTGCGGCGGCAGTTCCGCGAGCATCCCGGGATCATGAACTACACCGAGAAACCGGAGTACGGACGCGTCGTCGACATCTGTACCAAGGACGCGCTCCGGGAACTCGCCACGCCCGGGCTGCTCGCTGTCCTGGCGCCCATCGCCATCGGGTTCACGCTCGGCGTCGGCGCGCTCGGCTCGTTCCTCGCGGGCGCGATCGGCACCGGCACGCTGATGGCGGTGTTCCTCGCCAACTCCGGTGGCGCGTGGGACAACGCGAAGAAACTGGTGGAGGACGGCCATCACGGCGGCAAGGGCAGCGAGGCCCACGCGGCGACCGTCATCGGGGACACCGTCGGCGACCCGTTCAAGGACACCGCCGGCCCCGCCATCAACCCGCTGCTGAAGGTGATGAACCTGGTCGCGCTGCTCATCGCGCCCGCGATCATCAAGTTCAGCTACGGCGACGACGAGAACCTCGCACTGCGCATCGTCATCGCCGTCCTGTCGATCGCGGTGATCGTGGGCGCGGTGTACGTGTCCAAGCGGCGCGGGGTGGCCGGGGACGACGAGGGGGAGGAGGCGCAGCGGGCGGCCAAGTCGGCTGATCCCGCGGTGGTTTCGTAGCCCGAGTGGGTCCGCGGGCCACGGTTCGGCCTCTTGTGGTGTCTCGCGGTGTCCTACGGCCGGTCAGGAACCGGCCAACCAGCGGGCGGACGACGCGTTGTGACGCGTCGTCCGCCCGCTCGGCGTGGGTTGCCCCCCAAGTTTCGTGAGCCTTCTCTCTCTTGGTTCTCTCTTGATGCAAATGGCGGCAATAACACATAAACCGGATGTCCGTCACGTTGTTGTCGCCCAGTTGGCGTGTATGTTCCGGGGCCGAGAGCCATGGAAGGGACCAATCCGGTGAACAAGAAGCTCGCGGTCGCACTGTCCGGCGGTGCGGTACTGGTACTGGCGCTGTCGGGATGCAGCAGCGACGAAGGCAACGAGAAGCTGGATGCCTGGGCCAAGCAGGTGTGCGACGCGGTGAAACCGCAGGCACAGAAGATCGAGGCCGCCAACGCCGCGATCCAGAAGGAGACTTCGGACAACAGCACGCCGGCGGCCGTCCAGAAGACCGACGCGCAGGCCTTCCAGGACATGGCGGACGCCTACAGGGCGATCGGTACGGCCGTGAACACCGCGGGTGCCCCGAACGTCGACGACGGCGAGACGAAGAAGACGAACGCCGTCAAGGAGCTCAACGACATCTCGACCTCCTACGCGGGCCTGAAGAAGCAGGTGGACGGACTCGACATCAAGAACCAGGCGAAGTTCGCCGACGGCCTCAAGGGTGTCGCCACTCAGCTGGACAAACTCAGCCAGAGCGGGAACGACGCCCTGAAGGCCCTGGAGGAGGGCGACGTCGGCAAGTCGATGGCCAAGCAGGAGAGCTGCAAGTCGACGTCCTCGTCCCCCGGCTCTCCCGGGTCCCCGGCGGCCTCCTCGGCTGCCGGCTGACCTTTCCGGCCGGGTTCGCCGTCACTTCGGCGGAGGTTTTCCACAGGCGTACGGGATGTCCGCGCATGTCTGTCCACAGGCGTGCGCGGCCAAGCCGTGGGGCGGACACAATGGGAGGCGTGAGTAACGCCAGCCTGCACGCCCTGCCCTCCGCCGACCGCCCCGACGCCGCCGCGCTCCTCCGGGACGCCCTTCTGGCCGCCGACTTCACCGCCGACGGACTGCTCGACCTGCTCGGCGCGCCCGCGTATGCCGCCCTGGCGCGCAGCGAGACCGTGCCCGCGCTCCGGGCGACCCGCGGCGACACGCCGCTCGAACTGCTCGTGCGGCTGTTCCTGTTGCAGCAACCCGTGTCCCACGCGCGCGTGGCGGCCGTGCTGCCCGTCGAGGACTGTGTGGCGAGTGGGTGGCTCGTCGCCGTCGGCACAGACTCCGAGGGCGGCGGCGAGGTGACCGCCGCCGTCGACGTACGGCCGTACGGGGGGCCGGACGGCGAGGACTGGTTCATCGTGTCCGACCTGGGGTGCGCGGTCGGCGGGGCCGGGGGCATCGGCAGCCGCGACGAGGGCGTCGTGCTGGGGGTGGGCGGGGCCTCCACGACCCTCGCCGGAATCACCGTCCGTACGCCGGTCGCCTCCGCGCTCGACCTCGGTACCGGCTCCGGGATCCAGGCGCTGCACGCCGCCCGGCACGCCACGCGCGTGACGGCGACCGACCTCAACCCCCGCGCCCTGCACATCACCGCGCTGACGCTCGCCCTGTCCGGTGCCCCGGCGGCCGACCTGCGCGAGGGCTCGCTGTTCGAGCCGGTCCGGGGGGACGAGACGTACGACCTGATCGTCTCCAACCCGCCGTTCGTCATCTCGCCGGGCGCGCGGCTCACCTACCGGGACGGCGGGATGGGCGGGGACGATCTGTGCCGCACGCTCGTTCAGGAGGCGGGGGAGCGGTTGCGGGAGGGCGGATTCGCGCAGTTCCTCGCCAACTGGCAGCACCTGGAAGGGGAGGACTGGCAGGACAGGCTGAGGTCCTGGGTGCCACGCGGGTGCGATGCCTGGATCGTGCAGCGCGAGGTGCAGGACGTCACGCAGTACGCCGAGCTGTGGCTGCGCGACGCCGGCGACCACCGCTCAGACCCGGCGGAGTACCGGGCGCGGTACGACGAGTGGCTGGACGAGTTCGAGGCACGCAAGGTGAGATCGGTCGGCTTCGGCTGGATCACGCTGCGGAAAACGGGGGCGAGTGAGCCCTCGATCACCGTGGAGGAGTGGCCGCATCCCGTCGAACAGCCGCTCGGGGACACGGTTCGGGCGCACTTCCAGCGCGTGGACTACCTGCGTGCGCACGACGACGCCTCCCTGCTCGCCGCGCACTTCGCACTGGCGGACGAGGTGGTGCAGGAGCAGGTCGGGCTGCCCGGCGCCGATGACCCGGAGCACGTGGTGCTGCGCCAGAACCGCGGAATGCGCCGGGCCACCAAGGTGGACACGGTCGGCGCCGGCTTCGCAGGCGTGTGCGACGGCACGCTGAGCGCCGGGCGGATTCTCGACGCCATCGCCCAACTGGTCGGCGAGGACCCCGTGACGCTGCGGGACCGCACGCCCGCGCAGATCCGGCTGCTGGTGGAGCAGGGGTTCCTGGAGCCGTCGGGAGAGGCGGCCGAGTGAGCGCGTCCCGGGGCGCGGTGCCGTAGGGCGCTGTGCTGCCGGGTCCCCCGACGCGAGGCTGTGGTCTACGTCGTCACGACCACGGGGGAGGGGAGCTCCGCGGCCGATATCGGTACGGCAGGTCGCGTACTCCTGGGACGTACGGCAGGGGGAGCCACGGGGGCGGCGCGCGAGGCGCGGGGAAGCGTGCGGGCGGCGTGGGCCGACCGCACGCGGTGTCCGGGCCGGCGTACCGGGTGCGTGTGGGGTGGCGGGTGCGAGGAGGTTCGGGCGGCATATTCACGCCGAGTTGGGCGACCGGTCCGGGACGAGCCCGGCGCCACCCGCTGTGAGATTCACGGGCGCCGCCCGCGACGGTCCGTGGTCGGAAGGCCGGTCCGTCCGGGTGGCCAGGGCCCGCCCGGCGGGCAGCCGTACGGCCGCGTGGACGCCGTCCGCCCGGTGTTCATCTCAGGTTCGCGCGGACGCCGCCAGGGCGTGCCAGCCTCCCGGGTCCGGGGACTCCCGGGCGGCGACAGAGGGGCGCGCAGAGGTATGGAGAGCGGACCGGCGATCTTCGTGGGAATGGTGTTCGCCCTGTTCGGGGGCGGGCTGCTGGTGTGGACCGTGGCCCGGGTGCGGCACCGGGCGCCCGTCGCCCACGGTGTGAACCCCGTCGCATCGGCGGCCCTCGCGAGCGTCGCCGCGCTGGTCGCCCTGGGGGTCGGCGCGTGGTGCCTCACCCGTGTGTGAGGTGCGCCGGAGACGGGTGAGCGGCGCGTACGGCGGGGGAGCGCCGGTAACCGGTGGGTCACCGTCCGCATAGGCTCGAAGAGGCAGGTCGATACTCCGGGCGGCAGGAATGGCGGTAGTCGGGTTACCGTTCGAGTGGCCGTTGCGGGCTTTTCCCGTTTGACACGGGGGCGGGATGTACCGTCACACTCCGCAGCGTCAGCATGACCCGACCCCGGGAGCAAGACCGGGGGAGACCCCGAGTGTCGACCGGAGAGAAGAGCGAAGTTGTCCCCGACCAGCGAGACCGCACAGGGCGGCCGCCGACTCGTCATCGTCGAGTCGCCTGCCAAGGCGAAGACGATCAAGGGCTATCTGGGCCCCGGATACGTCGTCGAGGCGAGCGTCGGGCACATCCGCGACCTCCCCAACGGCGCCGCCGAGGTGCCCGAGCAGTACACCGGTGAGGTGCGCCGCCTCGGTGTGGACGTCGAAAACGACTTCGCACCCATCTATGTGGTCAACGCGGACAAGAAGGCCCAGGTCAAGAAGCTCAAGGACCTGCTGAAGGACTCCGACGAACTCTTCCTCGCCACCGATGAGGACCGCGAGGGCGAGGCCATCGCGTGGCACCTCCAGGAGGTCCTGAAGCCCAAGGTCCCGGTCAAGCGGATGGTCTTCCACGAGATCACCAAGGCCGCGATCCAGGCCGCCGTCGCCAACCCGCGCGAGCTGAACCAGAAGCTGGTCGACGCCCAGGAGACCCGCCGAATCCTCGACCGTCTCTACGGCTACGAGGTCTCGCCGGTCCTGTGGAAGAAGGTCATGCCGCGCCTGTCGGCCGGCCGAGTCCAGTCGGTCGCGACCCGGCTCGTGGTGGAGCGGGAACGCGAGCGCATCGCCTTCCGTTCTGCTGAGTACTGGGACCTGACGGGGACCTTCGCGACCGGCCGCGCCGGGGACTCGTCGGACCCCTCGACGCTGGTCGCCCGCCTCGCGAGCGTCGACGGCAAGCGGGTCGCGCAGGGCCGCGACTTCGACTCCGTGGGACAACTGAAGAGCGCGAACACCCTCCACCTGGACGAGGCGAACGCCCGCGCCCTGGCCGCCGCCCTGGCGGACACCAGCTTCGCCGTCCGCTCGGTCGAGTCGAAGCCGTACCGCCGCTCGCCGTACGCGCCGTTCCGTACGACGACGCTCCAGCAGGAGGCCAGCCGCAAGCTCGGCTTCGGTGCGAAGGCGACCATGCAGGTGGCACAGAAGCTGTACGAGAACGGCTTCATCACCTATATGCGTACGGACTCCACGACCCTGTCGGACACGGCGATCAACGCCGCCCGTACCCAGGTCACCCAGCTGTACGGCGCCGACTACCTGCCCGCGTCCCCGCGGACGTACGCCGGCAAGGTCAAGAACGCGCAGGAGGCGCACGAGGCGATCCGCCCCTCGGGCGACCGTTTCCGCACCCCGGCCGAGACGGGCCTGACCGGCGACCAGTTCCGGCTCTACGAGCTGATCTGGAAGCGCACCGTCGCCTCCCAGATGAAGGACGCGGTCGGCAACTCGGTCACCGTGAAGATCGCCGGCAGGGCCGCCGACGGCCGTGACGCCGAGTTCAACGCCTCCGGCAAGACGATCACCTTCCACGGCTTCCTGAAGGCGTACGTCGAAGGCGCAGACGACCCGGACGCCGAGCTCGACGACCGCGAGAAGCGCCTGCCCCAGGTGAACGAGGGCGACGCCCTGTCCGCCGAGGAGATCACGGTCGACGGGCACGCCACCAAGCCCCCGGCGCGCTACACAGAGGCGTCGCTGGTCAAGGAGCTCGAAGAGCGCGAGATCGGCCGCCCGTCGACCTACGCGTCGATCATCGGGACCATCCTCGACCGCGGTTACGTCTTCAAGAAGGGCACGGCCCTCGTGCCGTCCTTCCTGTCCTTCGCCGTGGTCAACCTCCTGGAGAAGCACTTCGGGCGGCTCGTCGACTACGACTTCACCGCCCGGATGGAGGACGACCTCGACCGCATCGCCCGCGGCGAGGCCCAGTCCGTGCCGTGGCTGAAGCGCTTCTACTTCGGCGAGGGCGCCAATGGTGCCCCCGCCGTCGGCGGCGCGGCCGAGGCCGGCAATGGCGACGGTGACCACCTCGGCGGTCTCAAGGAACTGGTGACCGACCTGGGCGCGATCGACGCCCGCGAGGTGTCGTCGTTCCCGGTGGGCAACGACATCGTGCTGCGCGTGGGGCGCTACGGCCCGTACATCGAGCGCGGCGAGAAGGACTCCGAGAACCACCAGCGCGCGGACGTGCAGGAGGACCTCGCTCCCGACGAGCTGTCCGTCGAACTGGCGGAGGAACTGCTCGCCAAGCCGAGCGGCGACTTCGAGCTGGGCGCCGACCCCGAGTCCGGCCACCAGATCATCGCCAGGGACGGCCGCTACGGCCCGTACGTCACCGAGGTGCTCCCCGAGGGCACCCCGAAGACCGGCAAGAACGCCGTGAAGCCGCGTACGGCCTCGCTGTTCAAGTCGATGTCCCTGGACACGGTGACGCTGGCGGACGCGCTCAAGCTGATGTCCCTGCCCAGGGTCGTCGGCAAGGACGCGGAGGGCGTGGAGATCACCGCGCAGAACGGGCGCTACGGGCCCTACCTCAAGAAGGGCACGGACTCGCGGTCCCTGCAGACCGAGGACCAGCTCTTCACGATCACCCTCGAAGAGGCGCTGGAGATCTACTCCCAGCCCAAGCAGCGCGGCCGGGCCGCCGCCAAGCCGCCGCTGAAGGAGCTGGGCACGGACCCGGTCAGCGGGCAGCCGGTGGTCGTCAAGGACGGTCGTTTCGGGCCGTACGTGACCGACGGCGAGAGCAACGCGACCCTGCGCTCCGGTGACAGCGTCGAGGAGATCACTCCGGAGCGCGGCTACGAGCTGCTCGCCGAGAAGCGTGCCAAGGCGCCTGCCAAGAAGACCGCCAAGAGGGCGCCGGCGAAGAAGGCCCCCGCCAAGAAGGCCGCTGCGACGAAGACCGCCGCGGCCAAGAAGACGACGGCGGCCAAGACGACCGCGGCCAAGACGGCGGCCGTGAAGAAGACGGCCGCGAAGAAGGCTCCGGCCAAGAAGGCGACCGCTTCGAGGGCCACGGGCGAGGAGTGAGCCTGTCGGTCGCGACGACACCCGCGGGTGGTCGCGACCGATCGTGGTGACCGGTCTTCGCCGATCTTCACCTCGCCTTCGCGTGAACTTCGCGAAACGACCGCCCCGGCACCATCTGGTGTCGGGGCGGTCGTACGTCCGGACGGCCACTTCGGGCTGTCGGTGGCTGCCGATAGGCTGAAAGCATGACGCCAGCAGAGCAGCCAACGGCCATCCCCCAGGCCCCCGACGACGCGTTGGTCGCGGACTCCCGCGAACGCGCCGTCCGCGCCCTGCTGCGCCGGCCCCAGCTGAAGAGGCTGTGGAGCGCGCAGCTGGTGGGCGGTGTCGGTGACGCCCTCGCCCTGCTGGTCCTGGTGGTGCTCGTCCTCCAGGCGGCCATCGCCGAGGGCTCGTTCGGCGGCGGCTACCGGGGCGTGGCGCTCGCCGTGACAGCCGTCTTCGGGGCACGAATTCTGGCCACGCTGCTCTTCGGTGCCGTCCTGCTCGGCCCGCTCACGTCGCTCACCTCGCAGGAGGGTCCGCTCGACCGCCGCTGGACCATGGTCGGCGCCGACGGCCTGCGCACCATACTCATGATCATCGCGCCCCTGTGGATCGACTGGACGCCGGAGAACTCCCTCGCAGTCCTTCTGGTCACCGCCTTCGTGATCGGAGTGGCCGAACGCTTCTGGACGGTCTGCCGGGAAGGCGCGGCGCCCGCCCTGCTGCCCGCGCCTCCCCCGGAGGGGGCGACGGTCCGCCCGCTGCCGGACCACATGGACGCCCTGCGGCGCCTGTCCCTGCGTACGACCTTTGTCACGCTGCCCCTCGCGGGCGCCGCGCTCCTCGTCGCCGCGCTCGTCAACAACCTGCTGGGCACCGGCATCGAGTGGTTCGGCCGGCACCAGGCGGCCTTCGGGTCGTACGTCGCGGCCGGGCTGTTCGCCGCCTCGCTGTCCGTGCTCACCTACCTCGAACTGCCCGACACACGCACCCCGCGCGCGCGGTCACCGCTCGAAGGGCTACGCCGCCCCAAGTCCGGCACCGCCGCCGAGACGGGCCGTACGGGCGCGATCCCGCTGCTCGTCCTGGCCTGCGCGGCCGTCTCCGGCGCGGTCGCGGCGGCCGTCTCCGTGGCCGTCCTGCATGCGAAGGACCTGGGCGGTGGCCCGGTGCTGTTCGGGCTGCTGGTCCTCGTGCTGACCGGCGGCACTGTCATCGGTATCCGTACGGCACCGAAGGTGCTGGTGGCGCTGTCGCGGCGCCGACTGCTCGCGCTGGCCATCGCCTTCACCGGGGTCGCGCTGCTCGCCGCCGGGCTGGTCGCGGACGTGACGACGGTGCTGCTGATCGTCGGGCTCGCGGGCATCGGCGCGGGCGTCGCCGCCAACACCGGGCACACCCTGCTCGACCAGGAGACCGAGGACCAGCGCCGGACCCGGCTGACCGAGCATCTGCACGCGGTCGTACGGGTGTGTGTGGCGCTGGCCGCGCTGATCGCCCCCCTGGTGGCGGCCCTCATCGGCCCGCACCGCCTGGAGAGCGGCAAGTTCGTCTTCGCGCACGGCGGCGCGGCGTTCACGCTGATGCTGGTGGGCGCGCTGCTGCTGCCGGTGGCCGCGCTGGTCCTCGCCAAGGTCGACGACCGCTCCGGTGTACCGCTGAGGCACGACCTGAGGGACGCCGTGCGCGGCGGGGACGACCCCGCGCAGGCGACGGCCGCGACCGGCTTCTTCATCGCCCTGGAGGGCGGCGACGGGGCCGGGAAGTCCACCCAGGCGACAGCGCTCGCCGAGTGGATAAGGGCCAAGGGCCACGAGGTCGTGGTCACGCGCGAGCCGGGGGCGACCCCGGTGGGCAAGCGGCTGCGGTCGATCCTCCTGGACGTGTCCAGTGCCGGTCTGTCGCACCGCGCGGAGGCCCTGCTGTACGCGGCGGACCGCGCGGAGCACGTCGACACGGTCGTACGGCCTGCCCTGGAGCGGGGGGCGGTGGTCGTCTCCGACCGCTACATCGACTCGTCGGTGGCCTATCAGGGCGCCGGCCGGGACCTCTCACCGACCGAGATCGCGCGTATCTCGCGCTGGGCGACCGACGGCCTGGTCCCGCATCTGACCGTCCTGCTCGACGTCTCCCCGGAGGCCGCCCGCGAGCGGTTCACGGAGGCGCCGGACCGGCTGGAGTCGGAGCCGGCCGAGTTCCACGAGCGCGTGCGGTCCGGTTTCCTCACGCTGGCCGCCGCCGACCCGGGCCGCTATCTGGTCGTGGACGCGGGCCAGGAGCCCGAGGCCGTCACGGCGGTCGTCCGCCATCGGCTCGACCTGCTGCTGCCCCTCTCCGAGGCCGAGGTGAAGGCCCAGGAGGAGGCCCGCAGGGCGGCCGAGGAGGAGGCCAGGCGCAAGGCGGAGGAAGAGGCCGCGCGCAAGGCCGAGGAGGAGCGCGTCGAGCGCGAGCGTCAGGAGACGCTGGCCCGACTGCGCGCCGAGGAGGAGGAGCGCAAGCGCCGCGAGCTGGAGGAGGCGCAACGCCGCGAGGCCGAACGCCAGGCGGACGAGGCCCGCCAGCGAGCCGAGGACGCGCGCCGCCGCGCCGAGGAGGAGCGGGTACGGCTGCTCGCGGAGGAGAAGTCCCGCGCCGAGGCCGAGGCCCGCCGCAAGGCCGACGAGGACCGCCGACGCAAGCAGGCCGAGGAGGAGGCACGGCTGCACGCGGAGGCTGAGGAACGCCGGCTGGAGAAGCAGCGGAAGGCCGAGGAAGCGCTCGTACGGGCAGAGGCGGAGCGCCGACGGGTCGCGGAGGCGACCGCGGCTGCAGCGGCTGCCGCCGCGGCTTCGGCGGCGGCATCAGCCGCTGCGGCTGATGCCGCCGGTGCCGGTGCGGGCGCGGGTGCCGGTGCGGGCGCGGGTGCCGGTGCGGGCGCGGGCGCGAGTAGGGGTACGGGTACGGCTTCGGGTTCACGTGCGGCTGGGGTTGGGGGTGGCGGTCGGTCCGGTGGAGCCGAATCCCCTTCCGATTCCGAGCTGACGGCGAAGCTGCGGAAGCCGACGACGCCTCCGGGTGCGGCGGACGAGACCGCGGTGCTGCCGCCCGTTCCATCGGCTCCGCCGGGTGCGGCGGACGAGACGGCTGTGCTGCCGCCGGTTCGGTCGGCTCCTCCGGGTGCGGCTGATGAGACGGCGGTGCTGCCGCCGGTGGTGCCGGGTGCGGCCGATGAGACGGCGGTGCTGCCCGCCGTACGGGAGGACGGTGCGGGCCAGCGGGACGGTGCGCCTGCGGATCGCGTGCCCCCGGGGTTCTTCCGGGACGAGCGTGCGGACGGGGAGTCCGGGGCGGGTGAGGACCGGACGCGAGAGCTGCCCCAGGTCGACGCCGATGGCACCCCGCGTCGGCGTCCGCGCTCCGACTGGGCGGAGGAGACACCGCTGGACGACCTGCCGACGCTGGCCGACGAACTGCTCGGGCCGCACTCGGACGACGACCGCGACGAAGGGCGGGGACGGGGCGGGCGGCGCCGCTGAGGCGGGCACTCGTCGCCGGTCGACCCGGCCGTCGGTGGCGCCCGTCCGTCCGTGGAGTCCGTTGTCAGTGGGGACCCGCACAATGGGTTCCGCAGGCAAGCCGTGACGAATCGGCCTGACGCGGGTGGCGTGATGAAACGCCGTGACGAAGCGGCGTGACGAAAGGGCGGTGCTCCCATGCCGGTGTGGGACGACGTGGTGGGTCAGGAGAAGGTGAGCGCGCAGCTGGAGGCCGCCGCGCGGGATGCCGACGCCCTGGTCACCGCTGTTGCCGCGGGCGAGCCCCAGCCCGAGGCGTCGAAGATGACGCACGCCTGGCTCTTCACCGGCCCGCCCGGCTCCGGCCGGTCCACGGCGGCCCGTGCCTTCGCCGCCGCGCTCCAGTGCGTGAGCCCCGACCGAGCCCTCGGCGGAGTCCCCGGCTGTGGATTCTGCGACGGCTGTCACACGAGCCTGACCGGCACCCACGCCGACGTGGACATCGTCCGCACCGACCTCCTCTCCATCGGCGTCAAGGAGACCCGCGCACTGGTCCGGCGGGCCCAGCTGTCGCCGGCCGTCGGGCGCTGGCAGGTCATCGTCCTGGAGGATGCGGACCGCCTCACAGAGGGCGCGGGCAACGTCCTGCTCAAGGCCATCGAGGAGCCGGCGCCGCGCACGGTGTGGCTGCTGTGCGCCCCGTCCATCGAGGACCTGCTGCCCACGATCCGCTCCCGCTGCCGTCTCCTCACCCTGCGCACCCCGCCCGTGGAGGCGGTGGCCGACATCCTCATCCGCCGGGACGGTATCGAGCCGGCCGTTGCCCACACCGCTGCCCGGGCGACCCAGGGTCACATCGGTCGTGCACGGCGGCTGGCGACGGACGCGCGGGCCCGGGAGCGCCGGGCCGCCGTCCTGAGGCTGCCGTTGCGCGTCGAGGACGTCGGCGGCTGCCTGAAGGCGGCCCAAGAGCTGATCGACGCGGCGTCGGAGGACGCCAAGCAGCTCGCCGAGGAGGTCGACGTGAAGGAGACGGAGGAGCTGAAGGCGGCGCTGGGAGCGGCCCAGGGCGGCCGGATGCCGCGCGGTACGGCGGGCGTGATGAAGGAGCTGGAGGACCGTCAGAAGCGCAGGAGAACGCGTACACAGCGAGACACCCTCGACCTGGCCCTGATCGACCTCACCGGGTTCTACCGCGACGTTCTCGCCCTCCAGCTCGGCTCCCGGCTGGCGATCGCCAACGCGGAGGCCGAGGATACCCTGGAGCGGCTGGCCCGCGCCGGTTCACCCGAGTCGACGCTCCGCCGCATCGACGCGATCGCCGCGTGCCGCGAGGCCCTGGACCGCAACGTGGCGCCGCTGCTGGCGGTGGAGGCGATGACGCTGGCGCTGAGAGCAGGCTGACGGGCGTCACCTCCGATGCGTAACTGTGCGACGCGCACACTCGCCGCTGGTGAGGGGGCGACTCGGGGGTGGCTGGGATGGCTGGGGTGACTGGAACTCGTGACGGCAACCGGCAACCGGCAACCGGTAACTCATACGGGTCATATCGTGGACGGAGAGTATTCATATGGTTCCTCAGGGTTACGCTCGCTGAATGCATATGAGGCGTACACCTCGTCCGGCCTGGTCCTTGCTCGCTGTGGCCGCGCTGCTCGTCTCCGCCTGTTCCACGGGGAGTTCGACCAGCGCAGCAAGTGCTGCGAGTGTGGCGAGTACGTCGGCCACGCCGGCCGGCCTCGCTCGGTACTACGGTCAGAAGCTGAGCTGGCGGTCGTGCGGTGTGCCCGGTTTCCAGTGCGCCACGATGAAAGCGCCCCTTGACTACGCGGCTCCGACAGAGGGCGACGTCAAACTCGCCGTGTCCCGCAGAAAGGCCACGGGCGCGGGCAAGCCGCTCGGCTCACTGCTGGTGAACCCGGGCGGGCCGGGCGGATCGGCGGTCGGCTACGTGCAGGCGTACGCGGGTATCGGCTACCCGGCGCAGGTCCGCGCGCGCTACGACATCGTCGCGGTCGACCCGCGCGGGGTGGCCCGCAGCGAGCCGGTCGAGTGCCTGGACGGCCGCGAGATGGACGCGTACACGCAGACGGACACGACTCCCGACAGCGACCGGGAGGCGGAGCAACTGGTCGGCGCGTACAAGGAGTTCGCCGAGGGCTGCGGCAGCAGCTCGCCCGCTCTGCTGCGGCACGTGTCCACGGTGGAGGCAGCCAGGGACATGGACATCCTGCGGGCGCTGCTGGGCGACGAGCGGCTGACGTACGTCGGGGCGTCCTACGGAACGTTCCTCGGGGCGACGTACGCGGGGCTCTTCCCGGACCGGGTGGGCCGCCTGGTTCTGGACGGCGCGATGGACCCCTCCCTGTCCGCGAGCCGGCTGAGCCTCGACCAGACGGCGGGCTTCGAGACGGCCTTCGAGGCGTTCGCCAAGGACTGCGTACGGCAGACGGACTGCCCGCTCGGTACGAAGTCGAGCGAGGTCGGTACGAACCTGAAGGCGTTCTTCGGCCGCCTCGACAAGTCGCCGATCCCGACGGGCGACGCGGCCGGGCGCAAGCTGGGCGAGGCACTCGCCACGACCGGCGTGATCGCCGCGATGTACGACGAGAGCACCTGGCCGCAACTGCGCGAGTCGCTGACCTCCGCGATGCGGGACAGGGACGGTGCGGGCCTGCTGCTCCTTTCCGACAGCTACTACGAGCGCGACGCCGACGGCCGCTACTCGAACCTGATGTCCGCCAACGCGGCAGTGAACTGCCTCGACCTCCCGGCGGCGTACACCACCCCCGACCAGGTGCGCGACGCGCTGCCGTCCTTCGAGAAGGCGTCCCCGGTCTTCGGTGACGTCATGGCCTGGGCCTCCCTGAGCTGCGCGTACTGGCCGGTGCGGGCGACGGGCGAACCGCATCGCATCGAGGCGAAGGGCGCGGCCCCGATCGTCGTCGTCGGCACGACCCGGGACCCGGCGACCCCGTACCGCTGGGCCCAGTCGCTCTCCCGTCAGCTGTCCTCGGCCCGCCTCCTGACCTACGAGGGCGACGGCCACACGGCGTACGGGCGCGGCAGCGACTGCATCGACGGCACGATCAACAAGTATTTGCTCCGGGGCACCCCTCCTGTGAAGGGGAAACGGTGCGCGTAGCGGGGCACGGGCACCGGTGCGGAGGCCTCTCCGGGGGCCTCCGGGGGGTGTGCGGAGCACCCTCCGAAACTGTGTAGACTTACCGACGTTGCTGACCGCACCATGGTGCGAACAGCGCGCCGCCTTAGCTCAGATGGCCAGAGCAACGCACTCGTAATGCGTAGGTCTCGGGTTCGAATCCCGAAGGCGGCTCTGTGGAAGCCCCAGGATTCTCACTCGCCGTGACCTGGGGCTTTTGCTTTTTAGCGGATGCGGCGGCGACGCTGAGCACGCGCCGCTTTGCGGTCGGTGGTCTCAGTTCTGGTCTCAGTAGTGGGTTCCGGCGCGGGTTCGGGCGCGGGCATGAAGTGGTCGCCCATGCGACGCATCGCGTCCTTGGACAGGTGGGATCGGCCCTTCACGTACCGCTTGGTCTGGCTGATCTGGGTGTGCCGCAGGATCTCCATGATCGTGGGCATGTCGACCCCGAGTTCATTGAGGATCGTGCCGGCGGTGTGACGGCTTCCGTCGTACAGGCGCCGGTCTGTGATGCCTGCCTCTTCAAGCAGTTCCTTGAACTCCTCCCAGTCGGCGCGAGGGTCGAGGGGACGGCCGTCCGGCCGTGTGAAGAGCGCGTCGTACTCCTGCCAGTCGTCTCCGGCGGCGGCGCGCATCTCCACCTGCTGCTCCTTGTGTGCGTGCAGGTAGGGGATGAACGGCGGCGGGATCGGAACGGGGTTCGTGCTCTTCTTCGTCTTCGGGCGGGTGAAGACCAGGCCACCGCCCTTGCGCTCGGGGCAGGCAGTGGCGTGCCGCCGGCAGTCCTTCGGGCACGGCTTCGGGCAACCGCGCGTGTAGTTCTTGTGGGTCCGGCAGTCCGGCGGGCACGGCTCGAATCGGTGGAGGCGTTCGCCGCAGGCACGGGCGTCCGTGCATCCGTGGCGCCAGGTGAGGCGTTGAAGCTGCCACTGGGGGTTGAACAGCTCGGCTTCGAAGTCGACGTAGGTCCACCGGAGTCCCAGGGTTTCCCCTTGCCGGAAGCCCATCCCGACGCCCACGCACCACCGCATGAAGGTGGGCCGTTTGGCGGCGGCTTGCAGGAACGCCTTTGCCTGCTCGGTCGTGAACGGGTTCGCTTCCGTCTCGTCGACCGTGGGCGGGTCCACGAGGGTGGCCACATTCTCGCCGATGATCCGGCGGCGGTGCGCGATTTTCAGGGCGCGGGAGAGGATGCGGTGGACCTTGACCACGTGGGAGGGCGCGTGGCCGTTGTCGAGCATCACGCGGTACATGCGTTCCAGGTGCTCGGGGGCGAGCTTGTCGAGGCGGTGCTTGCCGACGCCGGGGACGATGTCGTTTCGGGTCTTCGACCAGTAGTCGTCCAGGGAACGGGGCTTGAGCTTCAGGCTCGCGATGTCGGTGAGGTACGTGGTCATCCACTGCTCTACGGTCGGTTTGCGGCCTGCCTTGGGGGCGCGGCCCTTGTCCCGGAGGTTCTCCAACTCGCGCACCTTGCGGCGTACTTCGGGCTCGGTCCTGGCCCTGCGGTGGCGGCGGTCGGGGCTTCCGTCGTCCTTGACGCCCATCGTCACGCGGCCGTGCCACCAACCGTCGTTGCCCTCGTAGACAGACGATTCCATGTTCGGATTGCGGGGGCTCATGTTCCTCCATGCGAGAGGCGGCCCCGGATCGTGGTCCGGGGCCGCCTCGTTCGAGCGTGGGTCGGTTGGGTCAGTGGGTTGTCGGTTCGAGGTCGTTCACGTACGCCTCAAGGTCGCTCCGACGGATGCGGCGGGAGCGGCCACGCTTGACGTACTTCAGGAGTCCCTCGGCCATCAGCTCGTAGACGGTGGAGCGGCCGTACGACAGGACCTTGGCGGCGGCTTCGGGGGTGTAGAGCAGTTGGTCGGCGGGCGGGAGCGCGGTGCTCATCTGGGCGACGGGGGGCACGAGAAACCTCCGGGGGCCTGTTTCGGGAGTCCGTGTCTGTCCGAGGTTCGGATTTCTGCGTCATTGCGTCATCAGCGTCATTCGGGGCTGTGACCTGCTGTTTTGCGTGACGCAGTGGTGGGGGTGTGCGTCATGGGTGCGTCATGGGCTGCGTCATCCGTGACGCGGCCCATGACGCAGATGACGCAGGATGACGCAGAGTCCGCCGTCTGCGTCATGCCCGTAGCCGCAGGTCAGGTGCTGTTTTCCGGCCCGCATGACGCAGATGACGCAGCGTCTTCCCTCTTAGGACAAAAGAGGGGGGTGTCTGTTGTCGTGCGGTGCGCCTCACAGCGTGAAGAAGGAGCCGCTGCGCGGCGCGTCCTTGGCGCGGCGTTCCGCCGAACAGCAAGAGGAGCACGCCACGGGGCTGGTGCTCCTCTTGCTTATCCAGGCGGGCGGCGCGGGTCAGAACGCCGGTTTCTGCTCGTGCGGGGGCGGGGTGGCCGGGCGGGTCATTTCGAGGTAGCGGCCCTCGCTGGTGCGGCCCGTGTCGATGAGAACACCCCGGGCGGCCAGAGTGGGCTGGAGACGCTTGAGACGGTCGGAGAGGACTTTCCCGGTAGTCGGCCACCCCTTAGGCAGGGCACGCAGTTCGTCGCCGCTGTAGAGGCGACTGAGGCAGTGCAGCCACTCGGTGGAGGTCATCCGCTGCGCGCCGCCCGGCTCGATGGTGTCGGCATGGCGGAGGACGGTCTGCGCCAACAGGTCGCCCTCGATGACGTCGTCGTTGAGGTCGTCCAGGCTGGCCCGGTAGGCGGGCAGGGCCCCGAGGCCGGTGGCCGCATCGAGCTGCGCGCACAGGTGCGCGAAGTCGGCCATCCGCAGGTCGGTGGGGGTCTCCGCTTCGACCGCGCGGACCTTGACGGTGAGGTCCAGGAGCGAGCCGAGAACGACGGGCAGAGCCTCGGCGTACTCCGTCCACAGTTCGGCTTCGGTGCGCCGGATGGTGGGGCGTTCCAGGCGCAGCGGCAGGAGCCGTTCGGCGAGGTCGGGCCGAATGACTCCCACGTCGATGCCGGTCAGCAGTAGGGGCCGGCGGTAGCCGACGCGAACCACGTCCCCGTCGGTGAACAGGGCGCGTTTGACGCTTTCGGCGCCGGTGACGATGCAGCACATGGCGTCGGACAGGTCGGGGGTCATGTGGGAGAGGTTGTCCAGGGCGGTGACCCATCCGGCCGCCACCGCTGCGATCAGGTTCTCCTCGTCCTTCGGGGCCCGGCGCAGGTCGCCGCTCATGCCCTCGATGATCCTGACGAGCATGCGTCCGCCGGTGGACTTGCCCGCCCCCTGCGGGCCGGTGAGGAACGGCGCCGGGACGGGAACCGACGGCCCGAGACAGCCGATCAGCCAGGCAATGGCCAGGCACTCGGTCTCGGCACCTGCGAAGTTGCACAGTCGCAGCAGGAGATCGATGCCTTTGCCGTTGGTGTCCTTGGCGGGCAGGGGGAGTTCCCCGGTGAGCTGGGTGCGGCGCCAGCACACCTCGCGGGGGTCGGGGGTGAGGATGTCCCAGCCGGTGGGGTGGATGCGGATGGACTGCCCGTCGTCACGTCCGAGGTCCAGCCAGGTGGCCCCGTCGAATCCGGGGGCGACGCGGATGTGGACGGGCTGCACGTCTTCGGTCAGCGCGAGTGCTTCGATCAAGTCCAGGGCCTCCTTGAGCGCGGTCCCGTTGAACACGCCGCGCCCGTCCTTGAACAGGCCGACCATGAGTTCCTGGCGGTGGCTGCCCGTGGTGCCCTGGGAGCGGATCGGACGTGCCACGGGGTGGCCGTTCTTCTGCGCGTACACGGTCCCGTCGGCGGTGCGGAAGTACCGGAAATGCGCCTGCGCGTAGCCGGTGATGATCTCGCGGGCGGGGTTCTTCTCGTCGTCGGCCATGGTCACAGTCCCAACGTGGTCAGGGCGTTGGCCCACGCGTCGGTGCAGTGCCGGGGGGACTCGCCCTTGGCCTGCGCGGCGGCGAACAGCCGTGCGGTGTGGGCGTCGGTGAGGCAGCCGCACCGGCCGTGCGTGGACAGCACGGCGAGGAACGTCCGGTACACGGTGGCGTGAATTCCGGCGCGAGCTTCGGTGATGCGCTGCTCCGCCATGGCGATTCCGCGGTTCAGGTAGGCGGGCGTGCGGTGGCGGCACTCCCCGCCCCCAGTTCGCGCGGGCACGGTGAGGGACTGCGGCGCCGGCCGGACCGTGGTGGGTTCCTTCACGGCCAGCGCGCGCACAACTTCCGGCAGCGCCGTCATACGGCCGGTGCCGGGACCGAGCCAACGGGCGTAGGCCATGGTGGACTTGATGTCGACGCCGGGCCGTACCGCGTTGGCGGAGCGCATGGCGCCCTGGTAGATCCAGTGCTCGCCCCGGGTGGTGGGCACGGTCCGGGTCGCGGGCAGCGTCGCGCGGGCCCACGCGATGGCTTCCGGGTTGTCGAGGTCGACGGCGGTGAGGCCGGCGCCGCCGGGGTGGTAGCCGAGCCCGGCGGCCCGACGCCATGCGGTGGCCCACTGGGGGGAGTTGAGGACGTTCGGGTCGGTGGTGGCGGCGGCCCATGCGTGGCAGACGTCGGGGCAGGTGCAGGGGCCGGGGGTTTTCATGTTGGGCCGTCCGCCGCACGCGTTCTTCGCGCAGGTGCGGCAGTTGCCGAACGGCACCTTTCCCGCCCGCAGTGGCAGCGGCGGCACACCGGCCGCCGCCAACTCCAGCGCTGTCCGCAGGTGGACGCTCACGCGACGGCCCTCCCGTCCAGCACTGCGGCGGCGAAGTAGCCGCGTACTCGCCGGATGTCAGTGGGTTGAGTCATTCTGGAGGTCTCCAGTTCCTTGATGGTGACTGGCTGGCAAGGGCGGCCCCGCTTCATTGGCGTGAGTGGGGGGCCGCCCTTGGCGTTGCTAGTGGGTCTTGGCGCGGGCGAGTTTGAGGGTGATGCCGCCGATGCCGATCGGTCCGGTGGCGCCGGCGATGATGGTGACGGCGTGGGCGGCGGCGTCGAACAGTGCGCAGAGGGCGACGACCAGGCCCCAGGTTCCGAGGGCGGCGGCGCCGGCGACGGCGAACGGGATCAGGACCCGACGCCACGGGATGCCGTTGCTGTCGGTGGTCTGGACGACGATGACGACCGGGGCGCCGGTGGCTTGTGCGCGGCGCCAGTCGTCGGCGGGGACGTGCGGGGCGATGATCCCCGGCGGGTCGCGGTGGTTCACGGGAATTCCCTTCGGTGAGCGCGGCGGGCCCGCGCCATAGGTGGCGCGGACCCGGGGGCGTGCAGGTGTCAGACGCGGGTGTCAGGGGTGTCAGCGGGTGGTGTCAGGAGTGCGTGACACCGCGTGTGCCTAGGGGTTTGGGTGTCAGGGCGCCGTGACGGTGTCAGGCGTCACGCGGGTGTCAGGGCGGGGACGATCCGCCACCGGCCGGTGGTGTTGGTGGGCTCCAACCGGCCCTCCTCGTACGCGTCCTTGAGCCGTGCGGAGACCCACGGGCGGGAGAGGCCGTGCCGGTCGCACCACTCCATGAAGTCCTTCGGACCGACGACCATGCGGCCCTCGTCCTCGAACTGGGTGAGCGCGTCGGCGAACAGCCGCCGTGCCTCGTCCGGGGACGGCTTGCGGCCGGACTCCTGTCCGAACAGCGGGGTGTCGTCACCCTCTTGCGGGTCGGGGAGTTCGGCGTCCGGGTCGATGTCGACGTCCTCCGGGTCGACCAGCAGGCCGTACTCCATGTCGTCGTCCCCCTCTTCGCCGGCGGCGCCGGCCGTCTGCTCGTCGGTGTCGTTGCGGGTGGTGTAGGCGCGGCCGGCGACACCGGCCGCAGCACGGTCGGTGACCGGGTCGGGGGTGGCGCCGTTGCGCTGCGCCCAGGTGGCGAGCAGCTCCATGACCGGCACCGCCCGATGACCGAACGCGCGGGTGCGGCCCGGGGAGGGGTAGCGGGACTCGTCGAT
This sequence comes from Streptomyces sp. AK08-02, assembly GCF_033795085.1. NCBI lineage: Bacteria > Bacillati > Actinomycetota > Actinomycetes > Kitasatosporales > Streptomycetaceae > Streptomyces > Streptomyces sp. AK08-02. The sequence goes on from NZ_JARAZV010000011.1 coordinate 160,739, forward strand.
ACCGGGGCTGACGACGTAGCAGTAGCCAGGGCGCCGGTTGCCCCATGCCCCGGGGTGCGCGCCGGCGTCGATGACCGTGTCCGGCAGGCTGAACCCTTCGTCGCGCGGGTCGCAGCCGAGCGCGATCACGGACGGCAGCGAGGCACGCGTGCTGGTCGACATCTGGTCGTAGGAGGGACGCTGAAGCGACACGACCAGCGAGATGCCAGCGCTGCGCGCTTCCTGCGCGATGCCGGTGAACACGTCGTCCCCGAGGGCGCGCAGCGTGTTGGCCGCCTCTTCCATCCAGGCGACCAGGAAGGGCATGCCCGCGCAGCCGCACGCGGTGCCGTCCTTGCGGCACGTGTGCTCCCGGCTGTTCTGCTGCTCCACACATTCCGGGGTCCACTGCCGGTAGCGGTGGGCACCGAGCCAGCCGGTGCGGGCGGGGATGGCGGCCTTGAGGGCTTCCACCATGACCTCGGTGGCGGTCCCGCCCTCGACAGCCCAGTCGATGCCGGGCAGCAGGGGGCGGAAGTCCTGGAAGGACTTGGGGTCGGAGAGCCACAGGATCACGTCACGGCGGGAGAGGATCTCCGTTTGGACGTTGAGGGCGGTGTCGCCCTTGCCGGACCCGGTACCGCCCGCGATCAGGACGTGGGTGGAGTTCCGCTTGGCTTCCGGGTCGCCCGGGAGCCAGAGCAGGAGCGGGGCGCCGTCGTCGTAGCGTCCGATGACCAGCGGTTCCGCGATCGAACCCCCGAGGTTCGAGGGTCCCTCCCACTCCACCAGTTCGGAGAGCATGTCTTCGGGGACGATGACCAGTTCGCCGCGTCGTGCCGAGCCGGGGTCGGGCAGGTAGCGCACGGCCGACGTCGGCAGATCCAGGGCGGACGCGAGGCGGGACAGGCTCTTGGTGACGTCGTCGTTGGTCTGCTCGCCCGCCTCCAGGCCGAGCGACGCGGTGACCCGGTTGGGCTCCACCTTCGCCGCACCAATCTGCGCCCGCGCCAGCCCCACCTTCGCCAACAGCCCCTTGTCGGAGCCTTCGCCGGCAGGGTCGTCGTTGCGCCGCAGGACCATGCGCACGTTCCACGACAGGGCCAGCACCGGCCCGCCGATCAGATACATGTCGTCGATCGGCCCGGCGGTCGGTCCCGCGAGGCACGCGGCCGTCAGCCACGCGGACCCGGCGGCCACGGTGATCGCGGAGTGGATGCGGCGCTGCTGGCTGGTCGACTTTCCCATCCACCAGGTGGCGCCGGACAGCGCCACGGATGCGAGGGTGAGGCCGACACCGGCGGCGGCGCTCTCACCCCACCGCCAGTTCCCCAGCGCACCCGTGATGCCGACACCGGCGACGCCGATCCACGGGGGAAGGTGGGGCTTGGCCCGGTTGAGCAGGTAGGCGCCGACACCGCCCCCGCCGCCCCGGGTGTCGAGGGTGTAGCCGCTCATGCCGTCGTCGGGGTAGGTGGTCATGCGGTTGTGGTCACGGGCCATGGCCTGTGCCTCCTTACTGATCGGCCCAGTTGATGACCGGCGCCTGTGGTTTGCGGGCACGGTGACGAACCGCGCTGATCTCTTCCTGGAATTCCTGCTGGTAGACCGAGTAGCAGGCGGCAGCGTTCTTCGCCGCGTCCCGCAGCGCGTCAGCGGACTTCTGCATCTTGCGGGCGACCTTCCGGGCCCGGAGCTTGGAGCCGAACGCGCGGCCCTCCGGGTCCGGCACGGAGGACAGCACGCTCTTGAAGATCTCAGCGCCCATGGCCACCTCGATCGACAGGGCGACGGCCGCAGCACGCAGGGTGTTGCAGTAGTTGCGGACCTGCGCGGGGGAGGTGAACTCCGGTGCCGGGAGCAGCGATTGGGCCCCACGGCCACCGCCTGCGCGGGCGGCGCCCCGGTTGTTGTTGACGGTGACGTTGATGGGCGGGACGAACGAGCCGCCCATCGCGCCGACGAACCCGCCCGCCGCCGCACCGGCGTTGGCGAACTTGTTGGACTTGTTGGTGGTTCCGTCGCTGGTGTTGACGCGCGGCCGGTTGGCGCTCTGTGCCTGCCGGTGCTGCCGGTTGGCGGCCCGGTTGGCCGATCCGTTGTCTGCCATGTGGCAATCCCTTCAGGTCAGCGGGTGCGGCGGACGATGAGCCAGCCGGTCTGAGCGGGCAGCAGCAGGAACAGCCACAGCAGCTCCAACGGACCGGCGAGCGGCCCGAACCCGGCGGCCAGAGCGGCCCATGCGAGGGCGAGGGTGGCGAGCAGGGCCAGACCGGCGCGCCACGCGAGGGTGGAGCCGGTGGCGGGGCGGCGGCGCTGCATGAACGCCAGCCATCCGGCCGGCGCGGCAACCGCAGGGGCGAGCACGAGAGCCGACCACCAGGCCAGCACGTGCAGGAGCGCGGTCACCACGAACGCGACCAGGGCGATACCGGTGGGGGCGAGCGCATGGCGGAAGCGCCACAGCACGCTGCCTGCCCATCCGGCCAACTCCCGGGTGAGCGAGGGGCGTTCGGGGACGACGACCACGAACGGCTGAGCGGAGCGGCGCCCGCGCTGACGCGGCAGACGCACGGTGGTGACACCGGCCGCTGTCTTCACGCGGCGGGTACGGGTACGGCTGGACACAGCAGAACTCCCAGGTGAGAGACAAAACGGCGGGGTGGTGGTCATGCGGTGGGGCGGGGGAGGGCGCGGCAGCGGGCGGCGTGCTCCTGCGCCCACTCCCGGACCGTGTCCCTGTAGCCGTACGCGGCCGACGTGCTGCCGCACGCGGTGCAGCGGGCGGTGGCCTGGATGTCGTCGACGCTCACGTCGACCGTGACGTCCGCATCCCCCAGCAGCTCACCGGCGAGGGTGAGGAAACGTGCGCTCACGCCTTCGGGCCATGCGGTCGGGGCCTTGAGAGGCACCATGGGTTTCTCCTCGGGTGGAAGGTTCAGGCGGCGCGCTGTTCTTCGGGGTAGGCGCAGGTCACACACGTTCCGAGCGAGGTGGGGATGACGTATCCGGCGTCCGTGCGGCACTGCGGACACGTCCGGCGGGCCCGGTTGGCGCACTCCAGCGCCCGCCACTTCGCCGGCGTCATCGGCCTCACCGGCTTCGCGCAGTCGAGGCGGTAGAAGTAGGCGACCAGCGGGCCGCGCCGGAAGCGCGGGCGCAGTGCTTGAGCGGCCACCTGCTGACCGCCGGGGCGCAGACCGCGCGCCCGTAACTGCCGGTAGGTGGCGTAGCCGTCCGGGACGCACCGCCACGGGAACGTGGGGATGCCGTAGCGGGCGCCGGTCGGGTCGAAGCACTTGGCGTAGCCGAGGGACATCACGCCACCGCCTCAGCCGGTACTACCTCGCGGGCGGTGCCGTGGTGGCCGGCGTCGCGCAGTTCCTGGTAGCGGGTGGACACCCAACCGACCGACCAGCCGCACAGCTCGGCAGCGGCCCGCGTCGGCAGACCGGACTCGAACGCGGCCCGGACGATCGGGCGGGCCCGGTCCTCCGAAAGCTTCGCCGTAGCCGGTCCGCCGGCCAGCAGCGCGGCGCGTTCACGTTCGGCCCGCGCCGCCCGCTCCACCTGTTCACGGCGCTCACGCTCAGCGTGCTGCTGCCGTGCCTGCTCGCGCAGGTCGGCTTCCTCGCGCTCACGGCGTTCACGCTCGCGCCGCTGCTGTTCACGCTCGCGCTCAGCGCGTTCACGCTGCTCGCGCTCGGCCCGCTCCCGAACCTCGATGCGCTCGGCTTCCTCGCGCCGCGCCCGCTCATCCCGTTCAGCCTGTTCACGGACCAAGCGGGCTTCGTGCTCACGCTGTTCACGCGCCAACGCGGCGATGTGCTCGCGCTGCTCACGGGCCAGCCGCACCGCAGCCTCGCGCCGTTCGGACGCTGCCTGTTCCCGCGCCGCCCGCTCCGTCTGCTGCCGGGTTTCCAGGGCGGTGACGGCGGCGGCGATGGCGCGCCGGTAGGCGAGTCCGGTCTCTGCGGTGACGATCAGCAGGAGCGGTGCGACCGCGTGGACGGCCGCGCCGACCAGGTCTTTTCGCAGTGCGGAGTCTGCGATGTTCAGGGCGAGGGTCATGCAGCCGGTCATCCAGCGCAGGACGATCGGCCACTTCCCACCGTGGCCCCCCAGCGAGGCGAGCACGGCATCGAGGCGGACCACGATCACCACCGCCGCATCGACGACCAGCGGCAGGATCGGTGCGGTCCAGTCCCACTTGTCGGGGGTGTGCTCGGCAGCGAGGGGGGTGACGGTGAGGATCGAATACAGCATCGCGCCCGCCACGATCAGCCACGTGCCCACTGACAGAGCGCGCTCGGCTGAACGGATCTGAACGGCGTTCACGCGTCCACCCCCGTCCATGAACGAACCCGGATGGCGGCGATCAGGCAGACCGGAGAGGCGGGGTCGTCGGGGGTCTCGCTGTCCTCGGTCCACGTCCACTCGGCACCCGGAACGGGTTCGAAGCCGAGCACGCTGAGCGCGTCTGTACGTTCCGTGAACGTCGGCACCGGCAGCGCCCGGTCGAAGCCGAACTCAGGCCACCGCTCGGTGGTGTTGAGCAGCACCACGTACAGGCGCCACCGGCCCCGGCTCACGGACATCTGAGCGGTGAACTCCCCCGCCATCAGGCCACGTCCGAGAACGCGGCGCCGTCCCGGTTGGCCAGCACGAGACGGGCGGCGAGCACCTTGCGGTGGGCCCGCCGCAGACGGCGGGTGTCCGTCTCCGTTGCCGGCCGGTCCAACAGGCTGATCTGCACGTCCAGCAGCTCAACTTCAGCCTGGATGAGCGGCATCTCAACCCAGATGGCGTCCAGTTCCCCGAACGTCGGCTCGCGGTCGAAGTCGTCGGTGGTAACGCCCGTCTGAACAGCACCGATGTGCTTCATGGGTCGTGTCTCCTCAGAGGTGGAACGGCCCGAAGCGGCTCCCGGGTGGCACCCCGGGAGCCGCACGCCGTTGTGGGTGAACAGCCGCGCGATGACGCGCGGCGCAGCCGCAGAACAGCGGCCGGAGTGCCCCGGGCGGGAGTTGATCCCGCGCCCTCGCGGCTGGATGCCGGGGCGGTAGATGTGGGAGTCCGAGGGCTTCACCGGCGCCGTTGCCACGGCCACCGGTCCCGAGCCTCGAAGTGTCGGGGCGCCCTATCGCACTGCTCGGCGCCAGCAGAACAGCCCATGACCACCGAGCCGCGCCGGTACGGGGCGGAATCGGCGAGTGGAGAGCCGTCGACAGTCATCACCCGGCTGTCACGGGGGGCGGGATCGACTCCCGCCAATACAGATCACTCTGTTCAGTTCTCAAGGAACGACCAGGTCAGGGCCCCACGTGAAGGCGAGCTATCCCGAACCGGCACGGCGTTGAAGCAGCCCAAAGAAGGGCCCCTCGACTCGCTGTCCTAGGACTGCGAACCGCCTGGGATGACTATGCATCGCAGTCCCAGGACTGTCAACAGTCCTGGGACTGTGCTTCACTGGGGGCGTCGAGAGGAGTCACTGAATGGCCCCGAAGTGGCGCGAGCTGGCAGACCGGATCGCGGAGCAGATCAGGAACGGCGAGATCCAACCCGGCGAGGCATTGCCGCAGATCAGAGACCAGGTCGAGGCCGGGGAAGGCTCCAAGTCCACCGTGCATCAGGCGTACAAGGCGCTTGAGGCGGAAGGCCTTGTGACCTCATCGCGCGGGCACGGCACCGTGGTGCGCTCGCGTACCCGACTCAAGCGGCTCGGTATCGCGCGGTACGACAAGGTGAAGTGGCGCGACGGGGATGAAGTCGCGTTCATCGCGGACCGTGTGGCGTCGGGGCGCGCCTACAAGCGCAATGAGCAGACGCAGTCTGTGAGCCGCGTCCAGGCGAGCGGCCTAGTGGCTGAGGGGCTCGGCGTCCCCCTCGGCTCCGACGTGTACGCGCGCGCCCGACTGGTGAAGGAGGGAACGCAGCCAACGCACACTCTGACCAGCTACTACCGTCCGGAACACGTCGAAGGGACACGCATCGTCGACCCGACCCCGGGGCCCGCCGGCCGTGGCGGCGGATACCGGGTGCTGTACGACGCCGGATACGAGATCGACCACATGAAGGAGGCCCTGCACGCTCGCATCCCGACCGCAGACGAGACGAAGCTTCTACAGCTCCCAGTGGGGGAACCCGTGGTCGAACTTCACCGGACCACGTACACGGCGGATGGCACGGTGGTTGAGTTCGCGGTCGGTGTTCACGCGGCCTCACGCTTCGCGTGGGAATACGAGTTCAAGGTGCCCGACTCCGCCAACGACAACGGTAGTGACGAGGAAGGATCAGCGTGATCTCCGTACAAGACTGGCGGGACACCCAACTCCTGTGGGACTACCAGCAGATGGGACACGAACCGCGCCCCTGCTCGGTCGGCATCGGTCTCGGTAGTCATGACCTGGGAGTTGCTGACGCCACCGTCGACCTGTACCGGCGCGGCATGACGCCCCTGATCGTCTTCACCGGAGCGACCAGCCGGACCACCGAGGGTCGCATGCCGCGCGGCGAAGCCGAGCACTACCGTGATCGCGCCCTTGAGCTGGGTGTACCGGCGGACGCGATCCTTGTCGAGCCGCACGCTCGCAACACTGGTCAGAACATCACGCTGTCTCGCGCACTCCTCGAAGAGCGCGGGATCGGCGTCTCGTCTGTGCTGCTCGTCAGCAAGCCGTACGAGGAGCGTCGGGCGTACGCCACTGCCCGGAAGCTCTGGCCGGAAGTCGAGTTCGTCAGCGCGTCAACTCCCATGACGCTCCCGGACTACGTCGACTCCATCCAGGATGCGCGCCTTGTCATCGACATGCTTGTCGGGTCGCTGCAACGGCTACTGATCTACCCCACGCAGGGGTTCATGATCGAGCTGGACGTGCCGGCGGACGTCGTTGGCGCGTACGAGCGTCTCGCGTCACGTGGCTTTACGAGCCGACTCGTGGCCGGGGTCGGCTCCAGGCCGGGTGGGGGCGTCCGGTGATACGCGGCGCGGCTCTGACCGTGGTCTCAATTGCGGTCTCAGATGCCGCTCAATCCGGGGGCGTTCGCGATTGTCCGCCAACGTCCGGCAAGCGCTCCGACCAGCAGCGCAAGCCGGTTCGCGGACGTCCATGGACGCCCCCGGACCAAGATCGGACAACTCGTAATGCGTAGGTCTCGGGTTCGAATCCCGAAGGCGGCTCTGTGGAAGCCTCAGGACTCACTCGCCGTGACCTGGGGCTTTTGCTTTTTCTTGACACTGAAGGCCCTCCGTGGAAGATCGCGAAGGGCCTTCAGTGTGAGCGCTACGTGGCTCCCGGGGACGCACAGGGGACACGGCGTCAACGAGGGCGTGGGCCAGCGCTGGCGTAGTACGCGGCGCGGGCGGCTTTCACCTGGTCGTGCACCGTGCCCTGCCGTGCGCCATCGAGGTTGAGAGGCGGTCCCAGCTGAGAGATCAGTGCGGCTTCTACTGGGCTGGGATCGGGGTGTTCGGCCCAGGTGAGGGTGAGATGCCGGTACATCCAGTCGGTGAGGCGCTGTTCTTCTCCGGGCATCAGGATGACGCGGTCGCTCCACGTGGTCTGGTAGTTCTCGGTCGGCATGAGCAGTCCGGCCAGAGTGCGGCGCAGGGTGGAGCTGCCAGAGCGCTTCAAATGGTTGGAGCCGATGCGGCTGCGGAGCCGGGTGGCTTTGCCGAGGTAGAGCAGGCGCCGTTCCGGCTCGGCCGTGTTGGCCGGTCCTGGCAGCGCGGGAAGGGTGTTCGGTGGTGCCCACCATGCGTACAGGCCCGCCGTCTTGGGCAGCGTGGTGACCGCTGCAGGCAGTGCGTGTGGAGGAGCGAAGAGAGCGGTCTCGATGCGTTGAACCGTAGCGGTGTCGGGCATGGGGGAACCCTAGGCGCGGGTCGGGCGGATCAACCAGGGATCCCAGCACCCTGTTTGCGGGACAGCGGTTGGATGCAGCCTGGGGGCTCAGTGGAACGGGCGGGGTCCATGACTCCGTGTCCTGGACCCCGCCCGATGTGTGCCCTCTCTGTGGACTGTGTCAGGCTGCAGAGCTCAGTTCCGGGGTTTCGTCGCCCTCGTCGTCCTCGCTGCCCTTGTCATCTCCTTCGCCCTCTTCGCCGGGGTTGTCCAGCACCTTCTTCCGCGCCCGGGGGACCGCGGCGAGGGTGGCCTCGGCGGCTTCCTTCTCGACCTCTTCGAGAACGCTGGTGTAGATGTCGCCCGTCACCTTGATCGAGGAGTGGCCGAGCTTCTTCTGGACGACCTTGATGTGGACGCCGGCGAGGAGGGCGATGGTGGCTGCTCCATGGCGGAGGTCGTGCAGGCGGATCGGGGGCAGGTCGACCTTCTTGTAGAGCCGCTCGAAGCGGTCGGAGAAGAACTGCGGGTGATAGACGGTTCCGTCCTCGATGGTGAAGACGCGCCCGCTGTCCTCCCAGGGCTTGTTCTTCTCCAGGGCCTCGACGTGCTCGGCTTCCTGGCGAGCCTTCCACCAGCGCAGGAGGTCGAGGGTGTCCTGGTCGAGGGTGATGTCGCGGATCTGGTCGGTCTTCGGGGTGTCCTCGTACGGCTCGTACGCGACGGCGACGATCTGCTCGGTGATGTGGATGATGCCTTCGTCGAGGTCCACCTCACCCCAGGACAGCGCGCAGGACTCGCCGCGGCGCAGGCCGTGGAAGGCGATGAGGTGCCAGAGGGGGTAGAGCCGGTCGTGAACGACGGAGTCGAGGAACTGGCCGGTGTGTTCGGGGCGCCAGACCATCACGGAGTTCGGCTTGGTGCCCGTCCTGCGCCAGGCGGTGACGCGCGAGGCCGTCCAGACCATCGGCCTGGGCGGACGGTAGGAGGGGAGATCGACGTAGGCGGCCCAGTTGTCGGAGATGGTGCGCTGTTTGCGCGCGGATTCCAGTGCCGAGCTGAGGGCGACCCTGATGCGCGTCTGGGTGCCGGCCTCGGTGGGGCGGCGGGGCTTGGCCAGCGCTTCCTTGAGCTCCCGCTTCGCCTCGTTCCACTTCACTCGGAGCTCCGGCGGACGGGGCCTCTCGGCGTCGCGCCACGTCTTGTGGGCCCTGCGCTCGGCGGCGCGGGCGAGGACGGCGGCCGTCTGGTTGGCGAGCCGGGTCTCGTTCTCCGTACGGATCGCCGTGAACATGTCCTCGATGTGCCGGGTGCGCAGGTCGCGGAGTTTGATGTGCCCGAGGTGTGGGATGAAGTACAGCCGCAGGTAGTCCTCGTAGCTGTGGCGGGTGGACCGTTTGATGCGCTGCTTGCCGTCGAGCCAGCGTCGTAGGTACTGGCTCATGGTCTCGTCGGACAGGACGTCGACGCCGGCCTGCGCGAGATCCCAGACCTGCTGGGCCTTCTCCTCAGCGTCCTTCTTGGTGGCGAAGCCGCCCTTGCGGGGTCTGCGCCGACTTCCGCCGGGGCCGGGCTCCAACTCGACGTAGTAGTACCAGGATCCGTGGTCACGGCGTTTGAGCGCGGGGCACTTCGTCCCGAGCTCGCCGGTCTTCTGAGTGCCGTCCTCGTTGAGGACGGGTCTTCCCTTTGCGTCTACGAGCGGTCCCTCGCATGTGGTGCATCGCTTGTAGACAGACCCCTTGAACACGTTGCTTCCCCTCCTGTGTTGTTCGGTGTCGGTGGCATCCCGAACACGCTCGATCATATGTGGAGACGGTTCAATGTCTCCTTTATAATGTCGATGCAGACGGGCAGCTTGGGTGTCCTTTTCTCTAGCTGGTATGCGTTCGGGCTCGCGCGCTTCGAACGCACATACCTGTGTGGTGGCAGTTGGATTCGCGTGTAGCTCGTTGGGTGGACGTGGATCTTGGCGCCGTCGCTGGGGAGACTCTAGGCACGGCCGGGACTGTTCGGGAGGCGCGGGGCGAGTCGGGAGAGCCTGAACATGCGTGATCGTCGAGATTCAGCCAAGGGCGGTGCGGTACCCGGCGATGGTGCCGGGATGACCCGAGAGGAAGTGCTGTTGCTGCCGGTAGCGATCGATGTCCTGACCGCCGGCAGGGCGTTCGGCCTCGGTCGGAACACGACTTACGAGCTGATCAACGCCGGAGAGTTCCCGGTGAAGGTTCACCAGTACGGCAAGGGCAACCGCAGAGTCCTGACTTCGGAGCTGTGGGCGGCGCTCGGGGTGGAGCCGAAGTAGAGGGGGAGTGGCAGGGGCGACTCTCCTCACTCCTCGCCGTTGCCGTGGAGTCGCCCACCCCTCGGCTCAACCCACTCAAAATGAGTGGGTTGCAGCTCAGTCCACTCAATTGAGGGGGCTGCGATCCCGTGATTCGGGAAGAGCTGCTCGCCCTGCCGTGGCGATCGACGTGGCGACCGCGGGGAGGCGTTCGGGGTGGGGAGAGTGCTGGCTTAGACGGTCCAGGCTTCGGTCCGCACGGACGGCCTCAGCGTTGGTCCGGAGCCGGAGAATCCGCCGAGACGGCCCAGAAGCGCAGGAACAGCGCGAGCATCCCGGAGGAGGCCAGCACCCACACAGTGAAACCGACGTCCTCGCGGGACTCGGCGTCGTTCAGGACCACAGTGATCACGCTGGCCATGAAGCCCAGCGCCGCGTAGAAGCCGATTCGGATGGCCTTCGCGGAGCGGCGGTGGAACCGGTAGAGCAGCAGCAGTCTGCTGACCGAGACACTCGGTTCCTCGTTGGTGTCCGCCTGCTCGGCTGCGTTCACCTGCGCGGACGCCTCGTCCAGCCAGCCATTCGCCACTTCGGTCGGGTTCTCGAGCGCTTCCGGTGTGCCGGCGGTCAGCTGTTTCGCCTTCCACCATTCGGTGGCGAAAGCCACCTGCCGAGTCGCGTCCTCGAAGGCCAGTCGGCGGCGGCCTGCTCGCGATCGGCGCACCCGCCGGTCCTGCGCCCGCAGACTCACCACACCGGCTGCCGCGGTCACGACAGGGACCAGCACTGCCACAGAGACAGTCACCATGTCCTGCGTACCCATCGACAGCCCCCAACTGTTCGTTCAGGCGCATCAGCATCGCATTCCGGCTGCCAGAGGTCGACAGGTCGCAAAGGCCCACGGTTCACCATCGCGATTCGACGACGTGTTCCCCGGGGGAACAGCAAGGGGAGGACCGTCGGGGAGCGGGTGTTGTGCTTGGGGATATCGCCGCAGGTGAGTTGGCTGATCGCGGCGGGCTCATGCTCAGTGTGACGTAGTGGACCGGGGGTGACTATGCCAACTTTCAGTTGGCAGACTACGAGTCTGCACTTCCGGAACTGTTGCGTGTAGGGTCCGCTCAGGCTGTTGAGACCCAATACACGAGCACCTCACATGTTGGGGTGACAGTGGTTGGTTTTGGCATAGCCTGTGTGTGGGGACATGTCGGGGGATATGGGCTGGAGTGTGTATGAGGGCCTACGGCCATGAAACGGACGGCGTGACTGCCGTTCCCGAGGAAGCCGCCTACTTGGCGGCGGCCGCGATGCGTCTCCTCGATGAGATGACGATTGCGAGTACCGCGGACTGGATGACGGAGAACGCGGGTCCGACGGTGTCGGGTCGGCCATGGTCGACGACGACGCTGCGCCGCAGGCTGCGGAATCCAGCGATCGCCGGACTGAGGGAGAACGCCGACGGCGAACTGGTGAAAGGGCCGGCTGAGCCGCTGGTCGATCGCGAGACGTTCGACGCGCTGCAGGAGTTGTTCACGCGCAACGAGCGAGGCCAGGGCGACAAGCCGAAGCATGTGCACTATCTGTCGGGTGGCATCGCCACCTGCGGACTGTGCCGGAACGCTCTGGTGTCCCGGTCTACAGCGAACGGCGGGCGCGGATATGTCTGCGAGACCGAGGGCTGCGGCAAGGTGCGTATCTCGGCGGAGCCGCTCGACGAGTACGTCGGCGAGCGGGTGCTGGCGCACCTGAAGGACAAGGCGCGCCTGAAGTGGCTGGCGGTGGTCCGGGACCAGTTCGCGGCGGAAGCGAAGAAGGCGGCCGTCTTCCTGGAGCAGCTCACCGCTCACAAGGCGGAGTTGGCCCGGGCGTACGGCGTGAAGGACCTGACGCTGGCGGATTTCAAGGAGGCCAAGGCGGCGCTCGACAGTAAGCGCAAAGAGGCCATGGCGTCGGTGCGCCGGGGCAAAGCCCTTGAGGAACTGCCGGAGCTGACGCCTGAAGGGCTGGAGGAGTGGTGGACGGCGACGGCCGGGAGGGAGCAGAGGCGCGCGCTGGTTCAACTCGTCGTAGCCGAAGTGTGCGTGGGTCCGGCGACCGTCCGAGGGTCGCGGCGCTTCGACGAGGCCAGGTTCGACATCGAGTGGCGATAGCTCAACTGGCGTACTCCGCTTGCCGGTTCACAGAGGCGGATAGGTTACAGATGGCTTCCGTTGGTTCCCACACAAGTGGTTGCCTTCCTGTGAGGCGCGGCATAGGCTGATGATCTTGCGCTCCGTGTAACGCTTCGTCACTGATCGTCGCGCCGATGGGTGACGCGTACCGGAGGGTGAATCGGGGCGCGGGCCGTCGCGTGTCCGCGCCATGGGGCAGGAGGAGCGCGTGGATCGGGGCATCTCGCCGAACGGCGGGGATGGCAGTGAGGCACGGGAGGATGAAAGACGAGGGGGCGAACCATCCGCCGAGGACCTGTGGCGGTACGGGGAGATTCTCAAGGTCCTGATGGGGGCGGACGTTGAGGTTGACCCTGACGCCTAGGGTCAACATGTGTTGAGACGGATTAGAGTCAGACGCGCAACTCCATTTAGGTAGTGAAGGTGCCCCGGCCACTCCACTGGAGGGCTGGGGTGCTGCGTTTGACTCCGGGGTATATCGAATGACTGCGCGAATTCAAATTAAATAGACTTGACGGTAAAAGTTGACTGACAATAAAATGTAGTTATCACCTCACAGGAACCCATCCTGCGAGTCCGATGAGTACGAGGAGTCAACGACATGAGCGTCAACGAGGCGAGCATCCAGGTCATGGCCATCCCCCTCGGTGAGATCGAGCCCAACCCGGACCAGCCCCGCAAGTTCTTCGACGAGACCAAGCTGGAGGAACTGGCCGCCCAGTTCCGGTCGGTCGGCCAGCTCCAGCCGATCGTGGTCCGGCCGGCGGCCGGCGATACGTTCCAGATCGTGATGGGCGAGCGCCGGTGGCGGGCGATGCACCTGGTGGAGGGCGCCGAGACGATCGAGGCGAAGATCGTGTCGAGCGTCGACGACGAGAAGGCGTTCGTGATGGGCATCTCCGAGAACATCGGGCGTGCGGACATGACGCTCATGGAGGAGGCGCAGGCGTATGCGGACCTGGTCGGGCTCGGGTACGTGGCGCAGGGCATCGCGGAGATGTTCGGCAAGACCAAGGACTACGTGGTCTGGCGCATGGACCTGCTCAACCTGACGACCGACATCGCGGAGCTGGTCGCCGAAGGCAAGATCAAGGCGGACTTCGCCTGGTACCTGTCCAAGCTCTCGCCGGCCAACCAGAAGGTCGCCGTCACTCGGTACATGAAGGGCGACTTCAGGACGGAGACCGACGCCTCCACCTTCGCGCAGGCCCTGCGGATGAAGGAGAACCAGGAGGGCTTCTTCTCCGAGAAGGAGCTGTCGGACAAGGAGAAGGAGGAGAAGTCCAAGGAGCGCAAGCAGGCCAAGTCCAAGGTGGATCAGGTCGAGCGCGCCGGGACCCTCCTGGAGGAGCTGTCGCAGCTCACCCCGACCGAGCTGGCCGAGCTCTTCGAGGGCGAGGTGGGCAAGCACCTGGACGCGGTGGACCGGGTCCGCAAGGCGGCGGCGGAGACGGCGAAGAAGCTGCGCAAGGCCAAGGCCATGTCCGAGGCGAAGCAGCTGACTGTGCGCCCCGAGCTGGAGGTCGAGCCCGAGGCCGACGAGGAGGAGCCCACGGAGGCGGAGCTCTCCGAGGTGGAGGTCGAGGCTGACCTGGAGGCGGCGGCCTGATCCCGCTGTACCGCGTACGGCTTGGTGGCCGGGGCTTCCGTGAGACGGGAGCCCCGGCCACTGGTGTTCCGGGGGCCGGCCTGGTCGGCGGTGGGGCGAAGGTGGGGTGGAAGTGGGGCTGGTCGCGGGGTGCGGCGGGGTGCGGTGGTTCAGCCCAGCAGGGCGGTGAAGACGGTGACGAGGCCAGTCGCGATCAGTGCGAACAAGGTCAGGCAGCCGGCGAAGAGCAGAGCCCCGGCGAGTGGGCTCTTGGGGGAGTCGTCTTCGTCGCGGGAGGGGCGGGGGCGCGTGTACCGGACGGCGTGACCGAGGTCGTGTTCGGCCAGCGAGTGGAGCTCGCCCAGGCGGCTGGCGGCGGTGGGGGTGGTGGCGTCCTTGGCGAGTCCGTTCCAGCGCAGTGCCCAGAGCCGCTCGTCGGGGCGAGGGAAGAGCAGTTCGAAGGCCGCGGTCTCGGCGGGGTCCGGGTTCTCGGAGAGGTAGTTCCAGCGGCCGGCCTGGGCGGTCTCGCCGAGTTGGCGGTAGACGGCGGCGAGTTGTTCTCGTACTTCGAGATCCCGCGGGTGTGTGCCGAGGAATCCGTGCAGGCGCTGCTTGGCGCGCAGTGTGCTCGCCAGGTCTCCGGTGGCGGCTTCCGTGGCGGCGGTGTGCAGGGTCTTGTCTCTCGGCATGGCCGCATTCTGGCGCGGGGCGTGAGAATGCGGCTCGCGAAATATTAGACACTTGACGCTCAAGTGTTTCGAAGATAAAATGATATCGGCAATATTCTTGTTCTCTGGCGGTGTGGAGGGGTGATGGGCGCGCGTCTCGTGATCAGCTCCGGTGGCGCCATGAGTAAGGCGCCCAGTGTCCGGTCGCCCGCTGTGGGCGCGACAAGGAGTCGGACCCTGGCCGTCCGCTGCGTGACGGTGTGGGCCGGCGTGAAGGAGGAGCATGTTCGAACTGTTCACGTGCAGGTACCAGGGCTTCGAGCCCGCGATGGGCACTCCGGTGCGCATCACGTTGTCTGCGCCGAGGTGGGCGTTGCCGTACGCGCTGGAGCATCGGGTCCGCGAGGCCGCGCCGAGTCGCGAGTACTTCGGGTCGCCGCGGCCGGACTTCGAGAGGGCGTACCGGGCGCAGCTCGACAGCTTCGGTGTCGACTTCTTCGGGCCGCGGTTTCAGGAGATCGCGGTCGTGGGACGGGATCTGCGACTGGTGCTGTTGTGCTTCGAGGACCTGGCGAAGCCGGGGGAGTGGTGTCATCGGCGGATGTTCGCCACGTGGTGGCGGGAGCAGGTCGGTGCGCAGGTGCGGGAGCTCGGCCCGCTGGGGCCGGCGTACGAGCAGGGAGTGTTGCTGTGAGCGATGGTGTGCGCCCCGACTGGGTGCGGATGAAGCGCGAGGACTTCGAGGCGGGACCGCCCCCGAGGTCGACGCCGCCGGGGCAGATGGAGCTGTTCGAGCCCGGGCCGACGAAGGCCAAGGTGAAGCCGAGGGGTATCGAGCCGGACCCGGTCGGCACGATGGATCTGCTGGAAGCCCTGGGCGCCGGCGAGTAGTCGGATCTGCCCCGGTCTGAGGGGTGTTGGATATGTGGCGGGCGCGATCAAGCGTCCGCCACATATGTTGAGACGGTTAAACGTCTGATAGGTTCGAGACGTCGGTGGGGGTGATCTTCCAGGTCGAGCCCCGCCACGCGCCGGTAGTGCACCAGGCAGCACGCCCCGCCCCCGGTGGGGAGGAGCCCGTTCGAGTCGGGCCCGGCGCTCGAGGATGCGTCCACACAGGTACGTGGTGTGGAGCCGACCAGCCACGGAACCAAACCCCCTCCAGGCGTCCCCCGCGCCTCCTGGTTCCGGAGGAGGCCCGGCACGGCAGGACCAGCCCCCTGCCCCTCCGGGCCCGCATCCCACCTGTTCGAGAGCGAACCACGAACTACGAACGAATCAACTCGCCTGGGGAGGAACGGTGTTCCACGGCTCGATCCCCGCAGACCTCCGCGCGATCATCCACGAGCACACGGCCACCTGGGCCGGGCAGGCCGAGGACATCTACGTCGGCTGCTCCGGCAACTTCACCATCGAACGCGTCCTGCACGATGCCGGGTTCCGGCTGCACGGCTGCGACGTACAGCTGTACTCCTCCGCGATCGGCTGGTACCTCGCCGGGCGGGAACTGCCCATCACGATCCGGCCCGAGTCGTACGGCGAACTCGACTGGCTGGCCCCCTACATGGACGGCCGGGCCGGCACCCTCGCCGTGGTGATGCTCGGCTCCCGCTTCTTCCAGTGGATCGGCCGTGGAGGCCACCCGTACTACGGGCGGATGCTCCGCGCGTACCGGCAGCAGTTCCCCGAGCTGTACGCCAAGACGGTCGCGAAGATCGAGGCGCTGCCGCTCCGCCTCGCGTCGTACGCGGCGATGGACGTCAACCAGTGGCTGGCCGAGCAAGTCCCGCCGGAGGCGCCGGTGGTGGCGTTCCCGCCGTTCTTCGCCGGGGACTACGAGTCGCAGTTCGCGGCCCTGGACAAGCACCTGGACTGGCCGGCCCCGGAGTATCCGACGCTGGACGACGCGGCGAAGGAAACCCTGATCGAGCGCATCACCGATCGGCCGCACTGGGTGCTGGGCCTGCACTTCGACGTCGACGAACTTGCGGGCGAGCTGCGCGGGCAGGTGCAGACCGCCAATCGTGGTGTGCCGATCAACGTGTACTCGTCGGTGGCGCGTTCGCGGATCGTGCGGCCCAACCAGCGGCTGGAGATGGTGAAGGCCCCGCGGCTGACACCGGGGCAGCGACTGGGTGAGCGGCTGACGCTGGCGCCGCTGACGATGGGGCAGTTCGCGACGCTCCGCTCGCAGTACATGAACCACAACATCCGGCCCGGTACCCCGACGATGGCGCTCGCGGTGCTGGTGGACGGGGTCGTGGCGGGCGCGTTCGCGTACGCGACGCCGAAGTACGACCCGCACAACGTGTACCTGCTCTCCGACTTCCCCGTGGCGCCGACCTCGTACGGACGCCTGGCGAAGCTCGTGCTGTACGCGGCGCTGTCGACGGAGGCGCAGTTCCTCGCGCAGCGCGCCATGAACACCCGCCTCACGCGCCTGAACACGACGGCGTTCACACAGCGGCCCGTGTCGATGAAGTACCGCGGGCTACTGCGCCTCAACTCGCGCAAGGACTCCGCCGATCCGGCGTACCGCTACCAGCTCGACTACGGCTCTCAGCTGGGGCGCTGGTCGCTCGCCGACGGGTTCGCGCAGTGGCGGAGCAAGCACGGACGGGCGGAAGGACTGAAGGCGGAAGGATTGAAGGAGGAGCAGGCCCAGTGACGCAGCCCATCAAGCCCCGCATGGTCGAGGGTGATCCGCGTGATCTGACGCTGCTGGACGTGAACGCGCGCTTCATGCGGCACGAGCAGTTCCAGCGCCTGGTCGCGAACGTTCGGGAGGACGGGGCGCTGACCTCCACGCCTCTGGTGTGGAACGACGCCGAGAGCGGCCGGCAGATCGTGCTGTCCGGCAACCACCGTACGAAGGCCGCCATCGAGGCGGGCCTGGAGCGGATCTTCTGGATGGAGATCACCGAACCACTGCCGCGGCAGCGGCAGATCGCCCTCCAGCTCTCCCACAACGCGATCACGGGCGAGGACGACCCGGCCACTCTCAAGGCGTTGTACGAGGAGTTGGAGGACGTCTCCATGCGCCTGTACTCGGGGCTGGACGACAAGACGCTGGAGCTCCTCGAAGAGGTCACCGTGCCAAGCCTCGCCGAAGCCAACCTCGACTTCGCCACCGTGCAGATCGTCTTCCTGCCGGACGAGAAGGCGGCTGCGGAGAAGGCGCTCGAGAACGCGCGCAAGGCGGCTTCGGCGGACGCGCGCTGGCTGGCCCGCATCGACCAGTACGAGAAGGTGCTCGATGCCCTCGACACCACCAAGGGCGCGCACAACATCGGCAACGTCGCCGCCGCCTTCGCGATTCTCCTCACTGTCGTCGAGCGTCATCTCGGGGAGTTCGCCGAGGGTTGGTACGACCCGGACGAGCAGCTCGCCACGCGCAAGGGCACGGCGCCGATCGAGACGGTGCTCGCCACCCGCACGATGCCGGCCGACGCCGCGGCGGTCGTCCAGCGGGCCATCGACCGTATGGAGCGCGACGGCGCCATCGAGGCGGGGCAGCGCTGGCGGGCCCTGGAGCTGTGGGCGGCGGACTACCTGGCCGGTGCCGCGTGAACCACGTCGACGATCAGGCCGTCCAGGTGCGGGGTGATCAATGAGCACCACCCGGACAGCGAACGACGCGCTGTACCGCAAGCTGCTCGCCGAACGGTACGGGCCGCTGGAGCGGCTGGAAGCCGAACGGTTCCCCGTGCCCGACACCTCCCCTGAGCACGCGGTCGGCGCGGACGAGGAGCAGTGGCGCCGCCAGGTCCGCGAGGTCGCGACCCGCTACGGCTGGACGCTCCAGTACCACACCGCGGACTCGCGCCGCTCTGACCCGGGCTGGCCGGACGAGGTCTTCGGACACCTCACCCAACAGCGCACGCTCTTCGTCGAGTTCAAGACCGACACCGGCCGCATCCGCCCCGCCCAGCGCGTCTGGCTCGCGCACCTGGCGAGCAGCGGCTTCGAAGTCGCGCTGTGGCGACCCCGCGATCTGCCCACCGTGCTGCGTGTTCTTGGCCCCGCCCGCCAACGTGCCGTACTGCCGCCGACCTTCAGGTGTCCCGACACGTGAACGGCCCGTACACCTCCGAACTGAACCGACTCCACGCCGAGTTGGACCACTTGGTCACCGTCCACCGGGCAGCCGCCCGGATGGCCCGCACTTTGACCGAACACCTCGCGGACGAACCGTCCCGCCTCGCCGACCAACTCGCGTGCCTCCTCGCCGGCGAACTGGAACCGGACGACCTCACCGAAGGGAGTACACCGTGAACCTCGCCAGGGACGCCAACTCGTGGGAGCGCACGGTCTCCGTCACCCCGCTGCCCGACCACGTACGCCGCAGGGCCGCCCTCGTGACCGCCGCGCGGGCCACGGGGCCGGCCGACTGCGCGGACCTGCTGGAACACCTGGGGCTGCGAGATCCGTTACTGCGGAGAATGACGGCATGACCGATCTCGTTGAAGCCGCCTGGCGGCAGATCCTGATGACCGCGGAGGACCCCACTCGGCTGGTGGGTTCGCAATTCGTGGAGCCCTACGCCGAGATGGTGCGGGCCGCATACGCGGAGCCGCAGCTGCGGCAGTTGTTCCCGTGGACGGGGATGTGGGAGTTGCACTTCAGCCGGTGCACGCAGGTTCGCCACACGTGGGACATCCCGTACGTCGCTCCGGCGAAGGACGGGCGGTTCCTGGTTTCGGGGCCGAGCCGCGCTGAGTCCGTCGGCCACGCGGACACCGTGGAGGCGGCGATCGCGATGGTCGTGGAGCGGCTGCCGCCGGACTGCGGCCCCGCCTTCGTCGGTACTTCGGAGGAGCTTGCCGCGTACGAGAGGGCACGAGACACCAGGTAGGAGTACACGGGTCCGATGGCGGGCAGCGCCGAGGCATGGGAGCGGCAGCCGGGCGAATCGGCCGCCGCGTGGGAGGCGTTTGCCTGCTACCGCGATCTCGGGCTCTCGCGCAGCATCAGCAAGGTCGCCGGCACCCTCCGCAAGGCCCGCACCCTGGTCGAGCGTTGGTCGACCAGTCACCAGTGGGTGATCCGGGCCGAGGCATGGGATCGCGAACAGGACCGACTCTGGCGCGCCGAGCGGCAACAGGCATCCCGCGAGGTCGCACGCCGGCACGCCCGGCTGGCCACCGCAGCCCAAGCCAAGATCGTCGCCCAGCTTCAGCAGCTCGATCCGTCCCGGCTCAGCCCCTCGGACGTCATCCGCTGGCTGGAGGCCACTGTCCGTATCGAGCGCCAGGCATACGGAATCGACCTCGCCGAAGCCGCCACCACGAACGGAACCCCGGACATCCCCGACGTCAGCGAACTGACCGACGAGGAGCGCCGCGCCCGCATGGAACAGCTGCGCCGCGAGCTCGATTCCCGCATCGGAGCGACGGACGGCAGCCAGCCATGACCGGCCGCCCCGCCGGCCTCCCGGACCCGGCAGGCATCTCCGATGCCCATCTCCACGCCGAGATCACTGCCCTCCTCGAAGCCGACGCGCACTCCGCCCGCCGCTGGTCCTGTGACCGCCCCGACTGTGACGGCCTGCCCCACGAGGGCTGGCTCCACCACCACGCCCGCGCCGCGCAGCGTGTCCCGCCCAGCGAGTGGACGGCGTGGATGATGCTGACGGGTCGAGGCTGGGGCAAGACCTTCACCGCGGCTCAGGCCGTACGGGAGTGGTCGTCGAAGCCCGGCACTCTGATCGCGGTCGTCGCGAAGAACGCCACCCTGGTCAAGGAGATCTGCTTCGAGTCTCCCAAGTCCGGCCTGCTGTCTGTCATCCCGCCCGAGGACATCCGCCGCTACAGCCCCGGCAACGGCCTGACCATCCTCCGCCTGAAGAACGGCTCCGCGATCTACGGCTTCGGCGCCGAGACCCCGGACAACCTCCGCGGCTTCGCCTTCGACAAGGGCTGGCTCGACGAGTACGCCGCCTGGAACCGGCACACCGCCCAGTCCGTGTACGACATGCTCTGGTTCTGCCTGCGCGAAGCCCCGGCCCCGCAGGTCGTCATCTCCACGACGCCCAAGCCGCTCCCGCACGTCAAACGCCTCGTGGAGCGCGGGCGCCGCCCCAACTCCTCCGTCGTCCTGACCACCGGCCGCACCGAGGACAACCGCGCCAACCTCTCCGACGCCGCCCTCGCCGAACTTGACTCCGAGTACGGCGGCACCCGTCTCGGCAGCCAGGAACTCGACGGTGTGCTCCTCGAAGACGTCGAAGGCGCCCTGTGGAAGCAGTGGATGTTCGAGGTCGAGGGCTTCCGCGTCGCCCGCCACGCGGTCCCGCCCCTGGAACGTCTGGTCGTCGCCGTCGACCCGGCCGTCACGACGACCGACAGCGCGGACTTCACCGCCTTCACGGTGGCCGGCCGCTCCTACCCGCTGGAGCAGATGTACGGCGACCGTCGCCCCCGCGGCTACGTCCTCCACGCCGAGCAGGACCGGTACACCCCCACTGCTGCGATGCGCAGAGCCGCCGCGCTCTACCACGAGCACCAGGCCGACTGCGTGGTCATCGAGGCCAACAACGGCGGCGAGTACCTCCCCGCCCTCCTCACCGAGGTCGACCCCACGGTCCAGTGGCGCATCGTCCACGCCACCCGCAACAAGCGCGCACGGGCGGCCCCGGTGGCGATGCTGTACGAGCAGTCGCGCATCAGCCATGCCGGCTCGCCGCGCGCCTTTGCCACGCTGGAGGAGCAGATGACGACGTACGTCGGTGCGTCCGAGCATGAGGAGAAGTCGCCGGACCTTCTCGACTCCTGTGTGTGGGCGCTGACGGACCTGTTCTTGGATGTCTCGGTGCCTGGATCACCGACGCGACCTGCGGACGGCCGCCTTGACGGGCGCAGGTAGCCCAGACTGTTCGGTGCAGCGCCTCGCCGACAGATGGCCTGAGCTTCTACTCAAGAAACCTCTTTGCTCGCGACACCTGCGTATTAGAGTCACGCCAACAGTCTGGGGAGACTGCGGGGGTGGGGCCAATGGACCAGCAGCGGTGCGTGAAGTGCGGCAATCCGGCTCGGCGTGGCACGGGGCGCTGCCGTCCGTGCGCGAAGCAGGTGAGTGCGCCGAGGGAACCGCGCGGCCGTACCGGTCTGGTGGGTGGGCCGGGCGTCAGTAGCGGGGACAAGGCGTCCTGCGCCGCATGCGGGAAGATCGCGCGAGACGGCCGCGGCCTCTGCCGACTGTGCAGCAGTCGTGTCGATCAGAAGAAGGCAGAGCAGCGGAAACTGGGTGAGGCCGCCCTGAAAGCCGCTCGCTCACAGGGGCGCGAGAAGGCACGGAAGACGGCAACGGCGAAGAAGGTCCCCAAGCCCCCCACCGCGTGCGTCGCGTGCGGGAGCACTGCGAGGCAGGGCGAACGGCACTGCAAACCTTGCGGCAAACGCGTGAAGCGGCTGGCCCAGCCGCTCAGGCCCGGCGGGTGGGTCCCCGGGAGCGGCGGGACGCTCATCGCCGAGATTCTGGCTGACCCGGTCAACTCCCGTTCGAACAAGGCGAGTACGTGGCACCGCTGACCGCCGTCCGCCCGGCCTGCCGTTGGTACTCCCGTAGCTCCCGCACCGCACTCCCCGCCCTCGGCTGATCGGCGGAGTGTGGTTCGAGGTGCGCTGGATCAGGCGGCGCGCATTAGGCTCCGCCAACTTCAGAGCACCTACAGGGAGCGGCGGATGCGACGGTGGCGCGACTTGATCATCGATACCTGGGGAGCGCTGTCCTACAAGCCGGCGTTCCGGCAAGCCGCGGACGGCCGCTCCGGACGGCTGCCCGGCCATGCCGGCGCATCCTGGGTGCCGGAAGTCGACCTCCGTCGCTTGGCCGCGTACACAGTGCTCGCCGCGTACGACACGAACCAGGCAGCCGCGCTGCTCGGCGAGGACGGCGCGGACCGGCGCGAATACGGGGACCCGGCGCTCATCGTTGACCAGACGCTGACACACCTGCTCGGTGAGACGCAGCAGATCGTCGTCGCAGGAGCAGAAGAGGCAGACCAGGCAGCGCAGGATGCGGAGACGCTGCTGCGGGACTGGGCGGACTCCGAACACCTGTGGATGCGGATGCAGTACGCGGAGCGCAACGCGGTGCTACTCGGGGACTCCGTGTACCTCATGGCCTGGTCGCGGGAGAAGGGACGACCGGTGCTCAAGACGATCGACCCCGGCTTCTACTTCCCCGTACTGCCGGACGGCGCGATCGACGCCGACGAGTATCCCGCGCGTATCCACCTCGCCTGGGAGACCGCGGCCGACCCGGCGACGGGGAGCAAAGGCACGCTGCGTCGCGTCACCTACGAGCTCGGCCCGATCGGCGAAGGCGAGCCGGTGACGCGCACGTACCCGTGGTCGGCGCAGCCCAGCGCACTCACCTGCTATCTGACCGACGCCGAGTGGGACTTGGACCAAGTGGACCGGACCAGCAACGTCGATTCCCTGTCGCTGAGGAAGGCCCGGTTTCATACGAACGCGGACGGAGACGTCCTCGACCACCTCGATCTGCAACTGGACTTCATCCCGGTAGTCCACGTGCCGAACACCATCAACGGCGCCGAACACTTCGGCCAGTCCAGCCTGATGAAGGCCGCCCAACTCATCGACGACCTCGGCGCGGCTGACACCGACAGCCAGCGCGCCTCTGCCACCACCGGCTCGCCGATCATCGGCCTTTCCGGCGCTCGGCTGCCCGTAGACCGCAAGTCCGGCCAGCCCCTGCCCGTACAGGTCGAGCCGGGCATGGTCTGGCCCCTCGGCGACAGCGGCCAGCTCACCACCGTGGACACCTCCACCCAGCTTGCCGAACTCCGCTCGTACGTCGACACGTTGCGGGATCGCCTGTCGGTGGTGACCCGCTTGCCGGCCAGCGTCCTGGGCACCATGGAAGTCTCCCAGGCCCCCTCCGGGTACGCGATCCAGCTCAGCTTCGGCCCGTTGGACGCGATGGTCCGCTCCATGAGGCTGGCTCGTGCGGCGAAGTATCCGCTGCTGCTGAAGATGGTGCTGCGTCTGTACCAGGCCGGCGGGGTGCTCCCACCAGGCCAGCAGCCGCAGGCGTCCATTGCTCTCGGCTCCTACTTGCCCACTGACCGGGCGGGCATCCTCGACCTGGTGACCAAGGGCGTCGCGGCCGGTGTGCTGTCGCTGGAGACGGGTGTACGGATGCTCGTCGATGCGGGCTTCCCCATCGATGACGCAGCGCTGGAGGTGGCACGTATTGAGGGTCGTACGCCAACAGCGGCTCAAGGGGGCCGGGATGAAGATGAAGACGAAGAGGTGGATGACGAGGCAGCGTAGATACGGGGGATCTTCCCGCTGGTACGTGTGGCCCGGAACAGGACGGGTCTGGTTAGACTGCGCGCCGACGCGGGGGCGTCTGGGCGAGGAGCCCGCCGATGACCAAGCACCCTGAATCCGCCGTGCGGCCACCACTGCCGCTCGCACCACTCGGGTTCCGCAGCGACGGCCGCCCGATCCTGCCGATCCTCGGCGCCTCCTCCGGTGATCCTGGTGACCCGCCGACGGGCGATCCGGCCCCGACGGGTGAAGTCGGAAATGCGACGGTCACCATTCCCCAGGAGGAGTTGTCCCGCCGCTATGCCCGGGAGAAGGACCAGGGCCGCCGTGCGGGCGTACGCGACCTCCTCGGTAACCTCGGCTTCGACTCCGCCAAGGCCCTGACCGACTTCATCGAGTCCCAGCGCCAGGCCGAGCAGGAGCGCAAGGACGCCGAACAGGCCCAGCTGTCCGAGGTCGAGCGCCGCGAGCAGACCGCCGCCGAACGCGAACGGCAGGCCGAGCAGCGTGAGTCGGCTGCCGTAGCCCGCGAACGGGACGCCGCCCGCCGGGCACTTCTCGTCGGTCTCGGCGCCACCGGCAACGACCTGGACGACGCCGTCCTCCTGCTCAGCCGAGCCGCAGACCTCGACGCCGACACGGCCGCCCTCACTCAGGCAGCCGAGGACCTGAAGCAGCGCCGCCCCGAACTCTTCGGCCAGCAGCAGCCCTCGACTCCCGCGCCGCTCCCGCCCTCGGGCAGCCCGTCCGGCGGCATCCCGCCGCGCACTGGCGGAACTCCTTCACGCCCCGGCTCGCTGGGCCTGGACATCGCCCGCCGCCGCGGCCACCTCAGCAACACCTGACGCCACACGGGGACCGCGCCCCGCCACCCACCCGCGGACGACGGCACCGCCCGGTGACCGTACGGACTCGCCGCTCGCCCGGCCTGCCCGAAGGAACCCGGCGTGGATCTTCAGCCGATCACCTACTCCGAATCCACCACCGCGGACCGCCCTTGGCTGGCCTCCCGGCACGGACTCGACACCCCGCTCACCGTCACCCTCGACATCGCCCTGTTCACGAGCGGCACGCACTACAGGCCCAGCAGCCTCCTCCAGGCGCGCAACACCTTCCTCTCCGGCATCCCGCTCGGCCGCATCACCGCCACCGGCCTGTACGGACCGTGGGACAAGGCCGCCACTGACGGCCGCGCCGCCTTCACCGGCGTCCTGCTCGCCGAAGTCCCCTTCGCCCCGACCAGTACTCGCGCCGGGGCGGCCCTGCTGTGGCACGGCGTCATCGCGGCCGCTCACATCCCCGGCGGCCTCAACCCGGCGGACATCGCCCAGTCGACCGCGCAGATCCACTTCATCTGAGGAGCCGCACTGACCATGCTCGACACCCTGCTGCGCGACATCGACGCCGCCGACATCAACGCCTTCGCCCGCACCATGACCACTCCAGCCGACTACGAGCTGACCCGCACGGTCATGCCCGAACGGCGCCTGAACTCCGTCAAGTTCAGGATCAGGAGCAGCAAGCGCCGCGTAAACGCCGCGAAGTTCCGCGCGTACGACGCCCAGACCGCCGTGGCCCGCCGCCAGGCCGAGAAGATCATCACGGAGGGCATGCTCCCGCCACTCGGCCAGAAGTTGCTGATCGGCGAACTCGAACAGATCCTTCTCGACACCTCCCGCGGCGCCGACGCCACGGAGTTCGTCGAGCTGCTCTACGACGACATCGAGCGTCACGTCGAGTCGATCCACAACCGCATGGAACTGGCCGCCGGCGACCTCCTCACCGACGGGATCTTCACCCTCAACGGTGAGAACGGCCTCCATCTGGAAGCTGACTTCGGCGTCCCGGCAGCCAACATGCCCACGGCAGCGAAGCCCTGGTCCGACCCGACCAGCGACTCCCTCGCCGATGAACTCCGATGGATCGAGTACCTCCGCTCCATCGGTGCCCCGCTCCCGGCCCGCGTCATCACCTCGTACAAGGCCCGCGCGACCCTCGCTGCGAACGACGCCTACCGGGCGGCGTACTACGGCAGCGTGAACGGCTCGACGACCCCCACCGCGGTCCTCGCCCCGAACGAGGTCGAGGTCGTCCGCGCCCGCTACAACCTCCCGCCGATCACCGTCTACGACGTCCAGATCTCCGTCGACGACACCTACCAGCGCGTCATCCCCGAGGACCGCTGGATCCTCCTCCCGCCGAACCCGCAGTCCTGGGCGGAGACCCAGTACGGCGTCACCGCCGAGTCCCTGGTCCTGTCCTCCGGTACCAACCCGGCGATCACCCGTGAGGACGCCCCCGGCATCGTCATCACCCAGGGCTCTCAGGACGACCCGGTCCAGGTCTGGACGAAGGGCGCCGCGGTCGCCATGCCCATCCTGTACGTCCCGGACATCCACATCACCGCGAAGGTCCTCTGATGCCCGCGGCCCGCACCCTCGCCGCAGCGGTCTTCGTCACCGACCCCGCTTCGCACGAGACCCTGCTTCTCCAGCCGGGCACGGAGATCACCAACTCAGCAATCGCCGACCAGATCACTCACCCCGACGCCTGGGCCCCGGAACCGCCCCGCCAGCCCCGCCGTACCAAGGCCGAGACACCGTGACGCTCACCGACGCCGAATACGCCTACCTCCGCTCCGAACTGGGCGAAGCCGACCGCGCTGAGCTGGACATCCGCTACCAGCGCCTCGGCGCACTCCAGGCCGTGGCCACCGAGGTCCTCCGTGAGCGCAAGGCGGCACTGATCTCCGACCCTCTGGCCGTCACAGTCCAAGGGGTCGCCACCGTCAACAACGCGGAGAACGTCAAGGCGCTCGAGCGCCAGATTGCGGCCATCGAAGGGGACGGCTCAGCGGAAGCCGACTACCTCGCCCCGGTTCCTCTGCAGCGACGACGAGCTCGATGATCTACGCGGCGGTCTGAGTGCTGGTCCGCTTGAAGACCTGGAGACCGTGCCAGATGACGAAGTCCGCGGAGACGGCTGGTTGCCCAGGCCGGGGTGTGGCGAGGGGGAGGCCGTGGAGGGTGTCTATGGCCTGCCCGGCCGGACTGCGGGCTACATACAGCTGAGACACCTGGATGTCCAGGTTGGCCGTCAGACCGAGTACTCCGAGGTCGAAGAGCGCGTGGTGGAGCGCGCACAGTGCCAGCCCGTTGTTCACCTCGTCCGGCCCGTCCTGGCTGTGCCATCGGACATGGGCGGCTTCGAGCCCGACCGGGTTACGGCCCAGCGCTCCGTCGAACCCGCACATCGCGCAGGCGAAGGCGTACGCCTGCAGAACCTCCTCGGCGAAGCCGCCTCGGCGTGCCCGCTTCTTCTTCGCGACCAGCTGGTACGCCGCGTCCTCGACGGAGGTCAGATCGAGACCGGCAGCCGCGCAGATGGGTCCTTCGAGAGCGGGAGTGAAGTGCTGGTCGAGTAGAAGGCGGGCTGCGCTTGCGAGGGTGGCGGGGTCGGCCAGTAGGTGCTCGATACGCGGGTGGAGTCGACCGTGAGCCCCCTGTTTGCGGAGCCAGCTCCCGCGCTCGGGGGCATCTGACCCGATGGGCTCGCCGTCGTTCCCCCGCAGGTCCCAGAGATCCCGCTCCAGGTGCACGAACGGCATCGCGGCCCGTTCCCGCGCCCTCGGCCGGCTCAGCACCGCAGGCCCGAAGTCGTTGATCAGGCGGCTGACTGACTCTTCGGCCTCGTCGTACGTAACCGTGGTGCTGCCGTAAGCGGTGTACCGCCCGAGCAACCACAGCAGGAGCAGCGGCTTGTGAGGGGCACGGCGGTTGCCGATCTGCGCACGGCGCACCGAGCCAAGCAGACTCAACAGCTCGTCGACCGTCATAGCGCCACTTTGTCATGAGCGCCGTTGACAAGGCGACCGCCATCGCCAGCACCAGCACCAGCAATAACCGGAACAACCCGGTCCAGGTCTGGACGATGGTCACCTTGATTGTGATGCCGGTCCTGTATGTCGCGGACGTTCACCTACCACGAAGACCCTCGGCGACTACCTGGCACTCGCCCATCGGTGACGTTTCAGAACTCGCCGACCTGCGCAATTGGTGGGCGTCGTACCATCAGGAGTCGGCAGTTCGTCCGGCTGAAGACTGCCACGATTGAGGTGCCATGACCGCCCCGGTCGCTGTTTCCGGAGCCGATCAGCGGATGCTGTGCGCGATTTTGCTCAACCCGCCCCTGCGTCCCGCAGTGGATACGATCTCGCACCGCAATCTGCTAGCCGCGCTACCGCTGACCGGCTGCACTGAGCTGAGGTTGGCCAATCTGATCGATCTCCAGTCCAAGGACCAGACACAGCTGGCCAGCCTCATCGTGACGGAGCAGGACCTCGAAAGGTCCCGTCGGCAGCTGTCCGAAGCGATCGAAGGGGCTGATGAGGTTCTGTTCGCCTGGGGTACCGGGAGGATCACCGGTGTCGTGGGAAGACTTCTCAAGGAGCAGGCCGCATGGGTGCGTATGCACGTGGATGGCCGTGGTCTACGGAAGGTCTGGATGGTCGCTGGCACGCCGAGGCATCCGTCGCGGTGGCGGCAGTTCGTCGGCCCGGAAAAGCAGCGTGTCGAGGGGAGCTCATTCGAAGATCGGCTGGCCAAAGTGCTGACCAGCCATGAATCGAGCGCGCCCCTGTAACAACCGTTATCTGGCTCTTCGCAGTTGAGGGTGTAGCCGCGGGGCGTGCGGCGATCGCCGAGCCGAGTCGAGCCCGTCGAGGCATACCCAGCGGGAGGGACTCGCTTGTCCAGTCCAACCCGAGAGCGCATACGGCTGACGCTCACTTACCCAATTTTCTTCGCGTTCTTCGCCAAAACCGCCGCCCCCAGACTGAGACCCGCTATACCCACTCTGACGAGCGGGTTGCGACCCACCTCCGCGGCCGCGTTCTTCACTTGCCCCGGGTCCCGGGCCGCGTCCCACCAGCGTGTCGCCTCCAACGAATGCCGCCCGCACTCGATTCCGAGCGGCCCGTGGAAGTCATCGACGGCGATCCCGACACGGTTGATCGAGCCCACCACAGCCCGGGACGTGGTCGAGTGCAGCAGCACATTCGAGTCGGCTGTACCGGCAGCCGCATCCATGCGGGCCATCAGGTGCTCGGTCTCCCGTGAGATGCGTTCCCGCCGCTTCTGCCGGTCAGCATTCAGCGCAAGGCGATGCCCGTCCAGCTCGTTCGCAGACTCGTCCAGCACCCGGTCCAGTCGCAGCACGTCGAGCGCGTCCTGCAGTTCGAAGCAATGAGCCAGAACGATGAGCAACTCCCGGACCTCGGACTCTGCTTCCTCGGCAGTCCTGGCGAGATCACCGATCTTGGTCGTGCTCTCCACCCTCTCCGCGAGTGCGTCGAGCTGAAGCAACGTCCACCCCAGGGCGTCTGTGATCGTATGGGTCCTGCCCTGCACCGTCGACCACGTGATCGCGTCGACCCGACCCGTCTGCTCCCGAACGGTCATGGCGGACTCGATGTCGAAGCCCGCCCCGATCACTCTCGCCAACTCGGAGTTCTTCTGGTCGCGGAGCACGTCGTCGACCTTCTTGTCGATCGTCGCGAGATATCTCTTGATCTCGTTCATCTCATGCTGCCTCGCGAGCTGCGCCATGATCCCCGCGGCACCAGAGAGAATCGCCGGGTTGGTCAGGAACGAGCCGGGCCCCTCCGCGATCTGGAGCCATGACTTGATTGAGCCCGGTTTCCCCACCATCGCGTAGCTGACGCCTGGCGTCTTGCTCTCCATCAGCCCGTACTTCTTGTAAAGATGCGCGGACTCCTCGGTCAGTTTCAGCCAGCGACTTGAGTGGGCAGCGATTTCGGAACCTGCCTGGGCGACGCCAGCCCCGATACGGAGGAGAGGTCCGAGCCTTCGCAATCCGAGGTCCTTCGACAACGACAACAGTCCCTCCGAGGCGAGGAAGCGCTCGACATCCGCCGGGCTCCCGATGACCCCAAGTCCATCGCCGTCACTGATCAGCTGAATCTCGTTGTCCATCGCCCGCCCCTGTCGTGACTCCTGGCAGCTGAGGGTAGTTGGGGTGAGCGGCGCAAGAGTCTCCATCACGGAAGAAACGTCGACCCCTACCCGGCCACCGACGCGCGCACCGCACGCCCCGCGGCTACACCTTCAACTGCGAAGAGCCCGTTATCTCGCCGGTCATTGGTGACTGGGCAGAGAGCCGTGCACTCGGCGGCCGTGGGTCCAAGATTCGCGGCCGCCGAGCGCATCGTCTGGGCTATTCGTCCTCGAAGCCGTACTGCTCGAACTTCAGGGTGCGGGCATTTTCGGTGACAACTCGGACCTTGTCGTCCGAGTAGCCGTCCTTGCTGTGCGCCTCGATCTCCAGGCGAATACGTACCTCGGCCCCAGGAGCAGACCGCAGGTGCGGAAGGATCTCCTCGACGAACTTTGCGAAGTCACGACCGCTGCGCTCTGCATCCACTGGATACGAGCCGAAGAAACGGACGTTCCGGATCGGCTCTGGCTCCGGAGCAGGTGGAGTCGCTTGCCTCGTGGGGACGTCGGCGGGGTTGCCCTCACTGGAGGTGTCGGCGTCATCGGTTGTTGACGAATCGCTGGCTGCCCGCGCAGCGGCCTCACGTTCTGCTGTTCTACGAGCCGCCTCGGCCAGATCTCTTTGCCGCTGCTCGTTCGCCTGCTCGGGCTTGACGAGCAGGGTGGCGTCGGTTGGCAGACCGAAGGAATCCTGCATGGGCAGAGAGAGACCGACGTACGTGCCGCTTGCTTCGTCGTATCCCTCGGCGAGCGCGAATCCCTCGGCTTCCCAGGTGATTCCCTCCGACAGTACGGACAGCACGGCCTGTTCAAGTACGGACCGGTCCCGAAGTCGCATCAGGTAGGGATGCTTGCGGTAGTAGTTCCACAGTGCACCGAGCGAGATGTGTCCGGACTCCCAGACTGGCCGCAAGTGGGAGTTGAGGTCCAGCCGGATGTTGAGCGCACCGAACACCGTGGTGAACTGGCCTGCGCTCACCAGCACCTTGGAAGCCCGTACAGCGAGCCTGTCTTCGCTGCCTTCGCAGCGGATCGGGCCGAGTACGTACTCCTTGTCGCCCTGTGGCTGCTTCGGCACGATCAACCAGGTGTACGTGCCCGCGATCCTCAGGTTGACCGTCTCGTCCGCCTGGGCGCACCGGCTCTCGGCGAGTCCGGCCTGCTGCGCAGTGAGGTTCAGTCCGGCTTCCCCTCGCTGCGCGTACGCGTCCTTCCATGCAAGGTAATCGCGTACGGCGTCTTCGAGCTCCTCGAGGCGCCGATCATCAGGAGCGAGAAACGCCAGCTGGTTAACGTTCACCCGCGTGGCAGTGCCGCGCTGCTTGAGGCACTTCTTGACGAACTCCAGTGCCTTGGTGTCCTTTTCCCCCTTGCTGTGGAAGAACTTGGGGTGCAGGAGGACCAGCCGGGCCTCTTCCAGGTCCGGCACGTCAGCGGTGCCATCCGGGGCAGTGTGAACCCGAGCGAAGTCTCCGGAGGGCTGCCTCTGGGTCCGGTTGAGGCGGTCGGCGATCTCCGCCCAGACTTCCTCGGGACGGTCGCGCAGCGCCTCTGCTGCATCCTGAACATGGCGCGTGATGGACGCCTGGGTGCTGTAGTAGTAGCGCCCGCTTTCCGGGTAGAAGAACGTGGTGCGCTGACTGAGCAAGTCGAGGGCGGAGCCGAAATTCCCGATCGTGTCGCCGGGTACGGCCGTACCCAGCCACACATATTGCCGGTCGATGCCCTTGTGATCGCTGCGCAGGGTAGGTGCTGAGCCGAAGTACACCGTGCGGGCGAGCCGGCGGGTGAGCCGCCGCTGGCCGAAGGTTGTGCGCTCCTCGTCGATCCGGACGGGGACGGACCCGTCTCCGTCGACGTCGGTGGAGATGATGACTTTCCACTCGTCGTCGAGGTACTGGTTGAGCTCGCTGACGACCTTCGCATCCTGGAGCGGGATCGAGCCGGGCATGATGAGGGGCCCTGGGTCGTTCGCTGCCCACAGCGCGTGGACGACGGTGCTCATCATGCGCAGCACGCCGCGGGTGCGCTGAAACCGTTCCAGGGTCGACCAGTCCTTGTAGAGGCGGTCGAAGAGCTCGGGGTGTATCGGGTAGGCGGCCTTGATCCGGTCCTCGTACGCCGGTTCGGAGCATTCGCGGGGGAACTCGCCCTGCTTCGAGCGGTAGAACTCGACGAACTGCCTTGCCACAGCAGCGATTTCAACCTTGCTGTCGGCGTCGGTCGCTTCGAAGAGTCGGCGTCGAACGATCCTGAAGGACTCTTCGGCGGTGGCCGGCTGCCAGGGGTCGGCCACGCGGCGTACGACATTCTGCAGCCGCTTGAGGGCGGCCTGACCATGCAGACCACCGATCTCCAGATCACTGGCGCCGGTCGAGTCTGCGTCGCTGCCGTCCGCCTTGTGCGATGCCGGAATGGAGACGACGAGAAGTGCGCCGGGGACCGCCTTGACCGATTCGGTCAAGGTCTGGGCGAATGTGAACTGGCTGTCGAAGGTGCCGGCGGGCAGGTCATCCTTGCCGTACAACTCACGTGCGTAGGCGACCCATTCGTCGATGAGGATGAGGCAGGGGCCGTAGTCGGCGATCAACTCCTGCAGTGCCCGGCCGGGGTTCGTGCCGGCTTCGTCGTCCTCCGCGA
The DNA here is from genome assembly GCF_033795085.1 of Streptomyces sp. AK08-02. Lineage (NCBI taxonomy): Bacteria > Bacillati > Actinomycetota > Actinomycetes > Kitasatosporales > Streptomycetaceae > Streptomyces > Streptomyces sp. AK08-02. Next base: position 193,226 of record NZ_JARAZV010000011.1, read on the forward strand.
TCCGGTCGTACGCCTCCCGCCCGCCGAGCTGCCAGGCGAGCTCGCCCCAGAGCGTGTTGACGTGGGTGCCGTCGTCCTTGAGGTCTCCCTTGGCAGGCCGGATCCGATTGCCGACGAGGGTGACCCGCTTCACCTCGCCTACGGAGTCCCAGGCGACACCAGAGTCCGCGATCAAGTCGTGGAGCTCCTGCGGGAAATCGGCGAGCGGAGTCCCGGACGCTAGGTGGTACAACGCCAGCATCGAGTGGGTTTTGCCCCCACCAAAGTTGGTCTGGAGGTTGATAACGGGGCTGGCGTTGGAGTCGCCGGAGAGTCGTCGCGCCGCCCGGGTGAGCAGGTCACACAGTCCCTCGGTGAGGTAGGTGCGCTCGAAGAACCGGACAGGGTCGGTGTATTCCTCGCTACCCTCGTTGCGCTTCACGCCATCCAGGTCGGCGGCGAACTCAGCGGAGGCGTAGTTTCCGGAGGCCACATCGCGGTGTGGGCGGATGATCTCGCGCCAGGGTTTGATGCTCTGGCCCCTGACCAAGCCGGGGACGCCTACCGCTGCCCGGGCCGACTCCTTTACCGCCTCGCGGGTCTCGGTCTCGTACATGGCCCGCAGGAGGTTCTGCTTCTCCTTGCGTGCAGCTGCTGCCCGCTCGGTGTCACCGGCCGCCGCCAGCAACCGCTCGACCAGGTCGAGGACGTGCGCGGCATCTTCGGGGCTGTACCGCTCGTTGTGCGCCCACTTGTTGCGATGATCGCGGAGGAGGGAGGCGATGGACTGCTCACCGCGGGAGAGTTTGTCCTTGAACCCCGCCCGCCACTCCTCGGTGATGACCTTGAGGAGTACAGCTGGGTCAGACTTGGCGTAGACCCGGTTCGTTCCGAACTTCTGGGTATCGCGAGCCTCGAGGACCTTGATCCAGTCGCTCCCGTCGGGCGTGGCGGCTGTCATGATCTCGTCGACGAAGGGCTCCAGTCCCTGCGCCAACAGCTCGAACCCGCGATTCACACGGTCCCGGTTGCTGATTGCCATCGCCTGTCCTCGTCCCCGTCCTTGTCGTCCTTCTGGTGTTGATGTCTATCGTGCTACGTCTCGCAGCTGCTATTCCTCGTCGAACGTGAACCCGTCCTGAATTAGCTTCGGAGCGGAGGCCGCCTGCTTGCGCGCAGCAGCGGTCAGATCGGACCAGGATTGGCCGAGGCCGTTGAAAAGGATCGCGTCCTGAGCCAGGCCGCGCTTCTCGCAGATGGCGAAAAGCAGATATGCCAGCTCCTGGGCGACGTCCATGTCGACGCGGGCGCGAGCGGCTGCCATGAGGCGGGCTGCGGCGTCCCCGCCTTCTTCGTCCAGGGCCTTCGCGAGGTGCAGGACGACCTCCCAGAGGCTGATGCGCTCGTCGGTCTCTGGATGCCAGTCGGAGGGCAGCTCAGAGAAGGGCAGCAGTTTTGCCTTGCCGGCGACGGCTCGGAAGGCACCACCGCGTTGGACGCCCTCGACGGAAGTGTTGCGGCCGCGGGCAAGGTTGTCGGCGTCGCCGAAGGAGCCTTCGTTCCAGCCGAAGTTCTTGAACCATTGGACGCAGAACCGGGTGTCGGAGTCGAAGTCGCCTTCTTGCTCGGACAGGACTTCGTCGAGGGCCTGGTTGATGAGGATTAGCGCGGAACGCACGCTCATCGGCTTTCCATCGGACTCAAGAACCTGGGCGTAGCGGGAGAAGACGGCCATGCCGGGGCCGATAGCCGCCTGGGCTAGGTCGACCGGAGCGATTGCGCCTTGTTGAAGCTCGCCGAGCTTCTCCGGCATCTCGTCTTTGAGGGCGGTGAGGAAGGCGCTTCGAGTGGTCGTTTCAGCGCTCTCCGGCCGAGGCCGGCAAGCAAGAACAATCGAGGAAGCTAGGGCATTGCTTGCATTGTGGCGCGTCCTACCGGCTCTTTCGGTGCGAACCGGCCAAGTCCCAGTCACGGCCCAGCCTGAGCGAAGCAGGCCAGCTAGCAGGGTTTCCCAGCCTGTCGATGCTTCGCCGTGATCATCAGTCTCGGATTGCTTGAAGGCGTAGAAGACTGAAATTGGGGCATCCGGATATGCGTCGATTCGAATCCTCTCGAAGATTCGGTCGAATCCGGACTCGAAGAATTTCTCGGCTTCAGCTTTCCCATTATGCCGGAAAGGGTCCGCAACTAGTTCTTCACGCTTGGGTGTGAGCATGGTTCCGAGAATGCTCGGCATTGTGGTTCCAAGCGTTGACCGGAGCCAAACGTAGAAGAAGTCCGAGAGGTCGGCATAGCCGACATTGTCGTAATATGGCGGATCCGTGGAAACGAGGACCCCGGTAAATGGCCGCGTCGAGGCGTCGCGCTGGGTGACGGAAGATGAACCCTTTGCGGGTAGTCTTTCAAGGGGTTTGCAAACGGCAGGAATCATGATTTCCAGAGTTCCCGAAGACGGGCCGAAGACGTTCCCCTCAGCGAAATCCCACGTCATCTGCACGGCTTGGCGAGAGAATGCTCCCCGCAGGATCTCCATCTGTGGGTTGCTAGCCCAGGTGGTAATTGTGGAACAATAGTCAGAAGTGCGACTGACGGCGAATGCTAGATAAGTCGCTACCGCGTCCGCGTATGCCTCGGCGCCCTTGCCGCCTGCTTCCAGCCCCGCCCCTGACGGCAATCCGGATTCGGCTGCGTCCCTATGTGCGAGAGTTCGGGCCTCTCGCACGAGGGTGCTGTATGTGGTCAGCGCAGCGAGCTGGCGGCTGGTGAAGAGGTCGGCATGGTGGGTCATGCCGTAGCCCTGCACGCGGAAGCCCAGGGCTGCCTTGGGGAGCTCTGTATCCGGAACGTTGTCCGGGCGGGGAATTTGCGCTGCTTGCTCATGCTTCTCGTTGGGCGGCAGATAGATCCGACGACGATTACCTTCCGCAACGATCGCCATCAGTTGTTGGCCCATCCGGTCAGCCTTGCCCTCATCACGAACATGTTTCAGGGGCACAGCTTCGCCGCAGCCGATACATACCGCGCCTGTGCGTCGAACGGTGCCGTCCGTATCTTTCTTTGGGGCTTGCTTGGCATCGTGTCCGATTTCAAATACAACGTGGCCATCTTGAACCCGCGGAACGACGTAAGCTTCCTTATCCTTCTTCTTTCCAAGCCACCAGGATTTGACCAGCGGCATCTGGATTCCACATGCGGGGTTTGGGCACTTCACGGTTCTCGCCCAGATCCAAGCGATAACGTCGGCCTCTTCGCCGTCTTCGAGCTCGGCCTTCGGGTACAGGTGGCCGATCCGCTTCTCCGCCTCGTCGCGCATCCACTTGCCGTAGCGGCGCACGTCCTCGGCCAAACCTGTGGCTTTTGGCCACATGCCATCCGCGCGCTCGCCCTTACCGAGTTTTTCATCCGCCGCGCCTGGGAACACTGGCGGCTGGCCAGCCCACTTCGGTGGGATCTCGATTAGCGCCTTGTTGATGAGTACCGGCACGGGGTTGAGGTCCGAGGCGTGAGCCTCAAGGCCCAGACGTTGGGCTTCGAGCGGGATGGAGCCGCCGCCGGCGAAAGGGTCGAGGATCGGGGGCGGATTACCGTCCGTGGACTTCAGGATCTCCTCATGGGCCTCGCGCAGCAGTGCGTCGTCCGTGGTGTTCTCCCACACCACAAGCCGTTCAATGAGGCGGAACAGCCGCTGGCGCTCGGCAGCAACCGCCTCCTCCGTCGGGAACTTGTCCGGGTGAGAGGAAGGGTCGTCCACAAGCTGGGCGAAGAGCACCGCTCGGCACGCGGCGAGCGGGCGACGGGCCCACCACAGGTGAAGCGTCGACGGGTGCCCGTGCCGGATGGACTTCTCCCGCGCGGATTCGCGGTTGATCGCTTCCAGCGGCAGCGCAACCTCGATCAGTTTGCGCTTGGGCGTGGTCGTCATGCGGGGCGCTCTTCTCTTCGGGCGAGGCTGGTGGTGCGGGGTGGCTAGAGACGTCCGTGGAACGCTCAGCTCAGTCGTCAAGTATGGCCTGTGTTGCTGACAAGCGTTCTGCCTTCGGCTGATCCAGCTTTGCCCTGGTGTGACAGGCGTCAGTGAGGGTGCGCGCCCTGCTCCCACATGCGCTTCCAGTGGAAGACGAACTTGGTCACATTGAAGTCGTCCGTACTCGTCTCGCGGAACGGCTGGGTCAGATACCGCACCTCGTCGTTCTCCGGCCCGTCGGGGGAGACCGACACCAAAGCGAGGCGGTACTGATCGCCGACGTTCTTGGCGTGCAGCACCTCGTTGCGGGTGATCGTGAAGTCCTGGGCTCCGGCGATCCGGCCCTTGACCTCCAAGTGCAGCAGGCCGCTGCCGTCTGCCGTCCAGGACCGGAGGTCGAAGCCCTTGTTGTTGGGCGGCATCTCTTCGGGCTGGCGGCCGAGGCGCTGCTCGGCGTCGATCACCGCCATGACGGCTCGACGTTCGACGGCAGCTGTGTCTCGCACAGCAGCAGTGACCGCCGCAGAGTCAAGCCGTCGACCGAGTAGGCGATCGACAAGCCCCTGGGGCAGCACCAGCGCCCCACCCGCCACCCGAGGCGGACGAGGCAGGAGACGTTCGTCGAGATCCAGCTCGTGCAGCCGTCGCTTGAGCCGTTCCTCCAGGTCGCTCGCGCGGCGTAGCGCGGTCTCGGGGCGCAGTTTCAGCTTGCGCCCCTGGCTTTGCGCGTCGAGGAGCTCGAGATGACGGGCGTACCAGAAGTCGATCTCTTGAGTGAGGCGCTGTCGCACCTGTTCACGGGTGCGCCGGATCTCCGGCACGACCCGGTCTCGTACAGACCGCAGATGATCGTGGACCGCGTGGTCGGCGGCCCAGGCGATGGCCGTCTCCTCCAGCCCATCGGCCAGCCAGGGCTGTCCGGCGAACCGGGCGGCTTCCTCCGCCACCGGGTCTGCTTCTTCCTCAGTTGGAGGGTCGTAGTCCAGGTAGGGGGCAGGGCCGGCGGGGATCGCCGAGCCGTCGGAGGTGAGCTCGACGAAGTCGAAGCGCTTGCTGACGACTCTCGAGCGAGGACGTCCGTCGGTGATCTCCTGGGTGAGTGCGACGAGCAGGCGCGGATTCCGGCCGGGGTCGGCGCGGTCGATGAGGACACTGCCGGCCTTGAGCACGGCTGCGTGCCGCTCGACTGTGGCATCCACGAGTGCATCCATCAGGGGGTGGCCCGGGGCGAGTAGGGCCGCCTCCGCGCGGCCCTGTCGGCGGATCAGCTCGCGGTCGAAAACGATTCGCTCGTAGCGACGCAGCACCGGGGCCGCCAGCCCACGGTGCGGTGAACGGTTCAGCAGCACAGTCGGTACATTCGTGATCTCGAACCGGCCGGCCTCCCGTTTCGCGAGTCGACCGCCGAGTTCTGTGAATGCCGCCCGGAAGAATGCCTCGACATAGTGAGGCTGAAGCCGTCGGGCACGAGCCTCTTCCAGCCGCAGCCGGGTCTCGGCCACCTCGGTTTCGCCCAGGAGATCGCTGTGAAGGGCCCGCTCCGCGAGCAGCTCGTCGAGCCCTTCGCCGACTGTGCTGTCAATGACCTCGTCCAGGCGGGCCCGAACTTCGGGCTGATCGCCGTAGCGGACAGCTTCCATGAGTAGCCGATGCAATGGCTGTTCCTCGAAGGCTTCGCCGAGCACGTCGAAGATCTGTCCACGGTAGGCGCGACGCTGGTGTTCGATCTTGTCCAGGAGGCGTTGGAAGACGGCGCCCTCACGGGTGTCGGCGGCGACGAGATTCCACAGGTGGCACACCTCGGTCTGGCCGATTCGGTGGATACGGCCGAAGCGCTGCTCGATCCGATTGGGGTTCCATGGCAGGTCGTAGTTGACCATCAGGTGGGCGCGCTGCAGGTTGAGGCCCTCGCCGGCGGCGTCCGTGGCCACGAGGACACGGACATCGCGCTCCTGGGTGAACAGCTCCTGGACTCGGCGGCGCTCCTCGCGCCGTACGCCTCCGTGAATCAGTTGGACCGCCTCGTTCTGGCCGAGCAGACTGCGGATGCGCTCCACGAGATAGTTGAGGGTGTCCCGGTGCTCGGTGAAGATGATGATCTTGCGGGGATTGCCGTCGTGATCGCGGATCTCGTCCCGATCTTGCAGCAGGGTGCGCAGCTCGCTCCACTTGCGGTCGGTGCCGGAGAGCCGGACCTGTGAGGCTAGCCGGACCAGTTCACCGAGCTGGTTGATCTCGACCGTGAGCTCGGCGGCGGTCCGGGCTGCGGTGGCCGCGTCCAGGACTTCCTCTTCCAGTTCTTCGAGTTCGTTGCCATCCAGGTCGTCGAGACGTTCCTGCCAGTCGTCATCGCCGTTCATGGCGCTCAGACGACGGGTGAGCTCAGGGTCTTCCGATCGGGCGCGCCCGGTGGGACCCGCCAGCATCTCTTGATGGCGACGGACCAGGCGTTCACGGCGCCGCTGCAGGGACCGGAGAATCGCCTCGGGGCTAGAAGCCAGACGGCGTTGGAGAACGGTGAGGGCGAAGCCGACGGTGTTCCCCCGGCGCCCGTCGCCAGCCGCCCGGAGCCTGTCTGCGCGGTTCATCTCGTTGCGGACGTACTGAGTGACAGCCTCGTACAACTCGTGCTCGGCAGGAGACAGTTCGTACGGAACGGTGTAGGCGCGGCGCTCAGGGAAGAGAGGCTTGCCTTCGAAGGTAAGCAGATCCTCCTTGACCATGCGACGCATCAGACCACCCGTGTCGAGCGTGTGGACTCCCTCGCGGTACTTGCCCTCGAATCGGTCCGAGTCGAGCAGGGCGAGGAAGAGTTGGAAGTCGTCTTCCTTGCCGGCGTGCGGGGTTGCGGTCATGAGGAGCAGGTGACGGGCGATACGGCCCAGCAACTGCCCGAGCTGGTATCTCTTGGTGGTCTTGAGCTCGTTGCCGAACCAGCGTGCAGACATCCGGTGGGCCTCATCCACGACCACCAGGTCCCAGTCCGAATCGTGGAGCTGCTCCAGGAGCTCCTCCGATCGCGACAGCTGATCCATGCGGGCAATCAGCCGGGGGTGGTGCTCGAAGACGCTGCTGTCCGGAGTTGATTCGGCGAGGGAACGGGTGAGCAGCTCGAACCGCAGTCCGAACTTGTCGAACAGTTCGTCTTGCCACTGCTCGACCAGTGAGCCGGGGGCGACGATCAGGCAGCGCTCCAGGTCACCGCGGAGCAGCAATTCCTTCACGTACAGCCCGGCCATGATGGTCTTGCCGGCGCCCGGGTCGTCTGCGAGCAGGAAACGCAGCGGTGTTCGCGGCAGCAGCTCGCCGTAGACAGCGCGGATCTGGTGAGGCAGTGGCTCAAGGTCGGAGGTGGTGACAGCCAGCATGGGGTCGAAGAGCCCCGCCATGCGGAGCCGTAGGGCTTCAGCAGCCAGACGGAAGGCAGAAGGATCGCCTGTGAATCCGGTGCGGGCGGTGGGCGCGTGCAGGGTGAGGTTCGCCTCGTGTTCTCGGTACAGAAACACGCTGCCGAAGGCGCCGGAATCGTCTCGGTAGACGACCTCCATCGCGCTGCTGCCGCGCCAGTCCGCTCGTACCACGGTGACGGGGCCGGAAGCGCTGAGGCCAGTGATGCACGCTCCCGGAGCCAGCTCCTCCAGCTTTACCCCAACCGGATAGACGCCAGGGGCCACAGGCTGTGGTCTGCCGTCGCCGACTCCGCCGATGGGCATGCCGCCTCCCTGCCATGTACGTACCGTGATCAACAGTAATCTCTACTGGATGCCGATGGCAGGGTGCTGCGGGAATCGCGGACGCTGAGGCTACTCAGTCCCGGATCTCTTCGACAGTGCAGCTCTGGACCCGGACGAGGTTCCAGCGATTACCGAATCGTTCCAGGTCGCCCTGGACCAGTACTTCCTGCCCGTCCAGATGCGCTCGGCCAACTCGGTCGTAGTCCTCAGCGGCCAACTCGACGTGGACCCTCATGGCGCGGCTAGTGGGCTGGTCGTCTGGCCGACCCAACAGGATCACCGAACCCGGCCCGGTGGTGGTTCCCCGCTCCATCTTGGTCACGAACCCCCGAACGGACACCCCCTGCCGCCCGAAGCGGTCACGGAGGTACTCCGCACCAAGCTGCAGTTGCCCAATGAGGTCGGTTTGGAACCGGAGGATCCCCGAAGGCTGTTCCATGGGCAGGCTGCTCGCCCACGCGGTCCGTAGCTCGAAGGGCACCTTCCCATGGGAGGAGAGCTCAGCCAGTGCTTCACAGACGTTCGCCGATAGACCACGTTCGGCGTGCTCGGCGAAGACTGAAAGGTCGCCCGGGTTGATCACTGCATGTTCGGCTGCCGCATGCGCGGCAGCAGCACCTTCGTAGAAAGCAGTGGAGACTCGCCGGGCGAGAGGAGTCCCGCCGTAGCGACCCTGGGCATCGAGTGGGAGCTGCTCGGGCACTCCGCTATTGAGCGGCACTTCAGCAGTCAGGATGTAACTGCCTGGCTGAGCCAGCCCCAGGAGGACACGGCGGCTGAGGAACTCGTACACCTGATTCGGCTTACGGCCAGGCTCAACTGGCCGCGGCTGCTGGTTCTCGAGCCAGGTGGTGGCCCGGTAGGTGGCACTGACGAACAGGTCCCTCAGACTGGCCACAGCCCGGCTGCCTTCGGAAAGCCAAACCGTGCCAGAGGCGAGTCCCTCAGGCAGGAGCCGTACGTAGTGCACATCGGTCTGGGCTTGCCCGATGTCTCGGAGGATCGTCGATGGCTCTCGATCTTCGACGATGGCCAAGGTGTCGAACAGGTAGCGCAGCTGCCGTACGTAGTCGGCGAGGCGCGGATCCTTGGGGAGCAGGACATCCATGACGCCGTCCGGCAGCTGCGTCGCCCAGACCTCAGCGCGCTGCTGGTCATCGGCGAGATACCAGCCCTGGGCATCTAGGTAGCGACGCAGGAGCTCAGGGCTCAGGGACCGCAGAGCTTGCTCCGGTAGTTGTTTCTGCGTCATTGGACCGGCACCCCCCGCCCCTGCGTGCGCAGGCGATCCGCCAGAGCGAACATCTGCACAAGAGCATCTTTGCTGAGCAGGTTCTCACGCGGCACTGACACCGTGACCGGTGAGTCTTTCTCGAGGTCGTGACGCTGCGGCTGGTCATGGAGGCACGTCCAGTAGGCGGCTTGGTGTAGAGCCAGCCGCTCATCCGATGCGTCCATCCAGGCGTCGGCATCATCAGGTACCAGGACGACCACCAAGAACGTGGGAAGCGCCCACTCGGATGCAGGCTTCGCAAGTTCGTTGTAGTACTTGCTCTTCATGCTGTGGGTGACGGTCGAGCGGCCTACCCGCGCTTTCCGGGTGCACTTCACTTGTACACCGATCATGGGGTTCTTCAGTCGCCCAAGCGGTCCAGGGTGCCCGACGAAGAAGTCCATCATGTAGTCGTCTTCTTGTAACTTCTGGGCGGTCATCCCGGCGGCGGTAACGATTGCCTGGAAGAACACCTCACCGTAACGGCCCTGATGGACCTCGCGGTTTAATGCCATCCAGAGTCCGCCCCGCCCGCCGTGGTCTTCTCTACCCGTACTGCACGTGCTTGCCGCGCGTGAGTCGTGGCCGCCCATGAACGTGACTGCCGCGCCCTCGCAGTGATCGTAGTGAACGAAGCCGTGTCCAGGAAGGCACCCTCAGTGACAGTTCCCTGGATGTGTCGCTCAGATTCGGAGGTTGGGGGGATGAGGGGAGAGCCGTGATCCCTGCCGGGAGAGTGGTGCAGGCTCGTGAAGGTTAAGGGCCCTGATGCGCTGGATTCGTTGAGCCGACGATGGCTGTCGTCCCTCCATCCGGCACTGGCTCACCGCTCGCGCGCATCCCTCCAGTAGTCCTGGAGCATCTCGGTCGGCCACGACGGCTGAGTGACAGGGCCGCGAGGGAGCATCTCCTTGAACACGGCCACGAAGTCGATGACCGGTGTGCCGTCGACGGCGTCGAGGTCCGTCACGCGGAGGTCGCGCCCGTCCACTCCGAGCAGTCGCGGGAACGACGTCGCGATACGGGCGGGGCGCCGGTGGTTGCGGTGTACGAACGTTCCGGTCGCCGGCCACTCCGGGTTGTTGCGAGGGCTGCGGGCGTGCAGTGCGACGTCGCTGGGTGAGCCCTCGGAGAAGTACCAGGTGACCTGGAGATGCGAGAACTCCTCGATCCCCTGCAACGTGTCGAGGGGGTAGTCCGGGCGCAGCCGGATGATGGATTCCACGCCGCCCTGGAAGTCGTCGCCAACCTTCAGGTGGCCCCCGACAACCGTGGCGACGATCGGCACCTCGATGGACTGTGCGGTCACAACTGCCCCTTCTTCCGCTCCAGATGGGATGTTCGCTCGGCATCGCGCACCGCCATGGCGCGGTCAGGCTACTCGCCGCACGGCCTCGACTCGGTCGTCGATCGCCGCCGCCGCGTTGATCCCACGGTTGCGATACGGGAAGAGAACCCGGCACATGTTGATCACCGCCTCGCGTCCTCGACCGGAAAGGACGCTGTCAACGGCGTCTTTCAGCTCTCCCCGCACCGTCAGCCACGGCGGCGTGTTGAGCTTGAGGGAGGCCCAACCTGCTGCCTGCTGCTGTGACCCAAGGTTCGAAGCCCACGGTGATCACAGGCCCGGGACCCAGCGCCGGCCGGGGGGCTACACCACCACGGCGCGGTCGCCGTGGTGGCACCGTGTGGCCTGGAGACGCTCTTGACCAGTGCATCAAGTGACTGTTCCGCTTGGGGGATTGGACAGGGCATCTGAGTCGGGGGGTTGCTGACGTGCGCAGAAGGGCTCTGGGCGTCCGGTTTCCGTCACGCTGTGGCGGACGCGTCCCTTGCACGCGCGCGCTATTGGCGATGCAGAGCCCGCGCAGGGCACACACATGAGACTTCGCCGAGGCATTGCGGTCGCTGCCGTCGCCGGCGGCGGTGCAGTCACCACGATGCTCGTGGGCCTGGTCACGAACGCCGTGTCGGAGCAGTCGAGTTGGCCCTCGTGGCTGGGCTGGTTACAGAGGCATCCCTGGTTGTCGTTCGTCGTGCTCGGGGTGGTCACGGCCGGTCTGACGGCTCTGCTCTCCGCATTGGACGACCGCCGAGCTCCGGGGCGGCACCCTGAACCGCCTCTGCTCCCGGATGGCGGGGCGGGCCCACCCGGCGCTGCCCAGGTCCTGCGCTCGCTACCCCGCGACACCACCGCGTTCACCAATCGCCTCGCCGAGCTCGAGTCGCTGGTGAGCTCGGTACATGCCGCGCAGGAGACCGGTGAGGTCCTGCCGGTCCACGTGATCGACGGAATGCCCGGCGTCGGCAAGACCACCTTCGCGGTGCACGTCGGCCATGTGCTCGCCGAGCGGTTCCCCGACGGGCAGCTCTTCGTGAACCTCAACGGGCACACGCCGGGCCGCAGCCCGGTTCAGGCGACGGAGGCGCTGGCCTCCCTCCTCGCGGCCGCCGGCGTGCCGACGCAGCAGATACCCGTCGGTGACGACGTCGGGGCGATCACGGAGGCGCGGGCCGCCATGTGGCGGACCCGGCTCGCGGGGAGGAAGGCGCTGCTCATCCTCGACAACGCGGCCAGTTACCGGCAGTTGGAGCCGTTGCTTCCTGGTGCGAGTGGCTGTCTCGTGCTGGTGACCAGTCGCAAGAGGCTGGCCGCGCAGGAGGAGGTGGTGGTGCCGGTGGAGGCGCTGCCGCCGGAGCATGCGGTCGACCTGTTCGTACGACTCAGTGGGCGGCCGGTGGATGCCCTCGACCGGGACGTGCTCCAGGAGCTGGTGCGGCTGTGTGGGTGTCTGCCGCTGGGGGTGTCGTTGCTCGCCGCGCGGTTGCGGCACCACCCGTCGTGGAGCGCTGAGGACTTGCGTGGGCGGCTGGTTGTGGCCCGCGGCCGGTTGGGGGAGCTGCGTGCCGGGGAGCGCGCGGTCGCCGCGGCCTTCGATCTCTCCTACCGGGATCTCGTGCCGGAGCGGCAACGCTTCTTCCGGAGTCTCGGCTTCTACCCTGGTACGGATCTCGACGCCTACGTCGGGGCTGCGCTCGGCGCGGTCTCGGTGGTGATGGCGCGTGAGCAGCTCGACGGGCTCTACGACGCCCATCTCATCGACGAACATCCTGGAAGCCGGTACCGGCTTCACGATCTCCTACGCGACTATGCCCGGGGTCTCGCTGACGAAGGGGACAGCATGGACCATGTACAGGCCGTTCAGCGTGTGTGCACCTACTATCTGGCGGCTCTCGCCGTCGCCAACGAGCACATCGTCCGGGGCGGCGCGGAGCTGCCGCCCCCACCAGACGGCGCGGCGCAGGTGGAGACACCGGCCATGGAGTCGCGTGCCGCGGCCCTGAGCTGGCTGGAGACCGAACGGCCCAACATCCTGGCCTCCATCCGGCGCGCGAACGAGCTCGCCCTGCACGGCCCCGTGATCCGCCTGGCCGCCGCCATGGCTCCCTTCCTGCGTCAGGCCGGCCCCTGGGACCAGGCCGTCGGCCTGCATCGGACCGCCGCCGAGGCCGCCCGCCAGACCGGCGACCAGCGGGTGCTGGCCGACGCCTTGGCCGAACTCGGCGTCGTACGGCGCTTCATGGCCGCCTACCCCGAGGCAACCGAGGCCCTCGGCGAGGCGGCAACGCAGTACGACGCGGTCGGCGACCGGCGCGGCAAGGCGGACGCCCTCAACCAGGCGGGCATCGTCTGGTACCTGACGGCAGACAACGAGGCCGCCGCCCGCGCCCAGACCGAGGCCCTCGCCCTCTACCGCGAACTCGGTGTCAGGCTCGGACAGGCCAACGCCCTCGCCGACCTGGGCATGGTGCGACGCCAGACAAGTGACTTCGCCGCCTCCGTCGAGGCCCAGTCCGAGGCCCTGTCGATCTACCGCGAGCTCGGCGACCGGTACGGAGAGGCCAACTCCCTGCGGGACCTGGGCATCGTGCACTCCCTCATGGGCGAGTACGAGCGGGCCGCCCAGCGGCACCACGAGGCGTTCGACATCTACAAGGAGCTCGACGACCTGGTCCACCAGGCTTACGCCCTCAACGAGTTGGGCGTCGTGCGTCGGCTCACCGACGATCTCGGCGGTGCGCGCGAAGCCCACACCCAGGCCCTGGAGTACTACACCGAACTCGGCGAACGGTTCGGCCGCGCGAACAGCATCCGCCACCTCGGGGCGCTGGACCGCCTCTCCGGAGACGCGCCTTCGGCGATCCGGGTGCTGGAGGAAGCTCTGGAGACGTACCGCGAACTCGGCAGCCGCGGAGGCGAGGCCGCCGCACTCACCGAGCTGGGGGCCGCCCGCGCCGTCGTCGGCGAGCGGGACGGTGCCGTCGACGCGTTCGGGCGGAGCCTTCGCATCCTGCGCGACCTCGGCGACCGCTGCGGCGAGGCGGAAACGCTGAACCACTGGGGAGCGCTGCTGCGTACGGCTGGTGACGCGGTCGCGGCGCGCGGGCGCTTCGAGCAGGCGTTGGTGCTGGCGCGGGACATCCGCTGCCCGTTGGAGGAGGCACGGGCGCTGGAGGGGATCGGCCGCTGCGACCGTGTGACCGACGGTCCCGCGCGGGCCGAGTCTCCGCTGCGCCAAGCCCTCACTGTGTACCGGCAGTTGGGCGTGAACACGTCGGCCCACGACATCGAACGGCTCCTGGTGTCGCCTACCGGATGAGCCACGTACCTGGCCAGATTCCGCGTGTCGCAGCCAGTAGCGGGACTGCTACGTTGCGAACCGATTGTTGCTTCAACCACCGCCGTCGCACCGTGCCGGCCTTCGGGGCACGTCCATCACGAGGAGCGTTGAATGCCGTCACGCACGCCCGTTCCCGCGCCGAGCTCCAAGGTCCGCCCCGGTGGGGACGCAGCACAGGGCAACGTCGTCCTGGACCGCGTCGCCGCCCGCGTGCGCCAGCGGCGGGCGGCCGAACAGGCCGCGACGAACCATGTCGGCGATGGCTCGCACGGCGCCTCGCTCATCTGGACCTGGCCCCTGTGAGCGCGCTCAACCGATGACGCGGCTCGAAGCCACCGTTCCTTTCCGGACGTTCATCCTGAAGGTCGCCAACCGCTGCAACATCGACTGCGACTACTGCTTCGTCTTCAACTCCAAGGATCAGGCGGCCCGCCGACTGCCCGCCAGGATGAGCCTGGACGTGGTCCGAGCGGCGGCCCGACGGATCAGCGATCACGTAACGGCGCACGGCCTGCCAGCGGTCCATGTCGTGCTGCACGGCGGTGAGCCGCTGCTCGCCGGTGTCCGGCACATGGCCGACCTGCTGAGCGCCGTCCGGGAAGGGATTCCGGCAGGCACCGAGGTCCGCTTCGAGATGCAGACCAACGCGACGCTTCTCTCAGAGGAGTGGCTGGACCTCTTCGAACGGTTCGAGGTGGTCGTAGGCGTCAGCCTGGACGGACCGCCCGACGCGAACGACCGGCACCGACTGACCCACGCAGGACGGTCGAGCGCCGCTTCCACCGTGCGTGGAATCGAGCTCCTGCGGTCCCGGCCCCACCTGTTCGCGGGCCTGCTTGCCGTCGTGGACCTGGCCAACGACCCGGTGGAGGTCCACGACTACCTGGCCTCCTTCGACCCACCCGTCATCGACTTCGGCCTCCCCCACGCAACCCACGACGACCCACCTCACCGCGACGACCCGGACACGGCCGAATACGGGCTGTGGATGAGCCGGGTCTACGACGCCTGGCTCGCCAACCCCGACCACCAGCACAGCATCCGGATGCTGGAGGACATCGTGGCGCTCAGCTCCGGCGTACGAAGCTCGGTCGAAACGCTCGGCCTGGCCCCGCCGACCAGCGTCGTCATCGAGTCCGACGGCAGCATCGAGGGCGTGGACACCCTGCGGTCCGTCGAGGAGGGCGCCTCCTGGCTCGGGCTCGACGTCTTCCACCAGTCCTTCGACGACGCCCTCGGCCACCCCAAGCTCCAGCACCGGCTGTACGGCACGGACACGCTCGCCGAGAAGTGCCAGAGCTGCCCGCTCGTGGAGGTGTGCGGCGGGGGCTACCTCCCGCACCGCTTCAGCGCCGACCGCGACTACCGGAACCCCTCCGTGTACTGCGCGGACCTGGAGTACCTCATCCGGCACGTCCAAGGCTCCCTGCACGCCCACGGCTGGGATCCGTACGCGCCGGCCGGGTCCTCGCCGTAGCCGTAGCCCGTGCCCGTACCTCCGCGGCACAACCGCGTGTTGGACCCAGTGAACGAACCGATTGAGGAACAACGGGAGAAACCGATGAGCGTGACGATCCGGCCCGCCGACAAGCGGGACGCCGGAGCCCTGGCCGAACTGATCGAGGAGATCGAGCGGTTCTACGGATCGACCGACTTCCAGCCACTCGAAGAACGCCGATCCCAGGTGGAGGAAGCCCTCTTCGGCTCCCCGCCGCTGGCGGCCGCTCTGGTGGTCGAGGACGAGACGGGCGAGATCGTCGGCCTCGCCGCCTACTCCTTCCTCTGGCCGGCCGCAGGCTCCTCGCACTCCCTCTTCCTCAAGGAGCTCTACGTCCGTGACACGCTCCGTCGGCAAGGCGTCGGGGCCCGGCTCATGGACGAGCTCCGTGCCCTGGCCACCGCGCGCCCGGGATGCAGCCGGATCGAGTGGATGACGGACCGGGACAACGCGGGTGCACGAGCCTTCTACAAGTCACTCGGGTTCGCCGAGTTCGACGGGAAGATCGTCTACCGGGCCGACACCGACGGCACGGCGTGAGGACGAGTGAGGGCGTGGCGGAAGAGCGTTGTGAACGGTGTGACTGCCTCATCGGACTTGGGTGCGCCTGCCCGGCCAACGGATCCGTGCCGAAGACGCGCCCGACAGCCGCGCCCAGGCAGGAATGGCGGCGCTTCCCCGCGGAGACGATTCTGATCTCACCCACGCGGTACGCGCACCTGCCGGGTGCGTGCACGCACGTGACCGAGGAGTTCGTGACCCCACCGCGCTGGGGTTGGATCCCCGACCCTCCGCCCGGGCTCTGGGACCGGCTGGGCGTCAGCAACCCGGCGACCGCGACGGAGGGCAACATCGCGCGGCAGGCGGTACGGCGGTGTGAGGAGTGCCAGTCGGCGTTGTCGTAAGCCCGGACGGCGCGGCTGGACTCATTTCATGTCCGGCCGGTGGCCACGCTCAGGAGAACGTCTGTCAGACGGTCCGCTGCATCCGGGCGTCCCGAGGCGCGGGCCTGCCTGGCCATCTCCTCCCGAGTCTCAGGTGAGGAGAGAAGCGGGGAGACCGCCCCTCGAAGGCCCTCGGAGGTGACTGCTTCCTTGACCAAGGCGACAGCGGCGCCTGCCTGCTGCAGGTGGAGGGCGTTGTGCTCCTGTTCGTTGCCGGCCGAGGTGGCGAGGGGGATCAGGACCGACGGTTTGCCGAGGGTGGTGAGCTCGGCGATGGTGCCCGCGCCACTGCGGGAGATGACGACGTCGGCGAGGGCGAGGACGTCGGGGAGTTCTGGGCCGACGAAGTCGGTGACCAGGTAGCGGGGCCGTACGTCGTCCGGGAGTTGAGCCGCGTGCCGGCGCGACTCCTCGATGGACGTGGCCCCGCACTGGTGGATGACGTTGGCGTGGGTGAGCAGCCACGGGAGGATCGCGCGGACGACGGTGTTGATCTGGACGGAGCCCTGGGCCCCGCCGGTGACGTAGACGGTGGGCAGGGTGCGGTCGAAGCCGGTGAGGCCCAGCGCGCTGATCGCCTTGCTCGGCTCGCCGGCCAGGACTTCCGGCCGTACGGGGTTGCCCGTGACCACTGCCGAGCTGCGCACCGAGTCGGGCAGCAGTGGCAGTGTCGACTCCGACGAGACCGCGACGCGCGTCGCCGCACGGGCCAGGGCACGGTTGGCCAGCCCCAGGCGAACGGTCTGTTCGTGGATGACCAACGGACGGCGGCAGAACCTGGCGGCCAGGCCGACCGGCACGGCGACGTAGCCGCCGGTGGACAGCACCACGTCGGGCTCGAAGTCGGACACGATGGCGCGGGCCTGGACGGCGCCGAAGGGGACGCGGCCCATGTCCTTGATGTTCGCCGGGGACGCCAGCTTGAGCGGGTTGCTGGAGCGGCGGATCTTGCCCGTCGCCACCGTTCTGAAGGGGATGCCCTCACGTTCGGCAACCCGGGCTTCCAGGCCCGTCTCGGTGCCGACCCACAGCACCTCCAGGCCGATGCCCAGGCGGGCCAGCCGCACGCTCGTCGTACGGATCGCGGTGAGCGCGGGATAGGTGTGGCCGCCCGTGCCGCCGCCCGTGACGATCAGCCGGAGGGGCCGGCCCAGGGCGGCGAGACGACGGTCGAGGTCTGCGCTGGTCACGTCGTGGAGGTTCCCGTTCCGGCGGGCGCCGGGGGCGTGCCCGGGCCTGGGGACATGCGGACCTGGCGGACGATATCAGGCAGCCGGACCTTCGTGAGGAGCCGTCCGACGCCCCACGGAGTGGTTCCGAACTGACCGATATACGTGCGCAGCGTGCGTTGCTGGTCGCCGGTGAGGACGAACTC
This sequence comes from Streptomyces sp. AK08-02, assembly GCF_033795085.1. Lineage (NCBI taxonomy): Bacteria > Bacillati > Actinomycetota > Actinomycetes > Kitasatosporales > Streptomycetaceae > Streptomyces > Streptomyces sp. AK08-02. The sequence continues at coordinate 210,675 of NZ_JARAZV010000011.1, forward strand.
GCGTATCCCTGCCTCCGTGTACCTGAAGCGTCGCGGATCGCGGACGTTCTCCCGGCGCCGCACGGCCGTCAGGAGCGCATCCAGGTCGAAGCGCGCCCTCTGGCGGAGCGTCTCGGGCGGGTCGGTGCGGAAGATCTCGGAGAGCATCAGGCGGTGGTGGTCGGCACCCTCGCGTACGAGCGCCTCGATCAGGGTGCCGCCGCCCACACCGACGCCGATGTCACGGAGCACGGCGAGGCAGGCTTGGGCGGCGAGGTCGGAGGTGTCCTCCAGCGCCTCGGAGATGATCCGTGTGCGGTAGGTGTAGAGCAGGTTGTTGCCCAGGTGACCGTCCACGTACTGGTGGACGTTCTCCGTGGCGTACGACAGCAACTCCTCGCGATCGTCCCACAGTTGTTCGTCCGTCTCGGCCTCGAACTCCTTCAGAACGGCCGTCAGCGCGGGCCCGTGGGCCAGGCTCCGCGCGCGCTCCAGCCAGCTCATCGGGGAGATCCGGTGGGCCCGCAGGATGGCCAGGAGCACGGCGAAGACGCCGCCGTTGTAGAAGGAGGCAAGGAGCAGGTTCATCACCCGGCACTCCCGGTAGTCCTCGTACGGCATGTCCGGGACGGTGACGCACACCTCGTCCAGCTCGGCGGTCCGCAGTTCCTCGCCGAGCACGGTGTAGCTCCCGTAACACCGCGGCATGACACGCCATTTGGTGACCAGGCCGTGCTCGCGGCGGTACGTCTCCGTGCACATCTCACTGCCCGGGAGCAGTGTGAGCTGGAACATGTTGAGGCGGTCGAAGCCGGCGTCCACGAGTTGCCGCAGGGTGCCGAGGTGCCTGTCCTTGGAGTCGCCGGGGAGCGCCAGGATCACCTCGCTGTACGTGCCCGCTCCGGCGTCCGACGCGGCGAGGGCGATCTCCATGAGCTTGCCGGCGTCGATGTTCGACCGGGCGATCCTGCGCAGGACGTCGGGGTCGAGGGACTGCACGGCGCCGGACAGGCTGATCGCGCCGGGGACCTGGGCGACGGCGGACAGGACGCGGTCGCGCTGGTTCTTGCCGGTGGTGACGTTGACGACGCGCGGCCAGCCGTAGAGCTGCTGGCACTCCGCGATGACGCGGCAGGTCTCGTGGTCCTCCGGGAACATGCCGAAGTTGCTGTCGGTGATGAGGAGTTCGTTGCGGGCGGTGCCCGCTTCGACCAACGGTTCCATGCGGCGGCCGATGTAGTGCAGCTCATCGCGGATCTGCTCGGCGTGCTTCTTGGCGACCCGCTGGAAGTACTGGGTGCCTTCCTGGCAGAACGTGCACTTGAACGGACATCCGCGGTTGGTCTGCACGGTGGGGACGAGCTTGCCGTCGAAGAACTCGTCCATGAGACCGGCCGTGTACGGGGAGGGGACGGCCGACAGGTTGTGAATCCGCAGGCGTGGCGGCGGAGCGTGGAGATTCCCGTCGCCGTCGAGGCAGTGCACTCCGGCGATGTGGTCGCGGACCTCTGTGCGATCGAAGTCGTTGAGGGTGAGGAGGAGCTCGGCGAACGCGGGCTCGCCCTCCCCGTCGATGTAGAAGTCGGCCTTCCCTGCCAGGCGTTCGTGCCAGAACGCGGTCTGCTCGGGGAGGCGGAGTGGGTAGTGCGGGCCGCCGAGGACGACGGTCGTCGCCGGGAAGCGTTGCTTGATCAGTTCGGCGAAGGCGAGTGAGAGGTGGCTGTTCCAGATGTAGTGCGAGAACCCGATCACGTCGGGCGGTCCGTCCTCCTCCAGTGCGGCCGCCAGGGCCTCCGGGTACTTGAAGATTCGGACCGGGTGGGTGAGGTCCATCTTTGTCGAGGCGTATGTGGCCAGGCCCGCGATCGTCTGCGGCATCGTCTCCGCGGAGATCGTCTGCTGGGTGTACGTGAGGTCGGCCAGCCACACGGTCAGGGTGACCTGCGGCTGGGCGGGGGAGGCGACAGTCGGCGTGGGCAGCGGAACGGACGTCGTCATGACACGGCCCCCGTACGGCGCAGGAAGATCTGCAGCAGCAGTCGGCGCTCGTCCTCGGGCAGGTCCTCCTGCCCGCCGCCGAGGGCCTCGCGGCCGTGGCAGCTCAGGTGCTGGTTGACGATGAGCAGGTCGCCTCGGCCGAGCCTGAACCTTCGTTGCCCGATGATCAGCTCACGCTCCAGGGCCCGGGCCGCCTTGGTGTACGGGTCGTCGGGGTCGGCGTCGGCGAGCATCTTCGCCGTGAACCGGACGAAGCCGCCGAGCGGTGAGTGTCCGTCTATGACGGGGAACGGTTTCCATTCCTCGCCGACCCCCGTCAGCTCGTGGAAGGCCCCGTCCTCGTACCGCGCATGCGTCAGCAGGTCGGCGTCTGCGTAGTCGAGACGGTCCACGGCGCGACGGATCTGCGAGACGAGGCTGCGACCCTCGCCCTTGGGGTCCGGGCGTACGCACAGCAGGGCGCTGTAGTCGGGCGGCCAGGTGGAGTTCACGATGTCCAGATGCATCGGGTTGTAGCCCGAGCCGGTCGCACGCATCGGGTCAATGGCCAGGTTGGTTCCTAGAGGCTTCCACAGCGGCCACCGGTCGAAGGCGCGCAGGGGAGTGGCGAGCAGGGAGACCAGCGCCGTGACGGCGCGCAGGCCCGCTTCCTCGGTGTCGGCCGTGTCGAGGAGTTCGGCCAGCTCCAGCACGGCGAAGCCCTCGCCCTTCGGAGCGTTCAGCAGATGGTCGCAGGTGGCGACGAATTGAGCGGTGTGCGTCAGGTCCGACAGCGCTCGCCGATAGGCGGCGGCGGAGGCCGCGGCCAACAGGCCGTCGGTGAGCTGCCAGTCGGGTAAGGACGCGTCGCACCGGGCCAGGTCGGCGACGAAGTCCTTCGGGAGCGGCACGCGGTACCACGGCACTGAATGGGAAGGCACGGAGATCTCCTCGAGTTTGGGCGTGGTGGGTGAGTGGTGGGCGGAGATGCGGGAGGGAACTGTCGGCCGGCGGCGGATGCCGACCTGTGCACGTCTACGGGCGGAGCAGGGAACCAAGACCGCCGAGGTCGGCAAAGAGCCAGAAAGGCAGCAGGACGGGCACGACCAGCAGTGCGAACTGGAACCAGCCGAAGCCGTAGCGCCGCAGGAGTCGGAGCGGATGGCGAAGCCCCCATGGCAGCTGGGCCAGTCCCGTCCACCGACTTCGGACTCGGTGACGGACGGGGCTTCTGCGCGCCGGGTTCATCGGCGCCCGCGCCTTGACCCGAGTCCGCAACTGCCGTCCTCCGGACGGCGTTCGCGGCTCTCGCAAGGGGATCGGGGCGTGGAAGGAAAGACGCACCATGCGACCGTTCCGTCGGCGGTGAACCCCCAGGTCCCGCCGAGCTCGTCGACGAGAGAGCCGACCAACCACAGACCCCGCCCGCCCTCCGAGTCGAGACCGACACGTGTCGATGTGGGCACTGCGGACGGTGAGTGGTCGTTGACCTCCAGCCGCACCTGTCCGCCGACGTGCCGCAGCCGGACGCCGACCGTGTCGGCGCGCCCATGAAGGACCGCGTTGCTGACCAGCTCCGAGATCACCACCTCGGCGGCGTCGACCTGGGCCTCGGACACGCGGCACACGTTCCTCAGCCAGGCGGTCCCGATGCGGCGGACCTGCTGGACGCGGGATCTATCGCGTACGAAGGCGAGGTCAACGGGCGAAGGAGGCAGCCCGCCGTCCGCTCCCTCCGTAGAGAGACCGCACGGGCTCGCGGGACTCGGTGGAACAGGGGAGGCCGTAGCCGGAACTGAGGACACCATCGCCCAGCCCTTCCGCAGGCAGGTCAGGAACCCGGCCGGGGAGCGGGAGGCGCGCCCCGGTGGTGGTTCAACTACCGTGCCGAGTGAGAAAGTTGCTTCGCAACGAAACGGCTGAAGAAATTTCACCGCGAACGAAAATGGCACATGACACCGCAAACGCATGGTCTGTTGCAGCACGCGTATCGCGTGTCAGACTTCGCGCATCGCGGCTTCGGCGAACGCATGCGATGGAAGGGCGAACACATGGCGGCCAAACCCCGACCGACGGTCCGGCGTATCGAACTCGGTTACGAACTGCGGCAGTTGCGCGAACGGGCCGGAATGACGCTGGAGGAAGCGGCCGGAAGCGGCGTCGTCAGCGGGCTGTACGTCACCAAACTGCACCGTGTCGAGAAGGGCCTCCAGGACCTCCGCAGCGCCGGTGACTTGCGCGCCCTCCTGGAGCTGTACGGCGTGACCGACGACCGTGACGTGGACCAACTCCTCGGGATCCAGCGTGACGGCGCGAGTCAGGACTGGTGGACCCCCTTCCGGTCCACGATGCCGTCGGGCATGCCCCGCTTTGTCGGGATCGAGACCGCGGCACGGGAGACGTGGGCCTTCCATCCGGCGCTCGTGCTCGGCCTGCTGCAGACGGAGGCGTACGCACGCGCGCTGTACGAACTGGCGAAGCCGATCGAGGAGACCACGAGCGAGTTCATCGAGAAGAACGTCCAGGTCCGCATCAGGCGCAAGGACGCCCTGACCCGAGAGGAGGAGCCGCTGCGGCTGAGGGCCGTCCTGTACGAGCCGGCCCTGCGCTACATCGTCGGAGACCCGGATGCGATGCGGGAGCAGTACGACGAGATCATCAAACTGGCATCGCTGCCCAACGTGAGCATTCAGGTGCTCCCCCAGACCCTGCGGGGATACCTGTCCGTTCACGACTTCACCATCCTGCACCTGGACGACGGAATGCCGACCTCGGTGCAGGTGGACAACGCGTGGAGCGCCACGTCGGTCTCCGACAAGCCACGCGAGGTCGGACGGTTCACCCGGAAGTTCAACGCCCTCACGGCGTCCGCACTGCCGCCGGAGGACACGCCCGCGTTCCTGCAACAACTCACGCGAGAGATCAGCAAATGACCCAGATCCGCACCCACATGGCACCCGATCTCACCGACGCCGGCGCGCGTTGGTCCAAGTCGTCGTACTCCGACGGCGCCGGGAACAACTGCGTCGAGGTCGCCGACCTCACAGGCACGGCGTACGCCGCAGTCGCGATCCGTGACAGCAAGGATCCCCAGGGGGCCGCGCTGCTTCTCGACTCGGCTTCGTTCATAGCGTTCGTTCAGGGGATTCGCCATTGCTGATGATTGCGGCGATGTGGCGCATATCCGCCTGAATAGCACATTAAATGACGCACCCCGTGAGACAGCCCGGTCCGGGGAACGCCGGACCGGTTGCGGTCGCATGATGGCAACGGTCGGGAAGATCGTCGTCGTGGGCGGAGGGGTGTCCGGCCTCACCGCCGGAGTCGTGCCCCTGGAAGCGGGGCTGCCAGTACGGCTGGTGGTCGAGGGGATCCCCGGGTGCACGTCGTTGGCGGCCAGGTAAAGCGCCAATGTGGACGATCAGTGAAGCAAGCGCTGGCAAACGGCTCCGATGTGACCGGATGAATCTCGTCGAGCCTGGAGAACCGTCGATCACGAGGTAATCGCAAGTGGTCACATGACGTACCAAACAGGGCGGCCAATTCGGTTTAAATGACCTGACGTTCGGCTCGATCTTGGCGGATACCCGCCTGGTGTCAACGTATGCCCCTTGGGTAGCGTTGGTTCGCTTGAGCTATCCCCCACCCCAACGGGAGTCCAGAGTGAACCGCCCCGCCCGGCTCGTGACAGCCGTGCTCACCGCATCCGCGGCGCTGCTACTGACCGCCTGCGGCGGAGGAAGTGACGACTCGTCCTCGGACGACATCAAGGGGGCGGACACAGGGTCGAGCAGTCCCTCGGATTCCACTTCCGCTTCGCCGACGGCCACGGCGGCTCCGGGGGCACCAGACGTCAGCGTTCCGAAGGACGTGAACCTGGTCTTCGACTTCGATGCGCCGTCCGACACGAAGCACGCAGCCGCGCTGGCCAGCGCCGAGAACTACATCCGGGCGCTGAACCACGGCATCGTCAAGCAGGACCCCAACGATCCGGCATACCAGTACTACTCGGGCAACCAGGCCGCGCAATACGCCAAATCCCAGATCCAGGCTTGGGTGAAGGGGGGATGGATCCCCACCGGAACTGACAGATTCCACAACTCGGACGTCACCACTCTGAGTGGCGGCAAGCGCGTCCTTGTCGCCTTCTGCGAGAACCAGGCCAAGTTCTACAGCAAGGAGATCAAGACCGGGAAAATCCTCTACACCGAGGAAAACCTGGACAGTTACTTGAAGTACAGCCTGCTCATGGTTCCTCCATCCGGTTCCTCTCAGGTCTGGAAGGCTCAGGTCGTCGAGGTCAAGGGCAAGGTGGAGGAGTGCCGGTGACGATGTCCTCCCTGCGCTGGGCAGCAGCGGCTTCCGTCACGGTGACGCTCTGGAGCGGCGGGACCGCCCACGCAAATGTCACACCAGGTAAGACGACGACACCGACGACCACACCGTCGGGAGGTGCCGAAGGCAAGGAGCTGTTCGCCTCCGCCTCCTACAGCAACATCAAGGTCACCCAAGTCAGCGGCCCCACCGGCGGCAAGCGCGGCAGCATCTCGTCGACGGACGTGAACTGGAAGCCCCCGCCCTGCTGGTACGAGCCCGTGTTCACGCCGGAGCAGCTCAAGGAGTTCTCCGAGACGGCCCCCGCCCTCGGACATGTCAGCCCGCACGTGTCCTGGGGCGGAGTGAAGCTGTGGACGGACCACTACCGGGACCGTCAGGGCGCCCTCAACGTGAACGACGACTCCTTCTCGACCGCCGCGGGTTACGACAACTACAACCTCGGCAAGGACGGTTACTTCTGGCGCGGCGTCGCACCCGACACCGCCGACCCGGAATCCTGGGCCTGCGACCGCGTCATGTTCTGGCAGAACGCGGGCGAGATCCCCGAGATCGCCAACGCCCCCACCCCGAGGATCCTCGCCGAGTACGCCTACGACAAGGTCGAAGTCCCCAGCACCGAGATCGAGATGAAGCCAGAAGGCACGTCCACCGTGAACCTTCCGGCCTGGGTGTGGCTGGACAAGGGCACCTTCCAGGAGATCAAGGTCCGCGCCGAACTGCCCAACACCGGCCTGTGGGCCGAGACGACCGCCAAGCCCGTCGCCCTCCACCTGGCCCCAGGCACCGACGACGCCGTCACCTTCCCCGCCTCCGGCGACTGCGGCATCAACGAGGACGGCTCGATCGGCACGCCATACGCGGCGGGCAAGGCCGCCGAGACTCCGTCGTGCGGCTTCACTTACCTCCGGGCGACCGGCGGCAGCCCCTACCAACTGAAGGCCAGCATCACCTGGCAAGTCACCTGGCAGGGCAGCGACGGCACGGGAGGCGACCTCCCCAACGGCACCTTCGCCACCACCACCGAGGTACCGGTGCAGGAGATTCAGTCCGTCAACCGCTGACGGGTAAAGCGTGAGGGGCGAGGAGCGAACATGTCGAAGGGATCCGATCTTCAGGTCGACTACGACCTGCTGGCGACGAGTGCCAAGCAACTCGCCCAGATCCGCCGCGAGTTCAAGGGCCTGGAGGACTGGAAGCAGGACATCGAGTCGCTGCTCGGCGACAGCCGTGTCCAGGCCGCCATGGGTGACTTCGTGGACAACTGGGACAAGAACCGTGGGCGGCTGGTCGAGGAGATCGAGGAGGTCGGGAAGCAGGTCAAGACAACCAGCGACGCCTTCAAGGGACTCGACGACCAGCTGGCCAACGCCAACAAGGGGAAGAAGTAGCGCCTTGGGCGCAGACGGACCGACGGCTCTTCGCAGGGGGAACATCCATGGCTCGGCCGGCTGACTGGGCGCCGCTCACCGAGACCGACCCCGTTCCGGGGGATCCGGACGGGATCCGGCGCGAGGTCACGCACATGAAGAGGATCGCCGAGAAGCTGCGCACGCAGGCCGCCGCCATGCAGGCGATCGCCGAGTGCGACGGTCTGAAGGGCGAGTACGCCGACAAGCTGGGCGACAACGCGCGCGGGCTCGGCCGGAGGCTGGACCTTGCCGAGGACCGCTACCGCAAGGTGAAGGGGCACCTCAGCGGCTGGGCAGACGACATGGAGGACGCTCAGAAGAGGGCGGGTCATGCCCTCGATGACGCCAAGGACGCCCAGCGGATCATCGACCAGCACAAGCCGGACAGTGCCGGTAAGAGCTCGGACAAGGACACCGGCAAGGACAAGCCGGACGAGGACCCCGCCGTGAAGCGGGCCCGGGAAGACCTTGAGGCCGCCCGCACGAAGCTGCAGTCGGCTGTCAGCTTCTACGGTGAGCGCGCGGACCACTACGCCGGCAAGATCCGGTCGTCGATCGACGACGACATGGAGGACAGCTGGTGGAACGACCTCAAGGCGTGGGTGGGCGACGCTGACTGGTTGGGGACAGTGGCCGAGGTCCTGAGCAACATCACCACCGTGCTCACCTTCGCCGCGATCTTCTTCCCCGCCCTCGGCGTGGTGGCCGGAATCCTCACCGGAATCGTCTTCGGTATCCACCTCCTCATGGCCGTGACCGGCAACGGTTCCTGGTTCGATGTGGTCACCGACATCGCGGCATTCAAGATGGCCAAGAACGGCGTCAAGGCGGCCAAGGCGGTCAAGGCACTGCAGAAGGAAGGGCGAGGCATCTCGAAGGGCCTCGCGGAGCAGCAGGCGAAGCGAGTGGCCAGAATGAACCGTGCCGCCGGTGGACGGGGCGGCAGTGGACGCCTGGGCCGACTCCGCAGAACCGCGGACAATCAGCAGGGTCGAGCGGCGGGCGTGAAGACCCGGGACGAGGCCATGCCGGTGGCGACGCGGAAGGAGACCTACAAGGCCCTCGGTGACAAGCGCATGGCGGAGCAGGTGAAGGACGTCGAGCGCATGAGCGGCAGGTATCCGGACAGTCTGCGACTGAGTGAAATCGCCTCGGAAGCAGCCCGTCAGAAGGGCGTCTCCCAAGCCTACTGGGGGACGAGTACAGTACTCGACCTCGGCGGACGGGCCGGAGACGCATGGTCCCCCACCTATGTGAATGCCAAGGGAGACATGACAGCGCCAGCAGCAGGGTTCGGGTCGCAATGGTGAGGCCCGAACCGGAGAAGCGGAGAACCGGCCTTACGGAGAGTGCTCGGACCCGGCAGGCTCGCCAGGCTCAGGAGCGTGTCCGTGCCGCAGCGGATCAGGACCTTCACGCGTCTGCGTGGCCTCCTCGTCCAGCGGGAGACCATGCCGGAACCGATGCCGCCGGCTCCGGAACACCTGCGTCCGGCCCAGGAGACGAGAGGTTCCTAAAAGGGGCGGCCCAAGTGCGCTACGTACTGCTCGCCATCGCCCTCGTCATGCTGCTGTGGTTCATCGTCGCGATGCAGAACCACAGGACATGGGGACTGGAACTGCCCATGCCTACCTGGGCGTTGGACATCGCCGCGCTCAGCCCTCTGCTGGTGCTGATCTGGTTCTGGAGTCCGGAGACCAGGAGGAAGAGCGACACCCTGGAATTCGACCTGCGGGTCATCAGCGGTCTCTACTTCCTCATGGCTCTCCTGGGAGCCGCACTCGGCGGATACTGGCAGCTGTGGCCCGGGGTCGCGATCAGCGCCGCGGTGCACGCGGGCATCTGGTACACGAACAGGCGGACCCGCAGTCATGGCTGATCCCGTGACCGAACCTGCCTCGCCGCCTACGGGCTACGGGTTTCTCCTGCCCGAGGACTGGGTGCAGATCCCACTCCGGCAGGGAGACGCGGAGGACGCCGTACGTTCCCTCGTCGCCTCCGCCTTTGCACGCGTGCCGGCGGACGTGCCGCGCGACAAGCTGACGCCTCTCCGACTGGAGTTGGAGCGCAGACTGCGGGCAGCCGTTGCCGAGGCTCGCAGGGTCAAGGCGCTGGAGATGTATCTGCCGGTGAAGCTGGCGGGGGAGGTGAACCTCGGGGCATCGTTCACCGTCTCCAACGCGCGTCTTCCGGCACGCTCCGGGCCCGACGATGCCTCGAGCGAAGTGTCCGACCCTGCGGAGATCGCCGTGCAACTGCTCTCCGCCGACGGTACGGCGAGTGCCTCGGAGACGGACCTGAGCAGCGGCGAGGTCGACGGAGCCCTTGCGGTTCGCCGAGAGCGCGTCGTGCATGCGGCCCCGGAGCGTGGTGTGGAGTTCGCCAGCCGCAGGGTGGAGTATCTCGTGGCGGTACCCGGTGACCCCGGCCAGTGGCTCGTGGCCGCTTTCTCCACGGTCGGCGCCGGCAACCCCCGGGACGACCTGGCTGATGCGATGGTCGAGTGGTTCGACGCCCTGATGACGACCTTCCGGTGGAGCTGGACATGACTGAGCCCCTGGTCGAGCTGGAGCATGAGTTCAGCCTCGACATCGACTACGACTCGAGCCGATGGCTGGAGCTTCCTCCCCGCTGGGACACCGAGGAGTGGCAGGACATCGACGTCTGGACGCGGTCGTGCGCCGAGCTGCTCTGGCGGTCGTACGGACAGGATCCAGGCGAGTCAGGTATCTCCTTCCTCGCGGGTGTGTTGCGGCGCTTCGCGGAAGCCTTCGCGCCGGAGCCCTTCGACACGCGGGTACTGCTGCGTATGTGGGAACCGAACAGCATGCCTCTCCAGGTCTTCAGCATGGTCAAGCCCGCGCAAGGTGACCGCGAGGAGACACTGCGCTTCCTCGTCGGAGCCGAGGACCCGGACGCTGTCGAGCCCCCGGTCGTCGAGTCCTTCCACACGGAACATCTCGGGGAGGGACTGCGGACGTTCCGCTATCTCCGGCAGGACGACACCCCCGAAGTGATCGCCGCACTCCGCTACGCCTGGCGCGACGAGGAAGTCGGCGCCGACGTGGTGCTGTGGACCGCCACCGACGACACCGCACGGGTCATCCGGGCCGCCCAGGACATCGAAGAGCTGGCGCACAAGGTGAGCGTGGCGGTCTGGAATCTCGAACCGGAGGAGGGCGCCTCGCCGGACGCGCCGGCCTAGTCACCTCCACCTCACGTTCGCCATGCCCCTTGCCGAAACCCCGAGCCACGAACTGGGACTCCGTACGACATGACGTTCATCCCTCCGCGAGCGTTGACCGAAGGCGTCTATCGCGGCGCGCTGTTTTTCTACGGCGGCCTGGCTACCGCAATCGGGACGGGGATCGCGATCACCTCCTCGTGGGACGGCTCGACGGTGCTCGGAGCATGTGTCGCCGCGACAGGGCTGATTGTGCTGAGGCGTTGGTGGCAGTTACGGCCTGAACTGACGGGGCGGGCGGGTCAGCTACAGCTGCGTGGGGCGGTCCTGGCTCTGGTCAGCGCGGGGCTGATCGCGCAGAGCGTGGGGCTGTTCTTCAACACGACGGAGCCCGGCGACCCGCTCGCCGCGTTCGTCCCCACCCTGATCCTCGGCGGGCTGGGCATCGGTTGTTTGGTGGTGAGGATCGCCGTGGGCATTCAGACGCGCCGCGCCACCAGGACGCCAGTCCCGGTATGGCGCAGGCAAGATGCATCGGGGCCGGCTGGCCGTCGGCTTCGTGACCGGACGCGATAAGCCTGCCTTCCGGCTCCATTCCACTGGCCCGGGCGATGCCTTCGACCTCTTGCCGGTCGTTCTCCACCAACGCCATGGGTTTAGGCTCCGCCGGTGTCGACACCGAACCGTTTTGAGATGACCTTCGACGGCCGTGCCTACGCCGTCGCCGTGGACGGACGTGACGTGAGCGACCAGGTCGCAGCAGTCGATGTGCACGCCGATCCGCATGATCTACCGCGCGTCGTGCTGCACCTCCGGCCGACCGGGACCTGGCCGGCCGAACTGGACGTGCTGGCACGGGTAGAGATCGGCGTTCCCGCCGAACCGGGTGTGGCTGCTGCTGCGTTCCTCGATGCGCTGGATCCACTTGAGGTGGAGCGTGCCGCGCTCGCGAGGGCGGACTTGGAGAACGTACCGGGCGGCGGGACGGCCGCCGTGCTGCGGCAGCTGGCGGAGTGGGCTCGTGGCGCTTGATCTCTCCGGTGTGCGCCGCGTTGTGGAGGGGATGCTCGACGACCGGTTGGAGTTGTGGCGGGACCCTGGCGGCCGTACGGACGATGTGCTCGACGAGGACACGGGCGAGCTGAAGGCCGCTGAGGCAGATGGTGCTCTCGTATGGGCGGGGTCCGGTGCCATCGTGCCCCTCGGGCAGCCCGCGATCACGGCCCCGCTGGACGGCTCGGTTGCCGCGCTTCCGGCAGCCACCGCGTATCAGGCCCTGCTGCCCCTCGACGCTCCGGAGACGCGAAACGACGACGTGATCGCGGTCCGCGGTTCGACCCGGGATGCCCAGCTCGTCGGGCGTCGCTTCCGGGTGGCGGACGCCAATGTCGGGACCTTCGCCGTGGTGCGGGTCGTGCGGCTCCAGGTGGTGGACTGATGGCAGCGACTCCGCATCCGAATGCCCACCCGGACGCCGCAGCGTTCCGGGATCCGATTGAACTGGCCGCAGCCCTCGCGCGGATGGGGCCGGCAGTACGGTCCCGGACGCGGGCGATCACGCGGCATCACGCCATGTTGCTGCGGGTCCGCATCCAGAAGAACGCCTCGGGGCGGCCGGGACCGAATGTGATCACCGGTCAGTACAGGGCGTCGTGGGATGTGAAGGTGACCGTCGCCGGAGGGCAGGTGACAGCAGTGGTGTTCACCGACGCGCCGCAGCAACGGCGGCTGGAGTACGGGTTCGTGGGCGTCGACAGGCTGGGGCGCCAGTATCGGCAGCCGCCGTATCCGCACATCGAGCCCGCGTTTCAGCGCACCCAGCCCGGCTTTCTGGAGGCGCTGCGTACGGGGGCGTTGCCGCGATGACGATTCCTCGGCTGCCGTTGACCCGCGCGCTCGTGGCCGTGCTCGCTGAGGGAACGGGGCGGCCGTGTGGGCTCGGGGTGCTGCCGCGGGCGGTGGACGGGGAACCCGCGGCCTTTCCGTACCTGATCCTCGACAGCCTGCCGGGGGAGTTCTCCGGCCCGTCGTTCGCCGACTGGCACGCGGACGCCGCCTGGACGTACCAGGTGACCAGCGTGGGGGAGCGGGCCGATCAGGTGCAGTGGCTCGCCGACAAGGTCCGTGCGGTGCTCTTCGACCGTACGGCGAGCGGCTGGCGTACGCGGGTCGAGGTTCCCGGAATGCGGGTGATCGACCGGGAGTTGACCGTCGACGCCGGTGGAGATCCGGTTGACGGTTCGCAGGGCGATATCGTTTCCTACGTGCAGCGGTTCACGATCACTGTGACACCTGCCTGATCCTCCTCTCACCGCGGAGCCACGCGGACGCCCGGCCGATGAGCCCGGCGCGGTTCTCTCCTTCGGAGTGCCCGTGGCTCAGCAGCGCTTCATGCGGCGCGGCATCACCAAGATTCTCTGGTTGAAGAACATCGCCGCCGCGACCAGGATCCCCACCCGTGCGGAAATCTCCGCCCCGAACTCCACCGACCTGACCGAGGCGATGAGCGATGTCGACGGCTGGTCGCTGACGAACGAGTCGATCGAGACGCCAGACATGGCGTCGACGTTCTCCTCCTCCATCCCCGGCAACGACAAGGCCGACAACTCCTCGATCACCTTCTACGAGGACCAGCTCAGCGACGCCGTCGAGACGCTGCTGCCCAAGGGCGCCATCGGCTATGTGGTGTTCCTGCGCAAGGGCGACATCCCCGGCTCGAAGTCCCTGGACAGCTTCCCCGTCCAGGTGGCCTCGCGTACCCCGCAGTACAACGCGGGCAACGAGGCCGCGAAGTTCCAGGCGGTCTTCTCGATCACTTCCCCGCCGACGCTTGACGCCGCCGTGCCCGCCGCCTCCGGAGGGGGCAGCTGATGGCCGCCAGGAGCGAGGCGACGTGGGAGCAGAAGATGGAGCGGCTGCGCCGCCGCTCCCTGCCAGAGCGCGTTCTGCAGATCTGCGACGACACAGCGCGGCGCACAGAGTACGACGCAGCCAAGCGTGCCGCCGACCGCGCTCAGCTCCTCGCCGACGGCGATCCGGACAACGCGGCGCTTGCCGCCCGGGCGACTGCGGCCGCCGAGCGGTATGAGACCGCACGCAGAGCCTTCGACACGGCCTCCGTCTCTCTGTGCTTCCGCGCGCTGCCGCGGCCGGTTCTCGAGGAACTCATCCACGCCCATCCGCCAACCGACCAACAGGCCGCTGACGGGGCGGCGTTCAACCCGGACACCTTCCCCGCCGCGCTGGTTGCCGCCTCCAGCACGGACGGCATGAGCGAGACCGAGGCCCGCGAGCTGCTGGATTCCTGGTCGGCGCCGGACGCGAACGCACTGTGGGAGGCCGCCTGGCAGGTGCAGCAGGAGTCCCGTGCTGACCTGGGAAAAGACTGACGGCCGATCCCCAGCTGAGGGCCGAGCTGGAGCTGTGCGAGACCTACCGCATCCCGCACTCGCGGTTCCTCGGGGGTGACGGCCGCTGGTCGGAACTCGACCGCGCGAAGGCCCTGGCGTGGCAGGCGCGACAGCGCTCGCTCTGCCCGGACTGCCGCACGCGGGAGGCGGAGTGGCAGGACGACCGGCACGCGTACGTCACCGACACCGTGCGCTGCCCCGGCTGCGAGCTGATCGCCCAGGAACGCGACCGCGTGCCCGAGGGCCGCGCCGGCTACGGCATCAAGGTCACGCTCCTGGCCCGGCAGACGTACGAGCACCTGCACCGCGGCGACGACACGTAGAGGGAGGTGAAGAGGGCGGGTGCCGACATACAGCCTGACCGTCCAGCTGACCGCGCAGGCCAACAGCCTGATCTCCGGGCTGCGTTCGGCTGCCGACGCGGCCCAGGATCTCGGGCGCCGCACCCGCGACCTCGACCGGCGTCTGGCGCAGCTGGACGCTTCCAGTCGCCGCACCGCGCAGCGGATCGACACCCTGGGAAACCGTGCCCGTACGGCGGCAACCCAGCTCGGCGCGCTCGGGACCCGTGGCAGACAAGCGGGCAGCGGTCTACGCCGGGCGAGCACCGAGGCAGGCGGGGCCGAGCGCTCCCTCAAGGGCGTGGGGAAGCAAGCCACCGCGCTGGCCCGGCTTCTCGCCGGCGGGGCACTGATCCTGGGCACCGGACAGCTGCTGGAGGAGGGCAACCGCTACCAGCGGCAGATGAACATCTTCTCCGCCGTCACTGGAGCCACGGCCGGGCAGATGCAGCGCGCCGCCTGGATGGCCAACCAGCTCGGTGCGGACCTCAACCTGCCGACCACCAGCGCGGCGGACGCTGCTGAGGCGATGGTGGAGTTGGCGAAGGCGGGCTTCCGTACCGACCAGGCCATCACCGCGACCCGGGCCTCCCTCGAACTCGCTTCCGCTGCCGGGGTCAACGCGGCCGACTCCGCCCGGTACCTCGGCGACATCATGGACCAGTTCGGCCTCGGCGCCGACCAGGCCGCGCGCGCCTCCGACATCCTCGCCGCCACCGCGAACAACGCCTCCGGCGGCATCATCGACATCTACTACGCGATGCGGTACGCCGGGCCGGTCGCCGCCGGCCTCGGTGTGAGCATGGAGGACGCGGCCAGCGCGGTCGGCATGCTCGGCAAGGCGGGCATCCTCGGCCAGACCGCCGGCACCGCGCTGCGCGGCATGATGGCCAACCTCGCCGCGCCCACCAAGGAGATGCGCGACGGACTGAAGGCCCTCGGCATCGAGGCGTGGGACGCGCAGGGAAACTTCCGGGGCCTGCGCTACGTCATCGAAGAGCTGAGCCGCGCCCAGCACACCATGTCGCAGCAGGACTTCACCGCCGCGGTGAAGAAGTCGATGGGCAAGCCCGCCATGTCGGGTGCCATCGCCCTCGCCCACCAGGGCACCGAGTCCTTCGACGCGCTGTCGTTGGCTGTACGGGAGTCGGGCGCGGCCGCGCAGATCACCGCCGCCCGTGGGCAGGGCCTCGCGGGCGCGATGACGCTGCTGGAGAAGCAGACCCGGCAGACCGGGCTGGCGCTGTACGACGCGATGGCGCCGGGCCTGGAGTACGTCGCCCGGCTGATGACCCGTGGTCTGTCGTCAGCGACCCCGTACCTGGTTACCGCGATCGAGTACGGGCGAGACCTCGCCACCCTGTACGGACCGGAGCTCAAGGCGCAGGCCCGCAGTGGGCTGGGTGGGCTGGTCGAGGAGGCGTCGCAGCTCGTCGGACCGTTGCAGGCGCTCGGCGAACACGCCGTGGCCTCCGGGCTCAATCTGTTGATCAACGCTGCCCGAGCCCTGGGCGAGGTGCTGGACAACCTTGCCCAGGGGGCGCAGCCCATCGCGGAATCCCTGGGCGCGCTGGGAGGCGAGTCCAGTGGCGCGGCGAACGCCCTGGACATCTTCGTCACGGCCGCGAACCTCGCGCTGTCCGCCATGGCAGGGCTGTCCGCCGTCCTGGTGCCGGTAGGCCAGGCCGTCGGCACGCTGGTGGGAACCTTCGGCGCGCTGCCCGGCCCCGTACTGACTGCGATCGCCGCGATGTTCCTCGCCCGTCGCGTCGCCCCCGCGCTCGGCCTGCTCGCCTCCACTGTCGGTGGTCGGCTGACCGGAGCGTGGCAGGGCCTCGGCGCGCAGATGCGCGTCCAGCAGACCCTCGCTGCTTCGACCGGCACGTCGATCGGACGGCTTGGTGCGGCCTTCGCCGTCCTCCAGACCCGCATTCCCGTCGTCGGCCAGATGGGCGCCGCCTTCCGCAGCGCGCAGGGTCCGGCCACCGGCTTCACCGGCACGCTCACCGGCATGACCCGGGCCGCGGGCGTGGGTCTGCGCGGCGCGATGTCCGGCCTGGTCGGTGTCATGGGCGGGCCCTGGGGCGCCGCTCTCGTCGGGGTCACCCTCGGCCTCGGGCTCCTCGCCTCCCAGCAGCAGAAGGCCGCCCGGGCCGCCGCCGAACACCAGCAGAGGGTGAGCACCCTGACCGACGCGCTGCGCGAGTCCGGCGGCGTCATCGACGACAACGTGCGCCGGGCCGCCGCCCAGACCCTGCTCGACACCAAGGTCCGCGACGGCAAAGAGAAGCTCGCCGACGTCATGGAGCGCGCCGGCGTCTCCATGGCCGAACTCACCGACGTCTACCTGGGACAGGGCCGGTCGCTGGAAGACCTCCAGACGGAGCTGAACGCGACCGCCGAGGCCAACGTCAAGTGGATCGCTACGCAGGGCGGTGCGGCGAAGATCTACACCGACACCGGCCTGCAGGCCAAGGAGGCCGCCGACGCACTCGGCGCCGTCAAGGGCGAGATGGCCGAGTCGGCCAAGGACGCCAAGCGCCTCGCCGACGCCAGCAGCGACACCAAGGACGGCGCGAGCGCGTACGACCGGCTCAAGACCGCCGTCAGCGCGCTCGCCGACAAGACAGCCGACGCCGACACCCGCACCCGTGCCCTGAAGGACGCTCTCGACCTGCTCTCCGGCGGCAGCATCTCTCTCCAGGCCGCCGAGGCACGCGTGAACAGCGCCGTCCTCGACGTGAACGAGGCCCTGGCTGACGGGATCGACAAGGCCGACGGCTTCGGCAGGGCACTGCTGAACAACAACGGGACGCTGAACACCGCCAGCCACAACGGCCAGCAGCTCTACCAGTCGCTCACCTCGCTCAGCGACGCCGCCGCGGACGCGTCGGTCTCGGCGTACGCACTCGCCCAGCAGAACAACAAGTCGCTGCCGGAGTCGCTGGCCTTGGCCCGAGAGCATATGGACAAGGCACGGACGGCCGCGATCAAGGCTGCCGAGGGTTACGGGCTGACCCGGAAGGAGGCCGAGGCGGTCGCCGACAGTCTCGGCCTGATGCCGTCGAAGGTGTCGCTGCTCCTTGAGACCGAGGGCATGGACTCCACGCTCGCCGATCTCCTCGCCGTGCAGGCCGAGCTGGACCGGTTTCCGAAGAGGTCGACCATCCGAGTCGACTCCCTCAGCGCCGAGGCGCAGCAGGACCTCAAGGACCTCGGCTTCACGATCGAGACCGTTGCGGGAACGCGCCAGATCAAGATCACGGCACCGACGAACTCCGCCCGCACCGCGCTCAAGGCGCTCATCGAGCAGCTCGGCGCGACCCCCGACAGGAAGACGGTGAAGGTCGATGCCGCGACGAGCGGCGCGATCACCAGCCTGAAGGCCGTCGAAGCCGAACTGGTCAAGAGCCCCAACTCGAAGACCATCACGGTCAGCGCGCCGACGGCCGCCGCACGCGCCGCGCTGGAAGACCTCGGCTTCAAGGTGACGAACCTGCCGAAGGGCAAGGCCGAGATCACGGTCCCCGTCCAGCCGCCGATGACCGCTCTCGGCAGCATCCAGAGCGCGATCAACAACATCTCCGGCCGGAACGTTGGCGTCGGTGTCTTCCTCAGCCCCACCTCCTGGGACCGCGACGCCAACGGCGTCCCTGACGCGATCCAGGCCCCGCAGGCCCGCGGCTCCGTCCTCGACTTCTACGCCCGGGGCGGCGTCCGCGAGAACCACGTCGCGCAGATCGCCCCGGCCGGCAGCTGGCGTGTCTGGGCGGAGGAGGAGACCGGGGGCGAGAGCTACGTGCCCTTGGCCAGGTCGAAGTGGCCGCGCTCTCGCGCGATCACGGAGGAGACCGTACGGCGGCTCGGCGGCGACCCATCCGGCATCCAGTGGCATGCCGACGGGGGACTGTCGGGCTGGTCGTACAGCCCCATCGGCCAGTCCGAACTGATTTCCGTGTCGTCCATCCGCTCGGACTCGATGCGCACCGTCAAGAGCAAGGGCAAGGGCAAGACAAAGGGCAAGGAGGTCGAGATCTTCGACCTGGCCCTCTTCGAGAAGAACCTCGACAAGGCTTCGAAGAAGGCCGCTGCCTGGCGCAGGAACCTCGCCACCGTCGCCCGACGTGCTGGGCAGGACGTCGCCGACGCCCTGGAGGCCATGGGCGAGGGCGGCGTGGAGCTCACCCGCAAGATGGCCACCGGCAGCTCCAAGTACGTCAAGGAAATGGCGAAGGACCTGGCAAGGCTGGGCGGTATCGCAAAGACCACCCTGTCTGACTTCACCAGTCGGCTGAAGGCTGCGGTGAAGGATCAGAAGGAGTTCGAGGCAAACCTCACGAGGCTGTCCGCGATGGGCTACACGGACCTGGCGACGAGGCTCGCCGAGCAGGGCGACACGGACGCCGAAACCCTCGCCGCCGAAGCAGTGAAGAGCAACAAGAAGGCGAAGAAGGCCAACGACGCGGCCAAGGCCGCCGCGAAGACCCTGGCCACCGAGGACCTGGCCGACCTGCTCACCATCATCGGCGCGATCAAGACCCGTACCACGGGCATCCACAAGGTCGCCGACACCACTGGCATCGAGGAGGACCGGATCATCGAGGTCGCGGGCCTCGGCCGGTCCCGCATCAAGTCCGCGCTCGGTTCCCGTGCCACCCGCTTCCTCACCGATCTCGCCAAGGCGAACAAGGGTCTGGCGTATGCGAACGGCGGCGTGTGGGAGCCCGGCGTCTACTCCTCACCCACCGCGCTGATCAAGTTCGCGGAGGCGAGCACCGGCGGCGAGGCGTTCATCCCGCTGGCCGCGTCCAAGCGGGCTTCGGCGACCGCCGTACTGGGTGATGTCGCGAGCCGCTTCGGACTCCAACTCGCCCCGGATTCACGGGACTCAGCGCCGGTCCGCACGGTGGACGCGCGCCCCGCGGGCAATGTCCAGGTCGTCGTGGTCCGCGAGCAGCAACCGCTGATCGGCTCCATGCCCGTCACCGTCTCGGCCACCGCTGCCACCCCGCAGCAGATCGGCGCCGAAGTGATGCGGCGCCTGCGCAACGCCCAGCGGGGAGGGCGACTGTGATGCCCGAACTCGCAGACTGGCAGATCGAGTTGGCCGGAGTCCTCCTCGGCCCCGGAACGGACATCCTCGTCGGCGAAGTCGAGGGACTGGGGGCGCCCGATCTTCGTACCCAGGATGTGGAAAACCCTGTGGATGACGGGGCGTTCGCCGGGATCGACCTGTACGGGTCGCGCACCATCCGTATCGAAGCGGGCATCCGCACGCCGGCCAACCCGGCACGCGCTCTCGATCTACTCGCCCAGCTGCAGCGCGCCGCGAACGACCCCACCGTACGCAGGACGGCCGGCGCCGATGCGGTGCTGCGGCTGTGCTGGCCCGGCCGGACGACCCGGCGAGTGTACGGGCGGCTGCGCCGCGTCGAGGCCGCCAGCACCGCCAGTACCCTGCACGGCTGGATCCCGCTGGACATCGAGTTCGCGGCCCTCGACCCGCGCTTCCACGCCGACGACGCCTCCGCCCTGACACTGGCGCTCTCCGCCGACGGTCTGGGAGGCTTCCGCGCCCCGCTGGTCGCACCGCTGACCACGGGCGTCGCCTTTCCCGACGAGCGCCGCAGCTGGATGACCAACGACGGTGACCTCCCCGCGTGGCCGTCGCTGCGGATCACCGGCCCGTGTGCCAACCCCCGTATCCGGCATGTCGAGTCGGGCCAGGTCATCGAGCTGGCCGTCGCGCTCGGCAGCGGACAGCACATCGACATCGAGACCCGGCCCGGTACCCGCTGGGCCTTGAAGAACGGCGTCGGCAACCTCGCCCCCGCGCTCTCCCCGGCCTCCCGCCTGGACACCTTCACCATTCCGCCCGGCACCAGCGAGCTGTGGTGGACCGCCCGCGACTACACCAACACCACCCGGCTGGCCGTGACCTGGCGCGCGGCCTACGCCGCACTGTGAACCGGAGGACGTACGACGTGACGTTGATCAACCCGCCGCTGCTCACCCACGGAGGCACCCATGCCGCGCGCGCCTTCCGGATGATGATCCGCGACCTCGCGCGCGGCTCGCAGGGCGTCACCGAAGGCAACGACCTCAAGGTCAGCCAGCTCGCAACTCCCGGTGCGGGCGTGCGCGTTGGCGACGGCTCCGCAGTCGTACGCGGAGCCGCGTGGGGCCAGGGCTCCTACACGCAGTACAACGTTGGCGACGCCACGGTCCCCATTGCCCCCACCGGCGCGAGCGCCCGTTCCGACCTTCTCGTGCTCCGTGTCGAGGATCCCGAGTACGAGGGCACCCGCGATCCGGAGAACGACGAGATCGGCTACTTCCACGTTGTCTCCAACGTCTCCGCCACGACCACCGCCGTGCCGTCTGGGATGACCGCCGTCGCGCTGGCCCGCCTGGACATCCCGGCCAACACCTCCGTCATCACAACCGCGATGATCAGCAGTCTGCGGTCCATCGCCAACCCGCGCCGCGACCGCAGGCTCCACACCGCGTTCCCCGGCTCGCTGTCCCGCATGGTCTACCAGGACAACAAGTGGCACACCTGGCCGGGCCCGGCGACGTGGAGGATCGCGGTCCCGTCCTGGGCCGTCACCGCCAAGCTCGTCACCACGTTCGCCGGGCTGCGGATGGACAGCGCCGATGTCTACGCGCGCATGCAGCAGGTCTTCGGCACCGTGCAGGGCCAGGACACCGCCATCGACGACGACCAGGGCAACAACGTCCGGCGCAGCACGATCGTCCTCGCCGACAGCCTGACCATCCCGGCCGCCCTGCGCGGCACCACTCAAACCCTGTACGTCCAGACCTACATGAGCAGGAGCGAGACCGGAAACCTCGGCGTCGACGCCGCCACCAGCGTCATCGCGGACATCGAGTTCACCGAGGGCGTGGTGTGACACCGTGCCGGCCTACCGCTACCAGACCCGCCACGCCCTCACCGGCGACCTGCTCGCGGCCGATCTCCCGCTGTCCGACGTCGAGTTCGGCCTCGCGCTCAACGCGGCGGGCGACTTCTCCGCCACCCTCGCCCCGCACTTCGCCCATCTGCTCCCGGCCCAACTCGACCCCGGCAACACGGTGCTGACCGCCGAACGCGATCGCACGCTGCTGTGGGGCGGGCTGATCTGGCGTGCCGAACCCCAGGGCGGCTCGTATCCGATCGAGGCTGCCGGATGGGGTAGCTACCTCCACCGCCGCCACGACGTCCACGGCAACCTGGCAGGGCGCGGCCCGTACACCTACGCCGACCCCTGCCAGGTCATTCGCGACACCTGGGCCTACGCCCAGTCCCAGCCCGACGGCGACCTTCGCGTGACCGTGGACACGACCATCAGCAGGGCCAAAGTCGGCACCCCGGCCGAGCCGTACCGCACCGACTGGTGGGAGGCTCCCGTCCTCGGCCAGGTTGTCGACGACATGACGGCGACCGAAGGCGGCCCGGAGTGGACCGAGACCACCGACTGGAGTGAAGGCAGAGCCCGCGGCCGTATGCGGCTCGGCTGGCCCCGCCTCGGCGCCCGCCGCACCGACATCGGCTTCGCCTCCGGCATCAACGTCGCCACCACCGTCCCCGTCATCTACGACGCCGACGCCGCCGCCCAGGTCGTCATCGCACTGGGTGCGGGCGAAGGACGCAGCCGCCGCCGTGCCATCGACGCGATCCGCAACGGCCGCCTCCGCCTGGAGCACGCCCTCGAAGCCCCGGCCGAGAAGTCCAACGACCTCCTCGCCGCCCGCGCCCGCACTGAACGCGTCGCCCGACAGATCCTCGGCGAAGTCACCGAGATCAAGGTCGTCGACCACCCGGCCGCCCCGATCGGCTCCTGGCAGATCGGCGACGACGTCCGCGTCTCCCTCCACGACCAGTGGAGCGACTTCGACGGCTGGTGCCGCATCACCGGCTGGACCATCCGCCCGCCCCAGGGCGACGACCCCGAACGCGTAACCCTGCAGCTCGCCCGCGCCGACCGCTTCACCTACGGGAGCTGACGGTGGCCAACGACCTCAGCCAACTCGCCGCCCGCCTCGCCGACTTGGAGCGCCGCTACACCCAACTGGCGCGCACCTCCCGCCTCGCGTACTCGTCGATCGAGAACGGCGCCATCGACGTCTACGACGAGTCCGGTTCCCTGCGTGCGGTGATCGGCCAGCAGCCCGACGGCACCACCGGCATTAACCCGGTCAACGCCCCGCCTCCGCCCAGCCCTGCACAGCCCGCCGTCACCTCCGCCTACGGCGGTATCGCCGTCACCTGGGAAGGCACCTTCACCGACGCGATCGCCGCCCCACTGGACTTCGCCCGTACGGAGATCCACGCCTCCACTGCCGACGGCTTCACCCCGAGCGAGGCGACGCTGCGTGGCACGCTCGAATCCCCGCGGGACGGCACCTTGACCACGCCCGCCGAACAGCCCCTGTACGTACGGCTGCTGGCACGCAACACCTCCGGCACCCCGTCCACGCCCTCGGCCCAAGCCGGCCCGGCCGGCCCTGCCCGGGTGGTCGCCCAGGAGCTCCTCGACGGCATCGTCACCGAGGCCGCGCTGGCCGCCGCAGCCGTCTCCCGGGCCAAGCTGCAGTCCGGCGCGGTCGGCCCCACCGAGCTCGCCGCGGACGCCGTCGCCGCAGGGAGGGTCGCCGCCGACACGATCACCGGCCGCGAGGTACGGGCCCTCTCCCTCACTGGCGACGAGCTCGCCGCGAACTCGGTCACCGCCGGGAAGATCGCGGCAGGTGCGGTCCAGACCCCGCACTTGGCCGTCGGCGCCGTCACCCCCGACCAGATCGCGGTCGGCCAGGGCACCAACCTCATCCCCGACCCGGGTTTCGAGGGCGCGGCCACCGCCAACACCATCGCGGCCGGCGGCGCCCCCTGGTCCCTCGCCCCGGGCAACCGCACCGGCGTCGGGATCCGCGCGGACTGCGCCGCCGACACGACGACGTACTTCACGCTCCCGCTCGCCACCGTGCCGGTCCTCGCCGCCTCCCAGCTCTTCCTCGGCGTGGACGTCCTGGTCTCCGACGACCTCGCCGCCCAGGGCGTGAAGATCCTCGCCCGCTGGGAGGAGAGCACGGGTGCGATCCTCGGCTACGGCGTCGCCGAGAGCACCGCGCCCATCCCCGGCCAGTGGCAGCGCATCAGCGGCCAGGTCGCCGCCCCACAGGGCTGCACAAGAGCCGTCCTGTGCCTGGAGGTCTCCGCCGCCACGTCCGGCTGGGCGGTCTTCGACAACGCCGAAGCCATCCCGGTCTTCGGCCGCGTCACAGGCGGTGCCCGCGCCGAACTCGGCCCCCAGGGACTCCTCCTGTACGACGAGAACGGCGACCAGGCCGTCTCCCTCGTCACCGGCCAGGCCAACTACCTCACCCTGCGGGACGGAGACACCCGCGTCGCGGCCATCGGCTCCACCGGCGACGCCTCCTTCCAGTCCCTGAACGTGGCCGGCACCCTCACCCTCGGCGGCGACGACATCACCACCCTGAGCGACGGTCCGCGCGGCATCGTCGCGGTGGACTGGATGGCCGCCCAGGTCTCCACCCCCACGGGCACCGAGATGGGCTACGTCGAGCTCGCCTTCGACGCCGTCGAGGGCCGTATGTATCGCATCGCCTACGACGGCTCCGCCCAGCCCTCGGCCGCCGGCGGGCTGCTGGTCCTCAAGCTGCGCACCGGCTTCGCAGCCGCGCCCCTGGTGACCTCCACGCAGATCCAGGAGTCCCGCCACCCGCTGATCACGGCCGGCCGCCAGCGGGTACGGCTGGAACACGTCGCCGACTGCACGGCTACCGGCCGCATCCGCCCAGGCCGCAACCGGCTGCTCCTCACCTTCAACAGCACCGGCGGCCCCACGGACCAGTCGGTCTCGCTGTACGGAGCCATCGGCCAACTCGGCCACATGACGGTCGAGGACCTCGGCGAGACGGTCCCGGAGACCGGCGTCTACAACACCGGCGGCGCCGAGGCACCCGACCCGCCTGTGAAGTCCACCAGGACGTACAAGGCCACCTGGTCCGGCTCGTACGCGAACCGTTCCGGCTACAACGCCTACTACGCAAGCCAGTTGGTCGGCGGCTACTACTCCGCCAACAACGGCATCCAGGCCGCGCTGGTCGGCTTCGGCGGCACCCTCGCCGCCGACCTCTCCGGCGCGACTCTGCTGAAGGTCGAGATCTACCTGTACGCCAACCACTGGTACTACGCCTCCGGCGGCACCGCCGTCCTCAAGGCCCACGGCCACGCCGCGCGTCCGGCGAAGTTCTCCTCTGACCAAGCCGAGTCCAAGACGGTGACCGGCTGGGCCCGCTCCAGCGGCAAGTGGACCGACATCACCGCGATCTTCGACAGCACCACCTTCCGCGGCATCGCGATCGACCCGAACACCACCAACCGCACCTACTACGGCAAGTTCGACGGTGTGGGCCAGCCCCACCCGCCGCAGCTGCGTGTCACCTACGTCAAGTAACCGGAGGAAGAGCACCAGTGGCCGCCCTGTACGGAGACCTCGTCACCAACGGCAGCTTCACGACCGGCACCGCTGGTTGGTGGTCCGGCGACCCCGCCATGGTGACCACCAGTGCCCCCGGCACCGGCCTGGAAGCGACCGCCTCCACCGACGCCGTGAACTTGTGGGACGCCCTCGTCGGCCAGGACAACATCACGCTGCGCTCCGGCTGCACGTACACCCTGTCCTTCACCGCCCGCGCCAGCCAGACCGGCACGGTGCTGCGCTCCCAAGTCGGGCTCGGCGCCGCCCCCTGGACGGCGGCCGTCGACCGCACGGTGACGCTGTCGACGGTGGACACCCACTTCGTCGTCACCTTCACCTCGGCCCTGAACACCACCACCGGGCAGATCTCGGTTCAGTTCGGCCAGGGCACCCCGGTCACCGTCTACCTCACCGAGGTCCGCCTCACCTGCTCCACCGTCCGCGAGGGCTTCTACGTCGACCCGGACTCCAACGCCGCGAAATGGGCAGCGGCGAACCCCACCGACGCCCGTACCCCGAAGATCACCCGCGCGCTCGTCCGCCGCCCAACCGCAAGGTGGTTCGGCGACTGGAACACCGACATCCAGGCCGACGTGAACGCCTACGTCACCGCCGCGGCCGCCGTCGGAAAGCTGCCGATTCTCTCCGCGTACAACGTCTACAACCGCGACAACGGCGGCCAGTCCTCGGGCGGCGCCAAGTCCCCCGAGGAGTACCGGACATGGATCGACGCGCTCGCGGCCGGCATCGGGGACCACCCAGCCCTGATCATCGTCGAACCGGACTCCCTCGCCCAGCTCGGCAACCTGCCGATCGACACCGCCCGCACTGAACGCACCGACCTGATCGCTTATGCCGCCGTGGCCCTGGCTGCCCGCCCCCTCGCCCGTACCTACCTGGACGGCGGAAACGCCACCTGGATCCGCCCCGCCGAGATGGCCACCCGGCTCACCGCGGCCGGAGTCGCCACGGCGAAGGGCTTCGCGATCGGGGTCGCCAACTTCGACGCCACCGACATCTCGTGCACGTACGGCGCCCAGGTCACCAGAGAACTCGCCGCCCACGGAGTCCCAGGAGCCCGCTTCGTGATCGACACCAGCCGGAACGGCAACGGCGCCATGGACGACAACGGCCAGCACGTCGACTACTGCAACCCAGCTGGCCGCCGCCTCGGCGTCCCGTCCTCGATCGGCGTCGGCGGCGCGGAGCACCTGCTGTGGCTCAAGGTGCCCGGGGACTCGGACGGCATGTGCGGCGTGGGTCCCACTACGCCGGCCGGAACGTTCTCCCCCTATCTGGCCGAGCGCCTCATCGACGGCTGGTGATGAGCGTGGTCCTGCGACAGAGTCTCCTGCTCAGTCTCCCCCTGGGAGCACGAGCTCGGCTGCCTCGCGTGCACGCTGCACGGCATCCACGAGAGGCCCTGACATGACTGCTGCTTCTTGCCCCGCCTCCTGAATCCGCTGCACTGACGAGGTATCGCCGCTCGTCTCAGCGAGAAGATCGAGGTAGTCCTGGTTGGCCTTCTCCAGTTCCTCGAGCTGACTGTGCTGTGCCAGCAGGTCGTCGATGGCCCGCACGTCACGGGCGTACCCTTCGAGGGCCACCACGCGTGACGCGACAGCTTGGCGGCTGGCCTCGATCGCGGACTCCTGCGTGGACAGGACGGAGTCGACGGCTCCCCCTGCGCTGGCGGCCGCGGCTCCCCAGTGCTTGATCGCCAACCGGTCGATCTTCTCAGCGTCTTTGGCGATCTTCCAGAGCACCTGGGGAAGTTCTACGTCGTTACGGGTTCTGTCGACAATGCCCCGGTGATGCGCATCGGATTCCAAAACCGTGTCAACCGCGGACGCAGCCCGGAGTAGAAGGGCACGATCTTCACTCTCTAAGTCGCATGGGCACACATACCGGTTGGGAAATTGGCGAGCGGTGACAACGAGCCTTTGGTCCGCGTTGCGATCCTTCGCCTCCCCGATGCAGCAGATGAGCGATGCGACCGCAATCACCAGGCATACAACAGCGAACCATACGCTCGTGGACAAGGACGCGAGTGCCACGAGGAAACAGATGGCTGAGGCCACGCCGTACGCGAATGGGCCTGACGGACCTGGCTTCTTGTTCCGCCTTGCCTCTTCCTTCTGCGCCCGCCGAAGCAACTCCCTCGGCGTGGGAGCGGGAGCGCGCCGACCGTCAGCAGACGGCAGCAACTTGCACGAGACGCTGGTAAGCGCCTGGCGAACCTCCTCTGGCAGTTCCGGATCGGGAACTGCTCTCTCTGACACCTGCACAGATGTGACCAACACGCCCCCCGGGTGCGGATCTTGCGAGTGAACTGAGGTGCACTTTAGCTGAGCACTCCAGGTCGTGACTTTGTCCGTTGGCAGACGCACAGCCACAGGCCGCGATCGGGCATCAGTAGCTCGCTGCCCTAGCGAGTGCTCCCTGTGCCTCCACGGCTATAGACTCCGACGGCAACAGACGACCCTCCGTCAACACTTGCTCAAGGCGATGCGAGATTCGAGGGACCGCCAGGTGGCTCCTGGTTGGCCAACAGCGCGGAGGCGCGGGGGAGAAAGCGTCCCGACGTGGCCAAGCCACTGTCCGCAGACCAGTTCCTCGCCGTTCTGAAGAAGTCCGGCGTCCGCGTCGTCGAGCACGGCAGCTGGCGCCCCCACAACCGTAACCACAAGGGCGCCTGGGGCCCGGTCCACGGCGTCATGATCCACCACACCGGCCCGTACTCCACCGAGGCCGGCATGGTCGAGCTCTGCCGCACCGGCTACACCTCGCTCCCCGGCCCGCTCTGCCACGGCGTCATCGACCGCTCCGGCGCCGTCCACCTCGTCGGCTACGGCCGCGCCAACCATGCCGGATCCGGCGACGACGACGTCCTCAAGGCCGTCATCGCGGAGAAGAGCCTCCCGGCCGACAACGAGGCCAACACCGACGGCAACCCGCACTTCTACGGCTTCGAATGCATCAACACGGGTGGCGGCCAGAACTGGCCGGAAGCCCAGCTGGACGCAATGCACAAGGTGAGCGCGGCGCTCTGCCGCGCGCACGGCTGGTCCGCGAAGTCGGTGATCGCCCACAAGGAGTGGCAGCCCGGCAAGCCGGACCCGGCCGGCATCACGATGTCCGACTTCCGCACCGCCGTGGCGAAGCTCCTCGGCGCGAGCACGGCGCCCAACAGCGGTTCGTCCAAGCCG
This sequence comes from Streptomyces sp. AK08-02, assembly GCF_033795085.1. Classification (NCBI taxonomy): domain Bacteria; kingdom Bacillati; phylum Actinomycetota; class Actinomycetes; order Kitasatosporales; family Streptomycetaceae; genus Streptomyces; species Streptomyces sp. AK08-02. The sequence continues at coordinate 239,027 of NZ_JARAZV010000011.1, forward strand.
TCCGGCTCCACGGCCGACAAGGAAACGCCGGAGTACGCCCCGTTCCCCGGCGCGGACTACTTCCGCACCGGACGCCGCTCGGCCCTCATCACAGCGATGGGCAAGCGGCTCGTCGCCGAGGGCTGCGGCAAGTACGGCACGGGCCCCGGCCCGCGCTGGACTGACGCCGATCGTCGCTCGTACGCAGCCTGGCAGCGCAAGCTCGGCTACTCCGGCGACGACGCCAACGGCGTCCCCGGAGCGACCAGTTGGGCCAAGCTCCGCGTCCCCAAGCCCTGACCCACCAGCAAGAGGAACACCACCATGGCCACGACCACCGGCACACCCAAGCTGCTCGCCGACATCGCCGAGCGCACCGTCCTCACCTACGTCGAGGCGTTCCTTGGCCTCCTCCTGGCGACCGGCACGACCGACATCGTCAACCTCTCCACCCTCGAGTCCGCCGCCATCGCCGCGATCCCCGCCGGCCTCGCCGTCGTCAAGGGCGCCGTCGGCACCATCCTCGGCCGCACCGGGACCGCCTCCTGGCTCCCGGCGAGAACCGACCCCGCATCCACGTCCACGAACAACTGACCGCAGGAGCCGCGCTATGCCCGACGGAGAGGTCGCCCTTGAACTGGCCGAGCTCCGCCGCGCCCTCGAAGTCGGGCTGGCGCGCATCGACGGCCAACTTGCCCTGATCGCCCAGCGATCCGATCAGATCGACAAGGCCATCGAGGAGCTCGACGCCCGGGTCACCGCACTCGAACGGACCCGATGGCCGCTCCCTGCTATCAGCACTCTCACCGGCCTCGCTGCCCTTGGCATCGCCATCTGGTCAGCGATAGGGCGCTGACGACGGTAGGCCACGAGCAACGCAGAGACAGAGGGGCCGCCCCGGTCCGGCCACTCCTGGCTACTGCCCGAGCCGAGCGGCCAGAAACACCGCCGCCACCGAGGGGCGGACCGCGTATGTTGCGCCCGTGCTGCCCTCAGGCGCCTCCCACCAGGGGATCGGCAGACGTCGCTCGCTGACGCTGTGCGCCTTGCTCATCCCCTTCAGCACGCCCGCAACACGGTAGGCGGCATCGGCTTCGTTCGGCCCACCGAGGGCCTTGTCCACCAGCTCCGTGCAGTGGACTTCCCGCCCGGGGTTGCGCAACAGATACTCGAACACCTGCAAGGCCCCGGGCGCGAGTTCAGCAAGAAATGCTGCGGCGCGCGCCAAGTCTCCGGGACCCCACTCCGGGGCACCGTAGTGCCCCTCTTTGCCGGAATGCCTCGCCCATCGCGGGTCGGTCTCAGCCAGGTACACCGTCACTGTCACGTCCACTCTCTCTCCGCGTCCTTGAACGCTCCATTCTGACCGCCCCGGCGCCACTCCGGCCCCGTCGGCCCAACTATGCTTGACGCATCAAGTCTGTTTTATGTTGCGAGTGATCGGAGCGCCGTGGTCAAGAAGAGGTTTCCCTACCTGCTGGGGCATGCGGAGATCGCGTGGCTCCACGGCGTCGAGCGACAGACTTCCCAGCTCTGGAAGACAGGTGGAGTGCTGGGCGACCCGGACGTGTGGAGCTCGGTGGTGCTGCACGGTAATGAGGGTGCGGTCGTTGAGAGCAGACCGGTGCAACACGCGTAGTGCGATAGCCCTTCGGTTGGGGCAGCCGTGTGAGGGGCCGCCCCAACCGAGGTGTGCGGTCGTGGGTCAGGAGTAGTTGCCGCGTTCGGCCCGGCGCAGGATGTCGCGTTCCCGGCCGGTCTGGGTGTCGAGTGAGTCCTCGTGGTCGATGACGATGGTGTCGTCGGCCGACTGGGCTCGTACCTGGGCTCCGTAGGCGTCGGTCGCCTGCACCAGGAGCGTCTCCTGGTGTGGGGCGGGCCAGCTCTGGATCAGGTAGGACTCCAGGACGTCATCCACCGTTGTCTCGTCGACGCCGCTGTCCCTGCCTCGAGCATGGACGCGCAGCCGGTATCGGCCCGGGCCCTGTGATGTCAGAGACGGCAGATCCGCGGGGTCGTCCATGAGGGGCGTCACCAGGACTTCCCCGGAGGGGGAGTGGCACGAGATCTCTGCGATCTCTTCCCAGTCCGGAGCGGGGTCGGGCCGCTGGGAGTGGGGTTCGACCGTGACTCGGACGTTGCCGGTGTGGATCCCGGTAGCCACCTCGATGGCGCCGTCGGCTGCGGACACGAGCCCGTTGTGGGTGGCGTCGAGGTCGTCGGCCACGGACCCTTGCGGGTCCGCGATCTGGAAGAGGTGGTACTGAGCAAGTACCAGGGCTGTTGTTGTACGGGCTGACTCATTCACGGGTCTTGTCTTCCGGTCTCATCCGCCTGGGCTACCTGATCCATACCAGGAACCGGTCCCCTTCGAGGACGCGGCTGTAGGTGTAGAAGCCGTTGAGTGCGCGGCCCGCATCGGTGTTCTGACGGGCGTTGACCATACGGCGGCTGTACGGACCGCCGCTGTACTTGGCACCCTGCCAGGTGCTTGCGAAAGGGTACTCGTCGCAGGACTTGCCCTGCGGGCGCGGAAGGCTCGACGGGCACGCCTTGTCCCGGTTCTGGGTGATCTTCGAGCGGTCCGTGAGCCGCGTCAGGTACTCCCCCGTACCGTACTTGCCCGGAAGTCCGGTGGCCTGGGCGTCCCCGATGTGGTCGGCGATCTCCGGCCACGGCCCCGTCCGGCTGTAGCTGATCACCGGCACAGCGCGAAGCTTTACGCAGCCCACCTGCCGGGGCGCACCGGGCAGGGCGTTGTCACAGCGCACCTCCACGGTGGACAGCTTCATGGCCTCCGTCGGCGCGACCCACTCAGGGTTGCTGAACCGCCAGGACGCGATGCTTCTGCCGGTTCCCCGCTGCTTGGCGGCAGCCGTGTTGATGGTGGTGTTCATGAAGAACTGCCCGTAGGGGTCGGCCCGCGAGGTGATCGCCTGCGACGGGAAGTCGCTGTCCGTGACCTTGCACTTGCCCGTGCAGTAGGCACTCCCGGACACCCTGGTACCGCCCACCGCCCGCCCCCAGCGGGACACCTCCAGCAGTTGCACCTGGTACGCCCACGTCTTCGAGTCGCGGGCCGTGAAGGAGTACCCGATGAAGAGGTATTTGATTCCGCCGACCTTCCGGCCCGTGCGCACGTCGACGGCGTTGACCTCACTGCGCCAGATTCCACAGCCGCGGAGGCGTTCTATGTACCACGTCGAGTCCACGCCCTCGGCGCGGCACCACTTCGGTTCCTTCCACGGCGAGCGCCCGGCTGCCGCGGCGGACGCGTCCGAGTCGACTGCCGGTGAAGACTCCGACGCGGAGTCTTCCGCTGTCTCCTGAGCCGAGGCTTCCTGCCCAGCCGCTCCGGCGTCTGGCACGGCGGCCAGGACGGCCGACTCACTGGCAGACGTGTCGTCAGGCGCGTCGCTTCGCGACAGCGCGGCCCGTTCCTCGGCACTGATCTCGCCCGCCGGTTCCAGAGGCGACACACAGGCCGTGTACTGCGCACCGGGAGTCTCGGCCGCAGCCTTCACCCGCTCGTTGCACACGGCCTCGGGACTTGCCTCCCGCGTGTCGGGGTCCTCGGTGGGTGCGGCGGCCGCCGGCTCGTTGACCGTGCCTGCGATGCCCAAGGCCATGTCCTCTGCCGAAGGCACGGCCTCCGGGTCGTCGTCGGCGGCTTCCGACACCAATGACGGTTCATCAGCGGCCGGATCGGCGGCGGCCACACCCGTGGTCACCGAGGTGTCCGGAGCCGTTCCGGGATCGTCCGCCGCCTGCGCGCCGCTGAGACAACTGCCCAGCAGCCCCAGCGTGACCGCCCCCGCGGCCAGCAGCATCCTCGGTCTCAAGCTCGGTATCGGTATCAAGTTGTACCCCCTGCGATCGGTCGTAACAGCGCGGACCTATCCCATTTGTGTGACGTGTCCACGCTGGGTCGAAAGGATCAAAGCACAGGGGACTGACAGTCGGCCTTCAGATATTGCTCTGCGCCAGCGAGTCCTGGCGCAGGGGAGGTCGCAGCTGGTGACGGACCCGGCTCGGGGTGTCCGAGCATCCGACCGAGTTGTCAGTGGCGGACGGTAGTTTCCGCGCATGGCTGACGCGTACACCACCCTGTGGACCAACGACCTGTGCAAGGCGCTCATTTCGGGCGGCTTCGAGGGGGAGCGGTTGGGCGTGCTCTTCGGCGGTCCGCACCAGTCGCTCCCCAGCTTCGAGCGGGCCGGAGTGAAAGCGGGCGACGCCGTCTACCCGATACGGGTCTTCCGCAAGCAGATGTGGGTGCTCGGGCGGCTGGAGGTCGGCCGGCTCCTGGAGTACGACACGGCGGGGGACCATCTCGCGATGGAGGACTATCTCCGGCTCGTCCACTGGAAACCGTTGAAGGCAGGCTGTGTCAGTGAGGTTCTGGTCGGACCTCCGGGTACGCCCCTCACCTTCGACAGGCCGGTTCCCGGTGAACTGCTCGGCCGGCTGACCTACCGGTCGCGGCGCGGCGAGCGGCAGATCAAGCACGTCGTGGACGGTGAACTGCTGAGGGCGGTCAGCGTGCACGGGATCTACCGACTCGCACCCGAGTCCGCTGAGGAACTGCGTGCCGTCCTCGATCACGAGGTCTCACAGTCGTAGCCGCTGCCGTCTCCGAGACGTCCGGGAGGCTGCAACTATGCTTGACACGTCAAGTCTGTTCTATGGATCGGCGAGCGCGGAGGCATCGGTGGCAGAGAAGCGGTTCCCCTACCTGCTGGGACACGGGGAGATCGCGTCCCTGTACGGGGTGGAGAGGCAGACCTCGCAGCTCTGGAAGACGCGCGGCGTGCTGGGCGACCCGGATGTCGTCATCTCCGGGAACCCGTACTGGCTCCTGCCGACCGTCCTCACCCTGGCGCAGGACGGTGCGCGTGAGGTCCTGGGCGAGCGGCTCAAGGACTACAAGTCCGGGATCGAGCGCGGTTACCTCGTGCAGGACGCCGGGGAGCTTCCGCACATCGTCGGCCTGAAGGAGATCCCCTGGATCTTCGGCAAGAAGTACATGGACGTCTACCAGTGGCGGGTGCGGGGGAGCTTCGTGCCGGAGGACGCGACCATCTCCGGATCGCCGCTGTGGCTGCTGGAGACGGTATTGAGCTACGCCGTTGGGCATGGTCGGACCATCGTGCCGGACGGTGTGAAGCGGATCGAGGCCGGCGAGCGCGAGCAGATCAAGCCCCGCGGCCGCAAACCCTCGGCCGAGCCGAAGCTCACCCCGCCGCCGCTGCCGGAGACGCGGACGTTCCGGGCGGGAGAGCACTCCGCGGAGGATGTCGCGGCGTTCGCGGAGGAACTGTTGGACGCCGGCATCTCGCTGTCTGTGCGGCCGAAGCGATAGCGGAGACATAAGCATGGTGTGGTGGTCCCGCTAGGCCCTCGGGACCACCACACCGCGCTGTGTGGACTACGCCGTGGCGCGGGCTTGCTGCCAGCGAGCGGCGTTGATCTTGTCGAGGCGGTAGAACGCCTCGGTCTGGAAGGTGGAGTCGGCGTCGGTGCCCCACTCCCACTTCATCGGCCAATTGCCGCGCTCGTAGTGCGCGTGCAGGTGCCGGGTGAACGCGGACAGGGCGCCCTTGATCTGGCCGCGGTCGAATTCGAGACGATCGACGAGGGCGGTGGTGCTGTACGAGCGCTCCGGCTCCGCGGCGAGCATGTCGAGCAGTGCCGCGACGCGCTGGACCGAAGGTAGGTTCGTCGTGATCAGAGACTTGAAGTCGTCAACGGTCCACTCGACCACGGGCCAGGTGCCATCCGGGTCGGCGCCCTGGGTGCCACCCGGCAACGGGTTGTTCATCGCGCCCTCCTTCAGATCGAGTTCGGCGAGCAGGGCGTAGACGCGTGTGACGTGCTGAGCGGGTACGGGCACGGAGATGAACTGCTGGTTCTGGGACACGGTTCCCCCCAACTTTGCGCAACAGACAGCCTGTTGGCATGGGCCAATCTGACAGACAGAGTCAGTGACTGTCTAGTGAATAGTGGACTCTGTATTCTTTTCGGCGACTTGGAGTGGTTGGTCAATGTGTGAGGCACGCCGAGGGGGCCGTGGCGGTGTGGGGGTGCCAATCCGGCTCCACGGCCTTAAGGTGTTTTTCAACATGTGTTGAGACGGTTGAGCAGTGCCTTCAGGGGTGGAGTGTGTACCGACAGGTGGAGCTCCCGCTGGAATTCGGGGAGCGGGAGCGTGACTGCGAAGTTGCTGAGTCAACGCTGGACGAACGGTTTGAAGACTTCCATGTCGAACATCCCTGGGTGTACGAGGCGCTGGAGCACCTCACGGTGCAGTGGGTTGCGGCTGGCGGCGGGCGGATCGGCGTCAAGGCGCTGTTCGAGCAACTGCGCTGGCTCTCGCCGGATCTCGCGAACGGCGTACCGATCCAGTTGAACAACAACTTCACCTCCCGCTATGCGCGCCTGCTCCGTGCGAGTCATCCGGAGTGGCGCGAGGTGTTCGAGCTGCGCCGCCTGCGTAGTGACGACCCCAAGGCGAGACGGTCAACACTTGACGGTGAGTGTCAAGTGAAATAGATTTATATCAGCTTCAATCTGTCATCAACTTATGTTGAGACGGTTGAGTGTCCGATAAGGGGAACGGAATGCTTGGAGGGGATGTGGCCGAAACTCCGGTCACCTGGCTCGCGATTCGCGAGGACCAGAAGGCGTTCGAGGACCAGCAGTTGCGCGCGCTGCGTGCGGCGTTTCCGGACCTGGTGGAAGCCAGTCCGGCGCAGTTAGGGATCTTCTTCCACTACTGCAAGGCGTCCGGGCTTGATCCGTTCGGCCGCCAGATCTACATGATCAAGCGCAAGTCCCGCGGGGAGATCCGCTGGACCATCCAGACGGGCATCGACGGGTACCGGCTCATCGCCCGCCGCGCCGCCGACCACGCCGGACAGCCCCTCGCGTACGAGGACTTCGTCTGGTACGACGCCGAGGGCGGCGAGCACACCGTATGGCTGCGCGACGAACCCCCGGCCGCGTGCCGGGCCGTTCTGTGGCGTGGTGACTCCCGCTTCCCGGCCGTCGCGCACTGGCGCGAGTACGCGCCGAAGGTCTGGGACTACGAGTCCCAGGAGTACAAGCTCGGCGGACTGTGGCCGCAGATGCCGGCCAGTCAGCTCAGCAAGGTCGCAGAAGCCCTCGCCCTGCGCCGCGCTTGCCCGGCCGACCTGTCCGGGCTGCACGTGGACGAGGAGATGCACGCCGCGGATGCGGCCGAGTCCCGGGACCGTGTCCAGACCGCCGCAGCCCGGCTGCGTACCCCTGGCGAGAAGCCGCCCGCCCAGCAGTCGGAGACGTCGGCCGCCTCGGAGTCCGCCGTCGTGGACGCCGAAGTCGTCGAATCCGCCGCCACAGCGGAGAAGCAGGACCAGCACGGCGGGCAGGCACAGGACCAGCACGGCGGGCAGGCAGAGGAAGCCGGGACCGGCGTATCCGCCGTACCCGTCGATCCGCAGGGCACGGTGGAAGAGGCGCGCGGCACCGTCCGCGACGCAGCGAAGCGACTCGGCATCGGCTTCGACGCGGTCAACGAACGCTGCTTCGACAACTTCGGCATCTCCTTCCAGGACGCCAGTCCTGATCAACTTCAGGAACTCGTCGAGTCGCTCACCGCGGACAGCGAACCCGCGGAAACGACGGGGGCTGTCACGCCCGGCGGACGCCGGTCTGCGGCCTCCGCCCGTACGCGCACACCCGCGAAGAAGACCGCGGCGAAGAAGACCACCGCGAAGAAAGCGACCGCCCGTACGCCGTCACGCACCAAGTCGGCCGGCAGCACCGCCAGCACCGTGAAGTAGCCGCCCGCCGCCCCGTCCGCCGCCCCGCCGGGGCGGCCCACCAGAGTGCGAGAACACCATGTCCATCGCCCCCGGCACGATCACCGTCCCCGACCTGTGGAAAGGCGCCCACCGCGACGACCGCGCCCGGCCCCGCTCCCGACAACGACTCCTCGGCCCGTCCTCAATCGGTCTGTGCAGACGCCGCGCCGCCTACGAAGTACACGGCACCTGGCCGACCGACCTCGACGACAACATGCACGCCGCCATCCTCGGCACCTGGCTCCACGAGGGCATCCTCCGGGTGCTCGCCGAGCAGTACGGCGCCCACACCGAGCTTGAGCTCACCAACGGCGTCATCCTCGGCCACGCCGACGCCTACTGGGCCCCTGACGGGGACACCCCCGGCGTCGTCGAGGACGTCAAGACCAAGTCCACCCGCGCCCTGGACCTCGTCGTACGGCAAGGCCCCAGCCGGCACGAGTGGTTCCAAGTCCACCTGTACGCCCACCTGTTGCGCACCGGCGGGCTGGCGGAACACCCCGACCTGCCCACGGGCCGGCCCCTGCCCGTCGACGCGGTCCGGCTGCGCTACGTCGGCCGTGAGTACGGACAGGTCGTCGTCCACCAGCGCATGTACGACGAGGACATCACGAAGCAGGCACTCGCCTGGGCCGAAGACGTCCTCGAGAGCACCGAGCCGGAGGCCATGCCGCGCGACCTCGACGGACCCGGCCTGTCGATCATCTGCGACAACTGCCCCTTCAAGAGCGCCTGTTGGAACCTCGACCAGCTCACCGACGACCGCGCCCCGCAGACCATCCTCGCCGAGGACACCGACGGCATCACCGAGGCCCTGCGCGCCTACGCGGACGCCGCCGAGATCGAGAGCGCCGCGAAGAAGCGCAAGGCCAAGGCCCGCAAGACGCTGGACGCGGCCGATGCCGGCACGTACGGCGACCTCAAGCTCTCCTGGTCCGGAGGCAACCCCCGCCCGCCCGAGCCAGACCCCGCCGCGATGATCCGCATCCTCGAGGGCCTCAGCCTCGACATCCCCATGAAGCCCGGCGGCCGTACCTCGCGCACCATCGGCGTCTCGCGCATCCCCGAGCCGACCTGACCCACCTCGCCCGTCACCGGGGCCCGCGTCTGCTGGCCCCGGTGTTCGGCGATCTCGCACGCCGCTTCAGCGCCATCGTACGGAAAGGAACAGAGTTGAGCATCGAGGCCGTGGCCTGGGCGTTCAAGCAGAAGATCCCCAACCCGGGTGCGAAACTCGTCCTATTGGCACTCTGCGACTACGCGGACGAAGCCTGGTCCTGCTTCCCCGGGCAGGAGACCCTCGCGGTCAAGACCAGCCAGGGCGAGCGCACCGTACGACGACACCTGGACTGGTTGGAGCGGCACGGCTTCATCGTCAGCCGCGCCCGCTTCACAGAAGGGCGCCGCACCAGCAACCGCTACACGATCCACAGCCCCCGCCCCACGGCACCTCCGCCTGCCGTCGCCCCGCCGACTCCGCCGGCACCCGAAGCGCCGGCGGACGACGACACCCCCTCCGACGCCTCGGAACCTGACGACTCGGAACCAGCTGAAAAGCAGACAGAGCAGGCGGCCAACATGGCCACCGGTCAGATTGACCACCGGCCAGATGCGACAGAGGAACCGGCCAATCTGGCCGGGGAACCGTCAGATAACCACCAGAGAAACAACCCCCTACCCCCGGCGGACGGCGACGGCCGCAGCGGGACCGGTGACACCGGGGGAGCGGGCGCCGAGAACGACGCCGGCGTGAGGAGCGAGGGCTGCGCTGCCCACCCGGACACTCCCGCTGCGAACTGCCGTGGCTGCGGCACCAGTTCGCGCAGCCGCCAGGAAGCCGCGGCTGCCCAGGAGAAGCAGGCGAAGGCCGACCGCGCCCGCGACAGTGACCGTCAGTGGTTCGAGCAGCAGCGTGCGCGCCGCGACCAGGTTGCGCGCCAGGAAGCCCAGGGGGCTCTCGAAGGCCCACGCAGGGCCGTCCGGGATGCCCTTCGGAGTGGCCGTGACCGCGGGAGTCCTCCGCCATCGAAATAAAGAACACTTGACGGTGGGTAATCGCGAATGATAAAATGATATCAGATCAATTGAAAAACACCCTCAACTTCGGAGGTTCCGACCGGTGTTCACCTTTCTCACCCCCGCCCAACGTGAGGCCCTGAGTGCCAACCTCGCCGCACGTGGCGTCACCGAAGCCCAGTTCGAGCAGGCGCAAACGCTCGCCAAGGAAATGGGTGAGCGGTTGGCTCACGCGTACGGCGACGTCCTCGGTCGCCCCGTCGAGCCGCTCGACTTCGTGCGCGACGTCCTCGGTGTCGAGGGTGCCGGCCGGCTGCTGGTGTGCGCGATGCGCGAGGTCACCGGCCGCCCGGATCTGTACGGCGACGCGCTCTGACCTGCGCGTACTTCTTCTCGCCTCCGACATGTGTGGAGGCAATGCAATAACTCCCCGGTGTGTTCCGGGCGAGGTCACGACCAGAGTGCGAGGAGCACGATGAACATCACCCGCATAGCCGCGATAGTCGTCGCTGCCCATGTCCTCGGCGCACCCATCAAGCGCCAGGAGACCGGTGGCCGCACCGTCCGGGTGCTGAGCCTGCGCGGGCAGCGGTTCGGCCAGGTCTGCGACTTCACCCTCGACGACGGCCACCGCCGATGGCGGCTGGAGACGGTCACCGACAACCACGGTGTCGACATGGTGGGCCGAACCCTCGGCAAACGCCTGTCCGCCCGCCTCGACGTCCTGCACGCCCAGGCCACCGAGCACTTCACCCAGCGCTCCACCCCCGAATAGCCCACCCCTGCCGCGCCCCGGCCGGGGCGCGGCGTCCACAGAGGGAGAGAGAAGTGGACGAGTCCACACGCGAACAGCTCCTGTACGCGGAGGCAGCCAAACACGGTGTCAGCCCCGCCCAGATCCACCGCGCCGTCAGCATCATCGCCGCCGTGCAGCGCCGCGACCGCGAGGACTTCCGCACCAGCTTCGGCGCGGAGCTGACCCCCGACCGGTGGCTCGCCGGCTACGGGGTCGCGGGCTTCGAGGACCTGTGCGCCAAGGCCGCCCAGCAGGCCGGGCTCGGCGACAACGGCGGTCTGGTCATGCGGACCGTTTCCGCCATCGCCCCCGCTCCCGAACTGCGCGAGGACGACCGGCCCCTTCAGTTCTGGGCGCGCCCCCTGGGCGATCCGGCCGAGGCGGGGTTCACGGCCTACCGGGTCACCTACGACGACCCCAAGGCGGAGATCAGCACCGGCTTCGACTGGTCCGGCGCGCTCCTGCGCACCACACTCCGCGCCGCCATCGTCAGCAGCCCCGGCGCCGCCAGCCTGGAGGAGACCACCGGCGTCATCGTCTTCACCCACGACGACCTGCCCGGCGCCTACATCGCCCGCCCCGCCCCCAAGCGCGCGCGGCCCGTCTGCGTCCGGTGCGCCCAGTGGGAGGGCGAGCACACCCTTCACGAACGCTTCGGCGCCTGCCCGCAGTTCACCAACACCGCGGCTGACCTGCCGCCCGCCGTGCCCACGCCCACGCCCGTGCCCACGCCCACGCCCGTGCTCGTGCCCGTGCCCGTGCCGTAGAGCGTCCGAGCCTCCGTCCGGGGCCGCGCCAGTGCGAGCGCGGCCCGGCCTCGGACGGAACCCACCACCACCGTCGTACAGAAGGAGTACAACCCGTGCCACCAACCCCCTGGCGCGTAGGCGGCGCCCAACGCCAAGGCCCCCGCGAGGTCCAAGCCGACGCCTTCGTCGTCGGCGGCGACCGGGCCACCGGCCGCATCGCCGCCTGCGTCACCGACGGCATCGGCGACACCACCGAGGCAGCAGAAGCCGCCCAACTCGCCGCCGACGCGGCCGCCCGCGCGACGCTCACCGCCACCCCTGAGGCTGGCTGCGCCGCCGCCCGCGAGAGCCTCGCCGCCAGCGACAACCTGGCGGACGCATCGATCGTCATCGCCCTGTTCGACCCCGACCACAGCCGCATCGCGATCACCTGGGCCGGACTCTGCCGCGCCTACGCGCTCACCGAAGACGGCCAACTCCAGCGCGCCACCTACGACCACTCCCTCGGCGAACGCATCCGGCGCCAGACCACCCAGCGCGGCCCACTGGCGCTCTACGACCGAGAGATCACCCGCACCGTCGCCCGCCACGAGTTCGTCACCACGTCCCTGCCCGCCCACACCATCCGCAGCGTGCTGCTGTGCAGCGACGGGGTCAGCCGACTCCTCGACGACCACGCGATCCTGCACGGCCTCACAGTGTCCGACCCCGACGACGCCGCGCAGTTCCTCGTCGCCTCTGCCGGCGTCAACGGATCCGACAACGCCACCGCCCTCGTACTCCACCACCAGTCCTGACCATCGATCCCCAAGGAGCCAACACCCGTGACAGAGCAGCCACTTCGCCCCACCCAGGAACCCCTGAACGACCTCGCCGTCACCTACATCCAGTCGGCCGAGTCGCTCTACCTCGCCATCCACGACGACATCGCCGCCCGTGTCCGCGCCGCCCACCCCGACGCCCAGCACCTCGAGGTCAGCGAAGACGCCGACGGCGACGTCGAGCTGCACGGCATCTGGAGCGCCCCGGTGCCCGGACTCGGCACCGGCCGCCTCCTGCGCGCCCCCGACTCCACCGCCGTGCAGGACGGCCCGCTGGACCTGGACGAACTCGTCGAAGACCTCGAACGCGTCCTGGTCGGCCCGTACCTCTATCGGTGGGGACTGGCCGAGCCGCACCCAGACCACCAGCACCGCGACCGCCGCTGGATCACTCTCCCGCCCGCCGACCGCGCCGCCCACATCGCGGGCATCGTCCGCCGCTACGTCCCCGACGCCGTATCCCTGATCTGCCTCTTCGACGCGAGCCACGCGCGCATCGCCGTCGGCTTCGAGGAGGTCATCCGCGCCGACGGCGAGCGAGTCACCGTTCCGTGCCCCCGCTGCTTGCCGGACACGGCCGACAGCCTGTGGCCGCACGACATCTCCCACCAACTCGCCGCAGTCCTCGGCCAGCTCTACACCCTCCCGCACCTGCGCAGCCGCCACCTCACCCCGTGTGTGGACCTTGAGTCCGAGCACGGCGAACCGCTGTGGCTCCTCCCCTTCCCGTCCCCCGAACCCGCCCCGAGCCCCCTCCCGACGCCCGTGGCCCCGTAATCAAGAAGGACACCACCTCGATGACCGACAACAGCACACCGACAGCGGTCGCCGCGACCCTGCACCACCGCAACGCGGCCGTCACAGCCTTCAACAAAGTCCAGGCCCAGTACGAGATCGCCATCCTCGACCACGTAAGCGCCCGCATCCGTGCGGCGTTCCCGGACACCACACACCTCACGTTCGTCCACTACTCCCGCTCGCGACACCTCGACCTGCAGGCGTTCTTCGCCACCGGCCCCGACGGCACCCAGCGGCAGATCCTCGACGCCACGACCAATACGCCCTCCCTTGACCTCGACGAACTCACCGACGACCTGGCCGAGGCACTCGGCGGCCTCAATTCCGCCGCCTGGAGCGCCGTACGCCCCGAATCGCCCGGTGAAGGGCAGCGGGTCCTCGACCTTCCGCCGTACGACCGAGCGGCCCGCATCGCCGAACTCGCCCGCGCCCACCATCCCCAAGCGATCCTGCTCACCGTCGACTTCACCAACGACCCGGCCCAGATCCTGGACCTCGCCGGCGCGGACATCGCGCAGTTCGGCGACTCCCTCACCGAGACCGTCCAGGCGCTGCCACACAGGCCGCTGTGGCCCGCCGAGACCGAACGGCAGATCGCTGTGCTCGCCGCGCAGATCCGGGCTCTCCCGCATCTGTGCGCCCAGCACCTGCTGCCCATCGACACCCCGGAAGGCCGCAGGGCGATCCTCGCTCTCCCGACGCCGACCCAGAACGGAATGTCATGAACCTGACTATGAGCATCGAAGGGTTGCGCGTGCCCGCCGTACCCGCCCAGCATGTCCAGGCCATCGCCTCCAACGTGCTTAAGACATGGCCCCTGACGGTCGGTCTGACGATCGAGTACGTCGCCTTCAACGAGCAGGGCCAGCACGGCGCGGTCACCTTCGCCGTCGTCCGTGCCAAGGACCCCTGGCCCCACCCGGTCCTCATCCGCTGCGACGGCTACGGCCAGCTCACCCGCGGCTGCGAACACCCCCGCCCCGACGGCCGGCCCTGTTGGCACCCGGCCGCCTCCCACCTCTCCCTGCGCGACCCCGGCCTGTGCCCCCAGCACCTGCCGCCCCTCGCCACCGGCGACTGGGTCCGCCACCCCGACCAACCCGTGTACGGACGCGTCACCCGCACCGAACCGGACGGCGCCGTCGCCATCGACTTCGGAGGCGGCGAGATCACCCTCCACGCAACCCAAGTCCCGCGCGTCCCCGCGCACATCGCCGCCGAACTCGACCGCGGCCCCCTCTCCACCGGCGTGCACCTTGCCGACGACTGACCGCCCACCGTGCCGCGTGCGAGGCGGCCACCCGGCGGACCCGACCACACCACCACACTGCGGAAAGAGAGCCGCCCCATGGGCAGTTACGCCGTGATCACCCTCCCCTTCACCAGAGCCGTGTACGTCCACGAGCTCCGCCCCGGCGACGTGTTCACCTTCCCCGACGCCCCGACCACGCCACTCGCGGTCACAGCCGTCAGCAGGACGAACGTCTCCTCCGAACTCGCCCTCCTGCACGTCTCCACCCCCGGGACCCGGCTGCACCTCCCGGCCAACACCCAGGTGCGCCCCCGCCGCATGCTCCGCACCGTCACGCTGCCCTGCCTGCTGTGCAAGCAGCCCGAGGACATCAACCTGGACCTCCCGCAGGACGGCGAGCCCCTGTCCTTCGTCTGCGGCCGGCACACGCCCGACCCCGAGGTGAAGCCGTGACCCTCACCTACCTCAGCGCAGTCCAACTGCTCCGCCGCGCAGACGAGTACAAGGCCCGCGACCTGTACGCCGACGTCATCGGAGCCCTCGAACAGCACTGCACCGACGTCGGCGTGGACTGGTGCGGCAACGAGCTGAACATCACCATCCAGCTCACCAGCGACGGAGAGCAGTACGTCGCCATCGCCGGCCGCCACTCCCTCCCCTGGCACGACGACCGCAGCGAGCTCGGCGGCTGGAAGGCCGTCCACATCGACAACACCTACGGCACAGCCAAGGTCATCTACGACACCACCACCCCCGAAGGCGACCCACCGGGCGATCTCGCCCTCGCACCGCTCGCCGAGGAAGTCGGTGCGTACGTGACCGGCTGGCACGCCGAACACGGCTGACCACCCACCGCACACCACCGGGGCCGCGCTCGTCCGGCCGGCCCCGGCCCCACCCATGCCCCAACGCCCGAAAGGCACCCCTCGTGCTCAGCTTCACCGCCGGCAGCGGACCGGCCATCGAGGCCGAAGAGTTCGCCGACTTCGACACCGGTCAGGCCGTCTACCGCATCACCGGCATCGGCGCCTTCACCCTCGGCTGGAACCCCGACTGGCACCCCGACGCCGACCACCCGCCCACCGAAGAGATCCTCCAAGTCGCCTACGGCACAGGCCCAGCCGGCTTCGACATGGCCGAAGCCCCCGTCCTCTTCGGCGTCACGCTCGCCGAAAGCGAGTGCTTCACCCGCCGAACCGTCGACACCGGCCAGCTACGGCTGCGCCCGTACCGTCTCCTCGTCACGGCACCCGTCCGCGCCCCCAAGGGAACCGCCCGACGGGCCACCGAAATCATCGACGCGCTCCTTCGACACTGGCTCGCCCAGCCCTGGACACCGGAACTGCGCCGAGCTCACGAGCACCACTGCGTGCCCCGCTCCCTGAGCCGGTACGCCGGACTGATCGCCGAGTACGACCAACGCATGGAGCGCCTGCGTCGCGACCACGCGTACTACATCGCCCGCGCTGACCGGGCCACGGAAATCCTCCAAGCCGGCCCAATCCCGGTGCCATCGAGCGCACCACCGCACCCGTTCGCCACCACCGAGTCCGACGGGAGGTGATCGCGATGGTCCAGTTCGACCTCTTCGGCGAGGTGGAGGCGAAGCTCGAAACCCGCGCCGAACAGCGCAAAGAGGAAGCCGCGAAGCCCCGCCCCACCCATCGCCGCAGGAAGTACGCGGCGCCCCGCGATCCCCACCAGCACGCCCACAAGATCGCCGAGAACGTGATGGACGCCTGGTACAGCCACTACGGCGGCAGCCGCATGGACGTCCCGCTCGGCACCGTCGCTGCCCTGACCTTCTTCCGCGAACCCCTCGCTGGCGACTGGCTCCTCACCCTCCAACCCCCGGATTTCCCACCGCTGTTGCGCGAGATCTGGGGCGTCCAGTGGTACCACCGCCCCGACCTCATCGAATGCGCGCGTCCCCTGCACGACTGGATCGAGGAAGACCCCCACGACCAGCAACTCCGCGCCGTCCAGGCCGTCGTCCACACCGCGGTGAACACCGGACTCCTCGACCTCACCGGCCACGACGACCCGTACGTGCGAACCGGAGCCGACATCCTCAGCCCGCTCCTCACCGGCCTGCGGCACAAGAGCGACAAGAAGTGGCGCGGCGAGTACCACACCCCACCCTGCGTCTCGGACCTGATGGCGAACATCCTCCTCGACGCCGACCACGGGCTGAAGATCCGGGAGCCGGCCATCGGCAGCGGTGGCATGTTCCGCTCTGTCGCCCACCTCCTCCACGAACGCAACCGCAACCCCCACGACTACACGTGGATCGGCAACGACATCGACCGCCTCTCCGCAGCCTGCGCCGCCGTCAACGCCATCTACTGGGACCTCGGCCCCCAAGTCGCCATCTGGTGCGGCAACACCTTCGAGGAGAACGCCCTCACCAAGGCCCTCGCCGAACGCACCGCGGTCATCGAGCACCGCAACGCCGTCGTCGAACGGGCGAGGTTCGAGCACAGGACGCGACGAATCCTCCACGCCTTCGACCAACTCCTCGAGGGAGCAGCCGCATGACCTCCATCGACTCCACCACCAACAAGCGGCAACGCCTGTTCCCCGCCGACTTCGCACCGTTCATCACAGCGATCCTCGAAGTCCTCGGCGACGGCTGGACCCTCGACGACGACCAACCCACCGGCCTCACCGCCTTCCTCACCCACACCGACGGCCGCCGTATCGGCATCAGACACCTCTGGCGCGGAGAAGCCGTCCAGACCTGGGCCATCGACGTCCCGCGACGCGAGTTCACCGACGACAACGACGCCGCCTCCTACACCGACAGCCTCGAACACCTCACCCCCGGCATCCGCTACAACACCGGCGTCGCCTTCACCACCAACCCACCCGCCAAGGACACCGCGGCCACCATCCGAGCCCGGCTGCTGCCCGCCTTCGAAGGCGAACGCCCACCCCTGCGCGCCTTCCCACGCAAACGCGCCCGCCCCGCAGCCAAGAAGACCACCACGGGCACGAGCACGAAGACGAAGGCGACGAGGACGACGAAGGCGGCCAAGCCGAAACCCGAGCCTCGTGGGAACCCGCCGGCCAAGGCAACCGCGGCCAAGACTCCCAGCGCACGCAGCACGAAGCCGCAACCCACCGCGAAGAAGACAGCGGCACCCGCCAAGCCCCGCCGCACCACACCCACCCCCACCAAGACGGCGAAACCACGCCCCGCGAAGGCACAGCAGACCAAGCCCACCAGCACCAACTGACCGCACAGCCCCCGGGTACAGGGCGCACCAACACGGCCCTGTACCCCCCCACATGTAGGGAAGACGCACAACTGCCATGACACAATTCGACCTCTTCGGCGAACACCAAGCCGCCCACCGCCGAACCTCCGCCCGCGAGAAGCAAGCAGCAGCGCGCGCCGCCCGCCGCGCCGCATTCCGGGAATCCCTGAAGATCGACTGCTGCACAGGCGAACCCATCCCGCGCAGCGAAAACGGCTGCGAGCAGTACCGCTGCGGACGATGCGGAGCACTCGCCTTCGCCGGCACCTTCGCCTTCAACCACGACTGCGGCTGGGGCGGCTGCTACGCCGACACCGAACCCACCCGCGGCACCGGCCAGACCATTCACGAAGCCGGCCTCTCCGCCCACCGGCACGATAACCAGCACCACCCACACTGCGCCCGCCCCGGCTGCGGCCACGCCCGCGGCATCCACCAGGGCGTCCCGCACCCCTCCGTCCCCGAAGACTCCAGCTGCTACGAGTACTGCGGCTGCCGCGGCTACCTCGCCCCCACCACTCCCGCCCCCACCACCTGAGGAGCCCGACATGCCCACCACCAACGACCCGTACGCCGCCATCAAAGCCCTGCGCGACAAGACCATCCCCGGCCCCTGGGGCGTCATCAAGGCCAACTACGACGAGGACAACGTCACCTTCCTCATCGTCGACAGCGACGACTCCCGCGTCGCAGCCGTCGAGATCGCCCACGAAGGAGACGCCGAAGCAGTCCAAGGCGCCGAAGCCGACGCCCACTTCATCGCCGACTCCCGCACCTGGATGGACCTCCTCCTCCAGGAAGTCGAAACCCTCCGCGAGGAACTGCACCAAGCGACCAGGCAACGCGGCCTACGAGCACTGCTCACCCGCCTGCGCACCAAGAAGGCGGACGCCCGGTGACCGCGACGCGATCCACTGATGGTTCCGATCACGCCCCGCCGGATACCTACGCTGTCCGCCAGCGTGGTGCCTCGACGTCGGGGATGTTCGGAGAGGCGAAATGAAACGGCACCTCGAGGCAGTCGGCCAGGGCCTGGCCCGCCTTGGCTGCAGCGGTGCCTGGCGGTGGGCCGCCACGGCGGTGGTAGACGGTCGCCAGGTGGCCTTCCCCCGCCGGGGCGTCCAGGACCGCAACCAACAGGACAAACCAGTCGTGGACGGTGTCGCCGTCCCAGAGTGCCTCGACCGCTGCCACCCGGCCAGGGAAGGCCGAAGCACGGGTCTTGAGCGAGGGGAGGTCGAGCGGGTCGGGCGGCCTGTGTTGCACGAGGTCGCCAAGGGCCTCGTAGCGAGCGTGGACCACCTGCTCGGCCTCTGCCAGACCCAACTCCAGCGGGCGCAGGGCTTCCCACACGGCCTTGATCGCCATCATCCGGCGGTCACGCAGCACGTTCGCGTCGACCTCCCGACGAGTCTGCTCCTCCAGGTGGGCCCACCAGCCGCTCACGGGGTCGCCAGCCGGGATCTCACGGCGTGTCATGGAACCGAACGTACGTCAGTGCGCGCCGAACGACCAGAAGACGCACACCTTCGTCGCCGCCACCCCGACCAGGCCCGAAAAGCCCTCATTCGCTGGTACGCCGAGCGCACCCAAGATTGGCTGAATATGAACGGCCCGGAAATCATCCAGTACAAGGGCAAACCGGATTTCGGCCTTCGAGCGTCAACGCGCCTCACGAACGCCCTCGTGGCCTACAAGCCCCGCCAGGAACTCGTACTCTCCTGGGCCGCCGCCCAGCTGGCCCGCAGTAGTCTCCACACGCTCGTCGCTGACGCCCTAGGCCGCGCGGTCACCGGTGACCTCGATCAACTCCGCCGGGCGTACCGCCACCTCTGGTTCGGCGACATCCGCCCCGTGGAGAGGCCAATTGGGGCAGACTGATACGCGCAGGCTTCCGGGGACACAGAAGTACGCAGCGTCCGAGTGGCAGTGTGTAGGTCCCGAGAACCGTGCCACGCCCGACAGCTGCGGCTTCCTCGGGATCCCTTCCCCGCAGGTCATCGCCCCCGGTTCCATGCGGGACCATCGGGGACGCTCCGGGGACAACGGGGCTCACGGGGACACCCCGGGGACGGAGTGTTCGAGAGCGACCGGGAGTGACGGGGACCGACAGGGAACCCGAGGGCTGGAATAGCAGCAGGTCAGCGGTCCGCCGAGGGTTCGGATCCTCAAAGCCGCAGGTGAGCCCCATGATCGGGTTCGATACCTGTTACTGCTCGTAATGCGTAGGTCTCGGGTTCGAATCCCGAAGGCGGCTCCGAGAAACCCCAGGACTCACTCGCCGTGACCTGGGGTTTCTTTGTTTTCTTGACCTTGGGATGTGTGTGCTGAGGGCTTCTTGAGGCTGTGCGTGGACCGAGGTGATCGGCTCGGCCGTCTGCCGAAGGCGCGTGAGCGTCGATACGATCGACTGGTCGCGGACGGAAAGAGTCGACGCCAGCATGACTGACGAAGCGAGAGGGAAGCCCGTCGGCGGACTACCCGGCCGGGCGCGAGAAGTCGCGATCCTGCGCTCGGTGCTGGCGGGCGAGAGTGACACCTGGTGCGTCGCGGTCACCGGCGAACCGGGGATCGGCAAGAGCCGGCTGCTGACGGAGCTCGGGAAGCTCGCGGACACAGCAGGATGGACGGTCCGCAGCGGGCGCGCGGCGGAGTTCGAGTCCCGCATCCCGTTCGGTGTGTTCGTCAACGCGCTCGACGACCAGCTCGCCGAGCTGGGCCCGGAGCGTCTGGCCGCCCTCGGACAACAGCAGCTCGCACTTCTCGCGACCATGTTTCCGGCGCTTCCCGCCTCCGGTCCCACCGACCTGGTCGACGCGGAGCGGTACCGGCTGCACCGGGCGGTGCGGGCGTTGCTGGAGCTGCTCGCCGAGCCGTCCGGGCTGGTGCTCGTCTTCGACGATCTGCACTGGGCGGACGAGGGTTCGGTCGAGTTGCTCGACCACCTACTGCGCCACCCGCCCCAGGCGCGGCTGGTCCTGGCACTGGCGGGCAGGCCCCGGCAGACGTCGCTGCGGCTGTGGCACGCGTTGTCCCGCGCCGCGACCGACGGGGTGGCCGAGCTGCTGGAACTCGCGCCGCTGAGCCAGGCCGATGCCGGCCGCCTCATGCCGGAAAGGCTGGGCCGTTCCCGGCGGGAAGAGCTTTACCAGGCCAGTGGCGGAAACCCGTTCTACCTGGAAGCCCTGGTGCGGGCCGGTGAGCGGGGGATACCTGTCGGTGACGCGGCGCTCCACCCCGACGGGGCGATCCCGGTGGCGGTCCGCGCGGTGCTCGCCGCCGAGCTGGCCGCGTTGACCCCGCAGGAGCGAGTCGTCGCGCACGCCGCCGCGGTCGTGGGCGACGACTTCGAGGCCGATTCGCTCGCTGAAACGGCCGCAATGGACCCAGGTTCCGTGCTCGCCGTGCTCGACCGGCTCGCCGAGCGTGACCTGGTGCGGCTCGACGGCGCGACCGGCCGGTTCCGGTACCGGCATCCGCTGGTGCGCAGCATCGCCTACCAGGACGCCGGTCCCGGCTGGCGGCTTCAGGCACACGGCCGGGCCGCGTCGGCACTCCGGAGCCGGGGCGCGCCGCCGGCCGAGTTCGCCCGGCACGTGGAGCGATCCGCCGTCCGCGGTGACCTCGACGCGGTCGCGGCGCTCACCGAGGCGGCCGAGGCGACGATGCACACCACGCCGATGACCGCCGGGCACTTCCTGCGGGCGGCCATCCGGCTGCTTCCCGACTCGGAGACGGCCACGCCACAGCGCCTGATCCTGCTCGGCCGACTGGCACAGGCACTCGGAGCCACGGGCGACCTGCGGCAGGCCAGGGAGACCATGTACGAGGTGCTGCGGCTCCTGCCCGCCGAACTCACCCAGATCCGGGCACAGACAGCGCGGGCCTGTGCGACGGTGGAGCAGATTCTCGGGCACTACACCGAGGCCAGGGCGATGCTGCACAGCGAGTGGAAACGCGTCGAAGGCGTGGACGCCCGCTCGGCGGCCGTCCTGCTCGTCGCGCTCGTCGCCGGTGAGAGTGTCGAGCGCGAGCACGGACAGGACCGGGTGGCCGAGGCGATCGCCGCCGCGCGGGAAGTCGGGGATCCGATGCTGCTGGCGACGGCGTTGTCGGCCGCGACGCTCATCGACCGGCAGACGGACCGGCTGGACGAGGCGGCCGCACTCCTGGACGCGCTGCCCGACAGCGACCTGGTCTGTGACATCGACGCGGCGTTCTGGCTCAGCTGGTCGGAGATCTCCGCCGACCGCCTCACGGCGGCGAGCCGGCACGTGAGCCGTGGCCTGCGACTGGCCCGCGAGAGCAGACAGTCCCACAAGATCGCACTGCTGACCGCGATCCGCGGCATGGTGCATGCATACCTCGGTGAGCTGGCGGCGGCGACGACCTGCTTCGACGACAGCCTGGAGTCGGCGGAACTCACCGGCAGCGAGGAACTGCGCGTCATGGCGTTGACCTTCGGGTGCTGGATCACCACCTGGCGCGGCGACCTTGCCGAGGCGATCCGCCTGGGCAAGGAGGCTGTCGTCGCCGACGACCAGGCGACGGCCATGAGTTCCTGGCGCAGTGGCCAGGCCGAGGCGATGCTGGCGCAGGCGATGCTGCACTCGGGTGATCCGCACGCCTGCACAGACCTGCTGCTCACCCATGGCGGTGGGGCCGAGCTGCCCGCGGTGGGTGTCCGTACCAGGCCATTGGTGTACCTGATGCTCACGGAGGCGGAGGTCGCGGCCGGTCGGATCGCCGCGGCCACGGCATGGGCGGACCGGGCGGAGGTCGCGGCCGGCCGGCTCGATCTTCCGCTGCGTACCGCCATGGCACAGCAGGCTCGCGCGATCGCCACGCTGCCGAGGGATCCGGCGGCGGCCGCACCGCTCGCTGTCGCCGCCGCGGACACGTTCGGTCGGATCGGGGTGGCCGTGGAGGCCGGGCGGGCGCACTTGCTCGCCGCGACGGCGTTCGGCGGCAGCGGGGCGATCGACCAGGCCCGCGCACACCTCATGTCCGCCCGCGCGTTGTTCACCCGGTGTGACGCGCGACTGTTCCTGCCGCAGGTCGCGCGCGAGGAGCGGCGCCTGAATGCGCGCGGCCCCCGGCCCGAGAGCGGCGTCGAGCGGTTCGATCTGACCGCCCGTGAGGCCGAGATAGCCAACCTGGCCTCGGACGGCCTGACCAACCGGGACATCGGCCTCCGGCTGAACCTGAGTCCCAAGACCGTCGAAGTCCATCTGGGCCGGGTCTACACAAAGGTCGGCGTCTCCGGTCGTACCGCTCTGGCCGGAGTGTGGGCCGCCGCGGCGCGTGGTTGAGGCCTCCACGGCGGCCGACGACTCAGTTGCCGAGGTCGCGTACGTACAGGTTGAAGTTCCGGCTGGTGCCGTCACCGCCCAGGTTCGTCGCGCTGGTCGTGAAAGCGACGTGGTGGCCGTCGGCCGAGATCGAGGCGCTGGAGCTGTAGCCGTCGCTCTGCGAGCCGTCGCCGGCGACGCTGACCCTGGTCGTGGTGGCGGTCACCCGGTCTCGTACGAACACGTCCCACCGTGAGTTGGTGTCGCCGGGCACCAGCTTGTCCTCGCCGGACACGAACGCGATGTAGCGGCCGTCGGCCGAGAGCGTCGTCCGCTCCTGGCCGGGGGTTCCGCCGTCGCCCAGGCCGTCGGAGCCGAGGTTCACCTGCGTCGTCGTCCCGGTGACCCGGTCGTACAGGAAGATGTCGGTGTCAGTCCGACCGCCGGTGTCGCCGGCCACCAGGTTCGACGCGGTGGATTCGTACGCGACGTAGCGGCCGTCGGCCGAGATGCTCGCGGTGCGACTGGCGGAGTCGCCTTCGTCGCCGCCGGGACTGACGCTGATCCGGTCGGTGTACCCGGTCAGTCGATCGTGCACGAACACGTCGTCCGCGCGGTTGTTGTCGGGGAACAAGGACAGTGTCTTCGCCCCGGAGGAGAAGGCGACCTGACGCCCGTCCGCCGAGATCGACGGCAGTTGGCTGATGCCGTCGCCCTGGCGACCGTTGGAGTCGACGCTGACCCTGCTGGTCTCACCGGTCTGCCGGTCGCGTACGAAGACGTCGTGGATGTCGTTGGTGTCGCCGAACACCAGGTTCGACGCGGGAGAGTCGAACGCGACGAATCGGCCGTCGGCGGAGACCGACGGATGGAAACTCTCACTGTCGCTCTGCTCGCCGCCTCTGCCGACGCTGACCCTGGTCGTCTCACCGGTCTGCAGGTCGTGCACGAACACGTCGCGGTAGCGGTTGGTGTCACCGGCCACCAGATTCGACGCGGTGGATTCGAACGCGACGTAGCGGCCGTCGGCGGAGATCGACGGATTCCGGCTCGCGTTGTTGACCTGGTTGCCCGCGGAGTCGACGCTGACCCTGGTGATGACGCCGGTCTGCCGGTCGCGCACGAAGACGTCGTCCGCTCGGTTGGTGTCGCCGGCCACCAGATCCCTTGCCGACGAAGCGAACGCGACGTAGCGGCCGTCGGCGGAGATCGACGGCCCGCCGGCGGAGTTGCTGATCGGTGCCGTGCCTGCCGGCCCCGGTTCGGCATGCGCGACGCCGCCCGACAACGGTGCCGCGACGATGACTGAGGCGAGCACTGCGCGGCCTGCGTTGCGGATTATGGAGAGACGTCTCATGGGTGTCCTTCTGTTCGGTTCGCCGCCACGGCAGCCGGTTGCCCGGATCAGCGTTCCGTATCGGACCGGCCGAAGCATGAGGGAACCCCCTACACCTTCGGCTTCGCGCTCTGCGCGCCGCGCGTGTGGACCTTGCACGGCGCATTTCGGCGTGACGCGCGACAGACGGCTGTCCGGCGACGCCCCGGCCCCGCACGCCACCCGGTATCCGCGAGGTAACTCGCTGGATCACCCGCAACCCCGACCGTATGGGCGACGGCGACCGGCGGAAACTCAAAGCCATCCTGGCCTGCTGTCCCGAACCAGAAGCTGCCACCGGACATGTGCGCTCCTTCGCCCCGACGGTGGCCTCCGCGGCTTTGCCGACAGTCTGCTCACCGACCTCGACGCTGTCGTCCTCGGGCTGAGTACGCAAGGAAGTTCGGGCTTTGTCGAGGGCAGGGTCACCATTTCTTTCTGGCCTCGTACTCCAGTCGCATATTTTATTCTTCGGTCAGGATCGATCAGGATCGGTCACCGAGTCGGTGGGCGCAGGGTCGCTTAGCGGATGCGGGGATAATTCGTACGGTCATCTCGTCGGAATCGCACCATCGGGTGATCCGATCTGCGGCCGGTCGGTGAGGTCCCGGGCGAGGCTCCGAGGGTCCCCCCGGCGCTTCGCCTGTCTTGTGAGTGCTCTCTGGGCTGCGCGTCTTCTTGATCTTTTGTTCGGGTCGTGGGATTTCGGCGCACTATTCCGATTACGCGGACGGGCTCCCATGGGCCTCTGGCGCACCAGGCCATAAGCCTCGACGGTAGATCGGATGGTGATATACCTCTGGGCGACGGGGTGCGGGGTCGAGGGATTCACGTATGCGCGGCTGTATTCACACTTGGCGCGGTCGTGCCCGCGAGTAGGCATGCCTGCGCAATTCCTATCACTATCTGATCGATATCTGATCCACTGTTATGCCGTGCCGCACTCGACCTGCGGCGCTGGGGGGAGTTCATCATGCGTCGCAAGCTGTTGAAAGCCGGTGTGTGCGGCAGCGCTGCCGTGCTCACGCTCGTCACGTCGCCCATAACCACGAGGGCGGCCACGGTGGAGCCGCGGATCGACCTGAAGGTGCTCGTCGTCGATGACGGAGGCCCGGCCACCGGGGCCATCACCGCCGAACTCGACTCGGCGGGTACCCCGTACACCAGGGTCAACCTGGCCGACAGCGGGCGACCGCAGATCAACGCGGGCTTCCTCAGCGATACCGTCAGCGGCCGTCCCAGGGCCAAGTACCAGGCCGTCGTTCTGCCGAACGACAACCCGTTCGGAGCCGACTCCGCCGAGATGGCGGCCCTCGTGACCTTCGAGCGGACCTTCGGCATCCGGCAGGCCGACGCCTACACCTACGCCAGGCCCGAGGTCGGCCTGAACTACGCGCAGGCGCCCGGGTACATCGGCTCGCTCGACGGCGCCACCGCCCAGGTGACGTCCGCCGGGAAGACCGGACCGTTCGGCTACCTCGGCGGGAACGTCCCCTTCGAGGACAACGCGCCCGGCGTGGCCGAGAGTTACGGCTATCTGGCCGTGCCGCTCGCCCAGCAGCAGGCCGGGGCCACGTTCACCAGCTATGTGGACGCCCCGATCCCGGGCAGCTCCGAGCGCGGCTCGCTCGTCGGCGAGTACGCCCACGACGGGCGCCGGGAACTGGTCGTCAACTTCGTCTACAACCAGTACCAGCAGCAGTACCGGCTGCTCAGCCGGGGCATCGTCGAGTGGCTGACCCAGGGCATCCACCTGGGCGCCGACCGCAACTACTTCGCGGTCCACGTCGACGATGTCCTCCTCGGCGACGACCGGTGGAACACCTCGCTCAACTGCACCCCCGGGGACGTGGACTGCGCCCCGGGCGAGGGCGCCAGCCCCGACCCGATCCGGATGACGGCCACCGACGCCCAGTACGCCAAGCAGTGGTCCGCCGGCCGCGGGCTCACCCTGGACATGGTGTTCAACGGGGGCGGCAGCGAGGACTACAAGGCGGAACACGGCGGCGCCGACCCGACGGCGAACCAGCTCATCGCCGACAGGAGCGCCTTCCGCTGGGTCAACCACACCTACCAGCACCCGTTCCTGGGCTGCGTCCAGGACGTCAGCGTGGTGCCGTGGAAGTGCTCCACCGACGCGAGCGGAAAGATCCAGTGGGTCAGCCAGGCCGACATCAGCTCGCAGATCACCCAGAACCGTTCCTGGGCGGGCGGCAAGGGCCTCGCCCTCGACAACACGGAACTGGTCACCGGTGAGCACTCCGGGATGAAGGTGCTGCCGCAGCAGCCCACCGACAACCCCAACCTGGCCCCGTCCCTGACCGCCACCGGGGTGAAGTGGCTGGCCAGCGACAACTCCCGGGACCCGCAGCAGCGCCAGATCGGCTCCGCCCTCACCGCGCCGCGCTTCCCGATGAACGTCTACTACAACGTGGGCCGCGCTGCCGAGCAGGTGGACGAGTACAACTTCATCTACACCAGCAAGGCCAACGGCGGCAGCGGCATCTGCGAGGGCTCCTCGACCACCACCTGCCTGAGTGCCCCGCTGGACCCCCAGACCGGCTACACCTCGTACATCGTCCCGCTGGAGAGCCGCATCGCCCTCGGGCACGCGCTCTCCAACGACCCCCGGCCGGTGTACATCCATCAGTCGAACCTCGCCGAGGACCGCATCGCCTACCCGGTGCTGGACAGGATCCTGGGCGACTACAGCGGTCTCTACGCGGCCAACACCCCGCTGGTCAACCTGCGGTTGAAGGACATCGGGACCGAGCTGAAGAACCGCGCCGCCTGGTCCGCCGCCGTGAAGAACAACCAGGTCACCGCCTACCGGATCGGCAACACGGTCACCGTCAGCTCGCCGAACGGCACCCAGACCAGCGCGACCATGCCCGTCGGCACCGTCCAGAAGCAGCTGCTCGGCAGCACCGCCTTCGGCACCGCCTACGCCGGGCAGCTGTCCGGCTGGACCACCCCCGGCACGCTGCAGGCCTCGATCACCCTGCAACTGACCCCGCAGGCCACGCCCGCGGCTCCCACCGCCACCGGCACCGCCGAGGTGGAGGCACCGGCGCCCGCGACGCGTGTGCCCAGTGGTGTGGCCAACCCCGTCCCGGCAGGCCCCGGCGACACCGTCCGCCGCAAGCGCTGACCGTGATCAACGGGCACGGCCGGCACGACGTGGACGGTCGGCACGACGACGGGCGCAACCGTCCCAGCCGGACCGACAGACACCGTGGGACACGGGGACACAGGGATACGGGGAACTTGGCAAGGACCGACCGCACCATGCCGGCATTCGGCGACACGCTGCCGTCCGGCATGGGCAGGACCATCGCGGCCGTCAACACCGGCGCGACCCGTGTCACCATGCTCACCGAGGGCACCTACCCGCACAGCCAGGGCGGAGTGAGTGTCTGGTGCGATCAGCTCGTCCGCGGGATACCCGACGTGGACTTCCAGATACTCGCGGTCACCGCTGACGGCCGCGAGCCCGTCACCTGGGAGACACCCGCGCACGTCAGCAAGGTGGTCTCCATACCCACCTGGGGACCGACGCCGACCGGCCGCGTACCGCGCGGCCGACGGCTGCGGAGCTTCCTCGACACCTACGAGATGTTCCTGCTGGCCCTCCTCGATCCCGGCCCCGGCCCTGGTGCAGGCCCCGGTGCAGGCTTCCATGCCGGCCCCAGCACCCTGGAGCGCTTCGCCGAAGGGCTCTACGGCCTCGCGGCACGGGCCCGGTACGGAGAACTGACGGCGTCGCTGCGCACCGAGGCGGCGTTACGCACCCTGGCCGCCGTCTGGAACCGTCCGCACCTGCCCACCCACGCCGCCCGGCCGACGATGCACGACGCACTGGCCGCGACCGACCTGCTGGAACACGCCCTGCGCCCACTGGCGACCGCCCCACCCAGGGACGGGATCACCCACGCGGTCAGCGGCGGACTGGCGGCCCTCCCCGGGCTGCTGGCCCAGCACCTGCACGGCACACCCCTGCTGCTCACCGAACACGGCGTCTACCTGCGCGAGCGGTACATCGGCTACGGCGCCGGCGGTTCCCGCTGGCCGGTGAAGGCACTGCTGCTCGGCTTCTTCCGGCTGCTGGCACAGGAGACCTACGCCCGCGCCGCGCTCGTCACGCCGGGAAACCACTACAACCGGCGCTGGGAGGAACGCGGCGGCACCGCACCCGACAAGATCCGTACCGTCTACAACGGTGTGGACCCGGGGGCCTTTCCTCCCGCCGGTCCGGAACCGGAGATCCCCACGCTGGCCTGGGCGGGGCGCGTCGATCCCATCAAGGACCTGGAGACACTGATCCGGGCCTTCGCCCTGGTACGCCGGGAGATGCCCGAGGTGCGGTTGCGGCTGTTCGGCGGCACGCCCAGCGGCGGCCAGGCCTACCGGGAACGCTGCCAGGCTCTCGGCCGGGACCTGGGCATCGCCGAGGCGGTGGCCTTCGAGGGCCGGGTGGAGGACATCCGCGACGCCTACGCGGCGGGCACCGTGGTGATGCTCTCCAGCATCAGCGAGGGCTTTCCCTTCACCCTCATCGAGGCCATGTCATGCGGCCGGGCCACCATCTCCACCGACGTCGGCGGGGTCCGCGAGGCAGTGGGCGACGCCGGAATCGTCGTACCGCCGCGCGAACCGGAGGCGATGGCGCGGGCAGCCCTGGAACTGCTGCGCGCGCCCGCCCGCCGGGCCTGGATGGGCGAGGCCGCACGGCTGAGGGTGATCGATCAGTTCACCCTCCGGCACACCATCGACTCCTTCCGGGAGATCTACGGCGCGCTGGCGGCGGGCGAGGACCGGGCGTACCGGGCCGCGGACCCGGCGCCGCGCGCCCGACGGGCCGGAGGTGAGTGGTGAACCGACTGGGCGACGAGACAACCCTGGTACTGCGCCTGCCGATACCGGCCCCGACCCCGCCGCCGCGGCCGGCCTGGGCCGACGACCCGCTCGACGAGCTCGCCGAACGGATGGCGGACGTGTGCGGGGCCGCCGTTCACCCGGACGAGATCGCCGCGGTGCTGGAGTCCGACGGGCTGACCCACGAACAGATCACCACCCGCTATGGGCGACGGGACCTGTTCGCCGTCGCGGAGGAGCTGTACGCCCGGGTGCCGCGCCGTTTCCCGGACCCCGGACCGGTGCCCGACCCCTGGCGGGCCGACCCGCGGCAGTGCCTGCTGCGGGGGATGCTGTTCGGCCTGCCGGGGCTGGCCTACCTGCTGGGCGCGGGGCTGCTGCCCGGCCGGGTCATCGGGCTCGCCGCCTCGGCACTCGTGGCCTGGGCCTGGAACCAGGCGCTGGCCCACCGCGCCTACGTACGGCTCGCCTCGGGCGGCCGACGGGCAGCCGCGCGGTGCCTGCTGTTCGGGGCCCCGGCCGGGGTCACGGCAGCGGCGGCTGCCGCACTGGCCGTCTCGGGGACGGGCACCGTCGCGGCGTTCGCGGCGGGAGAGGCGCTCTATCTGGCGGCGGCCACGGTGCTGCTCGTTCTGGGACGCGAACAGCACCTGCTGATCGCGCTCGTACCGACGGCGGCCGGAGCGGCCTGCATACCGCTGTGGCGCCCCGGCCCGGTGCCGGTCGTCGTGCTGCTGCTGGCCACCGTCGCGGCTGCGGTGCTGTCGGCGGTACGGGAGATCGTACGGTCGCTGCGCACCACAGGCTTCTCGGCACCGGGCACCGCCCGGCTCAGCGCCTCCGTCCCGTACGGGCTGTTCGGCCTGGCCGGCGGGGCGCTGACGCTGATGGCCCCGGCGGCGGGCAGGTCGGCCGCCGTCGTGCTGACGCTGAGCATGGGCGCGGCGGAGTGGTTGCTCTACCGCTACCGGAGTCTGACCCTCACCGCTCTGCGACGCAGCCGAACCCCTCGGGGTTTCCGGCTCCGGGCGGCCGGCGTGCTCGCCCTGTGCCTGACCCAGTACCTCGCGGTGCTCGCCGCCCCGGCGCTGGTCACCAGGGTGCCGCCGCTGCCGCTGCTCGCCCTCGGCGCGGCGCTCTGGGTCGCCCTGCTGCTCCAGGCGGCCGGAATCGCCTGGCCGTCCGCCATGGCCTGTCTCGCCGCCGCCGGGGCGGAGCTGGCCCTGTCGGGCGGAGGCCACTGGGGACCTGCTCCGCTCAGCCCGGCAGCCGCCGAACTGGTGGCCTGCGGCTGCGCGACGGCCGTGCTGGTGGCGGTCGCGTGCACCCGGATGGGCCGGACCACGGCCCACCGCTGACCGGATCCCCGTATCCCGTCGATCCAGATTCACATCCAGATTCACATCCAGATTCAGAGGAGACAGATCCGTGAGCTCGTCCGCTCCCGTAACCGTCGCGGTAACCGGTGCCGAGGGATTCATCGGCTCGCACCTGGTGGAGGCGCTCGTCGCGACAGGACACCGGGTACGCGCCATGGCCCAGTACAACTCCTTCTCCTCCTACGGCTGGCTGGAGACCCTGCCGCAGGACGTGATGGACGGTGTGGAGGTCGTACTCGGCGACGTACGCGACGCCGGGTCGGTGCAGCACCTGCTCACCGGCACCGAGGCCGTCTACCACCTGGCCGCGCTGATCGCGATCCCGTACTCCTACCAGGCACCGCACAGCTACGTGGCCACGAACGTCACCGGGACGCTCAACGTGCTGGAAGCCGTACGCCGGCTCGGCATCCCCAGGATGGTGCACACCTCCACCAGCGAGACGTACGGCACCGCGCAGACCGTCCCCATCACCGAGGACCACCCCATCAACACCCAGTCCCCGTACGCCGCTTCCAAGGCGGGCGGTGACCGGCTGGCCGACAGCTACCACGCGAGCTTCGGCACCCAGGTGGTCACTCTGCGGCCGTTCAACACCTTCGGGCCGCGCCAGTCCATGCGGGCGGTGATCCCGACCGTCATCGGGCAGGTCGCGGCGGGGGAGCGGACCATCGCCCTGGGCGACCTGCGGCCCACGCGGGACTTCCTCTTCGTCAAGGACACCGCCCAGGCGTTCCTCGCGGCGGGCACCGCTCCCGCCGAGGCCGTCGTCGGCCGCACCTTCAACGCCGGTACCGGCGGCGAGATCTCGGTCGGCGACCTGGTGACGCTGGTCGGCAAGCTCATGGGGGCCGAGCTGGAGGTCCGGGAGGACGCGCAGCGCATCCGGCCCGCCGCGTCCGAGGTGATGAGGCTGGTCTGCGATGCCTCCCGGCTGCGCGCCGCGACCGGCTGGGAACCGGCCCACAGCCTCCAGGAGGGGTTGGAGCAGACCATCCGGTTCTTCTCCGACCCGGCGAACCTGGCCCGCTACAAGACCGCCATCTACAACGTCTGAGTCCGACGACTCGTCCCAGGCCGTCCACCACCGACCGACCGACAACTGGAGTCCGCCATGCACGCAGTCATTCTGGCCGGAGGCAAAGGTGTCCGGCTGCGCCCGTACACCACCGCCCTGCCCAAGCCGCTCGTCCCCATCGGTGACCAGCACGCCATCCTGGAAATCGTGATGCGGCAGCTCGCCGGCGCCGGCTTCACCACCTGCACCATCGCCATCGGCCACCTCGGCCACATCATCCGCGCCTACGTCGGCGACGGCTCCCAATGGGGTATGCGCGTCGACTACTCGACCGAGGACAGCCCGCTGGGCACCATGGGCCCGCTGCTGACCATGCTCGACCGGCTGCCCGAGCACTTCCTCGTCATGAACGGCGACATCCTCACCGACCTGGACTTCCGCGCCGTCCTGCGCGGTCACCAGGTAGACGGCGCGCCGCTGACCATTGCCACGTACTGCCGCAAGGTCAGGATCGACTTCGGCGTCCTCACCACCGACAGCAAGCAGGTCGTCGCCTTCACCGAGAAGCCGACCCTGGACTACCGGGTCTCCATGGGCGTCTACGGACTCTCCCGCTCCACCCTCGACGGTTACACCCCCGGTCTGCCGCTCGGCTTCGACGAACTCGTCCTCGACCTGCTCCGCGACGGCACGCCCCCGGCCGCCCACGAGTTCGACGGCTACTGGCTGGACATCGGCCGCCCGGACGACTACGACCGGGCGAACGCCGAGTTCACCACCTACCGCGACCTGCTGCTGAAGGGTGCGTGACCTGATGCGCGTCCTCGTCCTGGGCTCCACCGGGTTCCTCGGCCGGCACATCACGGAGCACCTGCGCGCCCTGTCCGGCGTCCGGGTGCTCCACGCCGGGCGCTCCCCGGGCGCCGACCTGCGGGTCGACCTCACCACCACGACCGTCCCCGCTCTCGCCGCCGACCTGCGCGCGCTGGCCCCGGACGCCGTCGTCAACTGCGCCGGTGCCGTCGGAGGCGGCCCGCTGCTGCTGGCGGAGACCAACGCCCGGGGGCCCGCCGTGCTGTGCGAGGCCCTGACCGCGGCCGACATCCCGGTACGGCTGGTCCATCTCGGATCCGCCGGCGAGTACGGGACGACCGCCGGGCAGCAGCCGCAGCCGCTCGGCGAGGACTCCGCCACCTGTCCGCAGGGCGCGTACGGGGCCACCAAACTGGCGGGTTCGCTGACCGTCGCCGAGGCCGAGCTGGACGCCGTCGTCCTCCGGGTGTTCAACCCCCTCGGCCCGGGCTCGCCCGGCACCAGCCTGCCCGGGCGGCTCGCCGACGAACTGCTGCGCGCCGGGCCGGACGGCACCGTGCGGGTCGGTGACCTGTCCGCGTACCGCGACTTCGTCGACGCACGGGACGTGGCCCGTGCCGCCGCCCTCGCCACCACCACGCCCGGTCCGCTGCCCCGCGTCCTCAACATCGCGGGCGGCAGCGCCACCCGGGTCCGTGAGGTCGCGGAAGGCCTGGCCCGGATCAGCGGATTCCACGGCCGGATCGACGAGAACGGCACCGGTTCCCGGCGCTCGTCGGCCATCTCCTGGCAGCAGGCGGACATCACGGCCGCCGCCACGGCTCTGGGCTGGCACCCCGAACGTACCCTCGCCACCTCCCTCGCCGACCTGTGGAACGCGCGCACCGGCACACCCCCGGCCCCGACCCCGGCTCCGGTATGACACACGGGCGACTGCTTGTTCCGCTGTACGTCCACCCCGCCGTGGACCCAGCGGCGTGGCAGGCTCTGACGCGGGTCCCGTCGCGGCTGTACGGCGTCGTCCTCAACGTCGCCGACGGCCCCGGCGTGACCCGCGACCCGGCCTTCGCCGCCGCCGCCGGGGCGCTGCGTACGGCGGGCGTCCGCGTGCTCGGATACCTCGACACCGCCTACGGCACCCGTCCCCGGCAGACGGTGCTCGACGAGCTGCGCCACCACATCGGCTGGTACGGAACCGACGGCGTCTTCCTCGATCAGGCCGGCGCCGAGGCCGGCCTGCTGCCGTACTACCGCGCACTGGCCGACGATGCCCGCGACCACGGGGCCGGCACCGTCGCGCTCAACCCGGGACTCCATCCTGATCCCGGCTACGCCTCCATCGCCGATCTGCTGGTCACCTTCGAAGGGGACTGGCAGACCTACCTCACCTCGGCCACGCCCTCCTGGACGGAGGCGTACCCGCCGAGCCGCTTCTGTCATCTGATCCACGGCATCCCCGACGGCCTGTGCGATCTCGCCGCCCGCACCGCACGGAACCGCCGGGCCGACATCCACTGCGCGGTACCGGGTGAGGGCGCGAACCCCTGGGCCGCCCTGCCCCCCGCCCTGAGGAGGGGAACCACATGAGGTTCGCGACCCGCCGCCTGCCACTCCCGCTGTCAGTGGTGTACCTGCTGTTCACGGCAGTGCTCGCGGGGCTGCTCACCGGGTGCGTCGCCGCCCCGGGCCGTACCCCGGACCGCACTCCCGACGAACACCTGTCGGCCGCGCGCTGGCAACCGCGCCCCGGCACGGCCTGGCAGTGGCAGCTCTCTGGCCGCGTCGACACCCGCGTAGCCGTGCCCGTCTACGACATCGACGGTTTCGAGAACAGCGCCGCCGTCGTGCGCCGCCTCCACAGGAGCGGCCGCAAGGTCATCTGCTACCTCAACGCCGGTGCCTGGGAGTCCTTCCGCCCCGACCGCGGTGCCTTCCCGGCCTCCGTCCTCGGCCGCTCCGACGGCTGGCGCGGCGAGCGCTGGCTCGACATCCGCCGCCGCTCGGTGCTCCGCCCCATCATGGCCGCACGTCTCGACATGTGCCGTAAGAAGGGCTTCGACGCCGTCGAGCCCGACCTCCTCGACGGCTACACCAACGACACCGGCTTCCCGCTGACCGCCGCCCACCAGCTCGCATACAACCGTATGATCGCGGGCCTCGCGCACGAGAGGGGCATGGCGGTCGGTCTCAAGAACGACCTGGAACAGATCCCCGAGCTGGTCGGTGACTTCGATTTCGCGGTGAACGAGCAGTGCGCGGAGTACGACGAATGCTCCTCGCTGAGTCCCTTCGTCAAGGCGGACAAGGCCGTCTTCCACGTGGAGTACAGCGAGCCCAAGAGCACGTTCTGCCCGATCGCCAAGCGCCTCGGCCTCGACTCGATGCGCAAACGGCTCGACCTGGGCCGCTGGCGCAGCCCGTGCTGAACCCGCTGACGCACGGAACCCGAGTCCACCGACCTCCTGCTCCGACTGCGGCTCGTCGAGCAGGAGGTCGCCGCCGCCCTGCTGACCGGTCCGACAGCTCCCTCAGAGGCAGCGGGCGTGCGGGACCTCGCCGCGACGGAGTCGACGGTGCGGGAGAGGGAGCAAACGACGGCGAACACGGTGGGCACGGCGGAGGCGGTGGTGCGGGCGGACATACCGGTCTACGCTCCCGGACTCGTTCCGGGGGCGGCGCCGGGCGCCGTCGGCGAGCTGTGCGTCGCGGGCGCGGGCCTGGCACGGGAATACCTGTGCCGGCCGGAACTGACGGCACGGAAGTCCGTACCGAAAACGTTCGGCCCGGGCCGGCTCTACCGCACCGGCGATCTGGCGAGGCGCCGTCCCGACGGCGTTCTCGAGCACCTGGGCCGCACCGACACCCAGCTGAAGGCGCACGGTGTGCGGGTCGAGGCCCTGCTCCTCGGGCATCCCCAGGTCAGGGCGGCGGCCAAGACCGCCCTCGCCCAGCGGGACAACGACGTGGCGCTCGACAACTACGTGGAAGCAACGAGCCCGGCCCATTGCGGGCGGCGCGATCGCCACTGCAGGGTTGTCCATCCCACTGAGTATTCGGGCTGTCGGCTGCCGCGTTCCTGCGGTTCTGCCGTTGTGGCAACGTCGGAAGATCGCGAATAGCACTGACGCGCGCCGCTGACCAGCTCATCGGTCACTGCGCTCAGGTTGTGTTCAGGCTCAGCCGGGCCTCGGGCAACTCGGGCACCAGAAGCACCAAAGCTCTGGCAAAGGGGTCTGGGGGAACGGTCGGGCGTCATGTCATCGTGCCTGCCATGACGACAGATCACCTCACCGAAAGTCGGCCTCCGCGCCACGCAGGACACGTGGCGAGCAAGGTGCCGGAGGTGACCGTCTACTTCTGGATCATCAAGGTGTTGACGACCGGCATGGGGGAGACGGCTTCCGACTGGCTGGCCCGTCTGTTCGGTCCGATCCCCGCGGTCGGCCTCGGCGGCACCGCTCTGGTGGCTGCTCTGGCGGTGCAGTTCGCTGTCCGGCGGTACGTGGCCTGGATCTACTGGACGGCGATCGTCATGGTCAGCGTGTTCGGCACCATGGCCGCCGATGTCCTGCATGTCGGCCTCGGTGTGCCGTACGCGCTGTCGACACCCTTCTTCATGGTCACGCTGGCTGCCGTCTTCGCCCTCTGGTACCGCAGCGAGGGCACCCTGTCCATCCACAGCATCCACACCCGGCGCCGCGAGACCTTCTACTGGGCCGCCGTGCTGGCCACCTTCGCGTTGGGCACCGCCGTGGGCGACCTCACCGCCACCATCGGCCTCGGATACCTGGGCTCCGCAGTCCTGTACGCGGCCGCGATCGCCGTTCCGGCCGCCGCTCATCGCTGGGGCGGCCTGAACGCGGTGGCCGCGTTCTGGGCGGCGTACGTCATCACCCGGCCGCTCGGTGCCTCCGTCGCCGACTGGATGGCCGTCGGCCACAGCCGGGGAGGGCTCGACCTGGGCCTGGGGCCGGTCACGTTGTCCTGGACGGTGGCCATCCTCGGGTTCGTCGGCTGTCTGGCCGCCTCTCGCAAGGACGTCCGGCCCGGTGTCACGCCGTGATCGGCCCCGATCGCGTCCAGTGACGTAACGAGGTGGCCGACCGTCAGCCGGGATGGGGATCAGGAGCGGGATCGCGTGCGGGATCGGGGCGGAGGAGGGTGACGATCCGGCTCGCGGCGGTCTTCTGGAGGAGCCCGTAGGCGAGGACCGGTAGCAGCAGGTGCGGTTTGTCGGGCAGGGACGCGGTGATCAGGACCGCACTCGCGCTGCTGTTGTTCATGCCGCAGGCGAGTGTCAGTGACGAGGCGGTACCCGCCTCCAGCCGCAGGACGCGGGCGGCGGCTCGGCCGAGAGCGAAGGACAACAGGCAGACCACGGCGGCCACGGCCAGGGCGGCGGCGAACAGCAACGGGCGGGGCCGGGTGAGGACGGATCCGAGGGCGCCGCCGGCGTTGACGTAGGTCAGGACCAGCGAGCCGGTCAGGGCCAGCGGCGTCACCGTCCCGTGGAGCCGGCGCAGCCACCGCGCGGACAGGACGAGAGCGCCCAGAAGGCCGGCCGCGCAGGGCAGGACCACGGTGGCCAGGCCGAATCCGCTCTGAGCCAGCCTGCCGGTGTCGACGAGTACCTGTCCGTAGCCGCCACTCAGCAGCGGCGCCAGCGTCTCCAGCAGCAAGGGGGTGGTGAGCGGGCTGAGGAGGGTGGAGGCCAGGACGAGGCCCACCATCGTGGGCTGGTCGCCGTCGCCCCTGTCGGTCCACACGGTGGCCCCCGCGGCGACGGGCATCGCCACCACGAGGATCATGGCGGTGAGCAGCCCGCTGCCGCCGTCGGAGTCGGGGGTGCGCCGCAGCAGGAGCGCGACGAACGGCACGACGGCCAGCGGGATGGCGAGGTGCAGTACGAGTCCGGCGAGCAGCGCCTTCGGGTGCCGCAGCAGACGGCCCAGCTCGCGGACGGGCACCTGGAGCCCGGCCGAGAACAGCACCAGGGACAGCAGGAGCGGTGCGGTGTGCAGCGTCAGGTGGGTCAGCGGTAAGAGGTGGGGCCGGCGCAGCCACAGGCCCGGTCCGGGCAGGAACAGGGCCAGGAGATAGGCGAGAACCACGGCACGGCCGAGCCGGTGCCGCAGCCAGGACGCGGCGCGGAGGTGCATCGGCCCATCGTGATCAGGCCGGACCCGGCGAGCCGGGAAAGCCGCGCGGCAGTCAGGATGCGTTCAGGTAACCGCAGGCAGGGCGCCCCGCCCCATGACCTGACCTGACCTGACCTGACCTGACCCGACCTGACCTGGTCCTCGCCGACCAAGCCGTCGCCCCGCGCCTTCGCCGCGTACCAGGAGCAGGGGACGGCCTACGTCGGTCGGCTACCGATCGGCGCTGGGCACGGCCAGGGGGGTCGTCCGGTGCCCTCTTCTCCGCCTTTTCCATCTCCTCGCCGAGTTCGGTGAGGCGGTTGCGGCCCATGGCCTTCCGGACGTCGGGGAACCACTCCTTCTCCTCTTCCTCGACGTGGTGGCGGACGTCCTCCATGAGGACGGTCTTCTTGGCGTCGAACCGTTCGTCCTTCGGGTCGAGGTCCTTGAGTTCGGAGAGCATCCACACCGTGACGTGGTGCTCCTCGACGCTTTCCAGGACGTGGTCCTTGGCCAGATGTTCTCCTCGATCCAGGTGTGCGTGGTGAGCTCGTCGATCACCTGGTCGACGATTTTGCGCTTCACAGTGCCCGGACGCGGCGGGGCCGACCCCGAAGGACGAGTGCACGTACGCCATATCCCTCGGGGGCGTGCCGCCGAGGGCGGGGAGCAGTGCTGGGTGATACGTCATAGAATTGCCGATATGTCATCCGCCAGATGGGACGGCCTTCATGATGTTCCCGAGCGAGGTGACACCGGACGGAACGCATGGACCGTTCGAGACGGCGAACGTCGCCGCCGCCGTGATCGATGCGAAGGGCACGGTCATCGGCTGGACGGGCGCCGCCGAGCGCCTTCTGGGATACAGCGGGCCGGAGGTGCTCGACCGTCCCGCCGTCATTCTGCTGGCGCGGCCGGAGGACGCGGTACGGGCGGCCGAGGTCGTCGGGGAGTGCGGAACCCGGGAGAGCTGGGGCGGCCTCGTGGGCGCCCGGCACCGTGACGGCCGTCGGATCGAGGTCGGGCTGCGGGTGACCGCGATGTCCGACACCTATGACCGCAGTGCCTGGCTCGTGTCGGCGATCGACGTGTCGAAGGCTCCGACCTGGGCGGTCAGCGGGGAGGTGCTGGAAGGATTCCTCACCCGCTCACCGCTCGGTATGGCCGTGCTCGGCCCGGACCTGCGGTACGTGTGGATGAACGACACCCTGGAGCGCTACGGCGGTGTGCCGCGCGACGAGCGGCTCGGGCGCCGGATGTCGGACTCGTTGCCGGGCCTGAACACCGAGGCTCTCGAAGCGCAGATGCGGTGGGTGCTGGAGACGGGCGTGCCGGTCATCGACTACGAGTACCAGGGCTGGACCTGGGCGGATCCGCACCAGGAACACGCCTACTCCACCTCCTTCTTCCGGCTCGACGACCCGGAGGGCAACCCGCTGGGCGTCTGCTACATGGGCATGGACGTCACCGACAGATGGCGGGCCCGGGAGCGCCTGGCCCTGCTCAGCGAGGCCAGTGCCCGTATCGGGGGCACGCTGAACGTGATGGCGACCGCCCAGGAACTGGCCGACTTCTCGGTGCCGAGGCTCGCCGACTTCGTGACCGTCGATCTGCTGGAGGCGGTGCTGCACGGCGACGAACCCGGTTCGGGGCCGGCCGACAGCGCGTATCAGGTACGGCGTGCCGGGCAGCAGTCGATCCACGAGGGCTGCCCGGAGTCGGTGATCGCCACCGGCGACTCCATCGACGCGCCCAGGTCCTCGCCGTACTTCGAGAGCATGGCCAGCGGCACGGCGGTGCTGCAACCGCTCCTTGACCCGGTCACCGCCCCGTGGATCGCGGAGGATCCGGCGCGGGCCAGGAGCATCGCGGAGTTCGGGATGCACTCGGCGATGTGGGTGCCGCTGTCCGTGCGCGGCACCGTGCTGGGGGTGGCCTCCTTCATCCGTATGGAGCATCCGCAGCCGTTCGAGGAGGACGATCTGCTGCTCGCCGAGGAGCTTGTCAGCCGGGCCGCGGTGTGGGTGGAGAACGCCCGCCGCTACACCCGGGAGCATGCCGCCGCGCTGGCCCTGCAACGCAGTCTGCTCCCGCAGGGACTGAACGGGGGCACCGCCATGGAGGTGGCCTCGCGCTATCTGCCGACCGACGCACGGGAAGGGGTGGGCGGCGACTGGTTCGACGTGATCCAGCTGTCCGGGGCCCGGGTAGCCCTGGTCGTCGGTGACGTCGTCGGACACGGTCTCAACGCGGCGGCGACCATGGGCAGGCTGCGTACGGCCGTACAGACGCTCGCCGACATGGATCTGCCGCCCGACGAGCTGCTGGCCCACCTGGACGACCTGGTGATCCGCCTGACCGAGGAGAAGGGCGGCGACGACGAGCCCATAGCCACCGCCGTACTGGGCGCCACCTGCCTCTACGCCGTCTACGACCCGGTCACCCAGCTGTGCACCATGGCCCGGGCCGGCCATCCACCGCCCGCCGTCGTCACCCCCGGCGGCAAGGTCACCTTTCCCGACCTCCCGTCGGGCCCTCCGCTGGGACTGGGATCGCTGCCCTTCGAGTCCGCCGAGATCTCCCTGCCCGAGGGAAGCCTGATCGCCCTCTACACCGATGGCCTCATCGAGAGCAGCGACCAGGACATCGACGTAGGACTGTCCCGGCTCAGCGATGTGCTCGCGCAGTCCGGCCTGCCGCCGGAGGAGCTGTGCTCGGCGGTCGTCAGCAACCTGCTGACCGGCCCGCAGACCGACGACGTCGCACTGCTCCTGGCCCGGCCGCACGCGCTGGGCGCCGACCGGGTCGCCTCGTGGGACCTCCCGACGGATCCGGCGATCGTCGCGAGCGCCAGGGAGCTGGCCGTCCGCCAGCTCCTCGGATGGGGGCTGGAGGATCTGGCGACGACCACGGAACTGGTGGTCAGCGAGCTGGTCACCAACGCCATCCGGCACGGCACCGGACCCGTCAGGCTGCGCATGATCCGGCACGACAAGCTGATCTGCGAGGTGTCCGACGCCAGCAACACCTCGCCCCGGATGGGCCATGCGCGGACCACCGACGAAGGCGGCCGAGGCTTGTTCCTCGTCGCCCAGCTCACCCGCCGCTGGGGTACGCGCTACACCCGGGCCGGAAAGATCATCTGGGCCGAGCAGGACCTCCCGGGCCGGGCGGGCTCCGGGGCGGCGTAGCGCCGGCGTGCTGGGACCATTTCGACTTGAAGGGGAGAGCGGGCCCTGCCGGGCATCTCCACTCTCCCTCAGGCTCTCGCGAGCCCCGTCAGGAGCAGTTCCACCAGGCGGCGCGGGTCGTACCGAGGGTCGCTGTCGTGCCCGATGCAGAGGTTGCCGATGCCGCGCATCAGCTCGTACGCCTGGGTACCGGGCCTGATCTCGTCGGCGTCGGCCGCCGCGTCGAGCAGTTGCGCGCAGACCGGCACCAGGCGGTCGAGGAAGTAGGCGTGCAGGGCGTCGAAGCCGCTGGTGTCCGACTGCATCGCGTTGGCGAGGCCGTGCTTGGTGACCAGGAAGTCGACGAACAGGTCGACCCACTGACGGAGTGCCACGAGCGGTGAGTCGGCGCCGGCCAGCAGGGTCGGGCCGGCCTCGGCGCAGGCCTCGACCTGGTGACGGTAGACGGCGACGACAAGATCCGCCCGGGTCGGGAAGTGGCGGTAGATCGTCCCCATCCCGACGCCCGCCCTGGCCGCGATCTCACGGATCGGCGCGTCGACGCCTGACGTGACGAACACCGCTGCGGCGGCGGCGAGCAGTGTCTGCTGGTTGCGCTGCGCGTCGGCCCGTTTGCCTCGGGTCGGCAACTCGCCCGGCCTGCCTGCAGAGTTCGCCACGCTGTCTTCCTCCGCCTTCTCCGCACGGTCTACGTCGACTACGCCGTCCGCGCCGTCTGTACCCTCTCCGCCTTCGGCACCTTTGACAAAGCGGAACAGTGCTCCGTATCGTAAACGGAACAACGTTCCGCTTTGGCCTTCAGTGTAAGGGAAGTGCGCGTCATGACGGAAACCCCCGTCCTCTCGATCGCCCCGATAGTGCTGCCGACCCCCGACCGAGCCGTGGACCTGCGATTGCGCGTCTCGGCGCCCGCCACCCCATCCGCCACCGGGAACGACGACCTGCCGGTCCTCCTCCTCTCGCACGGCCAGGGCTACTCGAACAACCTCTCCTCCCTCAACGGCTACGCCCCGCTCGTCAACTACTGGGCGGCACACGGCTTCGTCGTCATCCAGCCCACCCATCTCAGCTCGACGACGCTGAACCTGCCCGCCGAAACCCCCGGAGCGCCCCTCTACTGGCGGTCACGGGCCGAGGACATGTCGCGCGTCCTCGACCGGCTCGACGAGATCGAGGCCGCCGTCCCCCACCTCACCGGGCGCCTGGACCGGGACAGGATCGCCGTCGCCGGGCACTCGATGGGCGGGCACACCGCGAGCCTGTTGCTGGGCGCCAGGCTCACCGACCCGCAGGACGGAGCGGAAGTGAACCTCACCGAGCCGAGGATCAGGGCGGGCGTACTGCTCGCCGCGCCCGGCCGGGGAGGCGACGCCCTCACCCCGCACGTCAGGGAGAACTGGCCCTTCTTCTCGACCACCGACTTCTCCCGGATGGCCACACCCACGCTCGTGGTCGCCGGCGAGAAGGACGCCTCCGCCCACCTGACCGTCATGGGCCCGGACTGGCACACCGACCCGTACACCCTCGCCCCCGGCCCCAAGTCCCTGCTCACCCTCGTCGACGCGGAGCACGGTCTCGGCGGTATCTCCGGCTACGACGTCGCCGAGACCACGGACGAGAGCCCGGCGCGAGTGTCCGCACTCCAGCGGCTCACCTGGGCGTACCTGCGCAGCGAGCTCTACCCCGGCGACCTCGCCTGGCGGACGGCACGCGACGAACTGACGGCCGACGCCGACCCGCTCGGCCGGGTGGAGTCCAAGTGACCGGGTGAGCAGATGACCGGGTGAGCAGATGATCGGCGGGCCGCTGGCCCGTGGCGGGATCAGGGCAGGTCGCTCGCGTGCATCCCGGTGACGAACCGCCTTGCCACGTGGACCAGTTCGCTGCCGGGAGCGTCGGCGAGCAGGTCCGCCGTCAGGGTGACGTCCTTGGTGAGGGTCGCGTCGGCCGGCGTACCGGCGATCCCGGCGAGGGAACCGGCCCGCAGCCGTACGCCCGAGGCGACGCAGGCCGAGCTGCTCGTCGTCAGGATGTCCGCGAGGCCCGCCAGGTCGATCCCGAGCGTCTCGCCGGCCCGCATCGCGTCGTCCGTGAGGGCGATCTGCGCGGCGAACAGGGTGTTGTTGACGAGCTTCGCGTACGACCCGGCCCCGACCCCGCCGAGATGGACGACATGCCGCGAGAGCGCCGACAGGAGGCCGGAGACGTCGGCCAGGGCCTCGGCGTCACCGCCCACCATGATGGTCAACTCGCCCGCGAGGGCCCGGTCCTGGCCCCCGCTCACCGGCGCGTCGAGGATACGGAGGCCGTACGGTTCCGCCCGCTCGGCGATCCTCCGTATCTGCGCGGGGGACAGCGTGCTGTGGACGAGCACCACGCTCCCCGCCCTGAGAGCGCCGGCCAGTCCGTCCGGCCCGAACAGGACCTCCTCCACGCCCGCCGCGTCGAAGACGCAGATGCCGACCGCGTCCACCGCCGCGCCCAGTTCGGCGGGCGTCGCGGCGAAGGTGACGCCGTCCGTGTCCGCGAAGGGTTCGAGCGAGGCCCGCCGACGGGCGTAGAGGGTGAGGTCGTGGCCCTCGGACCGGATGCGCCGAGCCATCGGCAGCCCCATGTTGCCGAGCCCGATGAACCCCGCCCTCACGGCGCTCTCCGCCCGGTCGTCCCCGTCCCCACCCTGTCCGACGCAGCGACCCGCATCAGGTTCTCCAATTCGAGAAGCAGATTCTCGTCCTCTGTCGTGGACTCTACAGAGTCGTACGCCGGAGAGACCGGAGATGCCCAAAAACCCGTTGCCGCCGGCGACTTTCACCCGCGCCCCCAAGTCGCCGGTGCCTCGGCCGTCGTACCGCCGAATGGTGTTGGAGTCAGGCGCTCCGCTCGACGGTCCGGGCCAGGATTCCCAGGGTGGCTCGCAGCGCCGACTCCTGGAGGATGGGGAAGATGCCGGCGGCCCGGTACCGCTCGTGGATGCGGCTCCAGTCGTAGTACGAGGTCACCTCGGTGCCGTCCGGGGTGGGGCGGAGCCGGTAGCCGAAGTGGTGGTTGACGGAGGGCTGGAGATGGGGGGACGTCGGGGTCCACTCGATGAGCGTGTCCTGCTCGAACCGGGTGATCTCCACGGTGACGTCGTACCGGCCCAGCGGGCGGTCGTTCAGCGCCTCGCGGTCCATGTGCACGACGAACGAGTCCCCGGCCGCGCGTACGGCATCGCCGTCGGCTGCCTGGAGCATCCCCGAACTGTCGATCGCCACATGCCCGTCGGGGTCGCACAGCACGCCGAATATCCGGTCCGCCGGTGCCGCGATGGCACGTGTCACCTCGAAACGCTCCACGTGCTCCACCTGATCCCCCTGCTCCATCTTCTCCACTTGGCTTTCCTCCCGTGCTCGCTCCGCTGTCATGGCGGTCCTGCCGCGTCTCGTCGACCGGCCCGGAATTCTAGCTTCCGGCCAGGTCGTACCGGGCGGCGACCAGCGCGATGTCGTCCTCCGGGTCGATGGGGGCGACCTGGTCGAGGACCTGGTCGAGAAGGTCCTCGGGGGCCGGGCAGCCCCGGATTCGGGTGAGGCGGCGCAGGGAGACGTCGATGTCCTCGTGGCGGCGTTCGATCAGGCCGTCGGTGTAGAGGAGCAGGGTGTGGCCCGGCTCGCAGGGGGCCGTGAAGGAGACGTAGCGGCTGTGGCCGGTGCCCAGGGGCGGTCCGGGCGGCACCGGGAGGAGCGTGGCCCGGCCGTCGGGGCGGAAGACGACAGGGGGGAGGTGCCCGGCACTCGCGTAGGTGCAGATGCCACGACGTGGGTCGGCGATGGCGATCAGACAGGTCGCGGGGCGGTCGGCGCCGGAGGTGTGCAGCAGGTGGTCCAGTTCGAGCAGGATGCGGTCGGGGCCGGGTTCGCGGGCGGCGACCACGCGCAGCATGGCCTGGTAGCGGCTCATCGCGACGGCGGCCTCCAGGCCGTG
Source organism: Streptomyces sp. AK08-02 (assembly GCF_033795085.1). Taxonomy (NCBI): domain Bacteria; kingdom Bacillati; phylum Actinomycetota; class Actinomycetes; order Kitasatosporales; family Streptomycetaceae; genus Streptomyces; species Streptomyces sp. AK08-02. Next base: position 283,585 of record NZ_JARAZV010000011.1, read on the forward strand.
GCCCATCACGTCGCCGAGGGCCAGCAGCGTACGTCCGTGGTCGAGGGCGACGGTCTCGAACCAGTCCCCGCCGACGAGCACCCCCCGTCCGGCGGGCCGGTAACGGTAGGCGACATCGATGTCGGGATGCGGCCGTCCCGGCTCGGCCAGCAGAGCGCGCTGCAGCTGGACGACGGCGTCGTGCTCGGTGGTGTAGCGGCGGGCGTTGTCCAGGCTGATGGCGGCCCGGCCGGCCAGGTCCTGGGCGATCACGGCGTCGGTCTCGTCGAACACGGGCGACTCGCCGGCCCGGACCATGGTGACGGTGCCCACGTCGTGGCCGCGCGCGGTCAGCGGCACGATCAGGGCGGAGTGGATGCCGGCGGCCAGATAGGCGGAGACGTTCCCGGTGTGGGCCCCGGCGCGGCCCATGTCCCGCTCGTCCATCAGGTTGTCGATCACCGGCCGCCCGGCCGCCAGGCACCGGACGACGGACGAGCTGGGCTGGTGGTCGACGTACTCGCCGGGCCGCCCCAGCGGCCGCATCACCGCCTCCAGCTCGGGCACCGCCGCGAGTGCGGCCCGGCGCAGCCGCAGTGATCCGTCGCGGGGCGCCCGGCTGGTGCCGTGCTCGGGGAGGACCTTCACGGTGGCGGCGTCGGCGAGCTTCGCCACCAGGAACTCGGCCAGCTCCTGGCACGTGGTGTCCATGTCGAGGGTGGTGCCGACACGGGTGGCGGCCTCGTCGAGCAGGGCGAGGCGCTCGCGGGCCCGCTCCAGCTCCCGCTGCTCCTGCCGGGCGGCCGAGATCTCCAGCACGATGCCGACGATGCCGAGGGTCCGGCCGTCGTGCCTCAGCCGGTGGTAGGCGCCGTGCCAGTAGCGGCGTTCCAGGGGTGAGTCGGCCTGGGTGTGCCCGCTGGAGATCGTCTCGCGCGGGACGCCGTCGTCGATGACGGCCCGCAGTACGTCCTCGCGGGCCTCGACACCCGGGACGACCTCGGCGACGGTACGGCCGATGTGCTCGGCGGCCGGTACGCCGTTCATCCGCGCCAGGGTGGCGTTCACGTACCGGAAGCGCAGCTCGGTGTCGAGGACGGCGATGGCGGCGGGCGTCCCGTCGAGAATCTGCCCGAGCAGCTCACGCACCCGCGCGGGCCAGACGCGCCAGAAGCCCGGATCGTCCTCCGGCGCCTCCACGCCCAGGCTCTCACCCTCACCTTTGCCCGCGCCCATGTCGCCGGCCCGCTGCCGGTCCACTCAAGCATCCGATCACGAGTCGGGAGGGAGCGCATGTGGAGGTGGACAGGTCGTCGTACGACATCGCGCTCCGGCATCCACTGATGCCGGAGCGCGATGTCCGGTCCGCCGGTCCGGCTACCACCAGTCCGTGCACTGCACCGCCTGGCCGCCCCCGCCCCCGCAGGCGCGGAACCGGTAGTTCGGGCTGTTGTCCGTCAGTTTCGCGGCGCTGGTCAGCGGAAAGCCGTCGCGGCTCGCCTTGAAGGGGCCGCACTGGAGGTGCACATCCCTGCCGTTCAGCGTCCAGTCCATCCAGACGTCGTCTCCCACACGCGGAACCGTGAGCGAGGCGAATCCGTAGACGTCACCGTCGATGCGGGCGGCTCGCAGACTGATGCGACCGACGAGTCCCTGCGGGTCGGAGGGGCGCAGCAGTTTGTCCGCCGGGCCGGCGGGGACGCCGACCGTGCTGTCGGAGATGTCGCGGAAGCCGTTGGCTCCACGCTCGCAGTCCGATCTGGCCGCAAGTGCCGTACCCGGCACAGCGATGGTGATTCCGCCTGCCAGCAGTACGCCTGCGACGGCGGTGCAGGCTGCTTTGGCAATTGCGCGTCTGGTCATGACGATGCCTTCCCCTTGGACGACGAACAGCGAGTACGGCTCAGGCAAGTGGGACCGCCTGCCGAACCTCGGCGGTGCCACTGGTGCCACTGGTGCCGCTGTAAGACAACCAGCGGGGGACGGAATCGCTCTCCTGGAAGGTGTCAGGTTGCGCTGTAGAGCTGAGTGTGCATGCCCTTCGGACTCGTTGAGCAGTGCAGGCTCAGCCGCGCTGAGCGGTGTCGTAGACGGCTCGTGCGGTCTTGTCGAGCGTCGGCCCGTACATCGGGGTGCCGCCGTGGCCCTCGCCGTGACTGTTGACCGACACCACGGTGCCCTTGCCGGTGGCGGAGTCGAAGCCGGCGAGCCAGGGACCGCCGCTCGCGCCGCCGCCGAGGTCGCACGGGACGCGCTGCTCGCCCTCGGGGGCGCTCTGGGTGGTACCGGCGCAGTAGAGCAGTTGCTCGCCCCGCTGGGGACTGGTCGCCGGATAGCCGAAGGAGGTGACCTTCAGACCGGCCGGCCGGCCGAAGGCGATCTTCTGCGCCCCCACCGCATCAGTGAGTTGCTTCCCGTACGCGGGGGTGGCGACGACCATCGCAGCCACGTCGTTGACGGTGTCCTCGGCCCAGGAGCGCGGCGTCACGGTCGTCTTGACCGCGTAACGGCCGTACGGCGTCTTGCCCTTGGCGTAGCCGGGGGCGAAGACGATGTCGCTGTGGGTGTTGACGGGCGACGAGCCGAGGCGCGCGCAGTGCGCGGCGGTCATGATCACCGAGTGGTTGCCGCTGGTGACGGCGCTGGCCGTGCACCAGGTGTCCAGCCCGTCCGAGTCGGTGAAGAAGAGCCGGCCGATGCTGGGGATGGTCTTGCCGGTCCAGGGCTTGCTGAGCGGTCCGGTCGGCCCCAGGTCGACATCGCGGCTGACCTGCTTCATCCGCGCGATCGTCCAGTACGAGAGGGCGGCGGTCCGCTCCGCCGCCGTATAGGTGACCGTACTGACCTGCCCGGTTCCCGAGGCGGCCGCCGCGGGTGAGGCCGGGGCCGCCAGGGGGCCCGCCAGGGCCAGCAGAGCGATGGCGAGACCGGAAACAGTTCGGCGCGCGTCTCGGGACGGGCTGGGCGACATGGGTGTCCTCTCGGATGATCGGGATCAGGTGATCACCGGGAAGGATGCGATTCCGGCGAATGAGGTGCACCGCCGTCCGATTTCCTGGCCACGCGGCCACCGGCCACGGCCATCTCGTCCAGAGTGAGGCTCTTGCGGAATCGCCCTGACCGGTCGCGCTGGAACGAGTGCGCCGCGTCGGGGCGGCGGTTGCCCGGACGTGGCGCTGTTGTCAGTGGTGGCATGCATGATCGGCGTATCACTTCTTCTACGGGGGCGGGGCACATGCCGATCACGAACCAGCAGGCAGCGGAGCACGCGTTTCTGCGGCTCTTGTACGAGGACGACTACTACCCCGACCACGTCGTCGACAAGGGCAGGACGGTCCTGGTGCGGCTCTGCGAGCAGATCGAGGCCGAGCAGCCGTCGGATCTGCCGGCCCTGTACGTGCTGACCCAGGCGGCGACCGAGGAGTTCAACCTGCTGGACGGAGAGTTCGAGGCGGCCGGGAGCGAGATCGAGACGGTTGCCCGCGAGGAGATCGCCGAGAACTTCTGGTTTGTCGCGCAGGCCTACGGGTTCACGGATGCGGACGTGGAGGAGCTGATCGCCACGCGGGACTGGTGAGCGACGGACCGGCGGCAGGCTGCCACTCGGAGCCGTTCGCGGAGGGCCCCGACAACTGGAGCGGTCAGCGCCACTCGACCGGAATGCGCGCCACCTGCTCCAGCAGGTCCCAGTCCTTCGGACGCGAACCGGGTGAGCTCCAGGGGGCGCCCTGGCCGAGCCAGTAGCCGCGGTAGCCCCGGATCCCGATGACACCGACATCGCTCATGCTCGGCTCGTTGCCGCAGCACGGGCAGATGGCACCCTCATTGGGCCAGCCCTGTTCCCAGAAGGGCTCCACACCGTCGTCGAATCCACAGACACGGCAGACGGTTTCCCATGCGGGGCCCTGCGGACCTCCAGGTTCTGATGGCATACGGGGGCGCGACTCCCTGCTTCAGCGGAACTCGTGAACGACCTGGATCTCGCCGACGATGTGGGCGTTGAGGTCGTCCAGTTCCTCGGCCGGGATCCAGAGTTCGAGGATCGTCCGCCCGCAGGCCTGCTGGACGGGATACCGGCTCAGGAACTCCGAGTCGACCTCGAACCGGGTGACGAAGCCGGCGCCGTCGTGCTTCACGTTCCAGTCGCGCGCGATCCTGATCGCGTAGTCCTCGTTGAGGACCGGGTAGAAGATCGGCTGCTCAGGAAGCCGGGGCGGCCACGCCCGCCAGTTCAGATCGCGGACCAGGTCCAACTCCTTGGGGCCGGTGGGGCGCCAGAGGGTGGTTGTGGCTTGCGGGCTGGTCATGCGCATCGCTTTCTGAACCTCTGAGCCGCTGTGGCCTCAACCGCGACCGAACGCCCCGGCCTTGGCACCGACCAGGAAGGCCTGCCAGCCGCCGGGGCCGAAGGTGAGCAGCGTGCCGCCGACCTGGCCCTTGCTGTCGCGGACGGCTCGGCCGCCGGTGGCTGTGTCGGCGACCTCAACGCAGTTGTTCTCCGCACCGGAGAAGGACGACTTTCGGAAGGGGCCCACAACCTCGGTCACTGTGCGTCTTCCTAACTGGTTCGCAGTGCACTCCGGATGAGTTTCGCACTCGCGTCCGGTGCTAGTGCAGACGATCGTAGTAGGTCGTACACATTGGCGTAAGCCGCGAGATCCTCTGCTCCTTCGAGGACCGACGCGCCCCGCAGGTTGTCCAACGTGACCGCTTCGACCGTCGGCTCCGGCTCGAAGCTGAAGGTGGAGAAGGCGGAGGTCGAGGTAGCCAGCACCCCCGCGCTGAACGGCAGTACCTGCACAGTGACGTTCTTCCGCTTCCCGATCTCCAGGATCGCGGACAGCTGCGCCTGGTGGATCTCCTCGCCCATCAACGGGTGTGCGATTACCGTCTCCCAGAGGATGGCGGTGTACGTTGCCCCGCCCTCCTCGATCTTGGCCTGCCGGGCCTCTCGCACCTTCACCAACTGGGCAACCCGCCCGGGGTCGATGTAGTTGGGGCTCGCCGCGATGATCGCTTCGGCGTAGGCGGCGGTTTGCAGGAGACCGGGGACCAGGGTCGGCTGCCACTCCCGGATGTGCGTCGCGTCGTCCTCCAACGCGATGTGGTCGAGGTAGTCCGGCCGCAGGTGCTCGGCGTGTTCGAGCCACCAGCCGCGCCGGTGCGACTGCTTGGCCAACCCCTCAAGCCTTTCACGTACTTCCTGGTCCGTCACGCCGTAGGCATCGAGCAGCAGCCTGACGTCGATGACGCGCGCACTCGTCTGGCCGCTCTCAATACGGCTGATCCTGGCCTGGCTTGTGGCGATCACCTCGGCCGCCTCTGGCTGGTCGAGCTTCGCGGCGTGCCGGTACCTCTTGAGCGCTGCGCCCAGGCGCCTGCTGCGCACGGTCGGCCGTCCCCCTGCGGGCATGAGGCCCTCCCCTCCTATCGACGGTCACAGTGCCATACCGGGCATCATCAGCGCCTCCGATTCACGCGATAGAGGTAATCGACTGCATGTATTCAGTCGTTCTCATTGTGTAGGTGATGGATGTCCGCCTAGCTTCGTGGCCAAGCGCCGCCACAGAGCGCGAACTTGACTGCCGTCAGGGGGTACCGCCATGCCCGAACCCACCTCACCCCAGCCCCACCCCGAGCCCCGCCAAAGCACCACCTTCCGCATCCCCAAGCACCCCAGAAACGTCCCCGACGCCCGCGCCCAAGTTCGAAAAGTCCTCGCCGACTGGGGCCTGCCCGCCGAACTCGCCGCCGACATCGCCCTCGTGGCCACGGAGTTCGTCACCAACTCCGTACGGCACTGCGAGGTGAGCTTCGCGCTGGTCGAGGTGACCCTCGCGCTCCACACACGCCATGTCCTGCTGGAGGTCTCCGACCCCGACAAGGAGAAGACCCCGACACCCCGCCTCGCCGGTCAACAGGACGAGGACGGGCGCGGGTTGGCCGTCATCGCGGCGCTCGCCGGACAATGGGGATACGACCTGCGCCGGTTCACCAAGTGCGCCTGGGCCACCTTCCCGACGCCTCGAACGGAAGTCGCCCCCGCGTGCCTGGGCTGACGGCACGACTGCTCACCAGGCTGGCGGCCGTACTCCGCCCGCGCCCGCCACGCCCACCAGTCATCCCCGCACTCACTCAGCCACCACGCACCCCGGACCCGTACGTCTGGACCCTCCCCAACCTCCACGACACCCGCCGGCGACGCGGGCACCGCCGTACGCACAACACCTCACCGGCAGAAGCCGCCGCCTTCCTCCGGCCCGAAGAAGCCTGCTGGCAGCCGCCGGTACGCAGCTCACCCCGCTCTCAGGAATGCGCGCCGTACGACGACGTCGTACGCCTCTATGTGGTCCAAGCCCTCGGCGAGGAGCCGCGCCCTGCGGCGGAGGGGCGGTCGAAGCCGAGGCCGGACCCGTTCGGGCGGCCGGGACTCTGAGGGTTCGCTCCGGCCGACGACCGATGGTGTCAGTGGCGGGATTTAGGGTGCGGTCGGGAACGAGGACGAACACGACGAGCACGACACGCCTGACGAGCACGACGAGGACAAGGAAGCGGGCCGAGATGGGATTTGAGGGTCAGGTCTGGCGGCTGCGGCGTGGCGAGGAGTCGCTCGGCGAGATCGTGATCGCGGAGGCCGACTTCCCCTGGCTGAGCGGCCGGTTTGTACCCGAACCGGCGTTCGCCGAAGTCGAGCCGTGGTTCGTCGAGACGCTCGCCCTCATCGAGGCGGAGCGATACGACGAGTTCGAGGACGCCTACGACCGCATCGCCCGCGCCCTCACCCTCGTAGCCCCGTCAGGTCCCGTTGCGGAATTCCTTCTGCACATTCAGGGCGACCAGGCCTGGTTCCGCTGGAGCGACGAACCGTTCGGCGAAGCGTAGGGCGACGGGGCATCGCACCAACATCAACAGGAACAAAACCCTCCACATCTCGTCGAAACTCGACCCCATCCGCTCTACAACCCTCGATCTGCCCCAGAAGTCTCTGTGCGTGAACCATGAGGTTCTACGGTGTTCGCGGGTTTGCCGTGGCTGCCGCTGGGCACGCGCCCCGCCGTTCCGCTGTCGGCCGTCGTCGCCGTTCTCGGGGCGTGGTCGGTCGGCGTGGGCGAGCTTTGTGATGGGGGAAATCAGGTGTCGATGCAGGGCGCGGACGGTGGGCCGTCGATGCGCGGGCGGGTCGTCGGCGGGATGCAGAAGGTGATCCCGTCGCCGCGACAGCCTCTCCCGCTCGCCACGACCGAGCAGTCGCGCGGGCCCACCGCGACGACGAACAAGCCCACCCGGACAGCCGCGAAGCATGCCGCCATACCGGGCCGCGGTGACCGTCGGCTCTACGCCATCGACGGACTCCGTCTGCTCGCCGCCCTCGTCGTGGCCCTCCACCACTACGCCGGAACCTGGCGGGCCAACCAGCCGGGCAACATGATCTGGGACCGGCCGGTGTCCGACATCATGCCGACCTGGTTCCGGTTCTCCGCCTACGGCTGGATAGGCGTCGAGATCTTCTTCGTGATCAGCGGGTTCGTCATCTGTATGTCGTGCTGGGGGCGCACCCCTCGGCAGTTCTTCACCTCCCGCGTGATCCGGCTCTACCCGGCGTACTGGTTCGGCATCGTCTTCACCTCCGTGGCTCTGATCGTCATGCCCGGTGTGTGGCCGCGCCACCGGGCACGTGACGTCCTGCTCAACTTCACGATGATGCAGTCCGGTTCGTTCGTCGCGAACGTCGACAACGTGTACTGGACCCTCTGGTCGGAGCTGCGCTTCTACCTTCTCTTCATGGCCGTCGTCGTGACCGGGCTGACGTATCGCAAGGTCGTCGTGTTCTGCTGCCTCTGGGGCGCCGCAGCGATGATCACGCCGGCGGCCGGCTTCCGCCCGGCGACGCTGATCATCAACCCCGAGGGTGCCTGGTACTTCATCGCCGGCCTCGCCCTCTACCTCATGTACCGCTTCGGCCAGGACCTGCTGCTCTGGGGCATCCTCGGCCTGGCCTGGCTGATGGGACAGCGGGAGTTGGGGCATCGCATCGACACGGTCGAACGGGTCTCCAGCTGGCGCGGAAGCGTGCTGATCTTCACCGTGTTCCTGCTGGTGATGGTCGCAGTCTCGCTCGGCTACACCGACCGTATCCGCTGGAAGTGGCTGGTCACAGCGGGTGCGTTGACCTACCCGTTCTATCTGACGCACTACCTCGTCGGTACGACGCTCATCAACCGGCTGCGCGACACGATGGACGCCCGACTCCTGGTCGTCTCCGTGATCGCCGGCTTCCTCGTACTGAGCTGGCTGGTGCACAAGTTGGTGGAAGCGCCCTTGGCGCGGCTGATGAAACGGGGACTGGACACGTCGTTCGCGCGATTGCGCAACGCCTCGTCGATGTCCTGACCGGGCCGTCGCCCCCTTGCCGAAACCCTGGGTCACCCTCCTGGCCCGGGGTTTCTTCCTGCCGTCCTCCTGGCGCCGTGAAAGTTCAACCCACGTGCGCAGCGGGGGCGTTGACCCGCTCCCGGTGCACCAGCAGAATGAGCCGCGCGTTCGTGAGAGCGCTCTCAGACCAGCAGAGGAGACCCATGAACGGCAGAAACGGCAGGTCCGACCGAGAAGACGCGCCAGGCCCCGCGATCAGCCGTCGTACGCTCATCGGTGCGGCCGGCCTCGGTGCCGTCGCGCTCACGGCTGCCGGATCGGGTGTGGCGGGGGCCGCCAACTCCGGTACTGGCTACGAGAGTTCCCTCGCGCCCGCCGAGCGCCGCGCCCACTCCTTCCTCGCCGCCGCCATGGACGCCTATCCCGACCGCGGCGACATCCGCCTCACCCAGAGCTACACCGACCAGGCGGGCCTCTTCAGTACGGCGTTCACCTACGACAACGCCCTCGCGATACTCGCCCACCTCGCCACCCGCACCGAGGCCGGCCGGAGCCGGGCCGTCGCCCTCGGGGACGCCCTGCTGTACGCGCAGTCGCACGACCCGGTGTACGACGACGGCAGACTCCGCCAGGCCTACAACGTCGGGCCGTACGTCTTCTTCGACGGGGTCCCGCAGCCCGACGGGTTCGTACGGTCCGACGGCACCGCCAACGTCGGCACGCAGTTCGGGTTCACCGGCACCGCCGTGGGCGACATGGCCTGGGCCGGGATCGCGCTCGCGGCGCTGGCCCGTCGGACCGGGAAGCGCCGCTTCCTCGCCGGCGCCGTACGGATCGGCACCTGGATCCAGGTGAACGCCGGCACCGAACAGCCCCTGGGCGGCTACAAGTTCGGCGTCGACGGCGGCAACGCGAAACTGCCGTTCAGCTCGACCGAGCACAACACCGACCTGGTCGCCCTCTTCGGGCAGCTCGCCCTGCTCACCGGGGACCCGGTGTGGCGGCAACGGCGGGCGACGGCGCGGGCGTTCGTCGAGAGGATGTGGGAGCCGGCCGGTCCAGCAGGCGCCGGGTTCTTCTACACGGGCACCAACGACGGCGTGACCGTCAACAGGTCCCCGATCCCCGAGGACACCCAGACCTGGACCCACCTCGCCCTCAACTCCCGCAGGTACGCGGGGTCGTTGGACTGGGCCGCCACCGAACTCGCCGTCCTGGACCGGGCCGACCGCACCAACAGCACGGTGCCCGCCGGACAGTCGTACGAGGGCGTCACCTTCAGCTCCGCGAGCCTGCTGGCGAACGAGGCCGCACCCATCGCCGAGTTCCAGCCGAAGCCCGACCGCAACGGCGTCTGGTTCGAGGGGACCGCGCACCTCGCCCTCGCCCTCCGGGACCGCGCCGGACACGGAGACGAGGCGCGCGCCCATCGGCTGATCGCCTCCGTCGAGCGTGCCCAGGAACTCCTCGGCACCGCCCAGACCGTCGGCAGCCGGGCCGTGCCCGAGCGCGCCGGGGTCGTCTCGGCGAGCAGTCCCCTCGACACGGGCTTCGGCTTCGGCTACTACCCGTACCGCCACACGGGCGCCACCGCCTGGTACCTGCTGGCGGCGACGCGCACCAACCCCCTACGCGCCTGAGACGTGCCCGCCGTATGCCCGCTGCGCGTCGGGCTGTTCGGCGGTCCAGCAATCAAGCCCGGGCCAGGACTTGGTCCGGTCCGGGCTCGGGGCAGGTCAATTCTCAGCCAAGACGGCCTGTTCCTCGCCAAGAGGTCTACTCGCATAGACGCCCCGACTGCTGGCATGTGCATGTTCGCCCGGAACCCTGCCGGGCACCCTGTCGGGAGACCTCCCCATGTCCCGTACGCCGGCCCGAACCCCACGTACCCTCGGCACTGTCTTCTCCGCCCTCGCGCTGGCCGCCGCCGGGCTCGCCGTCACCACCGGCACCGCCCACGCCGCCACCTGCAGTCAGGCCTACCTGCCCCTCCCCGACCCCACTTGCCAGCCCGGCGCCCTCAACCCGGACGTCACGCAGAGCACCATCGGCTCCACGATCTGCGTCTCCGGCTGGACGGCGACCGTACGGCCCTCCAGCTCGTACACCACCGCGCTGAAGAAGAAGCAGATAGTGGAGTACGGCTACGACGACACCAGCACCTCCGACTACGAGGAGGACCACTTCGTCCCGCTCGAACTCGGCGGCGCCCCAAAGGACGCGCTGAACCTGTGGCCCGAGCCCGAGTACGGGGACACGACCGCGGGAAACAAGGACACCGTCGAGAACCGGCTCAAGAAAGCCGTCTGCGCCGGGACCGTCAGTCTCTCCGACGCCCAGGACGCCATCATCACCGACTGGACCACGGCCCTCTCCACGCTCGGACTGAGCTGAGCCGGACAGATTTTCCCAAGGCCTGACGGACCACGACCAGGACCGCGGCCGGCGACTGCCTCGCCGGCCGCGGTCCTGCTGGTGCCGTCGGCCCGCTCGGCCGACCGTCAGGCCGTCGCCGCAGCTGCCGCCCTCCCCGCCTGGCGCCCCGAGAACAGGCAGCCGCCGAGGAACGTGCCCTCCAGCGACCGGTATCCGTGGACGCCGCCGCCCCCGAAGCCCGCGACCTCGCCGGCCGCGTACAGACCGGGAACCGGGGTGCCGGTGGTGTCGAGGACGCGGCCCGACAGGTCGGTCTGGAGGCCGCCGAGTGTCTTGCGGGTGAGGATGTTGAGGCGTACGGCGATCAGTGGTCCGGCGGAGGAGTCCAGGATCTTGTGGGCCGACGCCGTACGGCTGAGGACGTCGCCGGGGTAGGAAAGGGCGTTGCGGATACCCATGACCTGGGCGTCCTTGCTGTAGGCGTTGTCGATCTCCCGGTCCCGCGCCTCGATCTGGCGCTGGAGCGGCGCCAGGTCGATCAGGCTCGTGCCGGTCAGCTTGTTCATGCCCCGGACCAGCTCGGACAGAGTGGTCGACACGACGAAGTCCTCGCCGTACTTCTTGAACCGCTCCAACGGCTCCGGCGTCTGCCAGGCGCGCGAGAGCAGCATCCAGATGTCCTTGTTGGTCAGATCAGGGTTCTGTTCGGATCCGGAGAGCGCGAACTCCTTCGCGAGGATCTTCTGGGTCGTCACGAACCACGAGTAGTCGTAGCCGGTGTCCATGATCGACTTGAGGGTGTGGAGAGTGTCGTAACCCGGCATGTCGGGTGCGGAGAACCTCTTGCCGGTCGCGTCGAACCACATCGACGACGGGCCGGGCAGGATGCGGATGCCGTGGTTGGCCCAGATCGGGTCGTAGTTCTTCAGACCCTCCGTGTAGTGCCACATCCGGTCCGGATTGACGATCCGCCCGCCCGCCTTCTCGGTGATCCCGAGCATCCGCCCGTCCACGTGCGCGGGCACACCCGTGATCATCGACTTGGGCGGAGTGCCCAGCCGGGCCGGCCAGTTCTGCCGTACGAGATCGTGGTTGGCGCCGATCCCGCCGGACGTCACGATCACCACCTCGGCGCTCAGCTCGAAGCTCCCGACCACCGTCCGCGAACTGGCCTTGCCGCGCGCCGCGGTGCTCGGTTCGAGAACCGCCCCGCGTACGCCGGTGACGGTGCCGTTCGTCCGGATCAGTTCGTCCACGCGATGGCGGTGCTTGAACGTCACGAGCCCGTCCGCCACCGCCGCCCGCACCTTCTTCTCGAACGGTTCCACTACGGCGGGACCCGTGCCCCAGGTGACGTGGAAGCGCGGTACCGAGTTGCCGTGACCGTCGGCGAGGCCACCGCCGCGCTCCGCCCACCCGACGAACGGGAACCACTGCATGCCCAGACCGGCCAGCCAGGCCCGCTTCTCGCCGGACGCGAAGTCGACGTAGGACTGCGCCCACTTGTAGCCCCAGTGGTCCTGGCCGAGCGGGTTGTCGATGTCCCGGTCGAAGCCGGCCGCGCCCTGCCAGTCCTGCCAGGCCAGGTCCTTGGAGTCCTTGACGCCCATCAGACGCTGCTCGGCGGAGTCGACGAAGAACAGCCCGCCGAAGGACCAGAAGGCCTGGCCGCCGAGGTTGGACTCCGGTTCCTGGTCGAGGAGCAGCACCTTGCGGCCCGCGGCGGCGAGTTCGACCGTCGCGACCAGCCCGGCGAGCCCGTGGCCCACTACGATCGCGTCGGCCGACGTGACCGCCGCCGAGGCGGCGAACGCCGTGCCCGTCTGGGTGAGGGCGGTCGCGGCGACCGCGCCACCGGCCAGCGTCAGTGCCCGGCGGCGGCTGACAGGGTCAGTCAAGTGCTCCATGGGGGTGGGTGCCTTCCGGGAGAGAAAGTGCGGGTGCGGGGGCGGGGCCGGCTGCGCGTGCACGGGCGGGTGAGCTGCCCGTGAAAAGGGTGTGTTGGTGGTGAGCCTGGGGTTACCGTCGGTAGCGCTCAGGGAATCAGGTCGGAACGACAGCGCGGTAGTAGCCGGGAGCCAACGCGTCAGCCCCTCCGTTGTGTCCCGGCAACACCGCACCGACGCGAAGGGGGAGGCTCATGACGGCCCTCACCGACTTCAGCGGCCTCAGCGAGCGCCCCGAGCGGTCCGAGGGCGAGACCGTCGCCGAGGTGCTGCGAGCCATGGCGGCGGACGCGGGTGTCCAGGGCGAACTCGTGCGTGCGGCCCGGAAGCACTCCCCGGAGGTGGCCCGGCTCGCCGAGGCGGAAACCCTGTGGCACGTCACCGCCATGATCAACGCGGCCGGCGCCTGGCTGGGCGCCCCCGACGGACGTGACCCAGGTACGGACACACGTAAACCCCGTACGGATACGACAGACAGAGGGGACAGCGAGCAACAGGGCGTCGACGCCCAGGACTTCGCCGCCGCACTGTTGCTCGGCGCCGACCGGGCCGGCCAGGGCGTTCCGATGACCGCCGTACTGCGCGGAGTTCAGGCCGCCCACACCCGCGCCGTCGAGATCACCGTCGACCGCTGCCGAGCGGCCGGGGTGCCCGACGCCGCGCTGCTCTCCGTCGTCCTGCGCCTCAAGGAGTACGGCGACGCCCTGCAACGGCACGTCGTCCACGGATACCGCGTCGCCGAGGGGGACAACCCGCACGAGCTGGGGGAGGCCCGGGCGCGACTGCTGCGCCGACTCCTCGTCGAAGGTGAACCGCCGCCCGACATGGAGGAGTTGGCGGGGGCCGGGCTGCGCCGGGACGCCGTACGTCACCTCCTGGTCGCCGACCCGGGCGGCGAGCCCGCCCGCACCCGGCGGCTGGCTCACCGTCTCGCCGCCCTGCGCGGCTGTCTCTTCGGCACGCTCGACGGACGGCTGGTGGGCCTGTACCCGCGACTGCCGGCGGGCGAGACGATCGAGGACTGGGATGGGGGCGGGGGCGGGGACGCGGAGTCGGCGGAGGAGGAAGCGTGCGGCGGCGCGTTCGTCGTGGTGTCGCCGGCCGTCCCGTTGGACGATCTCCGGGCCACGTACGGTCTCTGCGTCCGCGCCCTGGACCTGGACGGAGGGACGGCACCGGCACCGTACAAACGCCACGGCGTGTACGAACTCACCGAACTGGCCGCCGAGATCGCCCTCGCCGACCAGCCGTTCCTCGGCGCCTGGCTCAGCGCCCGGCTCCTCGCGGACCTCGATCCGCGGGACGACTTCCACCGTCAGATCGCGGTCACCGCGCTGGCGTTCCTCGACCACGGTCGCCGCCTCGACCGGACGGCGGCTACCCTGTTCACCCACCCCAACACCGTCCGCTACCGCCTCTCCAGGCTCCAGCAGCTCACCGGTGAGTCGCTCACGGACGATCTGCCAGGCATCGTTTCCGGGCCGCTGGGTAGCGTGCACTGGTGGTGGGCGCTGCGGACGTGGCTGGAGTCCGGCTCCGGCCGAAAGCCGTAGGCTGTTGAGCCGTAGGGTGTTATGGATACGAGACGTACTCAATGCGTACTTAATACATCCTTACTGTAAACAGATAGCATCCGACCGCGATGGTGTACGTCGGCGGCCGGAACGAGGTGGGTCTGGTGGGTGGCATGGCGGTGGAACCGCGTATCGCGGTGGCCGTGGTGACCATGGGAAACCGGCCTGTCGCGCTGAACGCGCTGCTGGAGTCGATCGCCAAGCAGGACCTCGCCCCCGACCGCATCGTGCTCGTCGGCAACGGCTGTCCGCTGCCCGAACTCCCCGGCCTCTCCGGTGAGGTCACCACCATCGAGGTCGACGAGAACCTCGGCTGCCCTGGCGGCCGAAACGTGGCCCTGGCCCGGCTGCGTGAGTTCGGAGACATCGACGTCGTGGTCGACCTGGACGACGACGGCCTGCTCATCGACCCCGATGTACTCAGCCGCGTACGGGACTTGTACGCCGCCGACCCCCGACTCGGCATCGTCGGCTTCCGGATCGCCGACGAGAACGGCGTGACCCAGCGCCGCCACGTCCCCCGGCCCGGCGCGGGCGACCCGATGCTCGGCGGATACGTCACCCAGTTCCTCGGCGGCGGCCACGCCCTGCGCATGGAGATGCTCGACCAGACCGGCGACTGGCCCGCCGCCTTCTTCTTCGCCCACGAGGAGACCGACCTCGCCTGGCGGGCCGTCGACGCCGGCTGGAAGATCCTCTACGAACCGCGTCTTCTGCTGCGCCACCCCAGCACCTCGCCCGCCCGGCACGCCATCTACCACCGGGTCACCGCCCGCAACCGGGTCTGGCTGGTCCGCCGCCGGCTCCCGCTGCCGCTGATCCCGGTGCACCTGGCGGTCTGGATCGCGATCACCGTCCTGCGCGGCGGCTCCACCCGCACGCTGCGAGCCTGGTTCGCCGGCTTCGTGGAGGGTCTGCGTGAACCGGCCGGCGAACGCCGCCCGATGCGCTGGCGAACGGTGTGGACCCTGACCAGGCTGGGCCGCCCGCCCATCCTGTGAACCGGGGGTTCTCCGTCCCCTCTCACCAGGCACGCGGCACACGGTCACCAGGCACACGTCACACGGCACGCGATACGAGGGCCCCGGTCGTCACCTCTGGCGACCCGGGCCCTCTCGCGTATCCGGACCCGGCCGCGACGGCGACACTCCCCCGAGCTGCGCGACATCCGCGCGCACCCTCGGGCCGGTTCCGTTGAGGTGATCACATCAGGCCACGCCAACAGATCGCTAACATGGGAAGCGGTTGGCGGACGAGAAGGCAGTGAGGCGACGACATGCGGTGCGGTCTGCGGTTCGGACTGCTCGGCGCGCCCGTCCTTTACGACGGCCACGCCCCCAACAGCCTTGCGCGAGAGGGAATCCAGCCGATCCCCGTCCTCGCTCCGGTCCAGCCGATCGGCAGCGTCAAGGTACGGACGCTGCTCGCCGCCCTGCTCCTGGAACCCGGCCGGGTCGTCCCGGTCGAGGCACTCAAGGACGCGCTGTGGGGCGGGGCGCCCCCGGCGTCGGCGCAGGCCTCGCTGCACAACCACGTGGCCCGGCTGCGCCGCCTCCTCGACGATCCGGCCCGGCTGCGAGCGGTGCCGCCCGGCTATCTGCTGCGGGTCGGCCCCGGCGAGCTGGACGTGCACGTCTTCCAGGCCCACGTCGAACGGGCGCGGGCAGCCCACGCCAACCAGGACTGGCGGCGCGTCCTGGACGAGTGCGCGTCGGCCCTCGCCCTGTGGCGCGGCGCCCCACTGACCGGCCTCCCGCCCGAGACCTTCGGCTACGCCTTCACCCAGCGCCTGACAGAGGCCCGGCTGCTCCTGCTGGACTGGCGCTACGACGCCGAGCTGCACGTCGGCGGCCCTCGGCTCCCCTCCCTGATACCGGAGTTGACGGCCCTGACGGCCGAGCATCCGCTGCGCGAGTCCTACCACCGCCAGCTGATGCTCGCCCTCCACCGCACCGGCCGCCGGGCAGAGTCCCTCGCCGTCCACCGCGACCTGCGCAACCGCCTCCTCGACGAACTGGGCGTGGAACCGGGCCCGGCGATCCGCGCGGCCCACATGGAGGTACTGAGGCTGCCCGGCGATCCGGGAGATGCGCGGCCTCCGGCAGCCACAGCGGACGCAACGGGGCCGAGCGGCCCAGCCGGCCCAGTGGGCGGCCCGGCGCGGTCGGGGGGCCACCGGGGTCTGACGGCGCATGGGGTCCCGGGTGGCGTCGTGATGCCCACCGCCCTCGCGATAACCACCGACCTCAAGCTCCCCTACGTCCCCGCACAGCCGACGTCGGGCTCGCCCCCACGACAGGCCCTCGCCCCTTCCCCCGCGCTTGCGCCCACTCCGCGACGCGGGTCGCCGCCATCACGGACCTCCGCGCCACCACAACCCCTGTCACAAACCGCACCCCCCACACCGACCCCACCCTCCACGCCAACTCCATCCCCCACGTCGGTATCCGCCCCGCCCCCCGTGCCCCGCCCCGCTCAACTCCCGCCACCCCCGGCCCACTTCACCGGCCGCACAGCCGTCGCGGACGACCTGCGCCGGACCCTGGCTCCGCAGGGGCGTCCCGGGTCCGAGGGTGCGGCCGGCGCCCCCGTGGTCGTGGTCCACGGGATGCCCGGCGTGGGCAAGAGCGCCCTGGCGCTGCACGTCGCGCACGCTCTCCGGGAGCGCTTCCCGGACGGGCAGCTCTACGTCGACCTGCACGGCGGTACCGCCGACGTGCCTCCGCTCGCTCCCGCCCAGGCCCTCACCGCGCTGCTGCGCGACCTCGGCGCCGATCCACGCCGAGTCCCCGAACACCCGGACGGGGCAGCCGCGTTACTGCGTTCCCTCCTCGCCCCGACCCGTACGCTGCTGGTCCTGGACGATGCCGAAGGCGCCGCGCAGCTACGGCCGTTGCTTCCGGCGGGTCCCGGCTGCGCCGTGATCGTCACCAGCCGTTCCCCGCTGACCGCCCTCGACGGCGCCCGCCGCTTCCCCCTCGCCTCCCTGACCGGCGCGGAGAGCGCCGAGTTGCTGCGCGCGGTCTCCGGACGCGGCGGCCTCGACGCCGGCCACCCCCTCGTCGAGCTCACCGGCCGCCTCCCGCTCGCCCTGTGCGCGGTCGCCGCCCGGCTCGCCGCCCGCCGGGCCCTCACTCCGGACCTGCTCGCCGCTCAACTGGCCGCCGGGGAGAGCAGGTTGCCGCATCTGGAGTACGACGACCTGAGCGTCCGCCGTTCCCTGGCCGGAGCCCACGAGGCGCTGCGCGTCTCCGCCCGCGAGACCGACCGGGACGCGGCCCTCGTCCTGCGCCGCATCGGTGCCCTGGACCTCCCCGCGTACGACGCCCCGCTGCTGGCCCGCCTCACCGCGACCGACGAACACCGGGCCGGGGCGGCCCTGGACCGCCTCGTCGACGTGTCCCTAGTGGAGGAGACCGTGTACGGCCGGTACGCGCCCCACGACCTGGTCAGGGACTTCGCCCGCGAACTGGCCGCGGCCGACACGGCGAGCGGCGACACGGCGAGCGGCGATCGGTCGGGCAGCACCACGTCGGGCAGCGACACGACGACAGCCGGCCAGGGTTGACGCGCGTCACTTGGCGTCGGCATAACACTCCACGACCGCCGTACTGAACGGAAACCGCACCGGCGTCTCGCCGAACGTCAGCCGCCCCGCCAGTTCCGCCGCCTCCCGGATCGCCGCCACGACCGTCTGGGCCTCCTCCTCGGGACAGTGCACGATCACCTCGTCGTGCTGGAAGAAGACCAGCTCGGCCGCCATCCCGGCACAGCTCCGGCGCAGCGCGGCGAGCAGCAGCAGGGTCCAGTCGGCCGCGCTGCCCTGGACGACGAAGTTGCGCGCGAAGCGGCCCCGGGCACGGGAGTTGGAGGAGGCGTACCCCGGCACCCACTCCTGCGCCCCCGGCCCCGTCCCTCCCGCGCCCCCGGCGGGGTCGACGCCGCCCTCGTCCTCCGAGAGCGGGATGCCGGCCTCCTCCGCCGAGTCGTCGGTGTCGGCCCGCGCCGCCGGGGGACACGTACGCCCCAGCCAGGTCCGCACGAGGCGCCCCTCCTCTCCCGCGCGGGCGGCCTCGTCCACGTAGGCCACCGCTTTCGGGAACCGGCGTCTGAGCGCGGCGAGGTTCTTGAGGCCGTCCCCGGAGGTCTGCCCGTACACCGCGCCCAGTACCGCGAGCTTGGCCTGCTCCCGGTCGCCGGAGAACGCGCGGTCGGAGACGGACTGGTAGAGGTCGCTCTCCCGTCCCGCGACCTCCATCAGCCCGGGGTCGCGCGAGATCGCGGCCAGGACCCGCGGCTCCATCTGGTCGGCGTCGGCGACGACGAGCCGCCACCCCGGGTCGGCGACCACGGCCCGGCGGATCACCTTGGGGATCTGCAGCCCGCCCCCGCCGTTGGTGACCCAGCGGCCGGTGACCGTCCCGCCCGCGAGGAACTCGGGCCTGAACCGCCCGTCCCGGACCCAGTCCTGGAGCCAGGACCAGCCGTGCGCGACCCAGATCCGGTACAGCTTCTTGTACTCGATCAGCGGCTCGACGGCCGGGTGATCGATGCTCTGGATCTCCCATCTCCTGGTGGACCGCACCTTGATCCCGGCCTGTGCGAAGGCCTTGACGACATCGGCGGGCAGATCGGGCCGCACCCGGCGGCCGAACGCCGCCGACACCTCGTCCGCCAGCTCGGCGAGCCGCCGGGGCTCACCACCGCCCGCGTACCGCTCGCCCAGCAGTTCCTGCAGGAGGTCCCGATGGACGTCCGCGCGCCACGGCAGCCCCGCCGCGTTCATCTCGGCGGCCACCAGCATCCCCGCCGACTCGGCGGCCGTCAGCAGCCGCATCCGGTCCGGGTGCGCGGTCGCGTCGTGCCGTCGCTGCTGGTCGGCGTACACCTCCAGCAGATCGGCCAGGGGCACGTGCACCGGCCCCGGTTCGAAGAGCGGCGACTGCGCGCCGGGTTCGGCGGACCGCTGCGGCGGATCCGGCGGTACGGGACCACCGCGCAGCCGGGCGAGGGCCGCCGCGGCGGAGCGGGGCTCACCGAGCCGCCCCTCGTGGCCGAGCAGGAGTGTCTCGGCGTCCTCGATGTCGTAGCACCGCTCGACTCGCACCCCCGTGGCGAGCAGTCGCGGATAGACGTCGGGGGTGGACCGCCACACCCATCGCGTGACATCGGGCCGGTCACGGACGGCCGCGCCGAGATCCGCCTCCCGCCGCACCGGCCCGGCGGGCAGCCCGCCGGGACCGAGGAGGGCGATCTCCACGCCGCCGTCCTCGGCCGGAGCGAGCGCCCACCGCTCGGCCGTCTCCGCCACGTCTGCCATGTCCGTGAGTGTGGCAGGAGGGTCTGACAACGCCCTTGACCAGCGCGTTCAGCTCGGCTGCTCGCCCTTTTCCTCGAACTCCACCTTGATCCTGGCGAGGGCCGCGGCGACGTAGTCCTCCGTCGCCGGCTTGGTGAGGCCGAGGCCGGACAGCAGGCCCGCGCCGTTCTCGAACTCCAGCAGGGCGAGGAGGATGTGCTCGGTTCCGACGTAGTTGTGGCCCAGGCGCAGGGCCTCGCGGAAGGTGAGTTCGAGGGTCTTCTTCGTGTCGGCGTCGAAGGGGATGAGGGCGGGGACGGTCTCGGCACGCGGCGGCAGTCCGGCGGTCGCGGCCTCGCGCAGGGTGTCCAGGGAGACGTCCTGCGCGGTGATCGCCTTCGCCGCGAGGGCTTCCGGCTCGGAGAGGAGGCCGAGGATCAGGTGCTCGATGCGGATCTGGTCGTTCTCGGCGGCCCTCGCCCCTTCCTGGGAGACGACCACCACGTTCCTGGCCCGTGGAGTGAAGCGGCTGAAGCCCTGGCTCGGGTCGAGGTCCGACTCGCTCTTCGGCACGAACCGCTTCTGCGCGGCCTGCCGGGTGACGCCCATGCTCCTGCCGATGTCGGTCCAGGAGGCGCCCGAACGCCGTGCCTGGTCCACGAAGTGGCCGATCAGATGATCCGCCACCTCCCCGAGGTGATCTGCGGCGAGCACCGCGTCCTGGAGCTGTTCGAGGGCGTCGGTGTGCACTTTCTTGATGGCCTCGATGAGGTCGTCGAGGCGTACGGAGGCCCGTACGGGCTGATTGGTCGTCATGTGTCAACCGTAGGTTGTCACTCCGAAGACTGTCAACCCGAAGTTGACAGTCGATGGTGACGGCATGGCACGATCGACGGGTGACCAGCACGCCCCGCACCCCCCGTCCGCCCGCCCCGCCCGGCACCGTCGAACGAGCCTTCGAGGCCGCCCTGTACGCCGACACGGACACCTCCCTCGACACGGGCGCCTCCCTGCTCGCCGCCGACCCGGCCGCCGACCCCGAACTCGCCCGGCGCGGCGCGGAGTTCGTGGCGTCGGCCTGGCGCCGGGGCTGGCAGCCGGCCGACCTCGTACGTCTCGTGCGGCGCGAGCTGGACGACGTACACGTACGCCTGGTGTCGACGCTGATCACCGCCCAGGCGCCGGACGACCGGGCCCGGGACCCCCGCTGGAAGGAACAGCTGACCGAGCTGGCCGCGACCCCCGCCCCGCCCCGCGCCGACCGCTTCACGCATGCGACGACGGTCCTGGAGCTGTACCGCCTGCTGCTGGGACTGCCGACCCTGGAGTCCCTCGACGAGCGGCCGCCGACACCGGGGGAGAGTGCCCGTCGGACGCATCCGGAGTCCCGCATGCTGCCGCGTATCCGCGCGCTGCTGGCGAAGGCGGAGGCGACCGGGTTCCCCGAGGAGGCCGAGGCGCTGAGCGCGAAGGCCCAGGAACTGATGGCCCGGCACAGCATCGACGAGGCGCTGCTCGCGGCCGGCGCCCCGGCGGCCGACGCCCCGCGCGCGCGGCGCCTCGGTGTGGACGCCCCGTACGAGGAGGCCAAGGCGATCCTCCTGCACGCCGTGGCCGACGCGAACCGCTGCCGGGCGGTGTGGAACGAGGCCCTGGGCTTCTCCACGGTGGTGGGTTTCGAACCCGACCTGGAGGTGGTGGAACTCCTCTACACGTCCCTGCTGGTGCAGGCCACGACGGCGATGACGAAGGCGGAGGCGGCGCAACGGGCCAAGGGCCGTAACCGGACGAAGACCTTCCGTCAGTCCTTCCTGGCGGCCTACGCCCACAAGACGGGCACCCGCCTGGCGCAGGCGGCGGCAGCGGAGACGGCGGACGCGGCGGCGGCGACGCGGACCACCGCCTCCCTGCTCCCGGTCCTGGCCACCCGGGACCTGGCGGTCACCGCCCACCTGGACCAGATGTTCCCCACGACCACGACAACCCGCCTGCGGGGCGTCACGGACGAGGCGGGCTGGACGGAGGGCACCGCGGCGGCGGACCGGGCCCAGCTAAGGGCCCGCCCCCGGCTGCGTGACTGAGCCGCCCGTCAGGACCCCAGCCCCGCCGTGGGCAGCCCCGACGGCAGCGACCCGCCCTGCGCCTTCGTGTACGTCTCCGTGCCGAGGCTGCCGGTCCAGGTGACCTTCATCGACGTCTTGTCGACGGAGGCGACCATCCCCGAGGCCCGGTCCTTGCTCTTGTCGCTGCAGGTGAGGTGGATCATCTGCATCCCCGCCTCCTCGCCCGCCGTACCGCTGCACACGTTCCCCCCGGTGGCGAACAGTCCGGCCTTCGCCCCGGTGATCACCAGCGCCACGGCACTGCCCTTGCTGGTGGTCAGCCAGCTGCCCGCCAGCTGACTGTCCGCCGCCGGCGTATCGCCACCACCGCTCGCGTCCCCCGAACCCGAGGATGAACCCGAGGACGAGCCGGAGGTCGGGTCCGAGGAGTCCGTGCCGGAACTCGGACTCGCCGACCCGTTGTCGGACCCTCCGTCGCCACTGCACCCGGTCAGCGCGAGCGCGGCAGCCACCGCGACCACCGAGGCCACACCAGCCCTGCGCGTCAGCACGCGCGCGTACGTCACCGAAGTCACCGGAAGCTCCCAAGCAGTCAGCCGCTGTGCGGTAGCCGTGAGCGACGGCCATTGGGGCCGCACGACCGCAGCAAGCTACCAGGGTTCCTTGTCAGCGGAGCGGGAGGCCGGAATCCCCGGGCCCCGGCCCGGAGGAGCCGGTCACCAGGACGACTTGCGCACCCCCGGAAGGAACCCGGCGTGCGCCTGTTCCCGCAGGCCGACCCGGGACAGTCCGAACGCCCGGAAGTAGCCGCGGGGCCGCCCGTCCACCTGGTCCCGGTTGCGTACGCGCGTGGGGCTCGCGTCACGCGGCTGCCGCTCCAGCTCCAGCCGGGCCGCCGCCCGCTCCTCGTCCGTCGAGGCCGGTCGCCGCACGATCTCCTTCAGCTCGGCCCGCCGCGCCGAGTACCGGGCGACGATCTCCTGCCGCTTCTCGTTCTTCGCGATCTTGCTCTTCTTCGCCATGTCGCTCCTGTCTTCCCGTCCTTGTTCCTGGTCGTTCCTTGCTCGTGGTGCCTACGGGTCCGTGCGTCTCCGTCCCTGGCCCTCGCGGCCGTCAGACCCTGACCCCACGGGCCCGGATCCGGGCCACCGCCGCCTCGACACCGATCGTGTCGACGGTCTTGATCCCCTTCGTGCTCAGCCGCAGCCGGACGTGCCTGCCCTCGCTGGGCAGCCAGTACCGCTTGGACTGGATGTTGGGGTTGAAGCGACGGGACGTACGCCGGTGGGAGTGGCTGATGTTGTTGCCGAAGCCCGGCTGGGCGCCGGTCAGCATGCAGTGGGCGGACAAGGTGACGCACCTCTCTCGGTCAAGTTATGCAAATGGAAGTCGTTTTCAGTAAGATACCAGCATGGCTCGCAACGAACTCCGGCCGATCGTCAAGCTCCGGTCCACGGCCGGGACCGGCTTCACCTACGTCACCCGCAAGAACCGTCGCAACGACCCGGACCGTATGACCCTGCGCAAGTACGACCCGGTCGCCCGCCGTCACGTCGACTTCCGAGAGGAGCGCTGATCAGCCG
Organism: Streptomyces sp. AK08-02; assembly: GCF_033795085.1. NCBI lineage: Bacteria > Bacillati > Actinomycetota > Actinomycetes > Kitasatosporales > Streptomycetaceae > Streptomyces > Streptomyces sp. AK08-02. The sequence continues at coordinate 306,778 of NZ_JARAZV010000011.1, forward strand.
CCATGCGTGAAGGAATCCACCCGGCGTACGGGCCCGTCGTCTTCCGTGACCGGGCCGCGAACCACGCCTTCCTCACCCAGTCCACGATGACCAGCGAGAAGACGATCGACTGGGCGGACGGCAACACCTACCCCGTCGTCGACGTCGAGATCTCGAACATCAGCCACCCCTTCTACACCGGCACGGCCCGCGTCCTGGACACGGCCGGCCGGGTGGAGCGCTTCGAGCGCCGGTACGGCAAGAACCACTAGCAAGGACTGAGGGAACACACGTGCAGGTGCATGAGCACGGGCCCTCCGGGGCTCACGAACTCTCCGTGGCGATCGTCGGCGGGCTGCACGCCGACGCCCGCAGGGCGACCGTGGCGCGGCTGCTCGCCGACGTCCCCGGCAGCGTCGTACTCCACCACGACCTCGCCACGGCCGTGGCCGGCACGGTCGTACGGACCGTCAGCGATGTCACCGGCATCCTCTCCGCGGGCGAGGCGCCCCTGGTCAACGACTGCGCGTGCTGTGCCCTGCGCGAGGACCTCGTGCCGGAGCTGCGGCGACTCGCGGACGCCGGGCTGACCCGGCTGGCGATCGTCGAGCTGTGGGACTCCGTCGAGCCCAAGGCGATGGCCGAGGTGGTGACGGCCGGCGGCCTCACGGTCACCGGCGTCATCACGGCCGTCGACCCGGCGCTGCTGCTGCCGTACCTCGGCAACGGCGACGACCTGGCCGAAGGCGGCCTCGCCGCCGCGGCCACCGACCAGCGGACGGTCGCGGACACCTTCGCCCGCCAGCTGGAGTACGCCACCGTCCTCGCCCTCGTCGACTCCCCGGAGGCCGACGACGAGGACCGCGAGCTGCTCGCGCAGCTCCACCCGACAGCCCGCCAGGTCCCCGTCGCGGGCGGCCACCCAGGGGACTTGGCGGGCCCCGCCGACGCGTCCGGAGGGGAGCCGGCGCCGCTCTCGGCCCTCGCCTCCGCCGCCCTCGCCGGATTCGACGTCGAGGCCGCCGCCTTCGCCCAGCACCCGGCATGCGCGCTGCTGCCCGCCGAGGCCGACGCGCACGGCGTGGCCACCCTCGTGTGGCACCGGCGCCGTCCCTTCCACCCGGAGCGGCTGTACGAGGCGCTGGAGGACCTGACCTGCGCCGCCGCGCGCAGCCGGGGCCGGTTCTGGCTCGCCGACCACCCCGACACGCTGCTCCACTGGGACGCGGCGGGCGGCGCGCTGTGCGTGGAGAGCGCCGGCCCCTGGCTCGCCTCGCTCCCGGACGCGGCCTGGGACATGGTCGAGCCCGTGCGCCGGGCCGCCGCCGCCCTCGACTGGCACCCCGAGCACGGCGACTGCTGCCAGCACCTGGTGTTCACGTCCCCCGGCCTCGACCGCGACGGACTCGAACAGCTCCTGGAGTCCTGCCTGCTCACCGACGCCGAGTACGCCGGCGGACGCGCCGCCTGGAAACGCCTGCCGCCCGCCTTCGACACCCTCCTGGAGGTCTGACCCCGCCATGGCCCGCAAGATCGAACGCAAGCCCCTCAAGGCCCGCCCCAACCCGCTGGACGCGGCGAAGATCACGTACATCGACTACAAGGACACCGACCTGCTGCGGAAGTTCATCTCCGACCGCGGCAAGATCCGCAGCCGCCGGGTCACCCGGGTCTCGGCCCAGCAGCAGCGGCTGCTCGCCCGCGCGATCAAGAACGCCAGGGAGATGGCACTTCTGCCGTACGTCTCCCGGTAGCCGCCGCGCCCTGTCCGCACGCCCCTTCGCTCCCCGCCCCCACCTCCCCGCCCCCACCTCCGCACCCCCGTCTCCGTGGTCCCAGGAGGCGGGGGTGCCGACGTGCGGGGGAACGTGTGGGGGCATACGTGCGTCAAGGTGAGTAGCGGAGCGAACACCCCGCGTGCACGTGCATCTGCTTGTGCGCATGCCTGTGCATAAGCCCCTGCATCTGTCCACGCGTCTGCACGTGAACAGAGTTATGATCCGGCACAGTTGACCACTGCACCAATGGCCTCTTCAGCCAGTGCACCACCAGGGAGCGACCTGTGGACCACGACGTGTACGGCGTTGGCACGGCCGATGACTCCGGCGTGTACAACGGTATGGCCGCCGCGCGACTGGAGGTCGCCTGGCAGAAGAGCCGGCACAGCAACTCGCAGGGTTCCTGCGTCGAGTTCGCCCGGCTGCCCGGCGGTGAGGTGGCGGTACGCAACTCGCGCTTCCCCGACGGCCCGGCGCTGGTCTACACGCGCGCGGAGATCGAGGCGATGCTCCTGGGCATCAAGGACGGCGAGTTCGACCACCTGACGTCGAACTGACCGTCCTTCGGCCGGCTCCGCCCCGGAGTCGAGGCGCGCGGGTCACGCAGGCCACCTCTGCCACTCCGGGCACCGTGACGCGCGTAGAGCCAGGGCGTGAAGAAACACCGCGGTGCCTCACTCGGCGGAGTGCAGTCCGAACAGCGCCCAGACGACCTTGCCGCCCAACGCCCCCGAGAGCGGATGCCAGCCCCAGCTGTCGCTGAACGAGTCGACGAGGAACAGGCCGCGCCCCGACTCGGCCGAGAAGTCCTCCGAGAACTCCTCGGCGTCGTACGCCACCGGACACTCCCGGCTGGGATCGCGCACCGCGCACACCAGCCGCTCGGTCCAGCGCATCAGATGCAGCCGTACGGGCGGCTCCTGGGCCGACGCGTGCGGGGGATCCGTGGGCAGCGCGTGCCGGAGGGCGTTGGTGACCAGCTCGGAGACGACCAGGCAGACATCGTCGAAACGGTCACCGACGTCCCACTGGGCGAGTGTCCTGCGGCTGAACTGCCGCGCTTCGCGCACCGCTTCGAAGCGGGCGGGCAGTGCGCACGACGCCGCGTTGGACACGGTCGAGGGATCCAGTGGCGGAAGCCCCTGCCTTAACGGCTCGAGCATGGTCGATCCATTCGTCCCCATGCGAGGCACTCCCGGGAGATCGCGGTCGTTGCGATGCAGTCATTGCGATGCAGCGGTGGCGCGAGACCATGGTTTCCGATGCTCACGGCGGATGCAAGGGCAGATGCACGTGCACGTGCCCCAATTGGGCCCTCCCGTACCGCTTCTTGGTCATTTTTTCCGCCAACTTTTCACCTGTGGCCGGTCTTCCCCTTGCCTCTTCCTGTGCGTACGCTCTGACGTCTTCCCATTTGAGTAACCGGACGAGTACTGCTCGGAGTGATTTAGTGGCAGACTGCGGCCCCTGGAGAGGTTGGGGAGGGTGACGAACGTGAGCGCGGGAGAGCCGGGATCGGTGGTGCGGCGCATGCTGCTCGGATCGCACCTGAGGCGTCTGCGTGAGACGCGGGGGATCACGCGGGAGGCGGCGGGTTATTCGATCCGCGCGTCCGAATCGAAGATCAGTCGTATGGAGCTGGGCCGGGTGAGCTTCAAGACACGGGACGTCGAGGACCTGTTGACGCTCTACGGCATCAACGACGAGGCCGAGCGCAACGCTCTCCTCTCGCTGGCCAGGGAGGCCAACGTCGCGGGCTGGTGGCACAGTTACTCGGACGTCCTGCCCAACTGGTTCCCCACCTACGTGGGTCTGGAGGGCGCGGCATCACTGATCCGCGCCTACGAGGTCCAGTTCGTGCACGGTCTGCTGCAGACCGAGGCGTATGCGCGTGCGGTCGTCGGCCGCGGTATGAAGGGCGCGAGCCCAGCCGACATCGAGCGCCGCGTCGCCCTGCGCATGGAGCGGCAGAAGTACCTCCTGTCCACCGGCGGCCCGGAGTTCCACGTCGTCCTCGACGAGGCGGCGCTGCGCCGGCCGTACGGCGACCGCGAGGTGATGCGCGGTCAGCTCCAGCACCTGATCGAGGTCTCGGAGCGGCCCAACGTACGGCTGCAGATCATGCCGTTCGGCTTCGGCGGGCACTCGGGCGAGAGCGGCGCGTTCACGATCCTGAGCTTCCCGGAGTCGGACCTGTCCGACGTGATCTTCCTGGAGCAGCTCACCAGCGCCCTCTACCTGGACAAGGCGGAGGACGTCAGTCAGTACGAGACGGCGATGAAGGAACTCCAGCAGGACAGCCCCGGGCCGGACGAGAGCCGGGACCTGCTCAGGGGTCTGCTGCAACTCTCGTAACGGCGCCCCCTGATGGCCCCCCAACTCCCTTCGGCCGCACGTACGATGACGTGCGATCAGACCGTGATACGGGATTGAGGGATTGAGGGATCACATGTCAGCGCCCGAGTACTACTTCACCGATCTCGCGCAGCAGTACATAGGCGGTGAGTGGCGCCCGGGCACGGGCTCCTGGGACATCATCGACTTCAACCCGTACGACGGTGAGAAGCTCGCCTCGATCACGATCGCCACGGTGGACGAGGTCGACGAGGCGTACCGCGCCGCCGCCGCGGCCCAGAAGGGGTGGGCGGCGACCAGCCCGTACGTCCGTCGCGCGGTCTTCGAGAAGGCCCTGCGCATCATCGAGGACCGGGAGCGGGAGATCGCCGCCGCGATCATCGCCGAACTCGGCGGCACGCACCTCAAGGCCGGCTTCGAGCTGCACCTCGCCAAGGAGTTCCTGCGCGAGTCGATCCGTCTGGCGCTGACCCCCGAGGGCCAGCTCGTCCCGTCGCCGGTCGAGGGCAAGGAGAACCGCGTCTACCGCGTCCCGGTGGGTGTGGTGGGTGTGATCAGCCCCTTCAACTTCCCCTTCCTCCTCTCCCTGAAGTCGGTCGCCCCCGCGCTGGCGCTCGGCAACGGCGTCGTCCTCAAGCCGCACCAGGACACCCCGGTCGTCGGCGGCTCGCTGGTCGCGAAGATCTTCGAGGACGCGGGCCTGCCGCCGGGCCTCCTGAACGTCGTGATCACGGACATCGCCGAGATCGGCGACGCGTTCCTGGAGCACCCGGTCCCGAAGGTCATCTCCTTCACCGGCTCGGACGCGGTCGGCCGTCATGTCGCCGCCGTCTGCGCCCCTCACTTCAAGAACGTGGTCCTCGAACTGGGCGGCAACAGCGCCCTGGTGGTCCTGGACGACGCGGACATCGACTACGCGGTCGACGCGGCGGTCTTCAGCCGGTACGTCCATCAGGGCCAGGTCTGCATGGCCGCGAACCGGATCCTGGTGGACCGGCGGATCGCCGACGAGTTCACCGAGAAGTTCGTGACCAAGGTGCGGTCCCTGAAGGTGGGCGACCCGAGCGACCCCGGGACGGTCATCGGCCCGGTGATCAACTCCTCCCAGGCGGAGGCGATTTCGGGCGTGGTGCGGCGGGCGCTGGCGGAGGGCGCGACGGCACTTCTGCACGGCAGGACGACGGACAACCTCGTCGAGCCGTCGGTCCTGACCGACCTCCCCGCCGACTCACCCCTCCTCCACCAGGAGATCTTCGGCCCGGTGGCCCTCCTCGTCCCCTTCGACGGCGAGGAGGAGGCGGTCCGCCTCGTCAACGACACCCCGTACGGCCTCAGCGGCGCCGTCCACACGGCAGACGTGGAACGCGGCATCGCCTTCGCCAAGCAGATCGACACGGGCATGTTCCACGTCAACGACGGCACGGTCCACGACGAGCCCCTGGTCGCCTTCGGCGGCGAGAAGTCCTCGGGCATCGGCCGCCTGAACGGCGAGGCGACGGTGGAGGCGTTCACCACCCAGAAGTGGATCTCGGTGCAGCACGGGCGGAGCTTCTTCCCGTTCTAGAGAGTCCCGGTGGAAGAATTTCAGAAGGTCTTCTGTGAAACGGGGGCTTGCGGACAGAACCTGTCCGCAAGCCCCCGTAACTTCATCGGTGTCAGGCAGGAACGCCCGCACGACCCGATGAAAGGCGGACCACCATGGTCACTCACGTCCCCTCCGAAGCACCCGGCGACGAGCTCGGAGCACTTCTCTCCTTCATCGAGGAGCAGCGCGGCGGCATCCGGCGGGCCCTGCTGGGGCTGACGGACGAGCAGGCCGCCTCGCGCCCCAGCGCCAGCGAGCTGTCCCTCTCCGGGCTGCTCAAGCATGTCGCCGAGGTCGAGCAGGGCTGGATCGCGCGGGCCAGGGGTGAGGCGCCGGCGGTGAAGCGCGACCAGTCGAACTGGCACGAGAACTTCGTGCTCGTCGAGGGGGAGACGGTCGCCTCGCAGCTCGCGTACTGGGAGAAGGTCGCCGCCGAGACCGAGGCGTTCCTGCGGTCCGTACCGAGCCTCGACGACACCCTCGCACTGCCGCCGGACCCCTGGTTCCCGCCGGAGGGCCGCGTCTCGATGCGCTGGCTGGCCCTGCACCTGATCCGCGAGACGGCCCGGCACGCCGGTCACGCCGACATCATCCGCGAGTCCCTCGACGGCGCCACCGCCTTCGAGCTGGTGGCCAAGGAGCAGGGCACGACCTGGGGCTGACGTCAAGGGTCTTACGCTGGCCCCATGTCAGCGATCCGTCTCCTCGTGCTCGGCGCGGTCCGTCAGCACGGGCGGGCCCACGGCTACCAGGTGCGCAACGACCTGGAGTACTGGGGCGCGCACGAGTGGTCCAACGCCAAGCCCGGCTCGATCTACCACGCGCTCAAGCAGATGGCCAAGCAGGACCTGCTGATCGCGCACGAGATCGCCCCCTCCACGGCCGGCGGCCCGCCCCGCACGGAGTACGAGATCACCGGCGAGGGCACCGAGGAGTTCCTGCGGCTGCTGCGCGAGGCGCTGACCTCGTACGACCAGAAGATGGACGTCAAGTCGGCGGCGATCGGCTTCATCGTCGATCTGCCGCGCGACGAGGCGGTGACCCTCCTGAGGGAACGCACCCGGCGCATCGGCGAGTGGCGGGCCTCCGTCACCGAGCACTACGTGCCCGAGGACGGCCCCGAACAGCTGGGCCACATCGGCGAGATCATGAACCTCTGGATCCACACGGCCGACGCCGAGGCCGAGTGGACGCTGGCGCTGATCGCCCGGATCGAGGGCGGGGCGTACACCTTCGCGGGGGAGGGCGAACCGTTCGTCGGCGTCCTGGCCGACGGCGAGGAGAACCCGTACGCGACGGGGGAGCGGCACCCCGGCGACTGGCGCTAGTGCTCTGACCGCGTAGGTCCGCCGGGTTGGGCTCGCGTGTGTTCGGGGCCTGCCGGAGCATCGGGTCCAAAGCCGCCAGAGCCGCCGGCCCGTGTCTGGCAGGATCTCCCGCCATGCTCGAAGAAAAGCTCGACGTGCTTGCCCAGGTGATGGCCGGGCACATGGCCAGGCCGTTCCCGTCCGGCTTCCGCGGCCTGGACGTCCAGGGCCAGGACATGGTGTTGCTCGACGCGGACATCTACGGCCTTGCCGCCGTCGTTCGAGAAGGCCCACTCGGCGAGCAGAACCGGGCGGCCTTGACGCGGCTGACGACGGCGTTCGGACGGGTCCTCCCGGCGATCGACGACGAGTACGCGGCCGAGTACTACACGCACGTCCGCGACATGGCCGTACTGACCGCCGAGATTGCCGACCTGCGCGAGAAGTAGTCCTTGCGGACGCCTTCTCGCCAACGCGGCACAAACCGCGACTAATCAAGTTTGACCAATGCTTCCCGGCGGGTTACCTTCGCAAGGTAATCAAGTTTGACTAGCTAGGAGGACTCTGTGGCCGACGCGGCGATCACCGTCGAAGGCGCACACAAGAAGTACGGCGACACGGACGCACTGTCGGGAATCGACCTCCTGGTCGCCCGTGGCACGGTGCACGGAGTGCTCGGGCCGAACGGCGCGGGCAAGACGACCCTGGTCCGGATCCTGGCCACGCTGCTCAGGCCCGACGGCGGCCGGGTCGAGGTGGCCGGCCACGACGTGCTGACCGAGGCCCGGGAGGTCCGCTTCCGCATCGGCCTCCTCGGCCAGCATGCCGCGCTCGACGAGGAGCTGAGTGGCCGGCAGAACCTGGAGATGTTCGGCCGCCTATACCACCTGGGCGCCCGCCACGCGCGCGTGCGGGCCGACGAGCTCCTCGACCGCTTCGGCCTCGCGGACACCGGCCGCAAGGCGGTCCGGAACTACAGCGGCGGAATGCGCCGCCGCCTCGACCTCGCCGCCTCTCTCATCACCGACCCGGAGGTGCTGTTCCTCGACGAACCCACGACGGGCCTCGACCCGCGCGGCCGGACGGAGGTGTGGACCGCGGTCCGCTCCCTGGTCGGCGGCGGTACTACGGTCCTGCTCACCACCCAGTACCTGGAGGAGGCCGACCAGCTCGCCGACCGCGTCTCGGTCGTCGACCGGGGCCGGGTCGTCGCCGACGGCACCCCGGACGAGCTGAAGGCCGCCACCGGCGGCGACCGCATCGACGTCGTCCTGCGCGACGCGGGCCAACTGGGCGCGGCCGTCGCCCTGTTGCCCGTACCCGCCGAGGGCGTCTCGGTGGACCCCGACCGGCGGTTGCTGAGCGCCCCGGTCACCGACCGCATGGCGGCGCTCTCCGGGGTCGTACGGGCCCTGGAGGAGGCCGGGATCGAGGCCGAGGACGTCGCCCTGCGGCGCCCGACGCTGGACGAGGTGTTCCTGGACCTCACCGGGGGCGACGAACAGACGGCTCGGACGAAGGAGGCAGCGTGACGACGTACGGGATGAGTGGGGGGCACACCCCGATGCCGGGCACGCGCGCGTTGACCGACTGCTGGACCATGACCCGCCGCGAACTCGCCCATTGGGCACGCCAACCGGTCCGGGTGGTGGTCGGGCTGGTCTTCCCGGTGATGCTGCTGCTGATGTTCGGCTACCTGGTCGGCGGCGGCCGGGACGTCACGGGCGACTACGTGGACTTCCTGGTCCCGGGGATGCTCGTGCTCACCATGGCCTTCGGCCTTGAGGGCACGATGATCGCCGTCACCCAGGACCTCAACAAGGGCGTCATCGACCGCTTCCGGTCCATGCCCATGGCCAACGGCGCCGTCCTGGTTGGTCGTTCGGCCGCCGACATGCTCCAGTCGGCGCTGGGGCTGGCTGTGATGCTCGCGGTGGGGTGCGCCATCGGCTGGCGGGCCCACGGGGGCGTGGCAGCCCTTCTGGGGGCCGTGGGCCTGCTCCTGCTCTTCCGGTTCGCCATGCTGTGGATCGGCATCCAGCTGGCCATGGTGGCCGGCAGACCGGAGCTGGTGCAGGCGGTCCAGATCCTGGTCTGGCCGGTCGGCTTCCTGTCCAACGCCTTCGCCACGCCCGAGTCCATGCCGGGCTGGCTCGGCACGGCCGTCCAGTGGAACCCGATGTCGCAGACGGCCACCGCGGTACGCGATCTGTTCGGCAACCCCGGCGGCGAACCGGGCCACGTCTGGGCGGCCGTCGCCTGGCCACTGGCCCTGCTGGCGGTCTTCTTCCCGCTGGCGGTACGGAGGTTCGGCCGTCTGAGCCGGTAACCACCCACCAATGGGCGGGTGTCAGTGATGGAAACCGGTGGCCGCGTCCTTGTCGTGCGTCGACGGACGCGGCTGCCGGCGCAGTTCGGGCAGCAGCCGCTCCAGGTCCTCCAAAAACAGCTCGGCGAGGTCCGAGGAGAACCCGTTGCGGCACACGACCCGCAGGACGGACAGGTCCTGCCGGTTCTCCGGGAAGGTGTACGCGGGCACCAGCCAGCCGCGCTCACGCATCCGCCGCGAGACGTCGAAGACGTCGTACGCGGTCACGTCCGCCCCCGTCGTGAAGGCGAACACCGGCAGCTCGTCGCCCCGGGTGAGCAGCCGGAAGTCGCCCAGCGCCTCGATCCGCCCGGCGAGGGACCGCGCCACGTCCCGCGTGGTCTGCTGCACGGCCCGGTAGCCGTCACGGCCCAGCCGCAGGAAGGTGTAGTACTGCGCGACCACCTGGGCGCCGGGGCGCGAGAAGTTGAGCGCGAACGTCGGCATGTCGCCGCCCAGGTAGTTGACGCTGAAGACGAGCTCCTCGGGGAGCGCCTCCTTGTCCCGCCACAGCGCCCAGCCGACGCCCGGGTAGACCAGCCCGTACTTGTGCCCCGAGGTGTTGATCGAGGCCACGCGCGGCAGCCGGAAGTCCCACACCAGGTCCTCGTCCAGGAAGGGCGCCACCATGGCCCCTGAGGCCCCGTCGACATGCACGGGGATGTCGATCCCGGTCCGCTCCTCCAGGGCGTCCAGGGCCGCGCACAACTCCGCGACGGGCTCGTAGGACCCGTCGAAGGTGGACCCGAGGATCCCGACTACCCCGATGGTGTTCTCGTCGCACAGCTCGGCCGCCGCCTGCGGATCGAGATGGAACCGCTCGCCCTCCATGGGCACCTGACGGGCCTCCACCTCCCAGAAGTTGCAGAACTTCTCCCAGCAGACCTGCACGTTGACGCCCATGACCAGGTTCGGCCGCACGTCCCGCCCCGGATACCGGTCGGCGTTGCGCGCCGCCCACCGCCGCTTCAGCGCCATCCCGGCGAGCATGCACGCCTCACTCGAACCGGTGGTCGAACAGCCCACGGCGGCATTCGGATCGGGCGCGTTCCACAGATCGGCGAGCATCGCCACGCAGCGCCGCTCCAGCTCGGCCGTACGCGGGTACTCGTCCTTGTCGATCATGTTCTTGTCCCGGCACTCGCCCATCAGGACCCCGGCCTGGGGCTCCATCCAGGTGGTGACGAAGGTGGCCAGGTTGAGCCGCGAGTTGCCGTCGAGCATCAGTTCGTCGTGCACGAGCTGGTACGCCGTCGACGGCGGCAGCGGGGCGTCCCCGAGCCGGTGCGTGGGCGGCGCCTCGGTCATACCGCCGACCGGGTTGGCCTCCCCGTAGAAAGGGTTGACGGAGAGCCTGCGCCCACCGCCCTTGTCGTCCGATGCTTCGCTGTCCCCGCGGTGCAGTGGCATGCGTACGACGGTAGGGCCGAGCCGCGGGGCTTGCACCTCACGCCGGGTGAGGGAGCAGTGTGAAGCGCGTACCGAGAAAGGGAGCGGAAGTGAGCTACAGCGTGGGACGGGTCGCCGGTTTCGCCGGTGTCACGGTGCGCACCCTGCACCACTACGACGAGATCGGCCTCCTCGTGCCGGGCGCCCGCAGCCACGCGGGCCACCGGCGCTACGACGACGCCGACCTCGACCGGCTGCAGCAGATCCTGTTCTACCGGGAGCTCGGCTTCCCCCTCGAAGAGGTCGCCGCCCTGCTGGACGACCCGAAGGCGGACCCGCGCGCGCGGCTGCGCCGTCAGCACGAGCTGCTGACCGCCCGGATCGAACGGCTCCAGCAGATGGCGGCGGCCGTGGAGCACGCCATGGAGGCACGCAGAATGGGCATCAACCTCACGCCCGAGGAGAAGTTCGAGGTCTTCGGCGACAAGGACCCGGAGGCACACGCGGAGGAGGCCGAGCGCCGCTGGGGCGGCACGGAGACGTACGCCGAGTCGCAGCGCCGCGCGGCCACGTACACGAAGGACGACTGGCAGCGCATGCAGGCCGAGGTGACCTCCTGGGGCGAGCGCTACGACGCACTGATGGCCGCCGGCGAGCCTCCGTCCGGGGAAGCGGCCATGGACATGGCCGAGGAGCACCGGCGGCACATCACCAAGTGGTTCTACGAATGCACGTACGAAATCCACCGCGGTCTGGCCGACATGTACGTCTCCGACGAGCGCTTCAAGGAGTTCTACGACTCCATGCGCCCGGGCCTCGCCGAACACCTCCGGGAGGCGGTCACGGCGAACGCGACCCGGCAGGACGCATAGCCCCTGGCCCGGGCGGGGGCATCGCTCACTCCCGGGCCAGGACCACCGCGGTCCCGTACGCGCACACCTCCGTGCCGACGTCCGCGGCCTCGGTCACGTCGAAACGGAACGCCAGCACGGCGTTGGCGCCACGCGCGCGTGCCTGCTCGACAAGACGGTCCATAGCCTGATTGCGGGTCTCGACGAGAGTCTTCGTCAGTCCCTTCAGCTCGCCGCCGATCATCGACTTCAGCCCGGCCCCGATCTGGCTGCCGAGATGCCGAGACCGCACGGTCAGCCCGAAGACCTCACCGATGACCTGCTCGACCCGGTGTCCGGGTACGTCGTTCGTCGTCACGACCAGCACATCGGACTGAGGTCCCTGGCCGCCGCCGTACTCTTCGATGCCCATAACCTCACAGGGTGGCCCCAGTTCCCGCACAGCGCACCCCGGAGTGGCGCGTGGAAGGTGGGGAACCCGGAGGGGTCACATCGCGTTGATAGCTTTGGCCCCACTCTTCTCTGCCAACGTCTTTGCCAAGCCTCAGGAGCCCGGAACAGTGACGACGCTTGCCCTCGGACCGAGCTGGCTGGATCCGGACTACCTGTTGGACCAGTTCGGCATCTGGGGCCTGCTCCTGATCGTGTTCGCCGAGTCCGGTCTGCTCATCGGCTTCTTCCTGCCGGGCGACTCGCTGCTGTTCACAGCGGGCCTGCTGATCACCGCGGGCACGCTGGACTTCCCCCTGTGGGCGGCGGTCGCCCTCATCTGTCTCGCCGCGGTCCTCGGCGACCAGGCGGGTTACATGTTCGGCAAGAAGGTCGGCCCGTCGCTCTTCAACCGCCCGGACTCCCGCCTCTTCAAGCAGGAGAACGTCACCAAGGCCCACGAGTTCTTCGAGAAGTACGGCCCGAAGTCCCTGATCCTGGCCCGCTTCGTGCCCATCGTGCGGACGTTCACGCCGATCATCGCCGGCGTCAGCGGCATGAGGTACCGCTCGTTCCTGACCTTCAACGTCATCGGCGGCGTCCTCTGGGGCGCGGGCGTCACCCTGCTCGGCTCCTGGCTCGGCAACATCGACTTCGTCAAGAAGAACATCGAACCGATCCTGCTGCTGATCGTCCTCATCTCGGTCGTCCCGATCATCATCGAGTTCGCCCGAGCCCGCAGCAAGGCCAAGAAGAACCCGCCCCAGCAGCCCGAGCCCCCGGCCCAGCAGCAGTACCACCCCCCGATGGACGACGCGACGACCCAACTCCGCCGCATCCCCCCGGCGCAGCAGCAGGACGAGGGCCAGGGATACGCGGAGCAGTACGCCCAGCAGTACCCGTACAGCCAGGACTACGGCTACCAGCAGAACCAGCAGCAGTACCCGTACGACAACGGCAACGGCTACCCCCAGAACTGACGTCCGGGCAACCCCCTCAGGGGCGCGGGGAACTGCGCGACAAGCCACAACGCACCCGCACTCGCCCGCGTACAGAACCTCCCGGGCTCTCAGGCGCCCAACACCCGGCAAACGCACCCCGAACTAGAACCCACGCGTCCGCTTCGCGGCCCGCCTACCCCCGGCGGAGCCGCTGGGCACGCGAAGGAACAGCCGCGAGATCTCCGACCCCAGATTCACCCCGATGGCAATCGCCATCGCCAGTGCCGCCGCCTTCGACAGCGACACCAACCCCGCGTCCATGTCGTTCTGCGCGATCGACAACAGCCCGAAATAGGTCGCCGACCCTGGCAACAGGGGCCCGATCGCGGCCGTGGTGTACGGCAGCGCCGACGCGTACCGGTACCGCGACAGCAACTGCCCGAACAGCCCCACCAGCCCCGCGGCGACGGCCGTCGAGGCCACCGGCGAGAACCTGCCGGTGTCGTGCATCGCGCCGTACACGCTCCACGCCACACCCCCGTTGAGCGTCACGATCAGCACGGTGGAACGTTCCTGCTGAAGCATGATCGCGAAGGTCAGCGACAACAGCATGGACGCGCCGATCTGCCACAGCGGCCGCTGCACACTCCCCAGCGCCGCGTCGGGGTTGAGCTCGGCGCCCAGTTTCACGCCGAAGTACAGGATCAGCAGCACGCCGACGACGATGCCCACGAAGAAGTACATGACCTCCAGCAGCCGTGCGGAGGCGGTGATGTAGAACCCGGTCAGCCCGTCCTGCACCCCGGCCACCAGCGCCCGCCCGGGCAGCAGCGCGAACAGCCCACCGGTGACCACGGCGGACGCCTTCACGTCCACGTGCGCGGCCGTCAGCGCCACCCCTATCGCGGCCGGCGGCATCGCGGCCACCGTGAACTGGTAGAACTCCGGCAGCCCGCGCCCCGCGCACAGCCACGCCAGCCGGTCGCCCAGCATCGCGCCGAGCGCAGCCGCCACGAACACGACCAGGTCACCGCCGACGAGCACGGAGGCCGCGCCCGCGAGCAGCCCGGCGGCCACCGTGAGCCCCCAGCCGGGATACGGGTGCCGGTTCCGCCGGATCTCCGCAAGGCGCCTGTACGCCTCTTCCAGAGACGTGGCGGTCTCCGCGTCGCTCAGGTCGTCCACAAGCCGGTAGACGGCCGCCAGGCGCGTGTAGTCGGTGCCCCGGCGCCGGACCGTCCGTGACGCCGTCACGGGATCCTCGACGAGCGAGGGCTGGTACGAGATCGACAGCAGGGTGAAGGTGACGGTCGGCTCGCAGCGGTCGAGGCCGTAGGACCGGCATACGGCGAACATGGCCGCCTCCACGTCCTCGGCCCCCTCGCCGCCCGCGAGCAGCAGTTCGCCGATGCGCAGCGTCAGGTCGAGCACGCGCGGGACGGCCGGTCCGTCCTCCTCGGCCGCCTTCTGTATCCGTTCCGGCGCGGGCCGCTCGGCCACCGGCATCCGCAGCATCGTGCGCATCCGGTCCTGCCAGGGCACGTCCTTGGTGAGACTCACCACAGGAACACCGGAGGGCGGCGTGAACGCGGGCGCCCGGTAGGTGTGCGGGGTGCTGAAGGCCGACCCCTCCAGATCGCCGCCGGGCGGCTGCGGAACGTCGAGTCCGTCCGGCAGGGAGAACTCGGAGGTCGTCTCGGACTCACCGACGACGGGCTTCGGCGGGGCCAGCCCCTCGGGGAGCGCGAACTCGGAGGTGGTGGCCGACTCCCCGTCACCGACGGCACCGACCGTCACACCGCCGCGGGGTATCGAGTAGACGTCCCCGGCCTCGTCCGACGCCGGCTTGCGGTCCTCGTCCGTCACTCCGTATCGCTCCCTGCGCGTGCCCCTCCAGTACGCCTTTCAGTATGCGCACAGAGACACGAACGGGCCGCACGCGCACGCGTGCGGCCCGTTCGTGTGACGGGTCTCAGGAGGGCTCAGTGGCCGCCCTGCTCCTTGAGGCGCTTGTACGACCGCTCGATCTCGGCCTCGGCGTCCGCGCGGCCCACCCAGTTGGCGCCCTCGACGGACTTGCCGGGCTCCAGGTCCTTGTAGACCTCGAAGAAGTGCTGGATCTCCAGACGGTCGAACTCCGACACGTGGTGGATGTCCCGCAGGTGCTCCACGCGCGGGTCGTGCGCGGGGACGCACAGCAGCTTGTCGTCGCCGCCGGCCTCGTCCGTCATCCGGAACATGCCGATCGCGCGGCACTGGATGAGGCAGCCGGGGAAGGTCGGCTCGTCCAGGATGACCAGCGCGTCCAGCGGGTCGCCGTCCTCGCCGAGGGTGTTCTCGACGAAGCCGTAGTCGGCCGGGTAGCTGGTCGAGGTGAAGAGGCGACGGTCCAGACGGATCCGACCGGTCTCGTGGTCCACCTCGTACTTGTTCCGTGAACCCTTCGGAATCTCGATCGTGACGTCGAACTCCACCGGTGGCTCCTCCATGATCAACACATAGTTCTGGTGGTTAAGTGTCCCTCACGCTGGTGTGTGATCGCGAAAGGGGCTGGTGGTCGTGCCGGAGCTGGGGCCTTGGCGGGCCGCGAGGCCGAGGGTGGCGCGGCTGGCCCGCACCGTACGACCTCGCCTCACCCGGGCCGCGGCAACAGTGAAACCGCAGCTCGGACGGGCCCGAGCGGCCGTGAGACCGCAGGTCGCGCGGATCACACAGGCCGTGGGCCCGAAGCTCGCCGGTCTCTCCGGACCGAACACCCTGAAGATACTGCCGCTGTCGATGCCGAAGACCCTGCGGACCTGGCAGTACACCGCGGGCGCCGCCACCGCCGGACTGGCGCTGACCGCCGGAGTGGTCACCGCCGCAGGCCCCTGGGACGCCTCCGGCCAGCGTACGGCCGAGCGGGACTGGGCCGCCGTCCAGGAGGGACCCGGTGGCACAGATCACGGACGTAATTCCGGTACGTCCGCCACCTCGGGTACGTCGGCCGGGGCGCCCGCACCCGCGCCGAGTGCCCCCTCCGTGCTGGCCGGCCTCGGCAGCGCCACCGGCACCCTGCGTGCGGCACCCGCGGGGAGGGCCCTCGCGGCCGTCCTGGACCCGCTCCTGAGGAACCCCGCCCTCGGCGCCCGCCAGACGGCCGCCGTCGTCGACATCGCCACCGGGAAGCGCCTGTACGGCCTGGGGGCGGGCGAGGCGCTCGTCCCCGCCTCGACCACGAAGATCGCCACGGCTGTCGCCGCGCTCTCCGCGATGGGTGCCGACCACCGCCTCACCACCCGGGCCGCCCTGGAGCCCGACACCAACGAACTCGTCCTGGTCGGCGGCGGCGACCCCACCCTGACGGCCCGTACGGACCCGGAGGGCTGGGCCAGCCTGCGCACCCTGGCCGACTCGACGGCCGCCGCCCTCAAGAAGCGCGGCGTACGCCAGGTGACCATGTCGTACGACACCACGCTCTACGCCGGCCCGGAACTCCACCCGATCGGGGTCGACGGCAACCTCGCCCTTGTCACCGCCCTGATGGCCGACGAGGCCCGTCCCGACGGGTCGACCAGCGGAACGGTCACGCGCGTCAAAGAGCCGGCGGCGGACGCGGCCCGCACCTTCGCCGCCCTGCTGGCGAAGCACGGCATCAGAACGACCTCCCCCGGCCCGTCCAAGGCGACGGGCCGCGCGACCACCCTCGCGAAGGTCTCCTCGCCGCCGCTCTCCGCTCTCGTCGAGCGCATGCTGACCAACAGCGACAACGACCTCGCGGAGGCACTCGCCCGCCAGACCGCGCTCGCCACCGGCGTCCGGCCCGACTTCGCGGGGGGCGCGCGGGCCATCCGTACCCAGCTGGCGAAGCTCGGACTGCCCATGTCCGGTGCCCGTTTCGCGGACGGCAGCGGTCTGAACCGCGCCGACCTCCTCACCCCGAACCTCCTCACGGCCCTTCTGGCCAAGGCCGGCGACCCGTCCCACCCCGAACTGCGCGCGGCCCTCACGGGCCTTCCCGTGGCGGGCTTCACCGGCACCCTGAGCGCCCGCTACACGGACGGCGCGGCAGGCGTCGTACGGGCCAAGACGGGCACCCTGACCGGCGTGAACGCCTTGGCGGGCACGGTCGTGGACCGGGACGGTCGGCTTCTGGCCTTCGCCTTCCTGGCCGCCGACACCACCGACCGGACGGCGGCCCAGACGGCCTTGGACCGCACGGCGACGGCGCTGGCGGCCTGCGGCTGCGGGTAGCTCCGCCGGATGGGCGGTTCTTCGTCCGCGGGCCCGTGGGGGCTGGTCGCGCAGTTCCCCGCGCCCCTTCGGGCGCGGTCCCCGCGTCCCTGCCCGCCGTGCCGCCGTGGACAGCCGCTCGTCGGCACCCCCGCTGTGGGCAGGCGTTCCGCAGGGCGGGACGGGTGGGCACAGCCGACAGCGCCGGGTGCCGACCCAACAGAGCCCGGCCCTTGCCGACCTCGCAACCTGCCCTCAAGGGGACCGCTCCCGTACGGTTGACGCATGACGAGCATCGGTGGTGCTGCATCTGCTGGGATGGTCGACTGGAATCTCGCGGTGGCGACCGCGACCCGGCTCGTGAGGCCGGGACCAGAGGTGAGCCGGGACGAGGCCCGGGCCATCGTGTCGGAGCTGCGTCGGCACGCGAAGGCCTCCGAGGAGCACGTCCGGGGCTTCACCCGGATGGGCACGGACACCGCGCACGACACCCCCGTCCTGGTCGTCGACCGTCCGGGCTGGGTACGGGCGAACGTGGCCGGGTTCCGCGAGGTGCTCAGGCCGTTGCTGGACAAGATGGAGGAGCGGCGGGGGAGTTCACCCGGCGGAGCCGTCCTCGGCGCGGTCGGCGGAAAGGTCACCGGCGTCGAACTGGGGATGCTCCTGTCGTTCCTGTCGTCCCGGGTGCTCGGCCAGTACGAGACCTTCGCGCCGGCCACCCGTGAACTGCCGGCGGGCGCGAACGGCGGTGGCCGACTGCTCCTCGTCGCGCCGAACATCGTCCACGTGGAGCGCGAACTCGACGTACAGCCCCATGACTTCCGGCTCTGGGTGTGTCTGCACGAGGAGACGCACCGCACCCAGTTCACGGGTGTGCCCTGGCTGAGGGACCATCTGGAGGGCGAAATCCAGTCGTTCTTGGGGGAGACGGAAGTCGACCCCATGACGTTCCTGGAGCGCATCAGGGAGGCCGCGCAGTCCCTCGCGGGAGGCAGGCCGGAGGGCGAGGAGGACGACGGCGGGCGCTCCCTGGTGGAGTTGGTGCAGACGCCGGCCCAGCGGGAGATCCTCGGCCGCCTCACCGCGGTCATGTCCCTCCTGGAGGGACACGCCGACTTCGTGATGGACGGAGTGGGCCCCGCGGTGGTGCCCTCCGTGGCCGAGATCCGGGAGAAATTCCAGCAACGGCGGGCCAAGGGCGCGTCCCGCCTGGACCTCGCGCTGCGCAGGCTCCTCGGCCTGGACGCCAAACTCAAGCAGTACCGGGACGGCGAACGCTTTGTCCGCGCGGTCGTTGACCAGGTCGGCATGGACGGCTTCAACCGCGTGTGGACCTCTCCCAACACCCTCCCGACGAAGGCCGAGATCGCCAAACCGGCGGACTGGGTCGCGCGGGTGCACCGCAAGACGGACTCGTGAGCCCTCGGAACCCGAGGTGAACGAATCCGGCCGACGGCAGGTGAACGCCCCTTCTATCACCCGTCCGAGGGACCGTGGGGCATGGGTAGGCGTGCAATGCTCGGGGAACGCCCCGTTTCTGTCACCATCTACACACTCTGAGTGACCGAAGTCGGCTCACCCCCCGAAAACTTCATGAAGGGAACCGGACATGGGTCCCCATCCTGCGGTCGCGGCGATACGCCTGGCGGTTCGCCGCGCTCTCCACGACATCCTCACTGCTCACACCCCGTCCCACAGCCTCGTCCCCGGCCCCACCACCCCCGGCGAGTCCCTGCCGCTCGTCCTCGTGGCGTGTTCCGGCGGCGCCGACTCCATGGCGCTCGCCTCCGCCCTCGCGTTCGAAGCGCCCAAGCTCGGTCTGCGCGCCGGCGGAGTCACCGTCGACCACGGTCTGCAGCCCGGCTCCGACCTCCGTGCCGACGAGGTCGTCCTGCGCCTGACGGAGCTCGGCCTTGCCCCGGTCGAGTCGATCGCCGTCACCGTCGGCCGTGAGGGCGGCCCGGAGGCCGCAGCGCGAGACGCCCGGTACGGGGCCCTGGACGCCGCCGCCGAGCGCCACGGCGCCACCGCGGTCCTCCTCGGCCACACCCGCGACGACCAGGCCGAGACCGTGCTGCTGGGCCTCGCCCGCGGCTCCGGCATCCGGTCCCTGTCCGGGATGGCCGCCGTCTCGGGAGGGCCCGGAGCCCCCGGCCGGTACCGCAGGCCCTTCCTCCAGGTCGACCGGCAGACCGCCCGCAAGGCGTGCATGGTCCAGGCCCTCCCGGTCTGGGACGACCCGCACAACGCCGACCCGGCCTACACCCGGTCCCGGCTGCGCCACGAAGGCCTGCCCGCCCTGGAGAAGGCCCTTGGCAAAGGCGTGGTCGAGGCCCTCGCCCGCACCGCCCAGCTCTCCCGCGACGACGCCGACGCCCTCGACACCTGGGCCCGCCAGGCCGAGGCATCCGTACGGGACGCGGCGGGTCTCCTGGAGTGCGCCAAGCTGTACGCCCTGCCGCCCGCCGTACGCCGTCGCATCCTGCGCAGTGCCGCCATCGAGGCGGGCGCTCCGGCCGGTTCGCTGTTCGCCCGCCACATCGAGGAAGTCGACCGGCTGATCACCGGCTGGCGCGGGCAGGGGGCCATCAATCTCCCCGGCCGGGTCGTCGCCCAGCGGCAGGGTGGCAGACTGGTGATTCGGCAAGGCTGAATCTCACCCCCCTTCGGGGAGGGGTCGGCGAGCCAGACGAATGGCGACGGGCGACCGAAAGTGATGCGGGTGGACGCGAAAGACATGGGTGCCGACCTCAAGTCGGTACTCATCACCAAGGAAGAGATCGACGCGAAGCTGGTCGAGCTGGCCGCGAAGATCGACGCGGAGTACGCGGGCAAGGATCTGCTGATCGTCGGCGTCCTCAAGGGCGCGGTGATGGTCATGGCCGACCTGGCCCGGGCGCTGTCCACCCCCCTCACCATGGACTGGATGGCCGTGTCGTCTTACGGCGCGGGCACCCAGTCCTCCGGTGTGGTGCGGATCCTCAAGGACCTCGACACCGACATCAAGGGCAAGCACGTCCTCATCGTCGAGGACATCATCGACTCCGGGCTGACCTTGTCCTGGCTGATCTCCAACCTGGGCTCCCGTGAGCCCGAGTCGCTGAAGATCTGCACCCTGCTGCGCAAGCCGGAGGCCGCGAAGGTCGCCATCGACGTGGAGTGGGTCGGCTTCGACATCCCGAACGAGTTCGTGATCGGCTACGGCCTCGACTATGCCGAGAAGTACCGCAACCTCCCGTTCGTCGGTACGCTCGCGCCCCATGTCTACGGCGGCTGATTCCGGCTGCCGCCGAGGTCTCCGGTGCGGCTGCTGAGCCAAAGGGCCAGTCCTGTGAGACGTGCGGGAACCCCGGCGGCGTTCCCGCCGTTGGAGCATGCGTGGACGGTATTGACAGCCAGCCCGTGCGCCTTCGGGTGACAATGCTGGGGTACCGTCCGAAGAGCAGTTCTTAGAACAGTCTTTGTCAAACTCACTATGGCAGGAGGGACGGGGCGGCACCGCTCCGTATGGATGGACGTGAAGCGATACTTCCGTGGGCCGGTCATGTGGATCGTGCTGGCCGTCCTTGCCGTGGTCGTGTTGATGCAGGTCGTCGGCTCGTCCGGCGGCTACAAGACGGTGGACACAGGCCAGGTCGTCCAGGCGATCAACGACAACAAGGTCGAGCAGGCCAAGATCACCACCGGTGACGAGCAGGTCATCAAGGTCCAGCTCAAGGACGGCCAGAAGGTCGAGGGCAGCTCGAAGATCCAAGCGAGCTACATCGGCGATCAGGGCGTCAACCTGGCGAACACTCTCCAGGACAAGTTCCAGAACAAGCAGATTCCGGACGGCTACACGGTCTCCCCGACCAAGCAGAACGCCTTCGTCGGCATTCTGTTGTCGCTGCTCCCCTTCGTCCTCATCGTCGTCGTGTTCCTGTTCCTGATGAACCAGATGCAGGGTGGCGGCTCCCGGGTCATGCAGTTCGGGAAGTCCAAGGCCAAGCTCATCACCAAGGACACCCCGAAGACGACGTTCGCGGACGTCGCGGGCTCGGACGAGGCGGTCGAGGAACTCCACGAGATCAAGGAGTTCCTCCAGGAGCCGGCCAAGTTCCAGGCCGTCGGCGCCAAGATCCCCAAGGGTGTGCTCCTCTACGGGCCTCCCGGTACGGGCAAGACGCTGCTCGCGCGTGCTGTCGCGGGCGAGGCGGGCGTTCCGTTCTACTCGATCTCGGGTTCCGACTTCGTCGAGATGTTCGTCGGTGTCGGTGCCTCCCGAGTCCGTGACCTCTTCGAGCAGGCCAAGGCGAACGCCCCGGCGATCGTCTTCGTCGACGAGATCGACGCGGTCGGCCGCCATCGCGGCGCCGGCCTCGGCGGCGGTCACGACGAGCGCGAGCAGACGCTCAACCAGCTGCTCGTCGAGATGGACGGCTTCGACGTCAAGGGCGGTGTGATTCTCATCGCCGCCACGAACCGTCCCGACATCCTCGACCCGGCGCTGCTGCGTCCCGGCCGCTTCGACCGCCAGATCGCGGTCGACCGCCCGGACATGCTCGGCCGACTGGAGATCCTCAAGGTTCACCAGAAGGGCAAGCCGGTCGCTCCGGACGTCGATCTGTCGGCGGTCGCCCGTCGCACGCCGGGCTTCACCGGCGCGGACCTGAGCAACGTCCTCAACGAGGCCGCGCTGCTCACCGCCCGCAGCGACAAGAAGCTGATCGACAACTCGGCACTCGACGAGGCCATCGACCGCGTCGTGGCGGGCCCGCAGAAGCGGACCCGGATCATGTCGGAGAAGGAAAAGAAGATCACCGCGTACCACGAGGGCGGCCACGCCCTGGTCGCGGCGGCCTCCCCGAACTCCGACCCGGTTCACAAGATCACGATCCTGTCCCGCGGCCGGGCCCTCGGTTACACGATGGTCCTCCCGGAAGAGGACAAGTACTCCACCACTCGTAACGAGATGCTCGACCAGCTGGCGTACATGCTGGGCGGCCGGGCGGCGGAGGAACTGGTCTTCCACGACCCGACGACGGGTGCCGCGAACGACATCGAGAAGGCCACGGCAACGGCCCGCGCGATGGTCACGCAGTACGGCATGACCGAGCGCCTCGGCGCGATCAAGTTCGGCGGCGACAACACCGAGCCCTTCCTGGGCCGGGAGATGTCGCACCCGCGTGACTACTCGGAAGAAGTGGCCGCGCTCGTCGACGAAGAGGTCAAGAAGCTCATCGAGAACGCGCACAACGAGGCCTGGGAGATCCTGGTCGAGAACCGCGACGTCCTCGACGCGCTGGTGCTGCAGCTGCTGGAGAAGGAGACGCTGAGCAAGGAGCAGATCGCCGAGGTCTTCACTCCGATCATCAAGCGTCCGGCCCGTCCCGCGTGGACCGGCTCCTCCCGCCGTACGCCGTCCACCCGCCCGCCGGTGCTCTCCCCCAAGGAGCTGTCGCTGACGAACGGGACCAACGGCTCGGCGCCGGCCATCACCACCAAGGCCGGAGCCACCGAGTCCGTCCCCGTGACGGAGCCGGCACCGGAGGACCGCGGCGAGAGCTGATCCAGGCTCTCCCGCCCCCTTCCGCCCAGTGGGCCCGGAATGGATGCCGCGCCCCCCAGGATCTAGCCTGGGGGGCGCGGCATTTCGGTATGTCCGCACGTGCGACGCGTGGTCCACACGCGTGACAGGGACAGGAACGAGGCACCAGATGACCGACCCCGTGACGCTGGACGGCGAGGGCACGATCGGCGTGTTCGACGAGAAGCGGGCGGCGAGCGCCGTACGCGAACTGCTGATCGCGGTCGGTGAGGATCCGGACCGTGAGGGGCTGAGGGAGACGCCGGGGCGGGTGGCGCGGGCGTACCGGGAGATATTCGCGGGCCTGTGGCAGAGGCCCGAGGACGTGCTGACGACGACGTTCGACCTGGGGCACGACGAGATGGTGCTGGTGAAGGACATCGAGGTCCTGAGTAGCTGTGAGCACCATCTGGTGCCGTTCGTCGGAGTCGCCCACGTCGGCTACATCCCATCCGTCGACGGCAAGATCACCGGGCTGTCGAAGCTGGCCCGGCTCGTGGACGTCTACGCCCGTCGACCGCAGGTGCAGGAACGGCTCACCACTCAGGTCGCCGACTCACTGATGAAGATCCTGGAGCCGCGCGGAGTCATCGTCGTCGTCGAGTGCGAGCACATGTGCATGTCGATGCGGGGGGTACGGAAGCCGGGTGCGAAGACCATCACGTCGGCGGTGCGCGGCCAGCTGCGGGATCCGGCGACCCGCAACGAGGCGATGAGCCTGATCATGGCCCGCTGAGCGCTCCGCGGGAGGCGCGGTGCGTTGTCCGGGGGCTCGTTGTGGCTGGTCGCGGTGGCTGGTCGCGCCCACGCCGGCGTTCACGCGGCGGGGGCCGTGCCCGTGCCCGCGTTGGTGTCGTCGTCCTCCGGGAGTTTGCAGACCCGTTCCAGGAAGAAGGCCGCGGCGATGACGGCGATGCCCGCCAGGACCGAGAAGCCGGCGTAGAAGGCCTGGTCGCGGCGGGCGGGGATGTCCAGGGACTCCAGGAGGAAGGCGCCCGTGCCGCCGTACATCCCGGCGACCAGGGCGGCCACCAGGGCGCTGGCCTGGCCGAAGACGACCGCGCGGGCGGCCATCAGGGGGTCGACGCCCTTGGCGCCCGGACGCCGGTCGCGCTGGGCCTTGAGACGGGCGCGCAACGACAGGGCCGTGGCCAGCAGGACCACGGCGATCAGGGCGAGGACGACGGGCGCGGCCAGCGGCACACTGGGAAGGGTCCCCACCGAGTTCCACAGCCGGGCGCCCGCCCAGGAGAGCACTCCGGCCACGACGAACACGCCGGCCAGCATCTTGACGCGCAGCTCTCTCACGGTGCCCCTTCAGCTCCCTGTACCGGACCACCGAGCTGTGGTCGTCATGACCTTAACGGCTATTCCGGCAGCTGGAGTTCCAGGTCGGCGCGGGGCGCCACACCGTCCAGGGCGACGGTCTCCAGGAGTGTGGCCACCGCGCCGCGGCCGGGCAGCTGGGCCTCGGGGTCCACGTCGTGCCAGGGGGCGAGGACGAAGGCCCGCTCGTGGGCGCGCGGGTGCGGAAGGGTGAGGAACGGGTCGTCGGAGACCTCGTCGGCGTACGCGACGATGTCGACGTCGATCGTGCGCGCCCCCCAGCGCTCCTCCCGGACACGGTGGAAGGCCTCCTCGACCGCGTGGGCACGCTCCAGGAGCGAGGACGGCGGGAGTGTCGTCTTCAGGACGACCACCGCGTTGAAGTACGAGGGCTGGCTGCCCGCCGGAACGCCCCACGGCTCCGTCTCGTAGACGGGGGAGACCGCCTTGATGCGGACGCCCGGGGTGTCCTCCAGGGCGTCGATGGCCCCCTGGAGGGTCTCCAGGCGGTTGCCGAGGTTCGAGCCGAGGGAGATGACGGCGCGTTTCGGGTTGTGCAGGGTGGTGTCTGCGGCGTCCACCTGGCGCACCACGGAGGCGGGCACCGGCTGGACGGTGGGGTCGCTGTGACTCTCGGTGAACGAGGCGGTCATACTCGGCTCCGGGTGATGGTGATGGTCACGTCGTCGAAGGGGACCGTGATCGGCGCGCCCGGTTTGTGGACGCACACCTCGACCTCCTGAACCCCCTGGTGCTTCAGACAGACCTGCGCGATGCGCTCGGCCAGCGTCTCGATGAGGTCGACGGGCTCACCCTCCACGACGGCCACGACCTCCTCCGCCACGATGCCGTAGTGCACGGTCTTCGCCAGGTCGTCGTCGGCCGCGGCCGGACGGGTGTCAAGGCCGAGCGAGAGGTCCACGACGAACGTCTGGCCCTTCTCCCGCTCCTCCGGGAACACCCCGTGGTGTCCTCGGGCCCTCAGGCCGCGCAGCGCGACACGATCCACGCGAATCACTCCTGCAATCGTCGTTGGCGGCCGCTTCGGACCGGGTGCGATCGGCCCGGCGGCCATTTCGAATCTACCTGCGGACACTGACAGTGCCCGCCCCACGAGCGGCCCGGTCAGGTGATGACCAGGAGGGTTCATCGAGTGTTTCCCCGTGGGAACACGGCTGCTCACGGGCTGGTAGCCGCACTTACCCCGTCTTCGTGATTCCAACCACGTTCGCCCGCGTTCGGCCACGATCGGCGGAGTTCGGCCCGGGCGGACGTCAGGAGAGGGTGTCGTCCTCTTCGTTCTCGGTGTCCTCGTCGTTCTCGGCGAGGACCGGGGAGGCGTGGTGCGACCAGAGTTTCCAGCCGACGGGGGTGCGGCGGAACACGTTGGTGGCGACGACCAGCTGGCCGACCAGCGGCCCCAGCTCGTCGCTGTCCTCGGGGGACGGTCCGCCGCTGAGGATGTTCTCGGTGCAGGTCACCAGGGCGGTGTCGCCGGTGACGGAGACATGCACGTCGGTCAGGAAGAACTGGATGTACTCGGTGTTGGCCATGATCAGCGCGTAGGAGCGGAGCACCTCGCCGCGTCCGGTCAGCACCGGCCAGCCCGGGTGTACGCAGGAGATCACCCCGGTGTCCGCCGGGTCGTGGTACTCCTCGTCGACGCCCAGGTCGGCGGGGGTCAGCCAGAGCGCGGACAACTCGTCGAAGTCGCCCTGTTCCAGTGCCTCGTAGAAGGCGGTGTTGGCGAGTTCGACCTGCTCGACGTCGGTGTGGGGCGCGCTCACCGGGTGCCCTCGGCGCTGCGGGCCGCTTCCGCGGCGCGGGCTTCCTCGACCGCGCGGGCGACCCGTACGGCGTCGGCGGTGGCGCGGACCTCGTGGACGCGGACCGCCCAGGCGCCCTGGTGGGCGGCGAGCGCGGAGACGGCGGCGGTGGCGGCGTCGCGCTCCCGCGCGGGCGGCGGGGCGCCCTCGGGGCCGGCCAGGACGCGGCCCAGGAACCGCTTCCGGGACGCGGCGACCAGGAGAGGGTGGCCCAGGCCGTGCAGCCGGTCGAGGTGGGCCAGTAGGGCCAGGTCGTGATCGGCGTCCTTGGAGTAGCCGAGACCCGGGTCCACCACGATCCGGTCGGGGGCGACACCGCCGGCCAGTACGGCGTCCACGCGCGCGTGCAGTTCGTCGACGACCTCGGAGACGACGTCCGCGTACACGCCCTTGACGTTGCCGCCCTCCAGGAAGCCACGCCAGTGCATGACGACGAAGGGGGCGCCCGTGTCCGCGACGAGGGGGATCATCGCGGGGTCCGCGAGGCCGCCGCTGACGTCGTTCACGAGGACGGCGCCGGCCGCGAGCGCCTGTTCGGCGACCGAGGCGCGCATGGTGTCGACGGAGACGCTGACGCCCTCGGCGGCGAGGCCGCGGACCACGGGGACGACGCGCTTGAGTTCCTCGGCCTCGTCGACGCGGGTGGCGCCGGGGCGGGTGGACTCGCCGCCTACGTCCACCAGGTCGGCGCCCTCGGTGACCAGGTCGAGGCCGTGCTTGACGGCGTTGGTCGTGTCGAACCAGCGGCCTCCGTCGGAGAAGGAGTCCGGGGTCACGTTCACGACGCCCATGACCGCGCAGCGGTCCCAGGCCGGGAGGCCGGTGACCCGGCCGCGTCCGCTGTGGTTGTTCATGCGTTCAGCGTAGGCCCCCGGCGGTTGGGCGGTTCTTGTCGGTGCGGGTGCGTTGTGGCTCGGGCCTTTGTTTCCCGCCCACCCGCCCGTCTCGGTCCGTCAATCGGATCGGTCGAAAAACATTCCCGGATCGGTCCGGCCCAGTCGTGGGGGTGTCCCCGTCCCGCCCTCACACCGCGCGCACCGTGCTCCTCTCCGCTGTCGCGTGGGCGCATGGGCGGGGGGTCTTGGTGCGGCGGCCGAGGATGCGGGGGAGGGCCAGGTTGACGAAGCCCTCTGCCTGCATGGCGGCGAGGCCGATGCGGGGCAGGTCGCTGGAGGTGCGGTAGACGACGAAGCGGGGTTCCCAGCGGGGGCGGAACTTGGCGTTGAACTTGTACAGGGACTCGATCTGGAACCAGCGGGAGAGGAAGACCAGCAGGCCACGCCAGGCGCGCAGGACCGGTCCGGCGCCGATCTTCTCGCCGCGGGCCAGTGCCGAGCGGAACATGGCGAAGTTGAGCGAGACACGGGCGACGCCCAGGCGGGGGGCGGCTTCCAGGGCGGCGACGATGAGGAGTTCGTTCATGCCGGGGTCGGCCGCGCGGTCGCGGCGCATCAGGTCGAGGGAGACGCCGTCGGGGCCCCAGGGCACGAAGTGCAGGATCGCCTTGAGGTCGCCGTAGGGGCCGGGCTGGTCGTCGGCCTTGTGGGCGGTGGCGATGAGGCAGTCGCCGTCGTCGGGGTCGCCGATGCGGCCCAGTGCCATGGAGAAGCCGCGTTCGGTGTCGGTGCCGCGCCAGGCCTCCGCGGCGAGCCGGATGCGCTCCAGCTCGTTCTCCCCGAGGTCACGGATGCGCCGTACCCGGGTTTCGTAGCCCGCGCGTTCGATGCGCTTGACCATCTGGCGCACGTTGCGCATCGCGCGCCCGGAGAGGGAGAAATCCGCGACGTCCACCACCGCCTCGTCGCCCAGTTCGAGGGCGTCGAGGCCGGTCTCGCGGGTCCAGACCTCGCCGCCGGTCTCGGAGCAGCCCATGACGGCGGGGGTCCAGGAGTGGGCCTTGGCCTCGTCCATGAAGCGTTCGATGGCGCCCGGCCAGGCCTCCACGTCGCCGATCGGGTCGCCGCTGGCGAGCATCACGCCGGAGACGACGCGGTAGGTGACGGCGGCCTTGCCGCTGGGGGAGAAGACGACCGCCTTGTCGCGGCGCAGTGCGAAGTGGCCGAGGGAGTCGCGGCGGCCGTGCTTGTCGAGCAGGACGCGCAGCCGGTCCTCGTCCTCCGGGGTCAGGTTGGCGGCCGGGTGTTCGGGCCGGAAGGCGAAGTAGATGGTGGTGAGGGCGGTCAGCAGGCCCAGGGCGCCGAGGGAGAAGCCGACCGTCCAGGAGGTGGGCCCGTCGTAGTCGACGGGGCCCTCGAAGCCGAACAGGCCGTACAGGACGTGGGTGATGCGGTCCGCGAGGCTCGGGTCGCCGTACATACGGTCGCCGTGCGCACTCACTATGACCAGCCCGAGCGCGAGCGAACCGGCGCTCATCAGCACGAAGTTGGTGAGCGCGCGCCAGCGGCTGCGCGGGTCGGGCAGGGCCGCGAACTCGGTGCGGTGGCGCAGCAGTGTCACCAGCAGGACTACGGAGATGACGAGCCCGACGAGTGAGTGCCGGTAGGCGAACTGGGCCACGGCGCCGGCCGGCAGCAGGGCCACGGCGGCGCGCCAGGCCCGGCGCTTGCGGCGCCTGAGGCCGTGCGCGAGCAGCAGCAGCAGGACGCCGGTGCTGAGCGAGAGCGCGGCGGCGAACGGGCCGAGCGCACCGGGCAGTACCTCGGCGAAGGTGTGCATCCGGCTGTGCCTGAACCGCGGGAAGACTCCCGCGGCGATGTCGACCAGGCCCACGAGCGCACAGGCCCGGGCGACGACGGCGGGGACGGCCTCGGGACGCGGACCGCGCAGTACGCGCCGCACTCGATGTGATCGTCCCGGAACCTCGCCCGACATTTCCCCATCTATCCTGACAGACATCGCATCCCGTAGTTCCGCGAGAGACCTGGAATCCGGAGCCAATCCGGCATCCGGCGACATTGCGCCCTCTAGGACGGTGTCTCAGGGGAAGAGGTTCACTCTTCCACGGAAAGCCGTGTCAAAGGACATCCAAAGCCCGGGGCAAGCCGCAGTGAAGTGAGCGGGGCGCCGCCGGCCGAGAGAGCGGGCAACTGCGGTCATGGGTCTCACGAGCAAGACGGTGCTGGCGCTGGCGATCCTGGCGGCCACCCTGCTGTTCATCGGCACGATCGTGTTCTGGGCCCGGCTGGCGCGCCGCAACTGGCGGGCGGTCGGCGGCCGGGCGCTGCTGCTGCTGGCCACCCAGGTCGCGGTGTTCGCCTCGGTCGGTCTCGCCGTCAACCAGAGTTTCGGTTTTTACGCCTCCTGGGACGACCTCCTGGGCAAGGAGACCGACCAGGGCGTGGTCGTCGACCAGAGCACCGGGCCGCACGGCGGCTTCCAGGTCCTGTCCACCCAGTCGGTGAGCGTGCCGGGCGGACACCTGCCCAGGGTCGGCGGTCAGATACAGAAGATCGGCATCGTCGGCAAGAAGACGGGCATCACCTCTCCGGCGTACGTCTATCTGCCGCCGGAGTACTTCCAGCCGCAGTACGCGAAGCGCACCTTCCCCGTGGTCGTCGTACTCACCGGCTATCCGGGGACCGCCAAGTCGCTCGTCACGAAGCTCGACTTCCCGGACACCGCGCACGAGTTGGCGAGGAAGGGCAGGGCGCAGCCGATGATCCTGGTGATGCTGCGGCCGACCGTGGCGCCGCCCCGGGACACCGAGTGCGTGAACGTGCCGGGCGGGCCGCAGACGGAGACGTTCTTCGCCCGGGACCTGCCCGCGGCCGTCGCCGGGCACTACCGGGTGGGGCCGAGGCCGGGCGGCTGGGGCATCATCGGCGACTCGACGGGCGGCTACTGCGCGCTGAAGCTGGCGATGCACCACCCGCGCGTGTACACGGCGGCGGTGGGGCTGTCGCCGTCCTACAAGGCGCCGATCGACGCCACCACGGGAGACCTCTTCCAGGGCGACAAGCATCTGAAGCGCCAGGCGGACCTGGAGTGGTACATCAAGCACATGCCGCCGCCGGACGTCTCCCTGCTGGTCACCACCAGCAGGCACGGAGAGGCCAACTACGGTCCGACGATGCGGTTCGTGGACCTGGTCAAGACGAAGTCCCCGACGAGGATCTCGACGATCGTCCTGGAGAGCGGCGGCCACAACTTCAACACCTGGCGGCGGGAGATCCCCGGTTCGCTGGAGTGGCTGAGTCAGCGGCTGACGGAGCGCTGAGGTCCGGCGCGGGCCGCGAGGGCGTCGAACCGAGGCGCCCCAAGGGCTGTGCAGGGTTTCGGACTGCTGTGTTTTTACCGGGCGGGGCACCAAGATTCGCCTACGCGCGGTAAGTTTCTGGCCATGCCACGTGGACGTCACCGCCATTCACCACCTCTGCACCGGCTGCTGCCTCCTGCGGCGATCGCGGGCGTCTCGCTCGTCTGCGCCCTGGGGCCATGGGTGTTCACGGATACCGGCGTCCTGCGAGTGGTCGCCGCGTTCGCCGCGGCGATCACGGTCGTGGGCGCGGCCGTCATGCGCCGCTGGGACGGCGAGGCGGGCAAGCAGGTCGCCGACCTCACGCGCGCGCGTGCGGGCGACGACTGGCGTCACGAGGAGCGCGTCGCCGAACTGGAGACCGACCTGGAGGAGTCCCGCGAGCTGCGCGTCAAGCTGGAGCAGAAGCTGCGCGCGAAGCGGGCCGAACTCCAGGGCCTGCGCAACGAGCACGCGGCGCTGCTGCGGCGGTACGCCACCGCGGAGACCGAGCGGGCCAGCGCGCTGGAGGGCAGGCGGCTGCTGGAGCTGGAGGCCGCGGTGTCTGATCAGGACGCGGACGCGGAGGGGGACGGCGACACCGGCATCGGCATCGACGCTGACACCGCCGCGAGTACGGACGTCGAGGTGAAGGCGGCCGGGTCCGGCGATTCGGCGGACGTGCTGGACGGGGACGACGCGGTGGACTCCGACGCCGCCGCGCTGGACGCGGCCGCGGCCGGGGTGTCGGCGGCGCTGGGCGCGGTCGGCGCGCAGTCCCCTGACGACGCCGACGACGCCGACGACGGCGAGTCCTCGGTGGCGGGGGAGGTCCCGGCGGCGTCGGCGATCTTCTCCCCCGAGGGTTCGTCGCTGTTCCTGCGGGCACGGGCGGCGCTGGCCAGGTTCGACGGTGAGGCGCCCGCGAAGGCCGAACCGGCCCTGGCCGCCGCGAAGACGTCCGCGGAGGCCTCGGGGCCCGCCACGGTCTCCGACGGCCCCGCCGTCGCCGAGTCGGAGGCCGTACGGGAGGACGAGGCGAAGGGGAAGCCCGAGGCGGCCCGCGGGCATTCGCGCGCCGCCTCCACTCCCGCCGAGACGAAGCCCGCCAAGCCCTTGCGCGGAACCGGCCACTACACCGTGCCGACCGCCGTGGCCGTCGTACCGGCCAGCGCGCCCCTGCGCAGGCCGACCGCCGAGGGCGGGTTCGACTTCTTCGGTACGCAGAAGGAGACGGCTTCGGCCGCGCTGGAGGCCGTGCAGAACGAGGACCTCGCCGATGTCGTCGGGCAGGAGGCGCTCGCCCTGCACAAGGCGGAGTCCGAGGGCCGGTTCAAGCCCGCGGACGAGGCGTCGCGCGGGGTTGGCATCGGTCAGGTGATCGACCTGACGGCACACGACGAGACCGAGCAGATCGACCTGCAGGGACTGCGCAGCGCGGTTTCCTGACGGCCGGTCACCACCGCCCGCCCGTACGCCTGCCTGTTAGGCCATCCACCGGTCCGGCAGCGCGTCCCGCCGTCCCGTCCGTGACCGCTCCGCCTGCCCGCGCAGCAGCTCCGCGGCCTCCTGGGCGTCCCGTAGACCGGCTGTGACGGTCTTGTTGGCCCCCGTGTCCACATGGACGTCCGCGAGGCCCTTGAAGCGCGCCCAGGGCCCCTGCTCCAGCCGTACGCTCTGGACCTTGGCGTGCGGCACCAGGGACAGGTTGCGGCGCAGCAGTCCGTGCCGGGAGACGAAGACGCTGTCGGTGACGGCTATGCCGTAGCCACGCCACCAGAACGGCAGGCACCAGCCCGCCCGGCGCGGCGGACGCGAGAGCGCGGCGGGCACCGTCACCCCGGGCAGTACCTGGCCTATCAACGTCTCCGCGATCTCGCGCGGAGCCACCGGCACCAGCACCGAGTTCGACGAGCCCGCCACGTCCAGCTCCACCCGGACCCAGCCGCGCCGCCGCCAGAGCAGCGGCTCCACGATCCGTACGGTCTGCACGCGCCCCGGCGGCACCGTCTCGTGGGTGCGGTCCAGGAGGCCGTGGTCGATGCGCAGCCCGTCCGGGGACTCGCCGACCGTCCAGTCGTACTCGTTGATGAACCGTCCCACGCTGCTCGCGCCCGCCGCGCCGAGCAGCGGGACGCCGGTCGCGAGCACTGTCCACAGGCTGTGGGTGGCGAACCAGAGGAACGGCGGTACGACCAGTGCGGCGGCCAGGGAGCCCCAGGTCGCGCCGGTCAGCACCAGGGATACGGCGAGCACGCGCGCGGGGACGTGCAGCAGCTGCCGGGACGGCGCCTCGCCCACCTCGTGCGCGGTCTCGGGCGCGAACCCGGCCGCGCGGGCGAGCAGTTCGGCCCGCAGAGCACGCGCGTGCCCCTCGCCCAGATACGCCAGCTCGTCCTTCTTGTCCGTCCCCACCACGTCCAGCTTGAGCTTGGCGACGCCTGCTATCCGGGCCAGCAGCGGCTGGGTGATGTCGACGGCCTGGATGCGTTCGAGCCGGATGTGCGCGGTGCGCCGGAACAACAGGCCGGTACGGATGCGCAGTTCGTTGTCGGTCACCGCGAAGTGGGTGAACCACCAGGTCAGAAAGCCGTACAGGGCGCCGCCGACCAGGCATACGGCGAGGCCGAGCAGCAGGGTCGTGGTCGTCAGCCGGGTCAGCTGCCGCTGCGCCTGGTCGGGGTCGTGCACGGCCCACCCGATGAGCAAGGCGACCGGCGCCCACGCCCGCCGGAGCGGGGTGACGGGATGCAGCCGCTGCTCGACGACCGGCGGTCTGCCGGCCTCTGTGGGTACGTCCGTCTCGGCGTCGGGGGTCGTCACAGCCCCGCCGATCGGGCCTGGCCGAGCTCGGTGAGCCGGTCCCGCAGCCGTTCCGCCTCGGCCGGTTCCAGGCCGGGGATGAGTGCGTCGCTCGCGGCGGCGGCCGTGTGCAACTGCACGCCGGCCAGCCCGAAGTGCCGTGCGACGGGCCCCGACGTCACCTCGACCAGCTGCATCCGCCCGTACGGCACGATCGTCTCCTGGCGCCACAGCACGCCCTTGCTGATCAGCAGGTCGTCGGCGCGCTCGGCGTACCGCCAGGAGGCCCAGTTGCGGCCCAGCATCCGCCAGCCCCACAGCAGCAGGCCGAGCGGCAGCAGCGCGAAGGCCGCCCAGGCGGGACCGGCGAGCAGACCGGGCAGCAGCCCGGCACCGAGCGTCAGCGACCCCAGCCAGACCACCAGCAGCAGTCGGCGCATCCGCAGCAGGTCCCTCGGCAGCGCCCTCCACACCGGCTCGTCGTGCTGCCCGTCGTGCGGTTCGCCTCGCGTTTCGCCCGTGGTCTCCGGGCTCCCCGTCTCCATGGCGCAAGCGTACGTACGACAGACTGTGTCCATGAGTCCCTCGACGGAGACCACGGCGCCCACCGAGACGATCGTCGGAATCGGCGGC
Organism: Streptomyces sp. AK08-02; assembly: GCF_033795085.1. Lineage (NCBI taxonomy): Bacteria > Bacillati > Actinomycetota > Actinomycetes > Kitasatosporales > Streptomycetaceae > Streptomyces > Streptomyces sp. AK08-02. Next base: position 340,320 of record NZ_JARAZV010000011.1, read on the forward strand.
GCCGCGGAGAGCACCGACATGGTGCTCAACATCGGGCCACAGCACCCGTCCACGCACGGCGTGCTGCGGCTGCGGCTCGTGCTCGACGGCGAGCGGATCCAGCACGCGGAGCCGGTGATCGGCTATATGCACCGCGGCGCGGAGAAGCTCTTCGAGGCGCGCGACTACCGTCAGATCATCATGCTGGCCAATCGGCACGACTGGCTGTCGGCGTTCTCCAACGAGCTGGGCGTGGTCCTCGCCGTGGAGCGGATGCTCGGTATGGAGGTCCCCACGCGCGCGGTGTGGACGCGCACGCTGCTCGCGGAGCTGAACCGGGTGCTCAACCATCTGATGTTCCTGGGCTCGTACCCGCTGGAGCTGGGCGGGATCACCCCGATCTTCTACGCCTTCACGGAACGCGAGGAACTCCAGCACGTCATGGAGGAGGTCTCCGGCGGGCGTATGCACTACATGTTCAACCGCGTGGGGGGCCTCAAGGAGGACCTGCCCGCGGGATGGGCGACACGCGCGCGTGCGGCCGTCTCGTCCGTGCGCTCGCGCATGGACCGGTTCGACGACCTGGTGCTCGGCAACGACATCTTCCGGGGCCGCACGCGCGGCGTGGGCGCGCTCTCGGCGGAGGCCGTGCACGCGTACGGCGTGAGCGGGCCGATCGCGCGTGCCTCGGGTGTCGACTTCGACCTGCGCCGGGACGAGCCGTATCTGGCGTACGGCGAGCTCCAGGACACCCTGAAGGTCGTCACCCGGCAGGAGGGCGACTGCCTCGCCCGCTTCGAGTGCCTCCTGGAGCAGACGTACAACGCGCTCGACCTGGCCGACGCCTGCCTCGACCGCCTCGCCGAACTGCCGCCCGGCCCGATCAACCAGCGGCTGCCGAAGGTCCTGAAGGCGCCCGAGGGTCACACGTACGCGTGGACCGAGAACCCCCTCGGCATCAACGGCTACTACCTCGTCAGCAAGGGCGAGAAGACCCCGCACCGGCTGAAGCTGCGCTCGGCCTCCTACAACAACATCCAGGCGCTGGCGGTCCTGCTGCCCGGGACGCTGGTCGCGGACATGGTGGCGATCCTGGGGTCTCTGTTCTTCGTGGTCGGGGACATCGACAAGTAGCTCCGGGGCCCGCGAAGCGGGTCCTCAGAGAAGCGGGTCCTCAGAGAAGCGGGTCCTCAGAGAAGCGGGTCCTCAGAGAAGCGGGTCCTCAGAGAAGCGGGTCCTCAGAGAAGCGGGTCGGCGATTCCCCTCGGCTCCACCAGCCACCCGAAGTCCCCGAGGCCGCCCGTCGCCGTCAGCTCGGCGGCCTCCCCGGCGCCCGCCAGGGCCCTTACGTAGGCCGCGGGGTCCGTGGAGGCCAGGGACAGCGCGGGGCGCCCGCCGGCCACCCCGAGGGCGTGCAGGGACTCCCGCTGGGTCAGCAGCCGTGCCCCCGGCCCCGCGCAGGCGTCCAGCGCCACATGGGCCGTCAGATCGCACGAACCGTCCGGCACGGGCGCGCTCTCGCGTCCGGCCCGGAAGCCGGTGAGCGTCCCGAAGGGCGGCCGGGCGCCGGCGGTGTGCGCGTAGTCGACGGCGACGGCGAGCCCCCGCTCGACGGCGGCCCGGGCGGCGGCCCAGGCGGTGTCCCTGGGGAGCCCGATCTCGGCCCGAAGCCCCGGCTCCGGCGGCAACGGCCACCACCGCGCCAGCCACTCCACATCGGCTCCGGAGACCGGTTCCCCGAGCCGCTCGGTCCCGTCCCGTCGTACGAGAACCCGGCGCGCCACGCCCTCGGGGTCGACCTCCGCCACCTCCACGGGGACGTTGTCCAGCCACTCGTTGGCGAACAGCAGGCCGGTGAGGCCGGCGGGGGGCTCGGTCAGCCACTCGACGCGGTGATCGAGGTCCGCGGGCCGGTCGGCCAGCTCGACGGCGTACCCGCGCGCGCGGGCGGCCACTTCCGGGGGCAGGGCCGCGAGGACACCGGTCACGAGCTCGCCCCGGCCCGCGCCCATGTCGACGAAGCCGAGCGACGCGGGCCGGCCGAGCGCCTCGTCGACCCGGCACAGCAGCCGCGCCACCGCGCCGGCGAAGAGCGGCGACGCGTGGACGGACGTACGGAAGTGCCCGGCGGGGCCCTCCGGCCTGCGGTAGAACCCGTGTTCGCCGTAGAGCGCCTCCTGTGTCGCCGCCCGCCAGCCACGCCACTCGCCCGCTGTGCCGCCCGTCACCGCGCCCGCCGTCTCTCCTGCCACGAGGCCAGGCTAGGGCCCTGACCCCCGCCAGCCAGGGGAGAGGGTCTCCACCTTGCGGAGTACACCGGGCCGTTGCGGATCGACCCTCCGGTTGACCCCTGCACGCACAACGCTTCCCTACGCTGGGTTACGTGCAACGCGTCTATGACTTCCTCCGCAGACACCCGACATGGGTCGACGGCTCCTGGGCCGTCTTCCTGTTCGGGATCTCCATGCTGAGCGGAGCCGTCCAGAACGACACTCCGGGTGCCGGGTCCCCGGCGGCGACCGGCGTTCTGACCCTCCTGCTGTGCCTGGTGATCGCCCTGCGCCGGCGTATGCCCGAGCAGATGCTCGTGCTGGCCGCCGTGGTGGGGGTGGCGCAGCTGGCTCTGGACGTCCAGATCGTGGCCGCCGACTTCGCCCTGCTGGTGATCGTCTACACCGTGGCGGTGAGCGGACCCCGCTGGGCCTCACGGTTCGCGCTGATCGGTGGCCTGTGCGCGTCCCCGCTGGCCCAGTTGCGCTGGCCGGAGAAGGAATCGAGCACCGCGGGCAATCTCGCCCTGATGGTCTTCCTGGCGGTTCCGTTCGCCCTCGCCTGGGTGCTCGGTGACTCGTTGCGCACCCGTCGCGCCTACTTCGCCCAGCTGGAGGAGCGCGCCGCCCGCCTGGAGAAGGAGCGCGAGGCGCAGGCCAAGGTCGCGGTCGCCGCCGAGCGTGCCCGGATCGCCCGCGAGCTGCACGACGTCGTCGCGCACAACGTCTCCGTGATGGTGGTCCAGGCCGACGGCGCCGCCTACGTCCTCGACACCGCCCCCGAACAGGCGAAGAAGGCCCTGGAGACCATCTCCGGGACCGGCCGTCAGGCCCTCGCCGAGATGCGCCGGCTGCTCGGCGTCCTGCGCACCGGCGAGCACCAGGAGGGCTGCGAGTACGTTCCGCAGCCGGACGTCGAGCAGCTCGACGAGCTGATCGAGCAGTGCCGTACCTCGGGCCTGCCCGTCGACTACAGGGTCGAGGGCACCCCGCGTCCGCTGCCCAGCGGCGTGGAGCTGACGGCGTACCGCATCGTGCAGGAGGCGCTCACCAACACCCGCAAGCACGGCGGTCCGAACACCGGAGCGAGCGTGCGTCTGGTCTACTTCGACGACGGTCTCGGCCTGCTCGTCGAGGACGACGGCAAGGGCGCCCCGCACGAGCACTACGAGGAGGGCGGCGTCGACGGACAGGGACACGGGCTGATCGGTATGCGCGAGCGGGTCGGCATGGTGGGCGGCACCCTGGACGCGGGTCCGCGCCCGGGCGGCGGCTTTCGCATCAGCGCCCTGTTGCCGCTCAAACCCGCTCATTGACACGTGCACGTTCGATCGACGCATTGATGTTCGAGACGTACCGACCGGAGGACCCCACCATGCACATCCGTGTGATGCTCGTCGACGACCAGGTGCTGCTGCGCACCGGGTTCCGGATGGTGCTCGACGCCCAGCCGGACATGGAGGTCGTCGCGGAGGCGGGCGACGGCGTGGAGGCCCTCCAGGTGCTGCGGGAGACCGAGGTCGACGTGGTGCTGATGGACGTACGCATGCCGAAGCTCGACGGGGTGGAGACCACCCGGCGCATCTGCCAGGGCGACAACCCGCCCAAGGTGCTGATCCTGACCACCTTCGACCTCGACGAGTACGCCTTCTCCGGGCTGAAGGCGGGCGCCTCCGGTTTCATGCTCAAGGACGTGCCGCCCGGCGAACTCCTCACCGCCATCCGCTCCGTGCACAGCGGCGACGCGGTCGTGGCCCCCTCGACGACCCGGCGGCTCCTCGACCGCTTCGCGCCCATGCTGCCGAGCACCGGCAAAGAGCCGCAGTACAAGGAGCTGGAACGGCTCACGGGCCGGGAGCGCGAGGTCATGATCCTGGTCGCCCAGGGCCTGTCGAACGGCGAGATCGCGGCCCGGCTGGTGCTGTCGGAGGCGACCGTGAAGACCCACGTGGGCCGCATCCTGACCAAGCTGGGGCTGCGGGACCGGGTCCAGGTCGTCGTCCTCGCCTACGAGACGGGGCTCGTGCGGGCGGGCGGGGCCACTACCTGAGGATGCCCTCCAGGAAGTCGCTGCCCAGCCGGGCCACCATCGTCACGTCCAGTTGATGCAGGACGTACCGGCCGCGCCGGCGGGTGGTGGTCAGGCCGGCCTTTCTCAGGACGGCGAGATGCCGGGATATCTCGGGTGCCGTCATGTTGTGCGTCCGCGCCAGCTCGGTCGTCGTGAACGAGCTGCGGGCCAGCTGCCGGCACAGTCGCATCCGCACCGGGTGGGACAGCGCGGTCAGGCGCAGGCCGAGCTGCTCGACCGAGGGCGGGGCCGCCAGCTCGGGGGAGCCCGCCGGGTAGTGCAGGACCGGCTGCCAGCCGAACCGGTGCAGGACCATCAGATGGGGCCAGCCCAGGCTCGTCGGGACGAGCAGAAGACTGCCGGCCGCCGTCGTGTGGCCGTTGCCCAGCTTGTCGACGGTGATCAGGCCCGCCGCCTCGTCGAGCGTGACCGCCGACGACACCGCTGCCAGCGCCTCCGGCAGACCCTTGCGGTGCAGAAGGTCCGTCTTGTGCCGGGCGTCCGCCATGAGCTGCGGCTGCAGTCGGGACCAGGTCTCGGCGAAGAAGGCCTCCTCGCAGTCCACCAGCAGCTGTCGCAGCCAGGCGCGGATGAGGGGCGGGTCGTCCAGCAGGCGCCTGGTGAACCGGAGCTGACGAGGCCCCCGTGAGACGGCCAGATCCAGGGCCCGCCGACGAGCCCCGGGGTCGGTGAGCGCCCCGGCGCCCTGCTCGTCGTACGGCAGCGCGCAGGTGAACTCCAGGCAGGCGTCCACGAACTGTTCGTCCGTCAACCGGTCCAGCTGGTCGAGTTCCGCGTCGAGCGTGCCGGCGGGCAGCGTGCCCGCGCCCAGGCCCGCGTACGGCAGGAAGATGTCCGGGAACGTGGAGCGCCACAGGAAGTCGGCCTCGCACATCCGGTCGGCCAGATGCGGGTCGAGCCCGGCGGTCACTCCCGTCGCCCAGCCCTGCAGGCGGGGGTGGTGCCCCGGTTCGGTCAGCGCGTGCAGCGCCATGCCGAGCTCGGCCAACGGGGACGGCACGACGCTGATCCGCTCCCGCCCCAGCCCGCACACGTCGATGCTCACGCTCATGTCCACATGGTGCACCCCGCCACTGACAACGCCGCCGCGAAGACCCCCACGGGTTCCTACAGGCGCGCCACGAACCCCTTCACCGCCGCCCGCACGTCCCGTGCCGTCCACTCCAGGCCGGTGGCACGGACGAACACCTCCGTGACCGCGAGGCCCGGGCCGCCGCGGGCCCACTCGTTGGCGAACAGGAGGGTCTTCGTCTCCTCGCCCTGCCGGATCGCGGCCTCCACGACGGCCTCGCGGTCGTACGGCAGCCAGACCTGGAACTCGTTCGTGTGCGGCACCTCCGGGTGGACGCGCGACCACGGAACCCCGGCCGCCGCGAAGCCCTCCCGCAGCGCGGCGGCGACCACGCGCGCGTGCGCCACGTACTCCGGGAGGCGGGGCAGTTCGCGGTCCAGGCCGACGAGAGCGGACAGGACGGTGGGGAACTGCTGGAAGACCGCGCCGCCGTACCGGTGCCGCCAGGCCTTCGCCTCCTCGACGAGGGTCCCGGGACCGGCCAGGACGGCGCCGCCGTAACCGTCGAGGGACTTGTAGAGGGACACGTAGACGCTGTCCGCGAGGCCCGCTATCTCGTCCAGGGGGCGGCCGAAGTGGGTGGTGGACTCCCACAGACGGGCCCCGTCGAAGTGCACCACCGCGTCGCGTTCCCGGGCCGCCGCGACCACCTCGGACAGTTCCTCCCAGGTGGGCAGCACGAAACCCGCGTCCCTGAGGGGCAGTTCCAGCATCAGCGTCCCGAACGGCTCGTCGAAGTCGCGGACCTCGTCGGCCGTCGGCATCCTCGGCTCGCTCGTCACCCGGAGCGGGCGCAACGCGCTGACCGTGCTGAACGCGTTCCGCTCGTGCATTTCCGGGTGGGCGAGCGCGTGCAGTGCCACGGCCGGGTTGCCGGTGCGGCCCGCCCAGCAACGCAGGGCCACCTGCTGGGCCATCGTGCCGGTCGGGAAGAACGCGGCGGCCTCCTTGCCGAGCAGTCCGGCGACCCGCTTCTCCAGGGTCTCGACGATCCCGCCGCCGTAGATGTCGGACGGCTCGTCCAGGTCGTACGACTCCCGCGCCTCGTCCAGCAGCGCCAGCCGCTGCCCGATCGTCTCCAGGAACCCAGGGCGCGCCAGGACCCGTTCGGCTCCCCGCAGCGCCGCCCGGCGCCGGAGCCGCTGCGCGTCCCTGTCGTGTTCCTGGCCGGGGCTTTCGCCCGGTGTCCCGCCCTCGTCCGCCGTATCGCTCATGCCCGGGATCATCCCGCGCGCGGGACCGGACGGTCACATGGATTTGCGCGAGACCCGCGCACGGAGGGCGGCCGGGCGCCCACAGCCTGTGGACAACCGGACGCCCGTCGGACCAATCGCGTTAACATGACGAGAAATCGTCCGGTACATCGTCCGGTACCCCGAGCGGACTGGAACGGGAAGGCCGTCGTCGAGTGAGTACATTCCAACAGGCAGACCCCAGGGACCGCCCCGCCCGGCTCACCGTCGGCGTGATCGGCGCCGGACGCGTGGGCCCCGCGCTGGCCGCGGCCCTGCAACTCGCCGGCCACCGTCCGGTGGCCGTCTCCGCGGTCTCCGACGCCTCCGTCCGCAGAGCCGCGCAACTGCTCCCGGACGTGCCCGTCGTGTCGCCCGCCCAGGTCATGGCCCACGCCGACCTGGTCCTGCTGACCGTCCCCGACGACGCCCTGCCCGGCCTCGTGGAGGGACTCGCCGAGACCGGCGCCGTACGCCCGGGACAGCTGCTCGTGCACACCTCCGGGCGGTACGGCGCGAAGGTCCTGGACCCCGCCCTGCGGGTCGGCGCGCTGCCCCTGGCCCTGCACCCCGCCATGACGTTCACCGGCACCGCCGTCGACGTCCAGCGGCTCGCCGGGTGCTCCTTCGGGGTCACCGCGCTCCCCGAGCTGCGGCTGGCCGCCGAAGCCCTCGTCATCGAGATGGGCGGCGAGCCCGAATGGATCGCCGAGGAGAGCCGCCCGCTCTACCACGCGGCCCTCGCCCTGGGCGCGAACCACCTGGTCACCCTGGTCGCCGAGTCCATGGAGCTGCTGCGCGCGGCCGGCGTCGACGCCCCCGACCGGATGCTCGGCCCACTGTTGGGCGCCGCCCTGGACAACGCGCTGCGCTCCGGGGACGCGGCGCTCACCGGGCCCGTCGCGCGCGGGGACGCGGGGACCGTCGCCGCGCATGTCGCGGAGCTGCGCAAGCACTCCCCGCAGAGCGTCCCCGCCTACCTGGCGATGGCCCGCGCCACCGCCGACCGCGCCCTCGCGCACGGCCTGCTCAAGCCGGAACTGGCCGAGGACCTTCTCGGGGTACTCGCGGGGAGCACCAGCCCGCCCGCGAACCCCGACAGCACCGACAGCACCGACAGCACCGACAGCGACGGGGGAGAGCGATGAGCGGCCGTTTCTGGGGAATCCTGTCCGACACCGACGACCTGGCGGACGCCCACGGCCACATCGGCGTGCCGGGACACAACGCCGTCGTCATGACCATGGGCGCCCTCCACGAAGGCCACGCCACCCTGATCCGGGCCGCCCGCGAACACGTCGGCCCCAAGGGCTTCGTGACCGTCACCGTCTTCGTGAACCCCCTCCAGTTCGGCAGGGGCGAGGACCTCGACCGCTACCCGCGCACCCTCGACGCCGACGTCCAACTCGCCGAACAGGCGGGCGCGGACGCCGTGTTCGCCCCCTCCGTCGAGGAGGTCTACCCCGGCGGCGAACCCCAGGTGCGGATCAGCGCGGGTCCCATGGGGGAGCGGTTGGAGGGCGCCACCCGCCCCGGGCACTTCGACGGCGTCCTCACCGTCGTCGGCAAGCTGCTCCACCTCACCCGGCCCGACGTGGCCTTCTTCGGCCAGAAGGACGCCCAGCAGCTCGCGATGATCCGCCGGATGGTCCGCGACCTGAACTTCGGCGTGGAGATCGTCGGCGTCCCGACCGTCCGTGAGGCCGACGGCCTGGCGCTGTCCAGCCGCAACCGCTATCTGTCCCCGGAGGAGCGGCGCACGGCGCTCGCGCTCTCCCAGGCCCTGTTCGCCGGCAGTGACCGGCACGCCGCCCAGGAGGCGCTGCGCGCGCGGGCCCGCGAGGTGCCCGCCACGCGCGCGCGTGCCCAGGCGCTCAGCGCGATCGGCGAATCCCGCGCCGCCGCCGACGCGCACGCCGTCGCGAAGGTCCCCGGCGGCGGCCCCGCCGCCGTCCGGGCCGCCGCCCGCCTCCTGCTGGACGACGCGGCCCGCCTGCGGCCCCCGCTGGTCCTCGACTACCTCGCCCTGGTCGACCCCGCCGACTTCACCGAGATCCCGGACGACTTCACGGGCGAAGCCGTCCTCGCCGTCGCAGCCAAGGTCGGGACGACCCGGCTGATCGACAACATCCCTCTCCATTTCGGAACCCCCGGAGCCGCCTCGTGAGCACCACAGGCCCCACCGCCGACACCTCCACCGGTATACGGCTGCACGCCCCAGCCCCAGGCTGGGCCCTGACCGCGGACGTCGTGGTCGTCGGCTCCGGTGTCGCCGGGCTCACCGCGGCCCTGCGCTGCGACGCGGCCGGCCTCAGGACGGTCGTCGTCACCAAGGCCCGCCTCGACGACGGCTCCACCCGCTGGGCCCAGGGCGGCATCGCGGCGGCCCTGGGCGAGGGCGACACCCCCGAACAGCACCTGGACGACACCCTGGTGGCCGGCGCGGGCCTGTGCGACGAGGAGGCCGTACGGATCCTCGTCACGGAGGGACCCGACGCCGTACGGCGGCTCATCGAGACCGGCGCCCACTTCGACGAGTCCTCCGAGGGCGGACTGGAACTGACCCGCGAGGGCGGCCACCACCGCCGCCGGATAGCGCACGCGGGCGGCGACGCGACCGGCGCGGAGATCTCCCGCGCCCTCGTCGAGGCCGTCCGCGCGCGGGGACTGCGCACGGTCGAGAACGCCCTCGTCCTGGACCTCCTCACGGACGCCGACGGCCGTACGGCCGGCGTGACCCTGCACGTCATGGGAGAGGGCCAGCACGATGGAGTGGGCGCCGTCCACGCGCCCGCCGTGGTCCTCGCCACCGGCGGCATGGGCCAGGTCTTCTCGGCGACCACCAACCCGTCCGTGTCGACCGGCGACGGCGTCGCCCTCGCCCTGCGCGCCGGCGCCGAGGTCAGCGACCTGGAGTTCGTCCAGTTCCACCCCACGGTGCTCTTCCTGGGCGCCGACGCCGAGGGCCAGCAGCCGCTCGTCTCCGAGGCGGTACGCGGTGAGGGCGCCCATCTCGTCGACGCCGACGGCGTGCGCTTCATGACCGGCCAGCACGAACTCGGCGAACTCGCGCCCCGGGACATCGTCGCCAAGGGCATCATGCGGCGCATGCAGGAACTGGGAGCCGAACACATGTTCCTGGACGCCCGGCACTTCGGCGCCCACATGTGGGAGAACCGCTTCCCGACGATCCTCGCCTCCTGCCGCGCCCACGGCATCGACCCGGTCACCGAACCCGTCCCGGTCGCCCCGGCCGCCCACTACGCCTCCGGAGGCGTCCGCACCGACTCCCGGGGCCGCACGACCGTCCCCGGCCTGTACGCGTGCGGAGAGGTCGCCTGCACCGGCGTCCACGGCGCCAACCGGCTGGCCTCCAACTCCCTCCTGGAGGGCCTGGTCTACGCCGAGCGCATCGTCGCCGACATCACCGAGGCCCACGCCGGAGACGGCCTCCACGCGCGCGTGCCCGCACCCGTCCCGCACCCCGAGAAGCCCGCGCACCCGCTGCTCGCGCCCGAGGCCCGCTTCGCGATCCAGCGCATCATGACCGAGGGGGCAGGCGTCCTGCGCTCCGCCGACTCCCTGGACACCGCCGCGGCGGCGCTCCAGCGGCTGCACGCGGACGCCCGCGACGCCCTCGACGAGAACGGCAAGACCGCCGAGCCCGGCGTCGACACCTGGGAGTCCACCAACCTCCTGTGCGTGGCCCGCGTCCTGGTCACCGCCGCCCGGCTCCGCGAGGAGACCCGCGGCTGCCACTGGCGCGAGGACCACGCCGAGCGCGACGACACGACCTGGCACCGCCACATCGTCCTACGGCTGAATCCCGACCGGACGCTGGCCGTACACACCACCGACACCGCAGACTTCCCCCCGACCCGGCATCATCAGCCGGAGCACCGTCCCCAGGAGCAGTGACAGAAGTGAGCACCCCCGACCTTCCCCTCGCCCAGAGCGGCGGCTGCGGCGACGGCTGCGCCTGCGGCGCGGACTCCGACACGGCAGACGAGTACATGGAGTGCGGCCTCGACCCCGCGCTCGCCGCCCTCCTCGCCGACGCAGGCCTCGACCCCCTTGAGGTCGAGGACATCGCCAACGTCGCCATCCAGGAGGACCTCGACGGCGGCGTGGACGTGACGACCGTCGCGACCATCCCCGAGGAGGCCCGCGCCACCGCCGACTTCACCGCCCGTGAGGGCGGCGTCGTCGCCGGCCTGCGGATCGCCGAGGCGGTCGTCTCCGTCGTCTGCACCGACGAGTTCGAGGTCGAGCGGCACGTCGAGGACGGCGACCGCGTGGAGGCCGGACAGAAGCTGCTCAGCGTCACGACCCGCACCCGTGACCTCCTGACGGCCGAACGCAGCGCCCTCAACCTCCTGTGCCGGCTGTCCGGCATCGCGACCGCCACGCGCGCGTGGGCGGACGTCCTGGAGGGCACCAAGGCGCGGGTCCGCGACACCCGCAAGACGACTCCCGGCCTGCGTTCCCTGGAGAAGTACGCGGTCCGCTGCGGCGGCGGCGTCAACCACCGCATGTCCCTGTCGGACGCGGCGCTCGTCAAGGACAACCACGTGGTGGCCGCCGGCGGCGTCTCCCAGGCCTTCAAGGCCGTACGGGACGCCTTCCCGGAGGTCCCGATCGAGGTCGAGGTCGACACGCTGGACCAGCTGCGCGAGGTCGTCGACGCGGGCGCCGACCTGATCCTCCTGGACAACTTCACCCCCGGCGAGTGCGACGAGGCCGTCGCGGTCGTCGACGGCCGCGCCGTGCTGGAGGTCTCCGGCCGGCTCATCCTGAAGAACGCCAAGGAATACGCAGACACCGGCGTCGACTACCTGGCCGTCGGTGCCCTCACCCACTCCTCGCCGATCCTCGACATCGGTCTCGACCTGCGAGCGGCGGAGTAGGTACACGGCCATGCTGCTGACCATCGACGTGGGAAACACGCACACCGTCCTCGGGCTCTTCGACGGCGACGAGATCGTCGAGCACTGGCGCATCTCCACGGACGCGCGCCGCACCGCCGACGAGCTCGCGGTCCTCCTCCAGGGCCTCATGGGCATGCACCCGCTCCTCGGGGACGAGCTGGGCGACGGCATCGACGGCATCGCCATCTGCGCGACCGTGCCGTCGGTGCTGCACGAGCTGCGCGAGGTGACACGGCGGTACTACGGCGACGTGCCGGCGGTGCTGGTCGAACCCGGCGTGAAGACGGGCGTACCGATCCTCACCGACAACCCCAAGGAGGTCGGCGCGGACCGCATCATCAACGCGGTCGCCGCCGTCGAGCTCTACGGCGGCCCCGCGATCGTCGTCGACTTCGGTACGGCGACCACGTTCGACGCGGTGTCCGCGCGCGGGGAGTACGTCGGCGGGGTGATCGCGCCCGGGATCGAGATCTCGGTCGAGGCGCTCGGCGTGAAGGGGGCGCAGCTCCGGAAGATCGAGGTGGCGCGGCCCCGGGCGGTGATCGGCAAGAACACGGTCGAGGCGATGCAGGCGGGCATCATCTACGGGTTCGCCGGCCAGGTGGACGGTGTGGTGACCCGGATGGCGAAGGAGCTGGCGGAGGACCCGGACGACGTGACGGTGATCGCCACGGGCGGCCTGGCGCCGATGGTGCTGGGCGAGGCGTCGGTGATCGACGAGCACGAACCGTGGCTGACGCTGATCGGGCTGCGGCTGGTCTACGAGCGGAACGTGGCCCGTATGTGACCGCGGTACGGGTCCACGGCGGGCCAACGGCGGGTCAGGCAGGTCCACCCGGGTGGACCCCTGCGCCACGCCCTCTCTCGATGTCGAATTTGTCTGATTAGCGCGTATCGTCGCCGCATGCCCACGCCATTCGGATCTCGCGGCGGCATGGCGTTCGGTGCGGAGGAGCTGCGTGTGCTCCGTCGTGCCCTCGCCCTCGCCCTCCACCCCGGCCCCGCCTCCGCAGAGGACGTCCAGGACTGTCTCCGGCTAGCCGAGTCCGTCGACGAGGCGGCGCACGAGGGGATCAGGCTGCGGGCCTTCCTCGTGGCCGACCTCGCCCGCTACCGCGCCGCCCTGCCCGGAACCGCCGCCGGCTACCTCACGCTCCTGGAGGAGGCGCTGGGCGCCGGGTACCGACCGGACCCGGACGACCTCGCCGCCCTCCGGGCCCTGCGGGGGAACCCGGTCGCCGCCACCCTCCTGGACCGCTGTATGCGCCACGCGGAGCGGGACGTACGGGCCAGGCTGAGCGCCAGAACGGCCGGCCGCGCACCGGTCGCACCGACGGTGCCCGCCTCCCGTACCCGGCTCCTGGCCCTGCCCGGCGGTCTCGCCGCCCAGGAGCCCGTCAGGAAGCCCGGCGAGAAGCCCGCGGAGAAGCGGCCCGATCGGCCCGCCCCGGCCCCGCGGCCCGCGCCCGACGCCCCCAGGCCCGCCCGTCCCGTCCCCACCCCGGGCGAGGTCTTCCCGCGCCGCAAGCCGACACCGCCCGCGAATCCCCCACAGCAACTCGCCGCGGGCTGAACAGGACAGGGAACGCGCGAACAGCCGACCAGTGCCGCAATCACACAAAGGCCCGGGCCCCCTGCCCGGGCCTTTCGTCGGCCCTGACTACTCTGGTCCCATGGACTACGTCTCCGCGCTCGTGCCCCCCGTAGTGATGGCCGTGCTCTTCATCGCCGTGATCGTGACGATGGTGAAGAGTCAGGGTGGTGCCAACAAGGCCAAGGAGGACGCCGTCGTCGACGCCACCCTCGCCCGGGCCGAGCAGACCCGGCAGGCCGGACAGGATCGCCCCGTTTCGTAGGTGTTCGAGGTGAAAGCGCACGTCCTTCGCGTTATTCACCGTTTCTCCCACTAGTGTGCTGAGTTGTGCCTCGCCCATTGGGAGAACTCGAAGACGCGGTCATGACGCGGGTGTGGAAGTGGAACCGCCCGGTCACCGTTCGAGAAGTCCTGGAAGACCTTCGGCAGGAACGGTCCATCGCCTACACCACGGTGATGACCGTTTTGGACAATCTCCATCAGAAGGGCTGGGTCCGTCGTGAGGCGGAAGGCCGGGCCTATCGATATGAGGCGGTCTCCACCCGTGCCGCCTACGCGGCCGCGCTGATGAACGACGCCTGGTCGCAGAGTGACAACCCCGCCGCCGCTCTCGTCGCCTTCTTCGGCATGATGAGCGAAGAACAGCGGCTCGCCCTCAGGGATGCCGTTCGCATCGTAGAAGGGCCGGAACAGGTCGAACAGCCCCGAGAGGGCGAAGAGGCGGAACACTCGGAACAGGCGGAAGCCCCGGAACATACCGCCTACGAGAACCCCGCCTCGGTCCAGGACCGCACCGGGCGATAGCGTCCGCTCATGTCAGCGAACCGTCCCGAAGTCACCGCGAAAGCCATCACCGTCCGGCGGGCCAGGACCAGCGATGTCCAGGCCGTACGCGGACTCCTCGACTCGTTCGTCCGTGGCCGTATCCTGCTCGACAAAGCGACGGTGACACTTTACGAGGACATCCAGGAGTTCTGGGTCGCGGAACGCGACGACAACGGTGAGGTCGTGGGGTGCGGCGCACTCCATGTCATGTGGGAAGACCTTGCCGAAGTCCGCACTCTTGCCGTGAACCCCGACCTCAGAGGTTCCGGTGTCGGGCATCAGTTGCTGGAGAAGTTGCTGCAGACCGCCCGCTGGCTGGGTGTTCGTCGCGTTTTCTGTCTGACCTTTGAAGTGGACTTCTTCGGGAAGCACGGCTTCGTGGAGATCGGTGAGACACCGGTTGACACCGATGTCTACGCCGAGCTGATGCGTTCCTATGACGAGGGTGTCGCGGAGTTCCTCGGTCTCGAACGAGTGAAACCGAACACCTTGGGCAACAGCCGGATGCTTCTGCATCTGTGATCGGGCATCGGGCAATTCTGTGAGCCGCCCTGCCCGGGTTCCCTATGTCCGAAACGCGCACGTTTCCGGTCCATGGCGGGACGGTCGGTCTCTCCCGGGGGTTTGTGTTTTTCACGCAAAAGCGGTTTGCTTTCCGATGTACTGCAGTACTGCATATAACAGGGGACGCGAATCGGCGGCGCATGCCGCAGGCCGGCTCCCGAGTTATCGATGAAAGGAAATCCGGTGGCACAGAAGGTTCAGGTCCTTCTTGTCGACGACCTCGACGGCGGCGAGGCCGACGAGACCGTGACGTTCGCGTTGGACGGCAAGACGTACGAGATCGACCTCACGACTGCCAATGCGGACAAGCTTCGCGGTCTCCTCGACGCCTACGTCAAGGGCGGCCGTCGTACCGGAGGCCGTGCTTCGGGTGGGCGTGGAAAGGTGCGCGTCGCCACCGGCGGCAGCCAGGACACCGCGCAGATCCGTGCTTGGGCGAAGGAGAACGGTTACGAGGTCAATGACCGTGGCCGTGTTCCCGCGTCCATTCGTGAGGCTTACGAGAAGGCCAACGGCTGAGCGCACGCGCGCCGCAGTCGGATGCGATGGCATTGCGTCGCCAACGTGTCCACCAGCCGTACGAGATCGGGGGCGCCTCCGACGCCCCCCAGGGCCGACATCGTCGGCAGCGGGATCACGCTCCCGCATCCTGTTTCAGGGGGCCGCAGCCAGACAGCGGCCCCCTGCGGTTTTGCGGGGCCCTGGGAATGGCCCGGATCGGCGAGCCCCGGCAGTGCGGGCGGGCCGAGCGGTGTGGGGAGCCCGGGTTGTGCGGGGAGTCCCGGTGGCCGGGGTGCCTCGATACGGCCACCCGCGCCGATCGCCTTCAGCTCCGGTGTGAGCCCGCCCCATTCCAGCCAGTCCAGCAGCCCGGGCAACTCGTCCGCGCTGCCCGGGGCCACGAGCAGCAGCATCCGCTCCGCGCGCAGGGCCACCGGGGAGACCGGCGCCCGCAGCTGCCCACGGTGGCGCAGCGCCGCGAAGCCCGCTTCGGCCGGCACGTCCAGCACGTCGAAGCACGCGCCCACGGCCAGCAGCAGCGGAATTCCGGCACCACCGGAACCGGGCACTGTCGTCCACCCCAGTTCGTTCTCGTACCAACGACGGACATGACTCGTGTCGTCGCCGCTGGTGCCGTGCGTGAGAGCACTCGTGGTGTCGTCCGTATCAAGAGGGCGACGAGGAAGGGGAACCGTGGGCGCCATGCCAAAGCCAACCGCCAGGACAGGCCGCGAGTTACGCTGGGTGTCCCCGTGGGCGCACAGAGTGGCGATTCCGGGGGTGCGCAGAGCGGTTCGGCGGCGCAAGGTTGTTCGCCCGTAGCGGAGGGAACCCGTGCATCCGGCATGGAGTGTCAGTCCGTACGGGTAAGACATCCCTAGTGGGAGGGGGCGACGCGCAGAAAAGGCCGTCTCACGTTCGCCATCGGCGTACTGATAGTGAGGGTATCTGCCTGGCCTGCGGGAACATCGTCTCGCACGATCGGGTTGGAGCATATGTCGGCGTACGGGGTCAGGAGGCTGTGTTGGTTCTCGGTCCGGTGTCGGCAGTTGGAATGAGCGGTCCCCGCTTGCGGGACTAAGCTGCGGAAGGACAGGGAGGGGAGCGTCCCCTTACTGCCTGACCGCTCTGAGGAGCGATTAACGATGTTCGAGAGGTTCACCGACCGCGCGCGGCGGGTTGTCGTCCTGGCTCAGGAAGAAGCCCGGATGCTCAACCACAACTACATCGGCACCGAGCACATCCTCCTGGGCCTGATCCACGAGGGTGAGGGTGTCGCCGCTAAGGCCCTGGAGAGCCTCGGGATTTCGCTCGAGGCGGTCCGCCAGCAGGTGGAGGAGATCATCGGGCAGGGCCAGCAGGCCCCGTCCGGGCACATCCCCTTCACCCCCCGTGCCAAGAAGGTCCTGGAGCTGTCGCTCCGCGAGGCCCTTCAGCTGGGCCACAACTACATCGGCACGGAACACATCCTGCTCGGCCTGATCCGCGAGGGCGAGGGCGTCGCCGCCCAGGTCCTCGTCAAGCTGGGCGCAGACCTCAACCGGGTGCGGCAGCAGGTCATCCAGCTGCTCTCCGGTTACCAGGGCAAGGAGACCGCCGGCGCCAGTGGCGGTCCTGCCGAGGGCACCCCCTCGACGTCCCTGGTCCTCGACCAGTTCGGCCGGAACCTCACCCAGGCGGCCCGCGAATCCAAGCTCGACCCGGTCATCGGGCGCGAGAAGGAGATCGAGCGGGTCATGCAGGTGCTGTCCCGCCGTACGAAGAACAACCCGGTCCTCATCGGTGAGCCCGGCGTCGGCAAGACCGCCGTCGTCGAGGGTCTCGCCCAGGCCATCGTCAAGGGCGAGGTGCCCGAGACCCTCAAGGACAAGCACCTCTACACCCTGGACCTCGGCGCGCTGGTCGCCGGCTCCCGGTACCGCGGTGACTTCGAGGAGCGCCTGAAGAAGGTCCTCAAGGAGATCCGCACCCGCGGCGACATCATCCTGTTCATCGACGAGCTGCACACGCTCGTCGGCGCGGGTGCCGCCGAGGGAGCCATCGACGCGGCCTCCATCCTCAAGCCGATGCTGGCCCGTGGCGAGCTCCAGACCATCGGTGCGACCACGCTCGACGAGTACCGCAAGCACCTCGAGAAGGACGCGGCCCTTGAGCGCCGCTTCCAGCCGATCCAGGTGGCGGAGCCTTCCCTCCCCCACACGATCGAGATCCTCAAGGGCCTGCGCGACCGGTACGAGGCGCATCACCGCGTCTCGATCACCGACGAGGCCCTGGTGCAGGCGGCGACGCTCGCCGACCGGTACATCTCGGACCGGTTCCTTCCCGACAAGGCGATCGACCTCATCGACGAGGCCGGTTCCCGGATGCGCATCCGCCGGATGACCGCTCCGCCGGACCTGCGCGAGTTCGACGAGAAGATCGCCGGCGTGCGCCGCGACAAGGAGTCCGCGATCGACTCGCAGGACTTCGAGAAGGCCGCCTCTCTCCGCGACAAGGAGAAGCAGCTCCTCGCCGCGAAGGCCAAGCGGGAGAAGGAGTGGAAGGCCGGCGACATGGACGTCGTCGCCGAGGTCGACGGCGAGCTGATCGCCGAGGTCCTGGCGACCGCCACCGGCATCCCGGTCTTCAAGCTGACCGAGGAGGAGTCGAGCCGCCTGCTGCGCATGGAGGACGAGCTCCACAAGCGGGTCATCGGCCAGGTCGACGCCGTCAAGGCGCTGTCGAAGGCGATCCGTCGTACGCGTGCCGGTCTGAAGGACCCGAAGCGTCCCGGTGGTTCGTTCATCTTCGCCGGCCCGTCCGGTGTCGGTAAGACCGAGCTGAGCAAGGCCCTGGCCGAGTTCCTCTTCGGTGACGAGGACGCGCTGATCTCCCTCGACATGTCGGAGTTCAGCGAGAAGCACACGGTGTCGCGTCTCTTCGGTTCCCCGCCCGGATACGTGGGTTACGAAGAGGGCGGCCAGCTGACCGAGAAGGTCCGCCGCAAGCCGTTCTCCGTCGTCCTCTTCGACGAGGTCGAGAAGGCCCACCCGGACATCTTCAACTCGCTGCTGCAGATCCTGGAGGACGGTCGTCTGACCGACTCCCAGGGCCGGGTCGTGGACTTCAAGAACACGGTCATCATCATGACGACCAACCTCGGCACGCGGGACATCTCGAAGGGCTTCAACCTGGGCTTCGCGGCCTCCGGCGACAAGAAGTCCAACTACGAGCGCATGAAGAACAAGGTCTCGGACGAGCTCAAGCAGCACTTCCGTCCCGAGTTCCTCAACCGCGTCGACGACGTGGTCGTCTTCCCGCAGCTGACGCAGGAGGACATTCTGCGGATCGTCGACCTGATGGTCGGCAAGGTGGACGAGCGCCTCAAGGACCGGGACATGGGCATCGAGCTCTCCCAGGCCGCCAAGGAGCTGCTGTCCAAGAAGGGCTACGACCCCGTCATGGGCGCCCGCCCGCTGCGTCGCACGATCCAGCGTGAGATCGAGGACACGCTCTCCGAGAAGATCCTCTTCGGTGAGCTGCGCCCCGGTCACATCGTGGTCGTCGACACGGAGGGAGAGGGTGAGACCGCGACCTTCACCTTCCGGGGTGAGGAGAAGGCGGCGCTGCCCGACGTCCCGCCGATCGAGCAGGCGGCCGGCGGTGCCGGACCGAACCTGAGCAAGGACGCGTGACCCTCCGGGGTGCGCCCAAGGGTTCCGCCTGAGGGCTCACCCTGAAGGTTCCGCCTCAGGATGTTCGACGAGAGGGGCCGGTGCTTCAGCACCGGCCCCTCTCGCATGCCCTGGCGGCCGACCTACGACAGCTGGCCGTCGTAGTCCGGCAGCTTGTACGTCTTCTCCGCGTGGCCGCCCGAGAGGTCGGTGGCACTGTTCCCGATGTTGGCGACGATCGTGTAGCCCTTGGACTCGATGGCGACGCGCTGCGCGGTCTTGTAGTCGGCCACGTCCTTGAAGAGGTCGATCAGATTGCGGGCGTACAGCCCGGTCACGTTGTAGCCGACGTAGGTGAGGTTGTACTGCGTCACGGGCTTGATGATGTCCGGGCGCGCGGTGACGAAGAAGAGGGCCACGCCGTGGTCCTGGGCGTACTGGGCCACCTTCAGCACGGGCGCGTTGGCCGGGGACGGGTAGCTGAAGCCGAAGTCGGTCTCCAGGGTGGTGTTGTCGATGTCGAAGACGATCGCCGGCTTCTCACCCGCGGAGGCGGCGGCTATGCGCTGCTTCAGATAGGGCAGCGCCTGGTCCATCACGGCTTGGCAGTCCTGTTGCCAGGTGGCGTAGCTGACATCCGCGGCAGCGGCCGCCGACGTTGTCGCCGTGGTGGTCGCTGTGGTGGCGGCCTCAGCGGTGCCGGGGCCGGTCAGTGTCACCGCGGCGACGGCGGCGGCCGCGGTCAGACCGATACGGCGGGTCCAGGGCGTCCAGGAGCCTGTAGTCATCGGGATGGGGTCCTCTCACATAGGGCAGTGCGGTGCCCGGGCATGCACCTGTCAGAGGCATGCTTGCGGGGGTGAGTGGCGCTGACGAGAAGGGCACATTACTCACGGGTATCGGCGAGGTGCCAGTAGTCGGAGCGGGTTTATTCGGGCGCCGCTGGATCTTGCGGGCCGGTGACATGATGCACAGGCGAAATGTCCGTTACTAACGTAATTAGTGGGGGTGGGCGTGGGTGGATCGTGGTCGGGAGGGAGTGAGGGCCCCGGTTGTTATGTCAAGAAGTAGGTAAATTTAAGGGCATCTACGACCTTGTGTCGTAGATCAGGAGTTTGGGAACGGGTGGGCCTCCGGGTTACCAAGGGATTGCCCATCCGGCGGGATCGCTCGTGCCGGGTGGCTTTTCTGTCCCCGTCCCCATGAGGTCTCGATGTTCCAGCGCGCCACCACCCCGTCCCGTGAGTCCCGTACGGCCCGTGTCTCCCGCGTCTCAGTTCTGGCCGCCGGGCTCGGAGCCTCGGTCGTCCTGGGGGCCGCCGGGGTCGCGACCGCCGCCGGGACCGGTGTGACCGGCTCGACCGGTGCCGTCCAGGTTCAGGTCGCCGCCAAGAAGGCCGCCTCCTGGGTGGACCCGGTGAAGAAGTACACGCTCAGCGCCGGCTTCAACCAGGCCGGCAGCATGTGGTCGTCCACCCACTCCGGCCAGGACTTCGCCGTGCCGAGCGGCACCAAGGTCGTCGCCGCGCACGGCGGCACGGTCGTCAAGGCCGGCGGCAACGGCGCCGGCGACGGGCCGGCGTACGGCAACGCCGTCGTCATCAGGCACGGCAACGGGACCTACTCGCAGTACGCCCATCTCTCGCGGATCAACGTGAAGGTCGGCCAGGTCGTGGCCACCGGGCAGCGCATCGCCCTGTCCGGCAACACGGGCAACTCCAGCGGGCCGCACCTGCACTTCGAGATACGTACGACCGCGAACTACGGGTCCGCCGTCGACCCTGTCGCGTTTCTGCGCGGCAAGGGTGTGACCGTCTGACGCGTGGGCGGTGAGTGCGACTGCCCGGCGCGGGCGTGAGGACGGCCCGCGTCCGGTCGGCCGGCTAGGAAAGTTGGCCCGCGCCCTCGTGGGCCTGGGTCACCAGGCCGATCGCGACCTCCAGGACCGCCTCGCGCTTCGCCTCGGCGTCGCCCGCGAGATCCTGGAGAACGAACATCCCGGCGTGCAGGGTGAACATCGCGCTGATGCAGCGGACCTGGTCGACCAGGGGGGCGTCCGGGTCGATGATGATCTCCCGCATGCCGAGCATCCGGGACTTGAACATGTCGCCGATGCTCAGGTCCCGTACCGTCGCCTGGTTCTCCTGCATGAAGCGGAAGAGGGGGGCCGCCTCGGTGAGGGCCTCGTTGTAGCGGCGTAGGATCTCCTGCTTCATGGCGAGAGTGTGGGGCTGCTGACGGCCCCACTCGATCAGCTCCTCGATCGGCTTCGTCAGATCCTCGAACAGGCTGACGATGATCTCTTCCTTGGTCTTGAAGTGGTAGTAGAGCGCCGCCTTCGTGACGTCGAGGCGTTCGGCGATCTCACGCAGCGAGGTCTTCTCGTAGCCCTGTTCGGCGAAGAGTTCGAGCGCCACGTCCTGGATGCGCTGGCGGGTGTCCCCGCGACGGCGCTGCTTGGTGCGGTCCATGCCCGTACTCCGGCTTCTGCTTCTGCTTCTGAAGGCCCTCGGGAGTGCCCTTGGGAAAAAACTTACTTGACGCCCGGCTAGTTAGGGGTCTAGCTTCCCCAGTGTAGCCAACTTGCCGGTCGGCAAGTAAGTGGGAGTTCGTGGGGGAGTGGGTCGGAGACGATGGCGGACAAGCGAGCGGTTGTGGACGAACAGACCGGGCGGACCGGGCAGGGTGAGAATGCCGAGCAGGCTGAGCAGGTCGAGGGGCATGAGTCGGGCAAGCAGCCGCGAAGTGTGCGGGTGGTACTGCTCGCGCTCATGATCGCGATGATGCTCGCGATGCTGGACAACATGATCATCGGCACCGCGATGCCGACGATCGTCGGGGAACTGGGCGGGCTCGAACACCTGGCGTGGGTCGTGACCGCCTACACGCTCGCCACCGCCGCCTCCACCCCGATCTGGGGCAAGCTCGGCGACATGTACGGGCGCAAGGGCGTCTTCATGAGCTCGATCGTGCTCTTCCTGATCGGGTCGGCGCTCAGCGGTATGGCCCAGGACATGGGCCAGCTGATCGGCTTCCGTGCCGTGCAGGGGCTCGGCGCGGGTGGCCTGATGGTCGGCGTCATGGCGATCATCGGGGACCTCATTCCGCCGCGTGAGCGTGGCAAGTACCAGGGCATGATGGCCGGCGTGATGGCGCTCGCCATGATCGGCGGACCGCTGGTCGGCGGCGCGCTCACGGACCACCTGGGCTGGCGCTGGTCGTTCTACATCAACCTGCCGCTGGGCGTGGTGGCGCTCGCCGCCATCAGCGCTGTGCTGCACCTGCCGAAGAAGCGGGCGAAGACGCGGATCGACTATCCGGGCGTCGCGCTGCTGACCGTCGGCATCACCTCGATCGTGCTCGTCACGACCTGGGGCGGTTCGGAGTACGCATGGGACTCCGCCATGATCATGGAGCTCATCGGGATCGGCGTCGCCTCGCTCGTCGGGTTCGTGTTCTGGCAGACGAAGGCCGCCGAGCCGATCATTCCGCTCCACATCTTCCGCAACCGCAACTTCACGCTGATGTCGATCATCGGCTTCATCACCGGGTTCGCGATGTTCGGTGCGGTGCTGTTCCTGCCGCTGTACCAGCAGGCCGTGCAGGGCGCGTCCGCGACCAACTCAGGGCTGCTGCTCCTTCCGATGCTCGCGGCGATGATGGTCGTGTCCATGGTCGCGGGGCGGGTGACGACGGGCAGCGGCAAGTACAAGGTGTTCCCGCTGGCCGGTGGTGTGCTGCTGAGCGTCGGGCTGTACCTGCTCGCCCAGATGGACACGGAGACCACACGGCTGACGTCCGGTCTGTACATGGCGGTGGTCGGGGCGGGCCTCGGCTGTCTGATGCAGATCACCATGCTGGTCGCGCAGAACAGCGTCGAGATGAAGGACATGGGCGTGGCGTCCTCCACGACCACGCTGTTCCGTACGCTCGGGTCCTCGTTCGGGGTCGCGATCATGGGGGCGTTGTTCAACAACCGGGTGCAGGACGTGATGAGCGAGCGGGCGGGGGCGCTGGGGTCCAAGGTGACCGAGCAGTCGGCGCAGCTTGATGCGGCGAGCCTGGCGAAGTTGCCGGCGGCGGCGCGGGAGGCGTACCAGTACGCGGTGTCCTCGGGGACGCACTCGGCGTTTCTGGTGGGGGCTGTGGCGGCGGTCGTGGTGCTGGTGGCGGCGGTGTTCGTGAAGGAGGTTCCGTTGAAGGGGGCGGGGCCGGAGGCGGAGAAGGGGGCGGGTTCCGGGGCTGCGGCTGGGGACGAGGGTTCGGTCAAGGGTGGGGCTGTGGTTGAGGCGGTCTGAGGCTGCGGGGCGTTTCTTCGCCCCCGCCGCCCTTACCCGTCCCATCCTGTTCCTGGGGGCTGCGCCCCCAGACCCCCCTCCGGCCCTGGACGGGCCTTGTCCTCAAGCGCCGGACGGGCTGGGAATGCGGGCCGGCGCTGGATGGATGCGGTGAACGGGTGGGTGGGCGGGTGGGAAACTTGGCCCACCCGCCTCAGTTGCTCGTTCGCGGCATCATCGGGTAGCTGCCCGTGTTTGTCGGGGCGTGTTCCGGGAGCCACAGGACTGCTACCGCGCCCTCTGCGGGGACGCCTTCCGGGGCGCCTGGGGAGCGTATGTTGCGGAACGTCAGGCGGGCGCCCAGGACTCGGGCCTGGCCTGCGGCGATGGTGAGGCCGAGGCCGTGGCCGTGTCCCGAGCGGTCACTGCTCCCCGTACGGAAACGGCTCGGGCCGTCCGCCAGCAGGTCCTCGGGGAAGCCGGTGCCGTGGTCGCGTACGCGGATGACCCGGCCCTCGACGGAGACCTCTATGGGCGCCTTGCCGTGCCGTGCCGCGTTGGCCAGCAGGTTGAACAGCACGCGCTCCAGCCGACGCGGATCGGTCGTGACCTCCGACTCGTGCACCACGTGCACGGCGATCTCCGGGTCCTTCGCGAGCACCCGGCGGGCCACGAACTCGCCCAGCATGATGTCCTGCAGTTCGGCCCGCTCCGACGCACCGTCGAGACGGGCCACCTCCAGGACGTCCTCGACCAGGGTGCGCATGGCCTGCGCCCGGTCCAGGACCAGCTCCGTCGGGCGCCCGGGCGGCAGGAGTTCGGCCGCCGTCAGCAGACCCGTCACCGGCGTACGCAGCTCGTGTGCGATGTCGGCGGTGACCCGGCGTTCCGCCTCCAGCCGCTGCTGCAGGGTGTCCGCCATCGCGTCCACCGCCCGCGCGAGGTCGTCCGTCTCGTCGCGCACGACACCGCCGATGGCGTCCCGCACCCGTACGTCCGTCTCGCCCCTGGCGACCTGGTTCGCGGCGGCCGCCGCCTTGCGCAGCCGACGCGACAACTGGGCGCCGATGAGCACCCCCAGCGCGCTGCCGCCGAGGACGACGGCGATCGAACCGATGATCAGCGCCTGGTCGAGGTCGGCCATGATGTCCGTACTGCGGTCGGTGAACCCGGTGTGCAGCGACATGATGTGGCCGTCCTTGAGCGGTACGGCCGCCCAGATGTCCGGCACCCCGTCCGGCCGGTCGGCCACATAGGTCGCCCGGCGGCCCTGCGCGGCCTTCTCCCGCAGTTCCCGCGGCAGGTTCGGGTCGTCGACCTTGATGCCGGGGAAGTTCGGCCGTCCCGACAGGTTGTAGTTGCTCTGCCCGATCAGTACGCGCTCGTCCGCGAGGTCGCGCGCGCTGTCCAGCATCGACACCCGGGCGGCGTTGTGCACGACCAGGCTGAGCGTGACCGCCACGAGCGCGCCGACCAGCGCGATGGCGGCGCTCAGCTTCCATCTGAGCCCGGTGTGGATGCCCGTGAACCGAGTGAGTCCGAAGGAACGCATGGGGCGACTCAGGCCTTCAACTTGTAGCCGAAGCCGCGGACCGTCTCGATCCGGTCCTGGCCGATCTTCGTACGCAGCCGCTGCACATGGACGTCGACGACGCGGGTGTCGCCTCCCCAGCCGTAGTCCCACACGCGTTCGAGGAGTTTGTCGCGGGAGAGGACCGTGCCCGGCGCGGACGAGAACTCCAGCAGCAGCCGCATCTCGGTCGGTGTCAGGGCCACCGGCCGGCCCTCCTTGAGGACCTCCATGCCCTCGGTGTCGATCTCCAGGTCACCGAAGACCAGCACCCCGCCGGTCACGGGCGCGCTGCCCTCCGGGGACGTCGCGTTCGGGCCGCTCGCGTGACCGAAGCGACGCAGGACCGCGCGGATCCGGGCGACCAGGACGGCACCGTCGAAGGGCTTCGTGACGTAGTCGTCGGCGCCCGCCTCCAGGCCCAGGACCACGTCGATCGAGTCGGCGCGCGCCGACAGCATGATCACCGGCACGGTGGACTCGTCGCGGATACGGCGGCAGAGGCTGACCCCGTCGAGGCCCGGCACCATGACGTCCAGGAGGGCGATGTCGGGGCGGTCCGCGCGGAACGCCTCCAGGCCCGACAGCCCGTCGGGCATGGCCGTGACCGCGAAACCGTCCCGCTCCAGGGCGAGTTGGGTGGCCTCGCGGATGACGTCGTCGTCCTCGACGAAGAGGACGTGGGTCTGGTCTGCCATCCCGGGTGCTCTCAGTTCTCGTCTCGTGTGTGGCGGCGGTACAGCTTGGTGCGGGTGCGGGTGCGGGTGCGGGTGCGGGTCGGTGGGACGGGTCAGTTCGTGGCCGTCGTCGGTGCGTCGCCGTCGACCGCGCCGCTGTACTCGTTGTGCGTGCGGTACTTCAGGGCGAAGCGGCCGGCCGTCCACCGATAGGTGATCACATTCTCGCCCGACGGGCTCGTCACCGGGTCGTCCTTCTTGTAGACCTGCTTGGTGACCACCAGGTCGCCACGGTCTATCTCCGCGTACACCGGGGACTCCTCCGCCCGGAAGACGTTCCGGTATCCGTCACCCGCCTCGCGGTAGACGTAGGAACCGACACCGACGGCATCGCTGCACGTCATGACGTTGACGACGACGTCGTCGGCGACCCCGTCGGTCAGGTCCCCGTACGACACGTCGACCGGGTACTCGTCCCCCACGCACGGCTTCAGCGCGCGCTTGACCGAGGCCGCGACCCCCGGATCGTCCTCGACGAGCCTGACCGCGTCCACGTCGTCCGGGGTGGCGTACGCGGAGGCCAGGGGGGTGGGGTTCAGCTTGCCCGCGACGGCGTCGGCGGCGGCCGGCCCCTCGTCACGGGCGCCGGTGCCGCCGGTTGCGCAGGCGGAGACGAAAAGGGCGAGGGCGGCGAGCACAGCCGTCGCCGTGATCACCGCCTGAAAGGCCCGCCGCGCGGGCACGGACAACGCCGGTCCCATGAGCAGCCCCGCGCCATGCCCCTGCCACCCCTGAGTGCCCGCACCCGAGCGGCCAGGACCCGGGATCCGGCCCTGACCCTGGTCCTGGCCAGGGGGTGGGGCGGCGCCCGCATCCGTCGCTTGTGGCCGAGTCCCTGTCCCTGTCCCTGTCCGTGGGACCTCGGGACCGGTCGCCCCTGTGCCTAGGCCGCGCAACGCTCCCGCTCCTCATGCTCCAGAGCGCGTGCGTCCAGATCGCGGGCCTCCAGCTCCTCCCGGAGCCGGGCGAGCGCCCGGTGCAGCGTGCTCTTGACCGTACCGGCCGACATGCCGAGGGCGGCGGCCGTCTCCTCCGTGGACATCTGCTCCCAGTGTCGCAGCACGACGACACTGCGTTGCTTGGGTGCGAGAACCTTCATGACATCCATGAGAAGTGCGCGGTCCGCGTGCTGCTCGGTGGAGTCGTCGACGCACGCGTCCGGGAGCTGCTCGGTGGGGACCTCCTCCAGCTTGCGAGCCCGCCACCACTCGGTCCGGGTGTTGATCATCACCCGGCGGAGGTAGGCGTCCGCGAGCCGCTTGTCCGCTATGCCGTCCCAGCGGCCGTACGTCCGCACGAGAGCTGTCTGCAGCAGGTCCTGCGCGTCGACGGGGTCCGGGACCAGTCGACGGGCGCTGCGCAACAGCGCGTCCTGCCGTGTGCGGACGTACTCCTCGAACCCGAGCACCTCGCCCTGCTGCGCCATCCCGACCGCCTCCGTCCCCGTTTCCGACCCGCCCTGCCGGTCGGCCTTCACTGCCTTGTGGTCTGTACAGGGATGAAGTTACGGAGCTGTTGTCACGGGGGTGTCCGAGCCAGCCTTCGGGTAGCGCTCGGCTGTCCGTCGGTTGTGTAACGGAAATAGGGAAGGGGTAAGCGGGCAGGGTAATTGGTGGTTGTTTGTGGTGATTTGTAGGGCTGGGTGAGTGTGTCGGGACAGCCCGTCGGGTCGTCACAGAAGACCGGCCTTGTGACTTGGCTGTGTGGGACGGCCGACTGACTCAGCTGTGCGGCAGCCGGTACAGGCCGCCCGGCAGGGGCTCGACCAGACCGTCGGAGACGAGGCCGTCGAGGGCCCGCGCGCGCTGGACCGGCTCGTGCCACACACTGTCGAGCGCGGCCTGCGGTACGGGGGTGTGGGCTTCGCGGAGTACGGCGAGCAGCTTGCCGCGTACCTGGCGGTCCGTGCCCGCGTACGTCTGACCACGGCGCGCCGGGCCCTCGTGCTCGGGCTTCCCGGCGAGCCGCCAGGCGCACTGGCCGGCGATCGGGCAGCGGTGGCAGGTCTCGTTCCTGGCCGTGCAGACGAGCGCCCCCAGCTCCATGGAGGCCGCGGCCCAGCGGGCGGCCACCGGCTCGTCGTCCGGCAACAGGGCGCGGGCGAGCTTGCGTTCGGCGGCTGTCGTGGCGTTCGGGGGGTACTGGACGCCGGTGACGGCACGGGCGAAGACCCGACGGACGTTGGTGTCCAGTACGGCGTGCCGCTGGCCGTAGGCGAAGGAGGCGACGGCCGCGGCGGTGTACTCGCCGATGCCGGGCAGCGCGAGCAGTTGGGCGTGCTCGGTGGGTACGTCGCCACCGTGGCGTTCCGTTATGGCGACGGCGGCGCCGTGCAGGCGCAGGGCGCGGCGCGGGTAGCCGAGCCGGCCCCAGGCGCGGACGGCCTCGCCGGAGGGGTCGGCGGCGAGGCCGGCGGGGCGGGGCCAGCGGGCGAGCCACTGCTCGTAGACGGGCAGTACGCGGCTGACGGGGGTCTGCTGCAGCATGAACTCGCTGACCATCACCCCCCAGGGGCCGGCGTCCGGGCGCCGCCAGGGGAGGTCGCGGGCGTGTTCGTCGAACCAGTCGATGACGGGGGAGTGGAGAGGGGTGCCGTCGGCGAGGGGGGAGGCGAGGGGTGTGGTGTCGGTGTCGCGGTGCGGGGGTTTCGTGGGCGCAGTCATGGCGGTTCCGATCCTGCCATGTGGGGGTGCGGGGGTGTGCGATGCGGTGCGGTACGTCCGGTTGTTTCGCCCCCGCCGCCCCTACCCGTCCCATCCCGTTCCTGGGGGCTGTGCCCCCAGACCCCCCATCGGCCCTGAACGGGCCTTGTCCTCAAACGCCGGACGGGCTGGGGGTGTGGGCCTTGTTCTCAAGCGCCGGACGGGCTGGGGGTGTGGGCCTTGTTCTCAAACGCCGGACGGGCTGGTGGGGTGCGGCCGGGCTGGACGTGCGGGGCGGCGCATGAACTGCTTCCCCTCCGGCGCCAGTTCACCCATGTCATCCACCCCCTTCGCCGGGATGATGATCCGGAAAAGTTGGTGCTCCGGCGGCGGGTGGGGCGAGTGAACTGTCCGATCTCTCGTACAGTTTGCGCCGTGGGATCTATGCGCAATCCGGTCGGGCCGCTTCCCTCCTCCATCTACTGGCGTCGGAGGGCCGTTCTGCTGTCCGTGCTCGCCCTGTTGACACTGGTGGTCATCTGGATCGTCGCTTCCGGCGGTGGAGGCGGCAAGAACGGTACGGACGGTGCCAACGGCAAGGATCCCGTGCAGACGATCACCCCGGGGCCGTCCGGTTCGGGGCCCGCGATCAGTCAAGCCCCGGGCGGGCGCGACGAGTCGGGGGACACGGACACCGGCGGCTCGGGCTCGGGTTCCGGCTCGGCCGGCTCCGGGAGCTCGGGTGGCTCCGGCGGTTCCGGTGGTTCGGACGGTGCCGGTGCGTCCGGCGGTGACAGCGGCTCCGCCGGCACGGGTGGCGGCGGTACCGGCACGGACGACGGCGTCAACGGCAGTGTAGGCAGCGGAGATACCCTTCCGGCCGGTTCCACCCTGCCCAACTGCACCGCCGGTGTCGTCCAGTTGAGCCTGCGCAGCGTCCAGAACACCTACGCGCCCGACGAGACGCCCACCTTCCAGCTGATCGCCAAGAACTCCTCCGCCAACGACTGCAAGATCGACCTCGGTCCGAAGACGGCCGTCGTGACGATCACGCAGACGAGCAGCGACGACGACATCTGGTCCTCGGCCGACTGCCCCAACAACACGGCAGGTCTGCTGTTCCGTGTGTCCGGCGGCGCCAGCATCACGTACACCTTCGAGTGGGACCGCAAGGCGTCCGCCCCCGAGTGCGCCACCCCGAAGGCGGGTTCGGCGACGGCGGACACCTACCTCGTGGAGGCACAGGCTCAGGGCTTCCCGAAGGCCCAGACATCCTTCGTACTGGACAAGGACTGACCGGACCGGCAGGGCCGACGGGGAGTTGGCGGCCCCGGTGGCTGAGCCGGAGTTACACGTACCGCTCCAGAATCGACGACTCCGCCAGCCGGGACAGCCCCTCCCGGACGCTGCGTGCCCTCGTCTCGCCGACGCCGTCCACCGTCTGGAGCTCGTCGACGCTCGCCGCCAGCAGCTTCTGCAGGCTGCCGAAGTGTTCCACCAGTCGGTCGATGATCGCGCCGGGCAGGCGCGGAACCTTCGCCAGGAGGCGGAAGCCGCGGGGAGAGACCGCAGAGTCGAGGGCCTCGGGTGAGCCCGTGTAGCCGAGGGCCTTGGCCACCGTGGAGAGTTCGAGCAGTTCGGCGTGGCTGAGCGCGTCGAGTTCGCCGAGCGCCTCGTCGACCGTGCGCGAGCGTTTGGCGGTCGGCTCGGGGACGTAGTCCCGGACCACCAGCTCGCGCTCCGGCTCCACGCCCGCGATCAACTCCTCCAGCTGAAGGGTCAGAAGCCGCCCGTCGGTGCCCAACTCCAGCACGTAACCGGCGATCTCCGTCGCGATGAGGCGGACCATCTCCAGGCGCTGCACCACCGCGGAGACGTCCCGGACCGTCACCAGGTCCTCGATCTCCAGCGCGGACAGCGTGCCCGCGACCTCGTCGAGGCGGAGCTTGTAGCGCTCCAGGGTCGCCAGGGCCTGGTTCGCGCGGGACAGGATCGCGGCCGAGTCCTCCAGGACCCGGCGCTGGCCGTCCACGTACAGCGCGATGAGTCTCATGGACTGGGAGACCGAGATGACCGAGTAACCCACCTGCTTCGACACGCGGTCGGCGGTGCGGTGCCGGGTGCCTGTCTCCTCGGTGGGGATGTTCGGGTCGGGGACCAGCTGGACGCCGGCCCGCAGGATCTTGGACAGGTCCGAGGAGACCACGATGCCGCCGTCGAGCTTGCACAGCTCACGCAGCCGCGTCGCCGAGAACTCGACGTCCAGGACGAAACCGCCCGTGCACATCGCCTCGACGGTCTTGTCGGAGCCGAGCACGATGAGTCCGCCGGTGTTGCCGCGGAGAATCCGCTCAAGCCCGTCGCGCAGCGCCGTGCCTGGTGCCACGGCGCTCAGTGAGGCGCGCATCAGGCCATCGGCACCGGAGCTCCCGCCGTACTTTCCTGGAGCTGCTGCCCGGTCGTTGGCTGCCACTGCACTCCTCCGGTCGCAGGTACTGGGCCGCCCCCGCTTCGTACACGGTGTTCGTACGGACGGGCGAGACCTGCGCAAAGTCTACCGGCGGTCCTCGTCGTCCCGTGGGGCGTCTCGCCTACGCGACCGCGGAAGCACCCGGAGCGCGTCCCCCATGTCGGCGACTTCGATGACCTTCATACCGGCGGGGATCTTGCCGGGGTCTGCCGGAACGAGGGCGTGGGTGAAGCCCAGACGGTGCGCCTCGGCCAGTCGGCGCTGGACCCCCGTCACCCGTCTGACCTCGCCCGCGAGGCCCACTTCGCCGATCGCCACCAGGTTCTTGGGCAACGGGGTGTCGCTCGCGGCGGAGGCCAGCGCGAGGGCGATCGCGAGGTCCGCGGCCGGCTCGGCGAGCTTCACCCCGCCGACCGTCGCCGCATAGATGTCCCGCTTCCCGAGCGCGCTGATCCTGCCCCGTTGTTCGAGAACCGCGAGCATCATCGAGACCCGGGACGTCTCCAGGCCCGACGTCGTGCGCCTGGGGGAGGGGATCTGCGAGTCGACGGTGAGCGCCTGGACCTCGACGACGAGCGGACGGCGGCCCTCCAGGGTGACGGTCAGACAGGTGCCCGGCACCGGCTCGGCGCGCCGGGTCAGGAACAGGCCGCTCGGGTCGGCGAGGCCCGTGATGCCCTCGTCGTGCAGTTCGAAGCAGCCGACCTCGTCCGTTGTGCCGTAACGGTTCTTGACGCCCCGGACAAGACGGAGGCGGGCGTGCCGGTCGCCCTCGAAGGACAGGACCACGTCCACCAGGTGTTCCAGGAGACGCGGACCGGCGATCGCGCCGTCCTTGGTGACATGGCCCACCAGAAGCGTCGACATACCGCGCTCCTTGGACGCGCGGATCAGCGCCCCGGCGACCTCGCGGACCTGCGCCATGCCGCCCGCCGCGCCGTCGATCTCCGGCGAGGCCACCGTCTGGACGGAGTCGAGGATCAGGAGGGACGGTTTCACGGCGTCCAGGTGGCCCAGCACCGCCGAGAGATCCGTCTCCGCGGCCAGATACAGGTGGTCGTCGATCGCCTTGATCCGGTCGGCGCGCAGCCGGACCTGGCTCGCTGACTCCTCACCGGTGATGTAGAGCGTGCGGTGCTCGTCGCTCGCCGACTTCGCCGCGACGTCCAGGAGGAGCGTCGACTTGCCCACGCCCGGCTCACCGGCCACGAGAACCACGGCACCGGGGACCAGCCCGCCGCCCAGTACGCGGTCCAGTTCGGGCACGCCGGTGCTGCGGGCGGTGGCCTGGCGGACGTCGACCTGGCCGATGGGGACCGCGGAGGTGGTGACCCGGCCCGGTGCCGTCGTACGGACCGCGGGCGCGCCGTACTCCTCGACCGTGCCCCACGCCTGGCACTCGCCGCAGCGGCCGAGCCACTTGACCGTCTGCCAGCCGCACTCGGTGCAGCGGTAGGACGGGCGGTCCTTCGCGGACTTCGTACGGGCAACCATGGGACGAACCGTAACCGGAACCACTGACATCACCCTCGGCGACCAGCGCCGGCAGCCGCGCACCCGGTGTCAATCAGCCACGTCAGGTCGATAACAAGCCATGGAATCCGGGGTTCCTGTCCCCTATTGAGGGATCGTTTCACCCGTACGGATTAAAAGTGCTCAAGGTGGCAGAAGGGGTCGTCGTAAGGCGCCTACGGTCGCACGGGTGATGAGCAGTAGTCCGGACACCCCGACCCGCAGCCCCGGCGCGCACCGGTCGCACCGTGAGGCGCGTGACCGGGCGGCGGGGCGCACGCTGGTCGAGCGTCCGCCCGCGCGCTACGAGCCGTATCTGGACGGCCTGTTCACCTACTGCCTGTCCGTCCTGTGCGACCACGACACGGCCACCGCCGCCCTCGGCGACGTCCTCGCGCTCGCGGAGCGCCGCAGCCCGCGCGGGCCGCGTGTTCCGCAGTCCGACGGTGACCGCAGGGCCTGGCTGTACGCCCTGGCCCGCTGGGCCTGTCTGCGCAAGCTGGCCGAGGCCAAGCAGAAACGTCAGAGCACCCACGCGGCGGGGCGGCGCGGAAAACGGCAGCCGTCCACCGCCACGTCCCAGGCCGCCGCCGACACCGCCGCCGTCCCTGTCTCCGAGGAGGCCCAGGAGGCGCACCGCCGTGAACTGGCCCAGCTCGCCTGGCCGGAGGCCGCCGGCACCACCCCCGAACAGCGCGAGGCACTCGAACTGGCCGTCCGTCACAAGCTCGCCGCCCACGAGGTGGCCGCCGTCCTGGGTCTGGAGGCCGTCGCCGCCCGCGACCTGCTCGCCTCCGCCGCCTGCGAGGTCGAACGCACCCGCGCGGCCCTCGCCGTCGTCGAGACCGGCACCTGCCCGAGCGTCTCCCGCCTCACCGGCGACCACCAGCTGGTGCTCAGCACCGCACTGCGCCGCGAGCTGGTCCGGCATGTCGACGACTGTCCGCGGTGCCGCCGTACCGCCGAGCGGGCCGTCCCCGGCACCTGGCCCGGCACCAGCGTCCCGCCCGCCGAACTGCCCGTCCTGGAGGCGCCCCGCGCGGCCCTGCACCTCGCCATGGCGCACCTCCCGCGCGCGCGGGGCACCGCGCCGCGCTTCGACCGGCGTGGCTTCCCGATGGACCCCAAGGACCGCGCCGCCCGAAGGGACCGGCTACGCGCGCGTGCCGTCACGACCACGGTCGTCGCCACCGTGGTCGCCGCTCCGGTGCTCGCCCTGTGGGCGGCCTACCGAGGGGCGCCGACGACCGGCGAGGGCGGCCCGGGGGACCGGTCGGCCACCGCGAGCGAGGCACAGCGCCACGACATCCTCGACGGCGAGACCGCGGGCGGCGGCTACGAGAACGCGGGCAACGCGGGAAACGCCGGCAGTGGCCCCGCCAGCGGCCTCGTCAGGAAGGACCACGGCTCACCGGACGTCTCCGTGGAGGTCGTCAGCGCGGTTCCCGGCGCGAAGGAGAGCCCGGGGCTGCTCACCGTGGAGGCCTCCAGCGACGGCGACACCACACTCATCACCCTCACCGCGTCCGGGCACACGCCGGTGCGCTGGACGGCGTCCACCGGGGCGTCCTGGCTGTACCCGAGCCGGTCGTCGGGAACGCTGCGGTCCGGCGAGTCGGTCACGATCAAGGTGTACGTCGACCCGCTGCGCGAGCCGGCCGGTCACTGGAACGCGCGCGTGTCGATCGCACCGGCGGCAGCCGTCGTCACCATCGAGGGGTACGGCACCGCGCCCACACCCCCGGACCCGACCCCGGCGAACCCCCCGGCCCCCGGCCCGCCCCGCCCGAGCCCGCCGTCCCCGGACCCCGACCCGACGACCTCGGCGCCCGCGACGCCGCCCCCCAGCGACCCGCCACCGTCCTCGTCGCCGGACCCGGAGCCCACGCCGACCCCCACCCCGACGGCCTCCGTGACCTCGACGCCCGCCGACCCCGGAGGCTCGTCACCACCCGCCGACAGCGAGGCCCCGAGCCCGGCGACGGCCCCCTGAGCCCGCCACGTCGGCGGAGAGGGGACCAGCGGACGGGACCGGCGAACCGGATCGGCCGACGAGATCAGCGAACCGGGTCAGCCGGATGCGGAGCCAGCAGCGGCAACTGCGACGCCAGCCGCTCCTCACAGAGCTCGACCAGCCGGTCGTACCCCGCCTTGCCCATCAGCTCGACCAGCTCGGGCCGGTACGAGACGTACACCGGATCCCCCGCGCCGTGCGCCGAGGTCGCCGACGTGCACCACCAGTGCAGGTCGTGGCCGCCCGGACCCCAGCCGCGCCGGTCGTACTCACCGATCGACACCTGGAGCACACGCGTGTCGTCGGGGCGGTCGATCCAGTCGTACGTCCGGCGCACCGGAAGCTGCCAGCAGACGTCCGGCTTGGTCTCCAGCGGCTCCAGACCCTCCCGCAGCGCCAGGATGTGCAGCGAGCAGCCCGCGCCGCCCGCGAACCCGGGCCGGTTCTGGAAGATGCAGGACCCCTGGTACGGCCGGGTCTGCCGCGAGCCCTCCTCGTCCTCCGAGGTCCAGCCGGACTCGGTGCCGATGTCGTGGTGCTGCCAGATGTCGGGCGTGAGCCGTGCCACAAACCCGGCGACGCGCTTCTCGTCGTCCTCGTCGGAGAAATGGGCCCCCAGCGTGCAGCAGCCGTCGTCCGCGCGGCCGGCCTGGATGCCCTGGCAGCCGCTTCCGAAGACGCAGTTCCAGCGAGAGGTCAGCCAGGTCAGATCACAGCGGAAGACCTGCTCGTCGTCCGCCGGATCGGGGAACTCGACCCACGCGCGCGCGAAGTCGAGCCCCTTCTCGTCGCTCACCACCACCGTCTTCGGAGGTTTCGCGGACTTCGGGGACTTCACAGCCTTCGCGGACTTCGCGGGGAGGGCTTCCGCTGCCGACTTGTCGGCCTTTGCCTTTTTCGTCTTTGGCACGCGTCCAGGGTAAGTCGCCCGGAGCCCCTTCCGGCACCGCTCCGGGGACGGATGCGGGCGCGGCTGGCAGTAGCGTTCCGTCCATGAGACTCGGTGTCCTCGACGTGGGATCGAACACGGTGCATCTGCTGGTGGTGGACGCCCACCCCGGCGCGCGCCCGCTGCCCGCGCATTCGCACAAGGTCGAGCTGCGGCTCGCCCAACTCCTCGACGACGCCGGAGCCATCGGCCCCGAGGGGGTCGACAAACTCGTCGCCGTGATCCAGGACGCGCTCCAGGCCGCCGAGGACAAGGGCGTCGTGGACCTGCTGCCGTTCGCCACCTCCGCCGTGCGCGAGGCCAGCAACGCCGACGACGTCCTCGCGCGCGTGCAGGCCGAAACAGGCGTCGAGCTCCAGGTCCTGACCGGCTCCGAGGAGGCCCGGCTCACCTTCCTCGCCGCCCGCCGCTGGTTCGGCTGGTCGGCCGGCAAGCTCCTCGTCCTCGACATCGGCGGCGGCTCCCTGGAGATCGCCTACGGCATCGACGAGGAACCCGACACCGCGGTCTCCCTCCCGCTCGGCGCGGGCCGCCTGACCGCAGGGTGGCTCCCCGGCGACCCGCCCGACCCCGACGACATCAGGTCCCTGCGCCGCCATGTACGCGCCCAGATCGCCGGTACGGTGGGCGAGTTCAGCCGCTTCGGCGCCCCCGACCACGTCGTCGCCACCTCGAAGACGTTCAAGCAGCTGGCCCGGCTGGCCGGGGCGGCCCGCTCGACGGACGGTCTCTACGTCCAGCGCGAGCTGAAGCGCGAGTCCCTGCAGGCCCTGGTCCCCGAGCTCGCCTCCATGACGACGGCGGAACGAGCCGCGCTCCCCGGAGTCTCCGAAGGCCGGGCCAACCAGCTTGTCGCGGGCGCCCTGGTGGCCGAGGCGGCGATGGACCTCTTCGCCGTGAAAACCCTGGAGGTCTGCCCCTGGGCCCTCCGAGAGGGCGTCATCCTCCGCCGCCTGGACCACATGGGCACCCACATGGGCACGGAGTAGGAGCAACTTCTCGAGCGACCTGGACGGCAACTCCGTAGGGGCGCGGGGAACTGCGCGACAAGCCACGCACGGCCCCGCAGCCGCCCGACAACCGAACCCCCACGGCGATTGGGCGCCCCCAACCCACCCCCGCATACACACCCCGTACGCTGTCCTCCGTGGCAGAACCAGTCGTACGCATCCCGGATGCGAAGGTCGCGCTGTCCACGGCCTCCGTGTACCCGGAGTCGACGGCGACGGCCTTCGAGATCGCCGCGCGTCTCGGGTACGACGGTGTCGAGGTCATGGTCTGGACGGACCCCGTCAGCCAGGACATCGAAGCCCTGCGCAGACTGAGCGACTACCACCAGGTCCCCATCCTCGCCGTCCACGCGCCCTGCCTCCTCATCACGCAGCGCGTCTGGTCCACGGACCCCTGGACCAAGCTCCAGCGCGCCCAGGCCGCCGCCGAGAAACTCGGCGCGACGACCGTCGTCGTACACCCGCCCTTCCGCTGGCAGCGCCAGTACGCGCGTGACTTCGTCACCGGGATCTGGCGCATGGCCGACGAGACGGACGTCCGGTTCGGCGTCGAGAACATGTACCCCTGGCGCTACCGCGACCGCGAGATGCTCGCGTACGCCCCCGACTGGGACGTCACGAAGGACGACTACCGGCACTTCACCATCGACCTCAGCCACACCGCGACGGCCCGCAGCGACGCCATGGAGATGGTCGGCCTCATGGGTGACCGCCTCGGCCACGTCCACCTCGCCGACGGCAACGGCTCCAACAAGGACGAGCACCTGGTCCCCGGCCGCGGCACGCAGCCCTGCGCCGAACTGCTCGAACGGCTCGCGTTCACCGGTTTCGACGGCCATGTCGTCATCGAGGTCAACACCCGCCGCGCTATGTCCAGCGCCGAGCGCGACGCAGACCTCGCCGAGGCACTCGCCTTCACCCGCCTCCACCTGGCCTCGTCCGTCAGGGCTGTGCCCGGCGGGGGACCACGGCCATGACCGACGCAGCCCCCCGGCGCCGGGGCCGCCCCTCCCGTACGGACTCCGCGGACACCCCCGCCGCCCGCGACCGGATCCTGGCGGCGGCCCGCGAGGAGTTCGCCGAGCGCGGCTACGAGAAGACGTCCGTACGCGGCATCGCCAAGGCCGCCGAGGTGGACTCGGCCCTGGTGCACCACTACTTCGGCACGAAGGAGCAGGTCTTCGAGGCGTCCGTCGAGGGCGCCGTCGGCCCCCTCCTGAACGCCCCCGGCGCGCTCGCCGAAGGCCCTCTCGACAGCGTGGGGGAGCGGCTGGCCCGCTTCTTCTTCGGGGTCTGGGAGAACCCGGCCACCCGTAAGGCACTGCTCGCGATCGTCCGCTCCGCCGTGAACAACGAGGTCGCGGCCGGAGCCTTCCGCCGACTGGTCTCCGCCCAGCTGCTGCGGCGCGTAGCCGGCCAGCTGGATCTCCCGGACGCCGAACTGCGCGCCGAACTGGCCGCCGCCCAGCTCGTCGGCATCGCGATGCTGCGCTACGTCATCAAGGTGGAGCCGCTGGCCTCGGCGGACCCGGAGCTGATCATCGAGAGGGTGGCCCCTGTGATTCAGGGGCACCTGACAGCCCCGTAAGGGGCGCGAGGAGCTGCGCGACCAGCCCCCACCGAACCCGCACCGGAAAACCGGAAACCGAGACGCCCATCCCGCATTTCGGACGATGTGTCCGCCCACTGGATAACCGGCGTACGCTCGACGGAGTCATAACCCTCCGAAGTAGCGAGGCGAGCGAAGATGCCCGAGCTGAGGTCCCGCACAGTCACCCACGGCCGCAACATGGCGGGCGCCCGCGCCCTTATGCGCGCCTCCGGTGTACCGGGTGCCGACATCGGGCGCAAGCCGATCATCGCGGTCGCGAACAGCTTCACCGAGTTCGTGCCCGGCCACACCCACCTCCAGCCGGTCGGCCGCATCGTCAGCGAGGCCATCACCGCCGCCGGAGGCATCCCGCGCGAGTTCAACACGATCGCCGTCGACGACGGCATCGCGATGGGCCACGGCGGCATGCTGTACTCCCTCCCCTCCCGCGACCTCATCGCGGACTCGGTCGAGTACATGGTCGAGGCCCACTGCGCCGACGCCCTGATCTGCATCTCCAACTGCGACAAGATCACCCCGGGCATGCTGAACGCCGCCCTGCGGCTCAACATCCCCACGGTCTTCGTCTCCGGCGGCCCGATGGAGTCCGGCCGCGCCACGCTGGTCGACGGCACGGTCCGCACGCTCGACCTGGTCGACGCGATCTCCGACGCGGTGAACGAGAAGATCTCGGACGAGGACATCCTCCGTATCGAGGAGAACGCCTGTCCGACCTGCGGTTCCTGTTCCGGCATGTTCACGGCCAACTCGATGAACTGCCTCGCGGAGGCCATCGGACTCGCCCTCCCGGGCAACGGCTCGGTCCTGGCCACGCACACGGCCCGCCGCGCGCTGTACGAGAACGCCGGCCGCACGGTGATGGACATCACCCGCCGCTACTACGAGCAGGACGACGAGACGGTCCTGCCGCGCAACGTCGCCACCTTCGCGGCCTTCCAGAACGCCATGGCCCTCGACATCGCGATGGGCGGCTCGACCAACACGATCCTGCATCTGCTGGCCGCCGCCCAGGAGGCGGGCGTCGCGTTCGACCTGGACGACATCAACGAGGTCTCGCGCCGCGTGCCGTGCCTCGCGAAGGTCGCGCCGAACGTCGCCAAGGACCGCACGTACTACATGGAGGACGTGCACCGGGCCGGCGGCATCCCCGCCCTCCTCGGCGAACTGCACCGCGCGGGTCTGCTCAACGAGGACGTGAACTCGGTTCACAGCTCGTCCCTCGCGGACTGGCTGAAGAACTGGGACGTCCGCGGCGGCTCACCCTCCGCCGAGGCCCTGGAACTGTGGCACGCGGCACCGGGCTGCGTCCGCTCCGCCGAGGCCTTCTCCCAGTCGGAGCGCTGGGAGGCCCTGGACACGGACGCCGCAGGCGGCTGCATCCGCAGCGCCGAGCACGCGTACTCGAAGGACGGCGGCCTCGCTGTCCTCAAGGGCAACCTCGCCGTCGACGGCTGCGTGGTGAAGACGGCCGGCGTCGACGAGTCGATCTGGACCTTCGAGGGCCCCGCGGTCGTCTGCGAGTCGCAGGAAGAAGCGGTCGAGAAGATCCTCAACAAGCAGATCACGCACGGCGACGTCGTCGTCATCCGCTACGAGGGCCCCAAGGGCGGCCCCGGTATGCAGGAGATGCTCTACCCGACCTCGTTCCTCAAGGGCCGCGGCCTCGGCAAGACCTGCGCCCTGATCACCGACGGCCGCTTCTCCGGCGGCACCTCGGGCCTCTCCATCGGCCACGCCTCCCCCGAGGCGGCCTCCGGTGGCACCATCGCCCTCGTCAACAACGGCGACCGCATCCGCATCGACATCCCGAACCGCACGATCGAGCTCCTGGTCGAGGACGACGAGCTGGCGGCCCGCCGCGACGCCCTGAACGGCGTCTACGCCCCCGTCTCCCGCGAGCGCAAGGTCTCCGCCGCCCTGCGCGCGTACGCGGCGATGGCGACGAGCGCCGACAAGGGCGCGGTCCGGGACGTCTCCAAGCTGGGCTGACCGCCCTCGCACATCTCCACCCGCGCGAAGGGCTGCTCCGGTGAGGAGCGGCCCTTCACGTCTTCTCCCCTACGGCCTTCGGACGCCGTACGTGTCTCAGCCGGACCGGGTCACCAGCCGGCCGGGTCCGCCGCGTCCACGGCGAAGACGGAACCGTCGGGCGCGCTCGCGTAGACGCGTCCGCCGGCCGCGACGGGGGCGGACAGCGAGGCCGCGACCGTGTCCGAGGCGGAGCCGAGTCGCGGCGCTGTCTGCCCCGCGAGCTTCCCCGTACGGGCGTTCACCGCGAGCAGCCGTCCGTCGGCGGCGGTGAAGTACACGTACCGTCCGTCGGTGGCCGGCGCCGAGGCGAGGCTCACGGACGTCTCCAGCCGCCAGAGCTGCTTGCCCGCCTTCAGGTCCATGGCGATCAGCGAACCTCCGCCGCCCGTCAGGTAGACGATGCTCCCGCGCACGACACCGTGGGCCCGCTGGAGCGGAAGAGGCACCTCGACCTTGTGGGAGGCGCCGGTCGCCGGGTCGTAGTCGACGACGGCGACCGTGTCCCGGTACACGGTGTCGA
This sequence comes from Streptomyces sp. AK08-02, assembly GCF_033795085.1. Lineage (NCBI taxonomy): Bacteria > Bacillati > Actinomycetota > Actinomycetes > Kitasatosporales > Streptomycetaceae > Streptomyces > Streptomyces sp. AK08-02. The sequence goes on from NZ_JARAZV010000011.1 coordinate 380,374, forward strand.
GGGAGGCGAAGAAGACAGAGGCGCCCGCGTCGGTGGTGCCGATGGGCTGCAGATACCCGTCCAGCTTGTCCTGCCAGCGCACGTCACCGGAGCTGGGGTCCAGCGCGGCGACCCGGGTGCTCGCCCCGTCCTCGGCCGTGCTGGTGGCGTACGCGAGCCGGTCGCCGACGAAGGAGAACAGCCGCGGGCTGCTCAGACCGGAGATGCGCCGGTGCCACTTGCTGTCGCCGGACTCGCTGTCGACGCCGGTGACCTTGCCGTCGATGCCGGTGAGCAGGGTCATGCCGCCCGCGTACCCGAGGGCGACACGGTCGGACATGGTCTCCTGCCAACGGGCGCGGCCCGTGCCGGGATCGAGTGCCTCCAGTCGGGGGCCCAGGTCCAGCGGGGGGTGCACGAGCCCACCCGACAGAACCGGCGGGCGGTTCGGAATGACGGTCGCGTCGATCGGGTGGCGCCACAGGACGGTGCCGTCGGTGGGGTCGACGGCGGAGACGAGGCCCTTCTGGGCACAGAACAACTTCCCGCCACCGTAAGCGCATTGGGGCATCCCGGCGTCGCCGTCAGGGTCGGGCCGCACCGTCCAGGCCCGGAAACCGGCCGCGGCGGCCGTCGTACCGGCTCCGGAGGACCCGTCCTTGGGCCGGGCGACCGGATCACCCCCGGCCAACCGCAGCGAGGCGACGGCACACCCGGCGGCGAGGACCACGGCGCCCGCGGCGAGCAGGACGCGCCTGCGCAACCGCCGCCGATCCGAACGCCCCGCGGAGGAAGGGGAGTCGGAGGAAGAGGGAGCGGGGGAGCGGCCGTCGCCTCCCTGCCGGACGTGTGTCTCCTCGTCCGGGGGGCTCGGTGTGATCGGCGTGCGCGGCTGCTCGGGTACGAACGACTGGGTGTCGTACGAGGCGGCAACCGACCTGAGTTCCCGCATCAGTTCGTCGGGAGTCGGCCGGTCCTCGGGCTCCTTGGCGAGGCAACGCAGCACCAGCGGGGCGAGGTTCGGCGGCACGCCGGTCAAGTCGGGCTCGTCGTGGACGACTTGATAGGCGACGACGTAAGGACTGTCGGAGTCGAACGGTCCACGCCCGGTCGACGCGTGCACCATCACCGACCCCAGGGCGAAGATGTCGGCGGCGGGCCCCACCTCGCGCGGCCGCCGGAACTGCTCGGGCGCCATGAACGGCGGCGTACCGATCAACTTGCCGGTCTCGGTGCGCAGTTCGCTGTCCTTCGGCCGAGAAATGCCGAAGTCGATGACCTTCGGACCGTCCTCGGCGAGCAGTACGTTGCTGGGTTTCAGGTCCCGGTGGACGACCCCGACCCGGTGGATGTCCCGCAGCGCCTCGGCGAGCCCGGCCATCAGCCGCCGCAGCTGACCGGCGCTCATGGACCCGTTCCGCTTGACCTCGTCGGCCAGGGTCGGCCCGGGGATGAACAGGGTGGCCATCCAGGGCCGTTCGGCATCGGGGTCGGCATCGACGACGGGCGCGGTGAAGGCACCGCTGACCCGCCGGGCGGCGGCGATCTCCTGTCGGAACCGCCCCCTGAACTCGGGGTCCTTGGCGAACTCCCCGTGGACGACCTTGACGGCGAGCTTCATGCCGGAGGTGCTCCGGGCCAGGTGGACCACGCCCATGCCGCCGGAACCCAGCCGTGCGTCCAGACGGTACTGGCCGGCGTACTCCGGGAATTCCGCTTCCGCGCCGGACCCGGCGTTCCGCTGTGGCGTCATGGACTCACCCCCGTGCTGTTCGGCCGCTCGCGCGACGCACGGAGCCTAGTCGATGAGGGTCAGGGGACAGAGGCGGCTTGCTGACGTTGGTGTACGAGTTCCGTACATGTGTTTCATGGCGTGTTTCAGGGGTATCAACGGGACCCCATGGCAGTCATGGGGTCCAACGGGGGAGGTTTTTTCATGTCCACAGACCACATCGCGGAGAGAACGCCCGAAGACGGTTCGGGCCGCACGGACCTGACGATCACGACCGCGGCGGCAGCAGCGGCGGCGACCACGTCCGTCCGCTACTACTCGGTCGCCCCCGGCTACCGCCTCAACGTCCGCAGCGGTCCCAGCACCGGCTACACCATCGTCCGCGTACTGGCCGAGGGCGCCAAGATCCCGATCTACTGCCAGCGTCCCGGCGAGGCGATAGCCGGTCCGTACGGTACGTCGAACATCTGGGACAACATCGACAACGGCGAGTACGTCTCGGACGCGTACGTCCTCACGGGCAGCGACGGCTACGTGGCACCGCACTGCTCCTGACCACGTGACCCACCCGGGCACCGGCACCCGAACCCGAACGCGCACCGCCATCCGGTGCCGGTGCCCGGCTGGTGATAATCGAGGGGTGAGCGACAAGACCGGTACGACAGGCGACGCCCGTAAAGACCCCCGTCCTGAGCCCCTCCGCTTCTTCGGCACGACGTGGGTGAACCACGACGCCGGCTACCAGGCACGCCGGGTGGGAGTGGCCGCGGGTTCGCTGACGGCGACGATCGCGTCCTGCCTCATCCTGCGCTTCGCCTACGAGGGCCTGCGGATCGCGGAGGTGGGAGGTGTCGTCACCCTCCTGGTGGTGGTCATGTTCGCGGTGTGCAGCGCGCTGGCGTTCGGCCACACCTGGGGCGCCTTCACCACCCACCCGGACCCGGCCCGCCAGGCCTCTCTCCGCGGCCTCCTCACGATCGGCTTCGTAGGCACCCTGACCGCCTACTTCCTCCGCTCCCTGAAAGAGGCCCCCGGAGAGTCCCTCCACCGCCAGGAGTACGAGGCCTCACGCGCCCAACAGACCCGCCGATCGACCCGCCGAACAGGAAACCCGGCAAAACGCCGAACCCGAGAGGACACCTGAGGCGGGACGCCTCCCACCCAACACTTACCCAAACCCCCTCCCCCCACGAACACCCCCGGCCACCATGTCCACATGACGGCCTCCACTCAACCCCCCACCCCCTCCCGAGCCACCTCCTTCAACGCAGCCGCAGCCCAGTACGCGCAGAACCGCCCCTCTTACCCGCCCGCCCTCCTCGACGCCGTGGAACACCTGGCCGCCCACCCCCTCACCGGCTCCCGCGTCGCGGACATCGGCGCCGGCACCGGCATATCCACCGCCCTCCTCCACGCCCGCGGCGCCCACGTGATCGCCGTGGAACCCGGCGACGGCATGGCGGCCCAGTTCCGCCGCACCCTCCCGGACGTGCCGATCGTCCGAGGCAACGGCAACGCCCTCCCCCTGGCCGACGCCTCCGTCGACTTCCTCACCTACGCCCAGTCCTGGCACTGGACCGACCCGGACCACGCCGTCCCGGAGGCCCTCCGTGTCCTGCGCCCGGGCGGCGCACTCGCCCTGTGGTGGAACACGTACGCCCTGGACATCCCCTGGATCGCCGCCCAGACGAACCGCATCCAGTACTTCTTCGGCGTCGACACGGTCGTGGAGCAGAACGGCGCCTCCCGCCGCGCCGTCGACCCCTCGGGCCGCCTCGACTTCGCCCGCCGTGAGCTGCGCTGGAGCCGACACGTCCCGATCGACACCCACCTGGCCAACATCGGCAGCCACTCGGTCTTCCTGGTCCACGACAAGAAGGCGGTCGCCGCCTTCCTGGCGGAGGAACGGAACCTCCTCCTCAAGCTCTTCCCGTCCGAAACGGTCGAGGAGACCTACGACGTAGACCTCCTGGTAGCCAAAACCACAGCCACCTGACCACCTCCCGCCCTCCCTCCATCCCCCCTTCCTCGTGCGGCGGCACCCCTCCAGGGCCGCCGCACACGCATGTCCGCCGCACTTGACGCGCCCTCGACCCGAGAGCATTATTCATCGCATGATGAATTACAGCGAGCCCCCTCCAGCGAGGGCCGTTCCCGAAAGGCCCGTCGAACCCACCGCAAGGGCCGCAAACACCGCAAGCACCACAGCCGTCCAAGCCCAAGCACTCACCGTCGTGCGAGGCACCCGCAAGGTCCTCCACGGCCTCGACTTCACCGTCCCGCGCGGCCAGATCACCGGCCTGCTCGGACCCTCGGGCTGCGGAAAGTCGACCCTCATGCGGGCGATCGTCGGCACGCAGGCGAAAGTCACCGGCACCCTGAACGTCCTGGGCCACCCCGCCGGCCACGCCACCCTCCGCACCCGCATCGGCTACGTGACCCAGGCCCCCTCGGTCTACGACGACCTGACGGTCCGCCAGAACCTGGCCTACTTCGCCGCGATCCTCGACCCCGGCCGCGCAGCCGCCGAACGCCGCCACGAGAACGTCACCCGCGCCATCGCCGACGTCGACCTCACCACCCGCGCCGACGCTCTCGCGGGCAACCTCTCCGGAGGCCAGCGCAGCCGCGTGTCCCTGGCGGTGGCACTCCTGGGTACCCCCGAACTCCTGGTCCTGGACGAACCGACGGTAGGCCTGGACCCCGTCCTCCGCCGCGACCTCTGGGCCCTCTTCCACACCATCGCGGCCACCCGCGGAGCGACGCTCCTCATCTCCTCCCACGTCATGGACGAGGCCGAGCGCTGCCACCGCCTCCTCCTCATGCGAGACGGCGAACTCCTCGCCGACGACACCCCGGACGCCCTCCGCACCCGCACATCGACGGACACGGTGGAAGAGGCGTTCCTCCACCTGGTGGACGAGGCGAAGGACCCGCAGGCAAAGAAGAGGGAGCAAACCAAGTGACCAGCACCGCCGCCCCAGCCCCCACCAGGCCGACAACGCCCCTGAACGCCTCCCGCACCATCGCCACCGCGATCCGTGTCCTGGCGCAACTCCGGCACGACCCACGCACCATCGCGATGCTGATCGTGCTCCCGAGCCTGCTCCTGTTCCTGCTCCGCTACGTCTTCGACGGCAGCGCGCGTACGTTCGACGGCATCGGCGCATCGCTCCTCGGGATCTTCCCCCTGATCACGATGTTCCTGGTGACCTCGATCGCCACCCTGCGCGAACGCACCTCGGGCACCCTCGAACGACTCCTCGCCATGCCCCTCGGCAAGGGCGACCTCATCGCCGGCTACGCCCTGGCCTTCGGAATCCTCGCGGTCATCCAGTCGGCCCTGGCCACAGGTCTGGCGGTCTGGCTCCTGGGCCTCGACGTCACGGGCTCCCCCTGGCTGCTCCTCCTGGTGGCCCTGCTGGACGCCCTCCTGGGCACCGCCCTCGGCCTCTTCGTCTCGGCTTTCGCGTCCTCGGAATTCCAGGCGGTCCAGTTCATGCCGGCGGTGATCTTCCCCCAACTCCTCCTCTGCGGCCTCTTCACCCCCCGCTCCAACATGCATCCGGTCCTCGAAGCGATCTCGGACGTCCTCCCCATGTCCTACGCGGTGGACGGCATGAACGAGGTCCTCACCCACGCCGACATCACAGCCACCTTCGTACGCGACGCCCTGATCGTCGCGGCCTGCGCCCTACTGGTCCTCACCCTGGGCGCGGCAACCCTCCGCCGCCGAACCCAGTGACAAACGACCGGAACGGCTCCGGCCCGCATTTCCAGCCCGTCTGGGGGTCTGGGGGCGCAGCCCCAGGTACAGGATGGGACGGGTAGGGGCGGCGGGGGCGAAGAAACATCCCGCCCACCGGACAACCCCTCCACCCACCCGCCCCCGATGCGAGGATGACCTCGGACGACGCAACCCCCGGAGGGCACCTCAACCATGACCCAGAAAGTCGCAGTCCTCGGCACCGGCAAAATCGGCGAAGCCCTGCTCAGCGGAATGATTCGAGCCGGCTGGTCCCCCGCCGACCTCCTGGTCACCGCCCGCCGCCCGGAACGAGCCGAAGAACTCCGCACCCGCTACGGAGTGACCCCGGTCACCAACCCGGAGGCGGCGAAAACCGCCGACACCCTGATCCTCACGGTCAAACCGCAGGACATGGGCACCCTCCTAGACGAACTCGCCCCCCACATCCCCGCCGACCGTCTGGTCATCAGCGGAGCCGCAGGCATCACCACCACCTCCATCGAGACCCGCCTCACCCCCGGGACCCCGGTCGTCCGCGTCATGACGAACACCCCGGCCCTCGTCGACGAGGCGATGTCGGTCATCTCCGCAGGCAGCCACGCCACCGCCGACCACCTCGCCCACGCCGACGAGATCTTCGGCGCCGTCGGCAAGACGCTGCGCGTCCCCGAGTCCCAGCAGGACGCGTGCACCGCACTCTCCGGCTCCGGCCCGGCGTACTTCTTCTACCTGGTCGAAGCCATGACGGACGCCGGCATCCTCCTCGGCCTGCCCCGCGACAAGGCCCACGACCTGATCGTCCAGTCCGCGATCGGCGCCGCCGTGATGCTCCGCGACAGCGGCGAACACCCCGTGAAGCTCCGCGAGAACGTCACGTCTCCCGCGGGCACCACGATCAGCGCCATCCGCGAACTGGAGAACCACGGCGTACGAGCCGCCCTCATCGCCGCCCTGGAAGCCGCCCGCGACCGCAGCCGAGCCCTGGCCTCCGGCAACACCAGCTGAAGCCGGCCGCCACCGCGTCTACCGGGCCGGGTCCATCACGGCCTCGGCCCGGGACTCGGAAACCGCCGACAGCAGCCCGATCGCCCGGTAGGCGGCATCAACGGTCGGCCGCGCCAACGCCCGAGCTCTCTCGGCCCCCTCCCGCAGCACTCCCTCCACAAACCCGGGGTCGGCGCACAACTCCCGGTGCCGGCTCCGCACGGGCCTGAGCACCTCGACCACGGCCTCCGTGGTGTCCCGCTTCAAATCCCCGTACGACTGGTACGCACCGCTCAGCTCCGACGGCTCCCCACCTGCACACGCCGCCAGGATCTCCAGCAGATTCGCGACTCCCGGCCGCCCCTCCGGGTCGTACTCGACATCCCGCCCGCTGTCGGTCACCGCCCGCATGACCTTCTTCCGAACCACATCGGGCTCGTCGAGCAGATAGACGATCCCCGGCCCGACGTCCTCGCTCTTGCCCATCTTCGACGTCGGGTCCTGCAGATTCATGACCCGCGCACCCACCGCCGGCCGCGTGGCCCGCGGCACCACGAACGTGTGCCCGTACCGCTGGTTGAACCGCACCGCCAGATCCCGGGTCAGCTCGACATGCTGCGTCTGATCGTCCCCGACCGGCACCTCGTCGGCGCCGTACGCCAGGATGTCGGCCGCCATCAGCACGGGATACGTCAGCAGCGACAGCCGCACACTCCCACCCCGAGCCCGCTCCCGTGCCGCCTTCTCCCGGTACTGGATCATCCGCCGCATCTCCCCGTCGGAGGCGACGCACTCCAGCACGTACGACAGCCGCGTGTGCTCGTCGACATGACTCTGTACGAAGACGGTGCACAGCTCGGGATCGAGCCCCGACGCCAACAACAGCGTCGCCGCCTGCCTGCTCAGCCGGCGCACGCGCGCGGGATCGTGGTCCACGGTCAGCGCGTGCAGATCGACGACGCAGAACAGCGAGTCCGCCCGGTGCTGGTCCACGGCGGCCCACCGTCGCATGGCCCCCAGGTAGTTCCCCAGCGTCAGATGTCCGGTCGGCTTGATCCCGCTGAAGACCCGTGTCATCTCTTCTCCACCTCCTGGTCGAGACCACCGCACCCGGCGGGCCGACCCCCTCAGGAGGGAGAAACAAGAACGGCCGCCGAGGCGGCGGCCGTTGAGTACATACGTGTGTACGGCCGCCGTCAGGCGGCCCACCACTGCTGGGTGCACGTATGTGTGGTCACGTGCACGAGGCTACGCCGCCGGGACCCCCACCGACACCGAGTTGACACACTCCAGGGCCATACGTAGTGTTCTCCGAGTTGTTCGACGTGAGCGCCGACCCCGGTCGGTCCCCGGACAGCCATTCCGCAGGTACCCAGCAACGGTCGACGACCTGTCGTCGCGCCGGTGGCATGTCATTGGCGTGCGTATTTGTGAAATGAGGAATCCGCGTTCGAAAGGACGCACCTCCCGATTGGCTCGGGAGGCAGGGAATCCGCTAAAGTCTCACTCGTCGGAACGGCCCAACAGCCGGGAGGACAAGCCCCACTGACTGGGAATCAGGCCCGAAAGGATCTGGTAGAGTCGGAGTCGCCGGAAAGGGAAACGCGAAAGCGAAAACCTGGAAAGCACCGAGGAAATCGGATACGGAAACGGTCTGATAGAGTCGGAAACGCAAGACCGAAGGGAAACTGCCCGGAGGAAAGCCTGAGAGAGTCTCTTGGGTGAGTACGAAGGAAGCGTCCGTTCCTTGAGAACTCAACAGCGTGCCAAAAATC